>NZ_JBEXGS010000005.1:390482-391816 GCF_040607455.1 Sphaerisporangium sp. NPDC005289
CCCCGGAGGAGTCGTCACACGGGTCCCCGGAGGAGTCGTCACACGGGTCCCCGGAGGAGTCGTCACACGGGTCCCCGGAGGAGTCGTCACACGGGACCCTGGAGCCGTCGTCACGCAGGACCACGGAGGATCAGACATGAAAGCCCTGGAAGGCGTCCGCGTCTTGGACCTGGCGACGCTGTTCGCCGGGCCGATGGCCGCGATGCTGCTCGGCGACTTCGGCGCCGAGGTGGTCAAGGTCGAGCATCCGGCCAAGCCCGACCCCTCCCGCGGCCACGGTCCGGGCGGCCTGTGGTGGAAGGTGCTGGGCCGCAACAAGCGGGCCATGACCCTGGACCTGTCGACGGCCGAGGGTCAGCGGGTGCTGCTCGCGCTCGCCCGCGACGCCGACGTGGTCATCGAGAACTTCAGGCCCGGCACCCTCGAGCGCTGGAACCTGTCCTACGACCGTCTCCGCGAGGCCAACCCCCGCTTGGTGCTGGCCCGCGTCACCGGGTTCGGCCAGTTCGGCCCGTACGCGCGGCGTCCCGGGTTCGGCACCCTCGCCGAGGCGATGAGCGGGTTCGCCGCGATGACCGGCGAACCGGACGGGCCGCCCACCCTGCCCCCGTTCGGGCTGGCGGACGGCATCTGCGCCCTCGCCACCGCCTACGCCGTCATGGCCGCCCTCCACGCGCGTGAGGGCACCGGGGCCGGCCAGGTGGTCGACATGTCGATCATCGAGCCGATCCTCACCGTGCTCGGCGCCCAGCCGACCATCTACGACCGGCTCGGCGTGGTGCCGCCGCGCACGGGGAACCGCTCGGTCAACAACGCGCCGCGCAACACCTACCGCTGCGCCGACGGCACCTGGGTGGCCGTCTCCACCTCCGCCCAGAACATCGCCGAGCGGGTCATGCGCCTGGTCGGCCGGCCCGAGTACGTCCAGGAGCCGTGGTTCGCCACCGGCGCCGGACGCGTCGAGCACGCCGACGAGCTGGACCAGGCCGTCGCCGCGTGGGTCGGCGCGCGCACCCGCGAGGAGGTGCTGGACGCCTTCGAGCGCGCCCAGGCGGCGGTCGCCCCCATCTACGACGTGCGCGATGTCATGTCCGACCCGCAGCTCGCCGCCCTGGACGCGGTCACCACCGTCGAGGACCCCGGCCTCGGCCCGCTGCGCATGCAGAACGTCATGTTCCGCCTGTCCGCCACGCCGGGCGAGATCCGCTGGCCCGGCCGCCCCCACGGCGCCGACACCGCCGCCGTCCTGGCGGAGCTGGGCCTGTCCGACGCGGACGTGGCGGCCCTGCGCGACAAGGGCGTCGTCTAGCGCGATGACCACATACGTTCACCGG
>NZ_JBEXGS010000005.1:391913-415089 GCF_040607455.1 Sphaerisporangium sp. NPDC005289
CGGGCGCGGTTCTCCGCCCCCGGGCCGGGCCTGGTGCGGTGGCCACGTACGTTCGCTGGGCGCGGTTCTCCGCCCCCGGGCCGGGCCTGGTGCGGTGGCCACGTACGTTCGCTGGGCGCGGTTCTCCGCCCCCGGGCCGGGCCTGGTGCGGTGTCCACGTACGTTCGCTGGGCGCGGTTCTCCGCCCCCGGGCCGGGCCTGGTGCGGTGTCCACGTACGTTCGCTGGGCGCGGCTCTCCATCCCCGGCCACGTGCTGCAGTGATCGGCGCCGGGTCGGCGGGTCGTGGTACGGCGATGCCGGCGCCTGTTACGGCGCCCGAGCCGGTGAACGTTCGTGGACGGCGCACTAGCGCGCCGCCGCTCACCCGACATCTGAGGAAGTGAACCGATGCCGACCTGGTTGTACGCGCCCGCTGAGGAAGTGATCTGATGCCGACCTGGTTGTACGCGCCCGCGGACCGGCCCGCGCTCGTCGCCAAGGCCCTCGCCGGCCCGGCCGGTGTGGTGATCGTCGACCTGGAGGACGCCGTCGCGCCCGGCGACAAGGACCGGGCGCGCGCCGAGGTCGTCGCGCTGCTCGCGACCCCGCGCCCGCGCGTCCAGATCCGGATCAACGACGTGCGCACCCCGTACGGGCAGGCCGACCTACAGGCCATCGGGCCCCTGTGCGCCGGCACCGCGGGCATCCGCGTGCCGAAGGCCGAGTCGGCCGCCGGACTGCGCGAGATCGCCCTCGCGGCTCCCGGCGTCGCGCTCCATCCGCTGGTCGAGTCGGCACTCGGCCTCGAACTGGCCTACGAGATCGCCACGGCCTGCCCGGCCGTCGCGAGCATCGGGCTCGGCGAGGCGGACCTGCGTGCCGATCTCGGCGTCGCCGACGAGACCGGTCTGGCGTGGGCGCGGTCCCGGATCGTGGTCGCCGCCCGCGCCGCAGGGCTGCCCGCTCCCGCCCAGTCGGTCTACACCGCCTTCCGCGACCTGGAAGGGCTGGCCGCCTCCTGCCGCGCCGGCCGCGCCATGGGGTTCCGGGGCCGCGCGGCCATCCACCCCGCCCAGTTGCCGGTCATCGAGGCCGCCTACCGCCCCACCGAGGAGGAGATCGCGGCGGCGAACCAAGTGGTGGCCGCGGGCGGCGCCGGCGCCGTCGCCCTCCCGGACGGCCGCTTCGTCGACGAGGCCGTCGTCCGCCAGGCCAGGGCCCTGCTCGCCGACGCCGCCCGCCCGCCCGGCGCCATCCCCGCCGGCACGGCCTGAACCGGGTCAGGTGCCCGGGAAGGGGTCAGGTGCGCAGGTAGGAGGCGCCGTTGAGGTCGATGATGGCGCCGCTCGCCCACTCGGCGGCCGGCGAGGCCAGATAGAGCACGGCGGCGGCGATCTCCTCCGGCCGGGCCACCCGGTCGAACGGGCTCTGGGCGCGGATCGCGTCGCCGCGCGGAGCCTTCAGGTGCTCGTTGGTCATGTCGGTCTCGACGAAGCCGGGCGCGACGGTGCCCACGGAGATGCCGTGCGGGGCGAGGAAGATGGCCAGCGACTGGCCGAGGGCGTTCATGCCCGCCTTGCTCGCCGCGTACGCCGGAGCGTGCGGCTCCCCGCGGAAGGCCCCGCGCGAGGACACGTTGACGATGCGCCCCCCGGACGGCATGTGGGGCACGGCGCACCAGGTGAGGTTGGCCGCGCCCAGCAGGTTCAGGTCCAGCGTGCGCCGCCACGCCTCCTGCCACTCTTCGTAGGACACCTCGGTGATCGGGTGGGGGAGGAAGACGCCGGCGTTGTTGACCAGCACGTCGATGCCGCCCAGCCCGTCGGCCGCCTCGTCCACCATGCGCCGGACCTGCTCGGGGTCGGCGATGTCGGCCTGGACGACCACGTGCCCGCCGCCCGGCAGCCCGGCCCGCGTCCGCTCGGCCAGCTCGGCCGAATCGCGGTGGTGGACGGCCACGCGGTCGCCCTCGCCCGCGAACGCGGCGGCCACCGCACGTCCGATGCCCCGCGACGCCCCGGTCACCAACACTGCTCGTCCGCTCATTTCGCACAAGCTAGCAACTTCGCCCGGCCGGCCCACCGCCGGGCGGTCCGCCGAGTTCGTCCGTACCACGGCACGGCCGGGCCATCACCGTCCGTTCAGTCCGCATCACTGCACGGCCGGGCCGTCACCGTCCGTCCGGTCCGCACCACGGGTCGGCCGGGCCGTCACCGTCCGTCCGGTCCGCTCCCGGCGATGGACCGGCGATGGCGGCCGGGCGGTCCGACGATCCCGGCGGGCCGGGCCGGAGGGCGCCGTCCCTATGATGGTCCGCCGTTCCGCCGGCCCGCCCCACGAGGAGAACGCATGGAGGTCCACGACCTGCCGGACGCGGAGGACGCGCTCGCGCACGCCGGGCCCATTCGCCACGATCCGCCGGACGACGCCCTGCCGGGGCGGGATCTTCACGACCTTTCAGCCGGGGGCGGCGTACTCGGCCGGGTCGAGCGGGTGGCCCGGCGGGCGTTGCGGCGCTACGACGTCGGGCCGGACGCCGAGGTCATGCTGATCAACGTGTCGGAGAACGCGACGTTCCTGGTCGTCGACGCGGGACGCCGGCTGATCCTGCGGGTGCACCGTCTCGGCTACCACTCGCGCCAGGCGATCGCCTCCGAGCTCGACTGGCTCACCGCGCTGCGTGAGGAGGCGGGCGTGCCGACCCCGCGGGTCGTCCCCGCGCTGGACGGCTCGCGCGTGGTCGGCGTCGCCGACCCGGGCGCGGCCCCGCGCGACTGCGTGATGTTCGCCCACGTTCCCGGCGCCGAACCCGCCGAGCACCGCCTGGGCGAGCACTTCGGGCCGCTCGGTGCGATCACCGCACGCATGCACCTGCACGCCCGCCGCTGGCGGCGGCCGGCCTCGTTCACCCGGTTCCACTGGGACGAGGACGCCGCCTTCGGCCCGCGCCCCCGCTGGGGCCGCTGGCAGGACGGCGCCGGCGTCGGCCGTGAGGAGCACGCGGTGCTCGGCAGGCTGGAGGCCGCCCTGTGCGACCGGCTCGCCCGGTTCGGCAAGGGTCCCGAGCGGTACGGGCTGATCCACGCCGACCTGCGCCTGGCCAACCTCCTGGTAGGCGGCGCCGCGAGCGGGGGACGGGCGGCCACGGCCGCACCGCCCGGCGGCGCGGGTCAGGGTCACCCCGGGGAGTCCACCGCCGGGGCGGCCGTACCGTCCCCTGGCGCTCGGCGGGTCGACCGGGGAACGGCGGGCGTGACGGTCATCGACTTCGACGACTGTGGCTTCGGGTGGTATCTGTACGACCTCGGGGCGGCGCTCAGCTTCATCGAGCACCACCCGGGCGTCCCCGAGATGGCCGAGTCGTGGGCGGGCGGCTACCGCACCGTCCTCGATCTCCCGCGCGAGGACGAGCGGGAGATCTGGACCTTCATCATGCTGCGCCGGCTGCTGCTGGTCGCCTGGATCGGCTCGCACCCGGCCGTGGCCATCGCCCGCGAGCTGGGCGCGGGGTACACCGAGGGCACCTGCGCCCTGGCCGAGCGCTACCTCGCCTCGATCTGACCCCCGGCTTCGCGCAAGGGGGAGCGAACCGGCGGCCGGCCCCACGGCCGGCCCCGGACCGTGCGCACCTCCCGCCCGCGATCGCGGTGGATCCGCCGCCGGCCGCCGCGAACGGGGGGCGTCGGCGCACCGTGACCATGGACGGCCGGGGGCCGCCGGGCGGTGGAAAGTTGCAGACGTACGATGAAAGTTTCCAGCCGGACGGGAACGCCGGCGCCGGGCCGCCGGGCTTACGCGCAGGCCAGGGCGGTGGCTCGCGCGCCCGCGCCGCGACCATGATTGCCCGCACTCGCGCCCCCCGCATACGGTCGTGGACCAGGCTTTGACACCGTGCCTTACACGGCGTAGGGAGCACGTGATGACCGTTGTACCGGTGAAGCGCAGGCGCTTCACCTCCATCCTGACCGTCACCGCCGCCGCCGTCGCCGCGGCCGCCGTTCTCGTCGTCACCCGCCCGATCCCCGCCGGAGCCCTCGCGACCGGCGGTTTCGACTTCACCCGCGCGACGGTCGCCAACACCGGGCTGCAGGTGCCCTGGGGACTGGCCTTCCTGCCCGACGGCAGCGGGCTGGTGTCCGAGCGCGGCACCGCCCGCATCATGCAGGTGCGCCCCGGGGCCACGCCCACGGCCGTGGCCACCGTGCCGAACGTCGTGCCGTCCGGCGAGGGCGGCCTGCTCGGCATCGCGGTCTCACCCACCTACGCGCAGGACCAGTACATCTACGCGTACTACTCGGCCAGCGCCGACAACCGCGTGGTCCGCTTCCGCCTGAACGCGCCGGGCACCCAGCAGGTGCTCGTCTCCGGCATCCCGAAGAACAGCTACCACAACGGCGGGCGTCTCGCCTTCGGCCCCGACGGCATGCTGTACGTGACCACCGGCGACGGCGGGACCACCTCCAACGCCCAGAACCAGAACAGCCTCGGCGGCAAGATCCTGCGCATGACGCCGACCGGCGGGGTGCCGTCGTCGGGCAACCCCTTCCCCAACTCGCTCGTCTACACGCTGGGGCACCGCAACGTCCAGGGCATCGCCTGGGACCCGCAGGGGCGGATGTACGCCAGCGAGTTCGGCCAGGACACCTACGACGAGCTCAACTACATCGTCGCCGGGGGCAACTACGGCTGGCCCACCTGCGAGGGCATGTGCAACAACTCCTCCTTCCGCAACCCACTGGTGACCTGGACCACGGACCAGGCGTCGCCGAGCGGCCTGGCCTACGCCAACGGCACGCTGTTCGCCGGAGCGTTGCGCGGCACGCGGCTGTGGACGGTCGGGGTGAACGGCGGCTCGACCGTCGGCTCCCCGGTCGCCGAGTTGCAGGGGACCTACGGACGGCTGCGCGCGGTCGCGGTCGGCCCCGACGGCTGGCTGTGGGTGACCACGAGCAACCGTGACGGCCGGGGGACCCCGGCGAGCACCGACGACCGCATCATCCGCGTCCCTCCGACGGGCACCACGCCCTCCCCGACGCCGACCGCCACCCCGACGGTGACGCCGACGCCCACGCCGACCCCCACGGTGACGCCGACTCCCACGCCCACTCCGACCCCCACCCCCACGGCGGGACGCGCCTGCGCGGCCACCTACCGGGTCGTCAACCAGTGGTCGAACGGGTTCCAGGGCGAGATCGCGGTGCGCAACTCGGGGACCTCCGCCATCGCGTCGTGGACGGTCACCTTCACCTTCCCCAACGGGCAGACCATCAGCCAGGCGTGGGGCGGCCGGTACACCCAGTCCGGCTCCGCCGTGACGATGCGCAACGAGTCCTGGAACGGCACGCTCCAGCCCAACGGGTCGACCACCGCCGGCTTCAACGCCGGTTGGACCGGGGCGAACGGCGTGCCGGCCACCCTCACCTGCTCCGCCGGCTGACCTGGTGCGGTGATAGGGCTGACCTGATGCGGTGAAAGCAGGCGCCGGGCCGCCTGACCGGGCGGGCTCGGCGCCCGCGAGCGGTCACTGAGCTCCCTGGACCACACCCGCGGAGGCGGCGTCCCGCGACGCCGCCTCCGCCGTCACCCTCCGGACACCGGCGGCATCCGCGGCACCTCACGGTCCCGCGGTCGCCGCCGGTTCTGGTCTTTCCGGTCCTCCGCGCTCCGCGCCTACCGATCAGGGCCGGGACGGCGCCGGTGGGACGAATGGCGTCTTTGGCGGCCGAACCGACCTCCACCCGCCTTCCGGGCCCGCGGGTATCTCCGAGAGGCGTGCCGGGCGTGCGCTCCACGACGTGCGGGCCGCGAACGGGCCGCGAACCGCTGCCCTGTCGGCGTTTCCGTGGGCCTCGCTCCTGCCGTGGCGGCCTTCGGCAAGGAAGCTGGAGCCACCTTTTCGATCAATGCCCGCCATGGTCACGTAATGTGATAGCTATGTGACGGCATGCGATCGGTAACGGGTGGTGTGCGACCGCCCGCACAACGCTATGGAGATGGTAATGCTCGTCAGCGTCCTGGCGGTTGCGGCCGCGGTCGGGGTGGTGGCCGCCGCCGCCTTTCTTTTCCGCAAGCTCGATCACGGCACCGACGACGTGCTCCCCAACGGCCCCGCCGCCGGCCACGCCGGCTCCATGCTGTCGTCCCTGTTCCTGCTGGTCTTCGCCATCGCGGTCGTGGTGCCGTGGACCACGGCCGACTCCGCCCGGCAGAACACCTACACCGAGAGCCGCGCCGCCGTGGAGACCTACTGGGCCGCGGCCGGGCTTCCGTCCCCTGTGGGCGCCCAGGTGCAGCAGCAGCTTCGCGACTACGTCCAGTACGTCGTGCAGAAGGAATGGCCGCTCATGGCCGACGGGCGGCTCAGCCTGGAGGGCGCCTCGCGGCTGGACGCGCTGCGCACTCAGGTGGCGGGCCTGATCGTCACCGGTGACGACGCGAGGGCCGCGAAGAGCGCGACCCTGGACGAACTGAGGGAAGTGTCGGCGGCGCGACGCCAGAGAGGTGCGGACGCCCAGGCCAGACCGCCCGCCGGTGTGCTGCCGCTGACGATCCTGACCGGGTCGATCGTCATCCTCTACCCATTCCTGGCCGGCGCCCGTCCGCGCGGCAAGACGCTCGTGCCGCTGTTCATCATGGCCGGGCTGCTGGGGTTCGGCATCTACCTCACCTGGCAGATCTCCCACGTGTTCTCCAGTGGCCTGTCGGTGGGTCCCGAGGCGTTCAGGTCCGCTCTGGACGAGTTCCAGCGCATCCCGTGGAGCGGATGATGGCGCCCGGTTCCCGCGCCACCGCCCTGCTGGCGGTGCCGCTCGCCACCGCGTCGCTCGCGGGCGTCCTCATGGCCGCCGCCCCCATCCCTCCCTCCAGCGCCGAAGCCGTCCACCCCGCACCGCCCGGCTCCTTGAGGAAGCCTCCCCACCACCCCACCCTCACGCCGCACCGCACACCCCGGCCCCCGGCCGAAGCCCCGAACCATGCGCCGGAAGCGGCGAGACCCAACGCACCGGCCAGGCCGAGCAGGACGTCCCGTACCGCGAGAAAGGTCGGCGTCGAAGTCGAGGCCAGGGCGGGGGCGCGTTCCGGTCCAGGGGTCGCCGACGCCGCTTTGCGCCTGTCGGACGACGACGGCGACCGGCTCGGCGTCCTTCCAGGCGTCGGTCTCTGCCTGGACGTCGACCTGGTGGTGAGCCTGCGGGTCGGCATCACCATCGGCGGCCCGCCCGTCTGCCGGCGTCCGGCCGCCCCGCCCGCACCCGCCCCCGCTCCCACGCCGCCGCCCACCCCGGCCACGCCGCCCCCGCGCACACCGCCCACGCCGGCCCCGCGCACGCCGGCCCCGCGCACGCCGGCCCCGCGCACGCCGGCCCCGCGGGCTCCCACCCCCACCGTCACCTCCTCCCGGGCGCCGTCGTCCCGGCCCCCCGCCCCCGCGGTCCCACCCGGACGGCCGCAGGCGGCGCCTCGCCCGGCGCCGTCTCGGACGGAGGTCACACCGACGCCCTCACCGCCGACGGGCAGGCCCACGCCGGCGGCCGTCGTCCCGTCCGCCGTCCAGCGCCGGCTCCGGGCGGAGGTCCCGCGGCCGCGCCGTCCGCAGCCGCTGGCGACGGTGATGGTCATGGTGGTCCTGTCGCTGGTCATCGCCCTCGCCGCCGGCCTCGCCTTCGGCACCGTCCGCTGACCCATGAGGGGCGGGGTGGGGCCGGTGGCCCTGTGAATGAGGGGAAGGTGCGTAGACTGGGGCGGTGACCGCGACGGATGCCGGGCTCGCCGCAGGCGATTCAGCG
Source organism: Sphaerisporangium sp. NPDC005289 (assembly GCF_040607455.1). Classification (NCBI taxonomy): domain Bacteria; kingdom Bacillati; phylum Actinomycetota; class Actinomycetes; order Streptosporangiales; family Streptosporangiaceae; genus Sphaerisporangium; species Sphaerisporangium sp. NPDC005289. The sequence continues at coordinate 399,682 of NZ_JBEXGS010000005.1, forward strand.
CGCCATGACCTGACGGTGGCGAAGATCGCGAAACTCGCCGGGGTGTCGGCGCCCACGGTGTCCCGGGTGATCAACGGCCAGGCCGGGGTCGCGCTCGGCACGCGGCAGCGGGTCGAGGCGGTGCTCCGTGAGCACGGCTACCGCCGCCGCGACACCAGCACCTCTATCGCCATCGTCGAGCTGGTCTTCCACGCCCTCGAGAGCCTGTGGGCCCTTGAGATCATCCGCGGCGTCGAGCAGGCCGCCCGCGAGCGCGAGCTGGCCGTCGTGCTCACCGAGATGCAGGGCAGGCTCACTCCTGGCAAGGCCTGGACCGAGCAGGTGCTCGCCCGGCGTCCGAGCGGTGTCATCACGGTGTTCTCCGAGCTGACCGTGCAGCAGCAGTCGCAGCTCGCCACCCGTTCGATCCCGCTGGTCGTCATCGACCCCACCGGCGAGCCGCTGCACCAGACGCCTTCGGTCGGCGCCACCAACTGGAGCGGCGGGATGGCCGCCACCCGCCACCTGCTCGACCTCGGCCACCGCCGCATCGGCATGCTGAGCGGGCCGACGCAGTGGCCGTGCTGCCGGGCGCGGCTGGACGGCTTCCGCGCCGCGATGGACGCCGCCGGCGTCCCGGTGGACCCCGACCTGGTCCGCGTCAGCACCCTGTACGTCGAGGGCGGCCTGCAGGACGGCGCCGAGCTGCTGAGTCTGCCCGACCCGCCCACGGCCATCTTCACCGCCAACGACCTGCAGGCGTTCGGCGTGTACGAGGCGGCGAGGCGGGCGGGCGCGCGCATCCCCGACGACCTGAGCGTGATCGGCTTCGACGACCTGCCGTTCACCCAGTGGGCCGGCCCGCCGCTGACCACCGTGCGCCAGCCGTTGGTCCAGATGGGAGCCACCGCCGCCCGCATGATCGCCGCCCTCGCCGCGGGGGAGCGACTCGAGCACCACCGGGTCGAACTGGCGACCGAGCTGATCGTCCGCGAGAGCACCGCCCCGCCCGCCCGCGCGTGAGCGCGACCTCGCGGCCACACCCGTACGCTCCCGGCGAGACCGTCCGCTCGGTGGCCTGACGGGGCGCGTCTCATGGCCCGAGGGCTCGGTGGCCTGACGGGGCGCCGTCTCATGGCCCGGGGGCGCAGGATGTGTCCGGGCCATGAGACGGGCGCACCCGGCGGGGAGGCGCCGGGACGGACCTCTCCGCCGCAGAGACGGAGATGTCCGAACAACCGAAAGCCGGCTGCGGGGCGCGCCACCCCGCAGCCGACTTCCGCTCATTCGGGCGGGTCGTGTTGATCTTTAGAAAAGATGGTGAATCCTCGTTTCGCGGGAGCCCTCGGTCATCGCAGGGCCCGGTGGTCGCTCACCTCCCGTCGTGATCAGTAGCCGGAGTTGTTGTTGGAATTGGAGTTGGAGGTCGGCGAGGCCGACGGGCTGGCCGACGCGCTCGGCGCGGGGGTGGAGGTGCCGCCGGCGGCGTCGGCCGGCATGATCAGTCCGATCAGGCCGTGCTGCGCCTTCTGGACGCCGGCGGAGAACCACAGGGCGTTCTCGCCGCCGATGGCCGCGGTGCCGGGCTCGAGGTCCCACAGGCCCTCGATGGCGATCGCCTTGCCGTCGGCCTTGCGCAGCGGGCCGAGATAGCGGCCGTTGCGGTAGGCGTTGATCCAGCCGTCACCGAAGTTGCCCACCAGCAGCGCGCCGGCGTAGGCGCCGAAGCTCGCGGGGGCCTTGATCATCGCCCAGGGCGCGTTCAGGGCGCCGCGGGCGGCCACGCGGCCGGCGAAGCGGCCCGAGGCGGTGAAGCGGCTGATGAAGCCGAAGCCGCGTCCCGCGACCGACTTGCCGGTCTCGGAGTCGCGCTTCGCGTAGGCGACGTACACGGCGTTGCCCACGATCTCGACGTTGAAGGCGGAGTAGTCACGCGGCAGGCCGCGGTCGCGGAAAGCCCACTTCGACAGCCGCACCCTGCTGAAGTCGTCGTCGAAGACGTCGACCCGGTTGTGGGCGAAGTCGGCGGCGAGCAGGAAGCGTCCCCGGTTGGTCGGCATCAGGGCCAGGCCCTTGTAGTCGGCGTGGCGGGTGAAGGCCGCGATGATGGCGTTGCTCGGGTTCACCTCGGCGTTCCAGCCGGTGATGGCGCCGCTGGGGCTGGCGAAGATGAACGTCGCCGGGCCGGAGGCCCCCTTGCTGGAGATCTCGAAGCCCTCGCCGGAGTTGTTGAAGATCTGGCCGGTCGGTGTGCCGCCGGGGATCCAGACCTCGGTCTTCTCCTTGGTGAGCTGGCTCGCGCCGCCCGAGTACACGGTCGCCGTTCCGGTGCCCGCGTTGGAGACCCACAGCGTCTTGCCCATCGCCAGGCCCCAGGGGTTGACCACCTTGGCGTCGGTGACGTCCGCCTTGCCGGCCACGTCCGAGATGAGGGGGATCTCGGCGAATCGGTTCTTGTTATGAGTGGTGGACCTGGTGGACTCCTTGGACTGCGTGGACTCAGCGTGCGCCGGGATCGTGCCGGTGGAAATGCCCAGGACGAGTGCCGCAGCGCAGAGCGTGACGATGCGCGACCGCATCAGGCCTCCTATGTCGTCTGCATGTGCGTACGGACGGAGGTACGCGGCGCCCCCAGACCCGGTTCAAACCGATTTGTAATCTTTCTTTTTCCGGCGGAACGGCGCTGTGGCTCCCAGGTGAGGGCGGGGCCGCCGAGCACGGCGTGGGCCGGATCCGATCGTCCCCATGCCCGTCCTTGACTGCGGGCATGGGAGTGCTGACAATCGGCGCAACCGAACCCGGCGTCACCGACCTCCGCGAAGGCGGGCAGGAGCACCGTGCACCAGGCATCCCTCACGATCGATCCCGCTTTCCGTGTCGCCCCCGTACAGCGGCGCACGTTCGGCTCCTTCGTCGAGCACCTCGGCCGCTGCGTCTACTCCGGCATCTACGAGCCCGGCCACCCCACCGCCGACGAGGACGGCTTCCGCCGCGACGTCCTTGAGCTCACCCGTGAGCTCGGCGTCAGCACCGTGCGCTATCCGGGCGGCAACTTCGTCTCCGGCTACCGCTGGGAGGACGGCATCGGGCCCGTCTCCTCGCGCCCCGCCCGGCTCGACCTGGCCTGGCACTGCACCGAGCCGAACCAGGTCGGCGTGGACGAGTTCGTCCGCTGGGCCCGTAAGGCCGGCGTCGAGCCCATGATGGCCGTCAACCTCGGCACCCGCGGCGTCCAGGAGGCCCTGGACATCCTGGAGTACTGCAACCTCGACTCCGCCACGCACTGGTCGGACCTGCGCGCCGCCAACGGTTCCAAGGAACCGCACGGCATCAGGATGTGGTGCCTGGGTAACGAGATGGACGGGCCCTGGCAGATCGGCCACAAGACCGCCCGCGAGTACGGCAGGCTCGCCGCCGAGACGGCCCGCGCCATGCGCATGATCGACCCGGGCCTGGAACTGGTGGCCTGCGGCAGCTCGGGCTCCTCCATGCCGACCTTCGGCGCCTGGGAGGCCGAGGTCCTGGAGGAGGCCTACGAGCAGGTCGACTACATCTCCTGCCACGCCTACTACGAGGAGAAGGACGGCGACCTGGCGAGCTTCCTCGCCTGCTCCACCGACATGGAGCGGTTCATCGCCTCGGTCGTCGCCACCGCCGACCACGTGCGGGCCAAGCTGCGCGGCACCAAGCGCATCAACGTGTCCTTCGACGAGTGGAACGTCTGGTACCTCAGCCGCTTCCAGGCGGAGCAGTCCAGCGAGCCGCCGAAGGACTGGCCGGTCGCCCCGCCGCTGCTGGAGGACCGCTACCACCTGGCCGACGCCGTGGCCGTAGGCGGCCTGCTCATCACGCTGCTGCGCAACAGCGACCGGGTCACCGCCGCCTGCCAGGCCCAGCTCGTCAACGTCATCGCGCCCATCATGACCGAGCCGGGCGGCCGCGCCTGGCGCCAGACCGTCTTCCACCCCTTCGCCCAGGCGTCCCGACACGCCTCGGGCGAGGTGCTGCGGGTGGAGCCGGTCTCGCCGGCGCACGAGACCGCCGAGTACGGCGAGGTGCCGGCGCTGCACGCCGTCGCCACCCACGACAAGGACGTCACCACCGTCTTCGCCGTCAACCGCTCCACCGACCGGCCGCTCTCGCTCACGCTGGACGTCCGTGCGCTCGGCGCGGTCCGCGTCGTCGAGGCCACCACGCTCAGCGGCCCCGACGTCTACGCCGTCAACACCGCCGACGACCCCGGACGGGTCGTCCCGCGCGCCAACCCCGACGTCGAGACCGACCCCCTGCGCGTCGTCCTGCCCCCCGTCTCCTGGAACGTCATCCGCCTGGCCCACTGACCCACGACCCCCGGTGCCGGGGGAGGACGACGGGCCCGCACCCGGCCACCGGGGGGCTACTCGGGAGCGACGTCCTTGACCTGGGCGACGATCTGGGTGGGGTTGACGAACATCAGAGCGAGCACCAGCAGGGCCGACGACAGCAGCGTGTAGATGACGGCCATCGCGTCGATCGCCTGGGAGGCGCGGATGCCGGGGGTGAAGGCCGCGCTGTAGAGGGCGACGATGAGCGTCTGGCTGTCGGGACCGGCGACCAGGAACGTCAGCTCGAACATCGCCACCGTGCGCACCAGCACCAGGACGCCGGCCGCGAGGATGCCGGGGATGAGCAGCGGGATCAGCACCCGGGTGAACACCTGCCGGGTGCCGGCGCCGCACATGCGGGCCGCCGACTCGATGTCGGTGTCGATCTGCTCGATGAACGGCGTCATGACCAGCACGACGAACGGCAGCGCCGGCACCAGGTTGGCGGCGATCACCCCGGCCATCGTCCCGGCCAGATGGAACTTGTACAGCACGGTGGCCAGCGGGATGCCGTAGGTGATCGGCGGCAGCAGCACCGGCAGCAGGAGCAGCAGCGTCACCGCCCGCTTGCCCGCGAAGTCGCGCCGCGCTAGCGCGTACGCGGCCGGCACGCCGAGCAGCAGGGCCAGCCCGACCACGGCCAGGGCGACCAGCAGGGTCACCTGCAGCACCTCGGCCAGCCCGAACTCCGTCCAGGCGTCCCCGTACCAGGACGCCGTGAACGCCGACGGCAACCAGGTGCCGAACCAGTTCACCGCGAAGGAGTTCACCAGCACCGACATGATCAGCGCGGCCAGGTTGAGCAGGAAGAAGCCAACCCCGATCGGGACGATCCAGGAATGCGGCCGCCACCGTCCGCGCAGGGAAGTGAGAACGGTCACGCGCCCTTGCCTCCCGTCGAACCGGTGTAGAACCGTCCCCGCCACAGCATCACCAGGCCGATGACCAGCAGCTCGAAGACGCCCATGAGGACGGCGATGGCCGAGGCCATCGAGTAGTCGTACTTCTCGAAGGCCGCCTGGTAGGCCGCGATGGCCATCACGCGCGTCTCGCCCGCCGGCTCGCCGACGAGGTTGGCCGAGGGGAACACCGAGAAGGCCAGCACGAACGCCAGGATGAACGTGGTGGCGAGGCCGGGCGCGAGCAGTGGCAGCGTGATGTGCCTGACCCGCTGCCACGGTCCGGCGCCCAGCGTCGCCGCGGCCCGCTCCAACGTCGGGTCGATGCCGGACATGTACGACATGACGAGCAGGAAGGCGAACGGGAACCCGGTGATGAGCAGCGAGAACAGCACGCCCCAGTAGTTGTAGATGAGGCGGACCGGCTCCTCCACCAGGCCGAGGTCCAGCAGCACCCGGTTGAACCAGCCCTTGGGCCCGAGGTAGCGCAGCAGCCCGTCGGCCACCAGCACGGTGCCCAGCGTCACCGGCAGCACCAGGACGGCGGTCAGCAGCCTGCGCCCCCGGAACCGGCCGCGCAGCCGGTAGGCGATCGGCACCGACAGCCCCACGTTGAGCAGCGCGGCCGGCAGCGCGAGGCGCGTGGTCTTCCAGATCGTCGAGCTCTGGTAGGCGTCGCCGAAGAAGGCCCGGTAGTTGGCGAGCATGCCGCCCCCGGATCGCGGCTGCAACGACAGGCCGACCCCGTACAGCATCGGGTACAGGAACAGCGCGACCAGCACCAGCACCGCCGGGACGAGCAGCACCAGCACCCGGTCGATGCCGCGCTCGGCCAGCCGGTGCCGCAGCACGAGCCGCGGCGCCTCGGTGACCGCCATCACCCCTCGCCCCCGGAAGCGCCCCCGGACGTGCCCCCGGAAGCGCCTCCGAAAGCGCCATCGGAACCGCCCCCGGTAGCGCCATCGGAACCGCCCCCGGTAGCGCCATGGGAAGCGCCGCCGGACGTGCCGCCGGTGGCGAACACCAGGACGCGGTCCGCCGGGACGCCGAGGTCCACCTTGTCGCCGGGCGCCATCCGCTCGGGGGAGCGGAAGTGGATAACCCGCCCCGACTCGGTGACGCCCTCCACCGCCATCTCCCTGCCGTGGAACTCGGCGACCTCCACGCTCACCCGCACCGTGTTGGGCCCGGCGCGGCCCATCGTGAAGTCGTCGGGCCGCACCGCCGCCACGGCGCTCGTCCCGTCCAGGTCCTCCTGCGCCACGCCCGTGAGCCGCAGGCCCGGCTCCTCCAGCACCACGCGCCGGCCCTCGCGGGAGGCCACCGGCAGCTCCAGCAGGTTGCGGTAGCCCATGAAGCCCGCCACGTAGGTGTTGCGCGGGAAGGTGTAGACCTGCTCGGGCGTGCCGATCTGCTCCACCACGCCGTGGCGCAGCACGACGACGCGGTCGGCCAGCGCCAGGGCCTCCTCCTGGTCGTGGGTGACGTAGACGGTGGTCAGCCCGAGTGACTGGTGCAGCTTGCGGATCTCGGTGCGCATCTGCAGGCGCAGCTTGGCGTCGAGGTTGGACAGCGGCTCGTCCATGAGCACCAGCCGCGGGCGGATCACCACGGCGCGGGCGATCGCCACCCGCTGCTGCTGGCCGCCGGACAGCCGGCCGGGCAGCTTGTGCGCGTGGTCGGACAGCTCGACCAGCGCGAGCGCCTCGTCCACCCGCCGCGCCATCTCGGCCTTCGGCGTGCCCCGGACGGCCAGCCCGAAGCCGACGTTCTTGCGCACGGTCAGGTGCGGGAACAGCGCGTAGTTCTGGAACACCATGCCGAACCCGCGCTTCTCGGGCGGCAGGGTGTCGATGCGCTCGTCGTCCAGCCGGATGCTGCCGCCGCTCAGCGGCAGCAGCCCGGCCAGGCAGTTGAGCGCGGTGGACTTGCCGCAGCCGGAGGGTCCGAGGAGGGCGAGGAACTCGCCCCCCTCGATGGTCAGGTCCAGCCGGTCCAGGGCGGTGGCCGAGCCGAACCGCCGGGACACCGCCTCCATGCGCAGCGTGCCGAACGCTCCCCGCCCCCGCACGGCCGGCGCCGCCTCGCCGGTGCCCGCGGCCGGTGCGGCGCCGGTCATGATTTGCGCACCTTGTCGCCGCCGATCTCCTTGTCCCACCTGTCGAACGCCGTCACCAGCGCCTTGGCCTCCAGCGGCACGGCCTTGGGGTTCTGCTCGATGAGCCGGTCGTACTCCGGCCGGCCGAAGTCCTTGATCGCCTGCCGGCTCTCCGGCGGAGCCATGTCGATGGTGACGCCCTTCACCGCCGGCCCGGGGTAGAAGTAGCCCTTGTCGTAGGTGATGGCCTGCTGCTGCGGGGTGAGCGCGAACTTCATCAGGTCCAGGACCACGGCGAGCTTCTCGCCGGTGACGCCCTTGGGGACGACCATGTAGTGCGCGTCGGTCACCCAGGTGAAGCCTTCCAGCGTGGTGGTCCTGAAGTCCTTGGGCACCTGACCGAGGACCCGCGGGTTGATGTCCCAGCCGGTGGTGGTGACGATGATGTCGCGGGTGCCCTCGCCGAGCTCCTGCATCGTCTGGGAGGTGCCGGTGGGGTAGTACTCGACGTACCGGCCGAGGTCCTTGAGGTACTTCCAGGTTTTGGCCCAGCCGTTGACCGGGTCCTTTGGGTCGCGGTCCTTGAGGATGTAGGGCAGGCCCATGAGGAAGGTGCGGCCGGGTCCGGAGTTGGCCGGCCGGGCGTACTCCAGCTTCTTGGGGTGCGCCCTGGCCCAGGCGAGCAGCTCTTCGGCGGTCTTGGGCGGGTTCGGCACCTTGGCCGGGTTGTACTCGATGAGCGGTCCGGAGGGGTAGTAGGTGACGACGACGCCCTTGCCCCGCGCGAGCTCCTGCATCTTGGCGGCCGGTTCCAGGTAGGCGCCGAGGTCGGGCAGCTTGTCGCCGTACTTCCCTGCCAGGTCCACCCACAGGTTCTGCTCCAGCCCGGCGGACAGGCCGTCGGTGCCGGTGAGCACCAGGTCGATGTCCAGGCGCTGCGCGTCCTGCTGCGCCTTGATCTTGCCGGCCAGTTCCGGGGCGGTCACCTTGGAGTAGGTGATCTTGCTGACGGCCTTGGGGTGCGAAGCCTTGTAGTTGTCGAAGATCTGCTGGGTGAGCTGCAGGTTTCCGGCGACGTCCACGATGTTCAGCGTCACCGGTGACTGCGGCATCTTCACGTCGGCCGCGGCGGGCTCGGGGGCGAAGGCCTGGCCCGCGTCGGGCGCGCCGCACGCGACCAGGCCCAGGACGAGACAGCCGGCCAGGACGGTGAGTCGGGGAGATCTCATGGGGGGTGATCCTCCTTAGTGGGCCGGGGAGCGCCGGGACTTTCGGAGGCGACGTTTCAGGGCGCACACCAGAATGAAAACGTCTGGTGAAATATGTCAATAGGTCGGCACGTCGATGTACTGATATACCAGGACTGGTGCCGGGAGCCGTGCCGCGCGCTCATGAAAGGGAAGATGGCGATGCTGGATGACGTCAGGCGGGCGCTCGCGTCGGTGGTGGCCGTACCGGTCACCCCGTTCGACGACACCGGCCGCATCGACGAGAAGGCCTACGCCGCCGTGGTCTCGCGGATGGCCGTGGCGGGCATCACCGCCGTCACGCCGAACGGCAACACCGGGGAGTTCTACTCGCTGTCATCGCGGGAGCTCGACCGCGCGGTCGCGCTCGCGGTGGAGTCGGCGGGCCCGGCGCGCGTCATCGCAGGGGTCGGGCACGACGCCCGGCAGGCCGCTCTGCTCGCCGCCGGCGCTGCCCGGCTCGGGGCGCACGCCGTCATGGTCCACCAGCCCGTGCATCCCTACCAGTCAGAAGAGGGCTGGGTCGACTACCACCGGGCCGTCGCCGAGGCCGTCCCCGAGCTCGCGGTCGTCTGCTACCTGCGCTCGCCCCTGATCACGGCCGGGACGCTGCGGGCACTGGTGGGTGCGTGCCCCAACGTGACCGGGGTCAAGTACGCGCACCCCGACCCGGTGCGCTTCGCCGAGATGGCGGCCGGGGTGCCCGAGGTGACCTGGGTGTGCGGGCTGGCCGAGAGCTGGGCGCCGTTCTACTGGATGGGCGGGGCTCGCGGGTTCACCTCCGGCCTGGCCGCCATCGTCCCCGAGCTGTCGCTCGAACTGCACCGCCTGCTCGAGGCCGGCGACGCCCGGGGCGCGATGCGGCTGTGGGCGCGGCTCAAGCCCATCGAGGACCTGCGCGCCCGGCACGGCAACGCCGGCAACGTCTCGGTGCTCAAGGAGGCGCTGGCCCAGCTCGGCCTGTGCCGCCGCGACGTCCGCCCGCCGATCTCCCCGCTGCCGGCCGCGGAGCGCGGGGAGGTCGCCGCCATCCTGCGCTCCCTGGACCTCCCGGCCGGCCCGGGGTGACGCGGCCAGGAGATCATGGACATGACCGGCGGAGCGGTACCGAGGCGACAGGAGCGGAGAACGTGGGCGAGGAACGGCGGAACGGCGCAGAGGGCGCGGGGGCGAAGGGTGCGGGGGCGACGGGGGGGCAGGACGGCCGCGAGGTGATCGCACCCGAGGTCTTCGAGGCGCTGAGGCGGGTGTCGACGGCGACGATCACCACCCAGCTCTTCGGCCGCGGCCTGCGCAACACCTTCCTGGCCGGGCTGCGCCCGCTCAACCCCGCGTGCACCCGGATGGTGGGGGAGGCGTTCACGCTGCGCCACATCCCCGCCCGCGAGGACCTCGACGTGCTGTCGGTGTTCAAGGACTACGACCACCCGCAGCGGCTCGCGGTCGAGTCGGTCGGCCCGGGACAGGTGCTGGTCATGGACTGCCGGGGCCAGACCCGCGCCGCCTCGATCGGCGGCATCCTCGCCACCCGCCTGCTGCGGCGAGGCGCCGCCGGGCTGGTCACCGACGGGGCGGTCCGCGACTCGCCGTTCTTCGCCGAGCTGGACCTGCCCGCCTTCGCCGCGGGCGTGTGCGCGACGACCAACCTCGCCCGGCACCACGCGATCGACCTGCAGGTGCCCATCGGCTGCGCCGAGGTGCCGGTGTACCCCGGGGACGTCATCGTGTCCGACGCGGAGGGGGTGGTCTGCGTGCCGCGCCATCTGGCGGCCGAGGTGGCCCGCGACGCCCTGGAGCAGGAGCACCTGGAGGAGTTCATCCAGGCGGAGGTCGAGGGCGGGGCCCCACTGCGTGGCACCTACCCGCCGGACGAGGACACCCTGCGCCGCTACCGCGCCCGCTGACGCCGCGCCCGCGCCCGGCCGCCGTGGGCGCCGCCGGGCGCCGCGAGCGCGTCGAGGGCCGGCCATGACCTGACGTTGACCCTGGCGCGGACCTCGGCCGGACCTCGGCGCGGATCCCGGTGCCGACGCGGTGCGGGCCTTGGTGCAGGTCCCGGGGCGGACTCATGTGAGGATCGGCGAGGATCCCGTTGAGCCTTGGTGACGGCTTGGCGGGCCGGTCGCGTCCCCATCTGGACACGGAGAGTATCCATTTGCTCACTTTGTGCCATGGACACACAGAGTCAGGAGTCGGATACTCAACGTGTCAACAAGTCACCCCCGGTGACTCGGGCGCCCCGGCGGCACATCGCCGGCGATCCCGTGACGCCGTGAGGCCGCGCGAGCGCCGGGGAACGCCAATAGGAGAGCGATGCACCCGAAGAAGTCCACCGCCCTCGCCCTGTCGGTCCTGATGGCGGGCGCCTGCCTCGCCACCGCCGCCTCGGCGAGCGCCGACACCACCCCCGCCGGTGCCCCGCCCGGGCCCGTCCACGCCCTGCCCCCGGGCTACCAGCTCGTCACGCTGCCCAACGCCAACGTCCCGAACTTCCAGCGCCGCACCCTCTACTGCCCCGGCTCCAAGCACGTCCTCGGCGGCGGCGCCGAAGCCCGGGGCAACCGCGCGATCCTGGTCGGCTCCTTCCCGACCGACGACGGGCGCGGCTGGATCGGGCTCGGCCGCCAGGACGGCTACAACGACGTCGGCATCAGCGTCTTCGCCATCTGCGCCGATTGACCCTCGCCCCACCCCGTCGGCCCCGGGCCCACCCCGGGGCCGGCCCCTTTTCCACCGCCGCCCACCGCGGCTCCGGCGTGCCCGCATCGAAGGGGAGGACGCCGCCGGCGCCGGTCGGGCGACCGCGGCCCATCCCGTCGCCGGCCACCACCGCCCGCCCGGAACCGGGGTTTCAGCCGGATGGGCGCGGCTTGAGCATCCACAGGCCCGTGCCGTACATCGCGAGCCCGAGCACGATGAACGCGGCCGCCACCGGGTAGCGCAGGCCGGGCGGCATGTACGTGGCCAGGAACCAGGTGTGGCGCAGCATGCCGTTGCCGACGAAGACGGCCGCGACGACGCCTTGCGGGAACAGCGGGATGGCACCGAAGCCGAAGCACCACCAGGTGATCGCCTTCCGCGTCTTGGACAGCTCGTCGAAGCGGGACCTCGCCGTCGGCCGCGGCCTGCGTCCGGTCCGCATCGTCTCCAGCAATTCGGGGCCGTGCGAGCGCAGCCGCCGCTCGGCGAGCAGGCCGAAGCCCCACGCGAACAGCACCCCGGTCACGACGCCGACGGCCACGCCCGCCCAGCCGAACCACAACGCGGCCAGCCCCGCCGGCACACCGGTGAGGAGCACCAGCGCGAGCGCCAGGTAGGCCAGCCCGGTCAGCCCGCCGTCGTCCTCACTGGTGCGCAGCGGATTGCCCGCGCGGCGGTGCGGGTCGGTGCCGGGCACCAGCCCGTACACCGAGATCAGAGGAACCAGCCCGGTCGCGCCGCCCAGCAGGGCGGGCAGCAGCGCCAGCATCAGCGGCCACGGGCCGCCGGTGATCGCGGTGAACGCCACGGTGATCACGATCGCCACCGGGGCCTGCGCCGACAGCCAGGCCAGCTGCCTGCCGCGCACGTCGTCCACGCCGGGCGTCATCAGCGTCAGCCACAGCGCCGTGCCGTCGGTCCCGTACAGGTTGGCGGTCATGGCCGCGGCCATCACGATGAAGATCGGGCCGGCGTAAGGAAGCATGCCGTCCCAGCCGAGGATCAGCGGGCTGGCCCCGAAGCAGACGCCGTACGACAGCGCGAAGGTCAGCTGGTGGGTGCGTACCAGGTCGCGCGACCAGGTGCGCAGCTCCTTGGCGACGATCGCGCCGTTGACCGTGGCCGCCGTCATCGGGCGCCTGCCGCGTGCGGAGGGCCGCGTCGCGCCCGCGCGCCTGCCGAGCAGGGCGGCCCACGCGCCCAGGAGCAGCAGCACCAGTACGGCCAGCGCCGCCAGCGCCCGCCAGTCGCCCTGGACGGCCAGCAGGCCCCACCCGGAAGGCAGGTACCAGACCGCGGAGGGCACGCCCGTCTGGCCGAAGGCCCAGAAGAAGACCCAGATCTGGCCGAGCGCCGCCAGGATCGCGCCGTTGAGCACCCCGGAGGCGACGGCGCCCAGGCGTGAGCGCAGCGCCAGCCCGACCACCGCGACCGACACCTTGGACAGCAGGACGAACACGGCCAGCTGCAACACCATCGCGGGCACGGCCAGCAGAGCGTTGACGGGGCCGAGCCGTACACCCGCCACCAGCAGGCCGAGCAGCGCGGTCAGGCTGACCAGCGGCGCGACGCCGACGAAGGCCGCCGCCAGCAGGCCCGCCGCCAGGCGGCGAGGAGGAAGGCCGAGCAATGAGAAGTACTCCGGCCGCAACGTCTCGTCGCCGCCGCCCATGAAGGCGGGCCCGAGCATCCAGCCCAGCATCCACACCGCGTATCCGGCCGCCAGCAGGTCCGGGCCGGCGAACGCCAGGTAGATCGTCCCGGCGGCGAACAGCACGCCTAGCGCGGCTCCGGTGGCCGCGGTCTGCGCGCGCCCGCCGTGGAAGGCGTGGCGCAGCACCGCGACCTTCATCTGGGCCATGGTCAGCGCGACAGCCACGAGAGCTCCTTGACCCCGGTGTCCCGGTCACCGACGAGCTCGACGAAGGTGTCCTCCAGCGACCGCGCGCCGCGTACCTCGTCCAGCGTGCCGGCGGCGGCCACCGTCCCCTTGTCGATCACCGCGACGTGGTCGCACAGTTGCTCCACCAACGCCATCACGTGGCTGGAGAGGACGATCGAGCCGCCGCCGGCGACGAAGCCGCGCAGCATCGTCTTGATCGTGGCGGCCGACACCGGGTCCACCGCCTCGAACGGCTCGTCCAGCACCAGCAGCCGCGGCGCGTGCAGCAGCGCGGTGGCCAGGCCGATCTTCTTGCGCATGCCGGTCGAGTACTCGATGACCAACGTCCGCTCCGCGCCGTCCAGCTCCAGGACGGTCAGCAGCTCGTCGGCGCGCTGGGCCACCACCTCCTTGGCCAGGCCGCGCAGCAGACCCAGGTAGGTGAGCACCTCGCGCCCGGTCAGCCGTTCGGGCATGGCCAGCCCGTCGGGCAGGACCCCCACCATGGCCTTGGCCCGCTCGGGGGCGGACCAGACGTCCTCGCCGAAGATCCGGGCACTGCCGTGGTCGGGCCGCAGCAGGCCGACCGCCATGGACAGCGTGGTGGTCTTGCCCGCGCCGTTCTGGCCGACGAGCCCGAAGAAGGAGCCCTGGGGCACGCGTAGGTCGATGGCGTCGACGGCGAGGTTCTCGCCGAATCTCTTGGTCAGCCCGCTGATCTCCAGCGCTGGCGTCATGGTGTCGTCCTCCGGGGGGTTCCCGCCGGCCCGAGGAGGGCCCGTCACGGTCGTGGGCGAAGCTCGGGTGTGGGGTCGCCGCGGCCGGCGGGTCCGCGAGTGGACGCGGTACCTGTTCACACGGTGGTCGGTGGGTGGGCGGACGCCCTTCGGGTTCGGGAAGCCAGGCGTCGCCGGGTACGGCGAGCCGGTCGTGGGCGGCGGCGGGCTCGTGCAGTGCGCGCAGACCGGCGTGGTGGCCGTCGGCGTGCGAGATCATTATCCAGGGAGACGCCGCGACCCAGGCCCACGAGCGGCCGGGAGGACGGGCGGTCGCCGACTACTGCGGTGACCACATACGTTCACCATGCGCGGCTCTCCATCCCCGGCCACGTGCTGGAGGTGATCGGCGCCGGATCGGCGGGTCGTGGTACGGCGAGGCCGGCGCCGGTTGCGGCGCCCGAGCCGGTGAACGTTCGTGGCCGGCGCACTACGTCACGTGGCGCACCTACAACCACCGCCAGAACCCTTGGACGAGTGAGCTGGAGCTGCGGGATCGCCGGCGCAGGCGGGATAGGTCAGTCCTTGTCCTGGGAGCGGGCGAGGTGGGTGACGGTGCGCTTGACGTGCGCTCTGGTCAGGCGCTCGGCCAGGGCGGCGTTGCCGCTCGCCACGGCGGCCAGGATCTCCTCGTGCTCGGCGTGCTCCTCGCGCCAGGTGGGCCAGCGCCGCCACAGCACGCTGACGGTACCGAGCGCGGTGAGATCTTGCAGGTTGTCCAGCTGCGCGGAGACCAGCTCGTTGTCGCAGCCCGAGTACAGCGCCCGGTGGAAGCGGCGGTTGGCCAGGCTCAGGGCCGTCGGGTCCTCGCCCGACAGCAGTTCGCCGGCCTCGCCGAGCGCCCCGCGCGCGTCCGCGAGGGTGCCGGCGCGTCCCGCGCGCGTGGAGGAGGCCACCGCCCACGGTTCGAGCAGCAGGCGGAGCTCCTGCGCCTTGCGCAGGTCGGCGGCGTCCAGCACCCGCACGCTGACCCCGCGGTTGGGGCTGATGACGACGAGCCCGGTGGAGGCCAGGCCGATCAACGCCTCACGCACCGGCGTCTTGGACACGCCTAGCTGCTCGGCGAGTCGGCGTTCCACGAGCGTCTCGCCGGGCCTGATCCGGCCGGACAGGATGGCGGCCCTGATGGAGTCGGCCACGAGGTCGGTGCGCGTGATCGACCGTGCCACGGGCCGCAGGACCGGTTCCTCCGAGATGTTGTACACCGGTATATCGTCCCGCACGTCCACCCCCTCGTTCACGCCGCTCCGCGACGAGGCCCCGGCGGCGCCGGCCGCCGATGCCGATGATCTACAATGTAAAGGCACTCGCCGGGAAGCGACCGTCCTCCCGCCCCTCAGACCGCTTCCACCGTCTTCTTCCGTCCCGCCTAGTGTCATGCGCCTGAAATTCGTCACTTAAATTTCTATGATTGCCGCATGTCGTCTTCGGGGCCGTCTGCGGTGGAGATCAAGCTGACCGAT
>NZ_JBEXGS010000006.1:0-344100 GCF_040607455.1 Sphaerisporangium sp. NPDC005289
CCGCACGGCGCTGCTGGATGTGTTCCTGATGTTCTGGGTGTTGTGCGGGTTCGCCTGCCTGGTGGTCGACCGTGACCGCTCCCGCGAACGCCTGGTGGGGTGGTACGAGAGTTCGCCGCTGAGCGACGGCGGACCGTGGCTGGGCATGCGACCTTGGCGGATCGCGGCCGGGGCGTGTCTCGGCGCGGCCTGCGCCACGAAATGGAGCGGCATCTTCTTCCTGGTGGCCTTCGCGGTGATGAGCTTGGTGTGGGACGCCGGAGCCCGCCGGGCGGTCGGACTGCGCCGCCCGTTCTCCGGCATGTTCCGCCACGACGTGCCCACCTCACTGGTCGCGGTCGCCGCCGTACCGGCGCTGACGTACACGGTGTCCTGGACGGGCTGGTTCGCCACCGCCTACGGCTACGGCCGCAACTGGGCCCAGGCCACCTCCAGCGGCTGGGTCTACTGGGTGTTCAGCTCGGCACGGTCGTGGATCGACTACCAGCTCCAGGTGCTCACCTTCCACACAGGCCTGGAGCAGACGCATCCCTACCAGTCGTGGCCCTGGCAGTGGCCGCTGCTGCTGCGCCCGGTCGCCTTCTACTACCAGAGCCCCAAGGGATGCGGCGCGGCCAGCTGCTCGCAGGCGACGCTCGGGGTGGGCACGCCGGTCATCTGGTACGGCGCGCTGGTGGCGTTGATCGCGTTGATCGCCTGGTACGTGGCCACCCGCGACTGGCGGGCCGGGGCCGTGCTGCTGGCCTACGGCGTCGGCTGGCTGCCGTGGGTCTACTACGCCATCGCCGACCACCGCACCATGTTCCTGTTCTACATGGCGCCCGTGGTGCCGTTCATGATCCTGGCGCTGACGCTCGCGGCCGGGCTGCTCATCGGCCCCTCCCGCGTCACGGGCTCCCGCAGGGCCGTCGGGGCGGCGGTGACCGGGGCGTTCGTGCTACTGAGCATCGCCAACTTCGCCTGGTTGCACCCCGCGCTGACCGCCGAGCTCATCCCCTACGACGACTGGTACCGGCGCATGCTCCTACCCAGCTGGATCTAGCCGCGCCTCCGCGGGCGGCGCCGGCTCGCCACGGCGCGCGGGCCACAGGCCGTGCCGGACGGCGATGGCGGCCGACAGGAAGGCCAGCGGCGCGGCGGGCAGCAGGTAGCGGTAGTCGAACTCGGCGGTGGCCGCCGGCGCGACCACCAGGGCCGCCGCCGCCACCAGCGGCAGCAGCCCGGGCCCGCCCAGCCGGCGCCAGCGCACGACCGCCCCGGCCGCGCCCACCAGCATCGCCAGTCCGAGCCCCAGACCGGGCATGGCGGCGACGCGCTGGTAGCGCTCCATGACCGTCGCCCACGGCCAGTACACCCGGGTGCTGGCCCTGCCCTGCTCGTAGGCGACCATGTCGCGGTCGGTCCAGCCCAGGTAGCTCGGCCAGTGGGGGAGCGAGGTCAGCAGCCGCGTGGTGTCGTGCCGGTTCACGCCCTTGCCGTCGAACTGGTACTGGTTCCAGGTGTTGGGGTCGGGGAAGACCGGCCGGTCCCAGCGGAAGCTGCGCAGCAGGTCGCCGGTGACGGCCGCCAGATAGTCGCCGGGCTGGGCGAGGATCGCCCGCTTGGCGAACGTGCCCGCCGCGTCGTTCAGCGACCGGTCGAACTTGTCGGCGCCATAGCGGTGCAGGACCTCGCCCCAGCCGCTGTACCAGAGGTAGAGCTGGGAGAACTTGCTGCGTTCGACGTTGGGATTGATGCACAGAGGGATGAGGTTCTGCTCGCGCTGGACGTCGATCTGCATCTTCCTGCAGTCGGCGAACTTGGCGGTGCGCATGTAGAGGATCAGCCCGTCGCTCTGCGTCATCGCGAACTGGCCGTTGACCACCGAGAACCACCCCATGTACGCGACCACCGGCACCGCGCAGGCGGCCACGACGGCGACCACGGGTTTCCAGTGGGTGCGCTTGACCAGCAGGAAGACCACGACGACGGCGAGAATGGGCAGGCCGATGCTGCGCGTCAGTGCCGTCAGAGCCAGCAGCAGCCCGACGGCGGCCCCCGCCTTCCACGACAGCCGCCTGTGCCACAGGACCAGCGTGACCACGCCCACGATGAGCAGCGTGAACATGGTGTCCGACATGATCATCTGTTCGAGCTGGATCTGGTAGGCGTCGAACAGCACCGGCACGGTGGCCAGGGTCGCCCCCCAGTCGGGCAGCCCAAATTTGCGCCTGAGAAGCGCATAGACCAGCACCGCCGTCGCCAGCCCCATGAGGTGCTGGGTAAAGACCACCAGCGCGAAGCTGTGGAACGGCTTGAGGATCAGCAGCCAGAATCCGTACCCGTCCGGACGAATGGGGTGCGGGCGGGGGTGCAGGGCGACCGAGACGTACTCGTAGGAGTCGTTGAACCACATCGCCGGCCGGTAGCCGAGCATCGCGATCACCCGCAGGACCGCGCCGAGCACGACGGCGATCACGAACAGCCGCCGAGTCCTGACGAACTCCCAGAGTCGCGCACCCCTGCGCGGCGTGGGCAGGCCGGCCTGTGCCGGGTCGGCAACGGTCACCATGGTTTACAGGATGCCAGCCCTTTCGACGTCTTGACCCGAGCACCGGGGGGCAGAGGGCATCATGGTTGAACTACGCAGACGATGATCGAGGCGCGAACGAGGGGTTTCGACGTGGAACTGACCGTGGTCATGCCATGCCTGAACGAGGCGGAGACCGTCGAAACATGTGTCCGTAAGGCGCTGGCCTGCATGGCGGAGCAGGGCATCGAGGGCGAGGTGGTGATCGCCGACAACGGCAGCACCGACGGGTCCCAGCAGCTCGCCCGCGACGCAGGGGCCCGCGTGGTCCACGTGGACGCGAAGGGCTACGGCAACGCCCTGATGGGCGGCATCCGCGCCGCGCGCGGCCGTTATGTGATCATGGGGGACGCCGACGACTCCTATGACTTCACCGCCTTGGCGCCCTTCGTGCAGGAGCTGCGCTCCGGCGCCGACCTGGTGATGGGCAACCGCTTCCGCGGCGGCATCGCCCCGGGCGCCATGCCGCCGCTGCACCGCTACCTGGGCAACCCGGTGCTGTCGTTCATCGGCCGCCTGTTCTTCCCCAGCGCCATCCGCGACTTCCACTGTGGCCTGCGCGGGTTCCGCCGCGAGTCCATCCTCAACCTCGGCCTGCAGACCGGCGGCATGGAGTTCGCCAGCGAGATGGTCGTCAAGGCCACGCTCCAGGGCCTGGACGTGCGCGAGGTGCCGACGACGCTCAGCCCCGACGGCCGCACCCGCCCGCCGCACCTGCGCTCCTGGCGCGACGGCTGGCGCCACCTGCGCTTCCTGCTGCTGTACAGCCCGCGCTGGCTGTTCCTGATCCCCGGCATGGTGCTGATGGTCCTCGGCCTGGCGGCGGGCGCGGCGCTCACCTTCGGCCCGGTCTACATCGGCAAGCTCGCCTTCGATATCGACACCCTGGTCGGCGCGTCGGCGGGAGTGGTCATCGGCTTCCAGGCGGTGCTGTTCGCGCTGTTCACCAAGGTGTACGCCGCCGAGGAGGGCTTCCTGCCCGAAGACCGCCGCATCAAGCGGCTGGTCGACGTCGTGACGCTGGAGAAGGGCCTGGTGGCGGGCGGCCTGCTCGCCCTCGCGGGCCTGGCCGGCATGGTCGCCTCGCTGGCCCACTGGCAGGTGCGCAACTTCGGGCCGCTGATCCCCGCCGAGTCGCTGCGCCTGGTCGTCCCGTCGGCGACCGCCCTCATCATGAGCTTCCAGACGATCTTCGCGTCGCTGTTCATCAGCATCCTCGGCATCCGCCGCACCAAGGAGACCCTGGCCGACGTCGCCGCCTCCGCCGCCGAGGAGGCCGCCGAGGCCGTCAAGCGCGAGAGCACCCCGGCCGCCTGATCCTTCCTTCCGCCCAGAGCCGTCTGACGGGGTGTCAGGCGGCTCTTCGCACGGGTAGGGGTAAACGGTTCGAGACGTTCCGCCGGGGCATCTAGGCTTGTGCCATGTCCCAGCACATCTTGACCGCCGTCGCGTGGCCGTACGCAAACGGCCCCCGCCACATCGGGCACGTCTCCGGGTTCGGCGTGCCGTCCGACGTCTTCAGCCGCTACCAGCGGATGGCGGGCAACAAGGTGCTGATGGTGAGCGGCACCGACGAGCACGGCACGCCGATCCAGGTGCAGGCCGACAAGGAGGGCGTCACCGCCCGCGAGCTCGCCGACCGCTACAACCGGGTGATCGCCGAGGACCTCACGGCCCTCGGCCTGTCCTACGACCTGTTCACCCGCACCACGACCAGCAACCACTACGCCGTCGCGCAGGAGATCTTCAAGGGCCTGTTCGACAACGGCTACGTCTTCCCCAAGACCACGCTCGGCGCGGTCTCGCCGTCCACCGGCCGCACGCTGCCCGACCGCTACATCGAGGGCACCTGCCCCATTTGCGGGTACGACGGGGCGCGCGGCGACCAGTGCGACAACTGCGGCAACCAACTCGACCCGGTCGACCTGATCAACCCGCGCAGCAAGGTCAACGGCGAGACGCCGAAGTTCATCGAGACCGAGCACTTCATGCTCGACCTGCCCGCCTTCACCGAGGCGCTGGGCACGTGGCTGCAGTCCAAGCAGGGCGAGTGGCGGCCCAACGTGCTGAAGTTCTCGTTGAACCTCCTCGGCGACCTGCAGCCGCGCGCGATCAGCCGCGACCTCGACTGGGGCGTGCCGATCCCGCTTGACGGCTGGCGCGACCGCGGCGACAAGCGGCTGTACGTCTGGTTCGACGCCGTCATCGGCTACCTCAGCGCCTCCATCGAGTGGGCGCGCAGGTCCGGCGACCCCGACGCCTGGCGCCAGTGGTGGCAGAACCCCGACGCCCGCGGGTACTACTTCATGGGCAAGGACAACATCGTCTTCCACTCCGAGATCTGGCCGGCGATGCTGCTCGGCTACAACGGCGAAGGCGCGCGGGGCGGCACGCCGGGGTCCTTGGGCAAGCTCGCACTGCCGTCCGAGGTGGTCTCCAGCGAGTTCCTGACCATGGAGGGGCGCAAGTTCTCCTCCAGCCGCCAGGTCGTCATCTACGTGCGCGACTTCCTCCAGCGCTACGACGCCGACGCGCTGCGCTACTACATCGCCGTGGCCGGCCCGGAGAACCAGGACACCGACTTCACCTGGTCGGAGTTCGTGAACCGCAACAACGGCGAGCTCGTCGCCGCCTGGGGCAACCTGGTCAACCGCTCGATCTCGATGGCGGCCAAGAACTTCGGCGCGGTGCCCGAGGCGGGCGAGCTGACCGACGCCGACCGCACGCTGCTCGAGCGCAGCCGCGCGGCCTTCCCCGCGGTCGGCGCCGAGCTCGGCAGGTCGCGGTTCAAGAACGCCGTCACCGAGGCCTTCGACGTCGTCCGCGACGCCAACCGCTACCTGGCCGAGCAGGAGCCCTGGAAGCTCAAAGACGACCCCGAGCGCGTGAAGTCCATCCTGCACGTCGCGCTCCAGGTCGTCGACGACGCCAAGACCCTGCTCACCCCGTTCCTGCCCGGCTCGTCGAACAAGGTGCACGCCATGCTCGGCGGGGAGGGCGTGTGGTCGGGCATGCCGCAGATCCGCGAGGTCGACGACGAGGACGGCCGCCACTACCCGGTGATCGGCGGCGAGTACGACGGCGCGGCCACCTGGGAGTCCAGGCCGCTGCGGGCGGGCGTTCCGCTGGCACCGCCCACGCCGCTGTTCGCCAAGCTCGACCCCAAGGTGGTGGAGGAGGAGCTCGCCCGCCTCGACTCCCCGTCCGCCGAGTGAGCGAGCGCCCGGCGGCCGAGGTCCCGCCCGCGCCGCCGCCGCTCGACACGGAGGTCTTCGACAGCCACTGCCACCTGGACATCATGGTGGGCGACCGCAAGGCGTCCTCGGGCGACCAGGTGGCACTGGCCGCCCAGGCGGCGAGCGGCGGGGTCGAGCGCATCCTGGCCGACGCGCGGGCGGTCGGCGTCACCCGGCTGGTGACGATCGGCTACGACCTGCGCTCATCGCGGTGGAACGCCGAGACCGCGCGGCGGCACGACGACGTCTACGCGGGCGTGGCGATCCATCCCAACGAGGCGCACGCCGCCACGCCCGAGGTGCTCGCCGAGATCGAGAAGCTCGCCGGCGAGCCGCAGGTCCGCGCCGTGGGTGAGACCGGGCTCGACCACTTCCGCGACTGGGCCTCCCATGACGACCAGCAGGCGTCCTTCCGCGCGCACATCGAGATCGCCAAGCGCACGGGCAAGGCGCTGGTGATCCACGACAGGGACGCCCACGACGACGTCCTGCGGGTCCTCGCCGAGGAGGGCGCCCCCGAGGTCGTTGTGTTCCACAGCTTCTCCGGGGACGCCGAGATGGCCCGGCGGTGCGTCCAGGCGGGGTACGTCATGTCGTTCTCCGGCCCGGTGACCTACAAGAACGCCGCCTACCTCCGCGAGGCCGCCAGGGTGGCGCCGCCGGAGCTCGTGCTGGTGGAGACCGACGCCCCTTACCTGCCGCCCACCCCGCACCGCGGCAAGCCGAACGCGCCCTACCTGATCCCGCTCACGCTCCGCTGCCTGGCCGAGGTCAAGGGGACGCCCGTCGACGACCTGGCCCGCGCCATCAGCGCCAACGGCGAAAGAGTCTTCGGCGCCTGGTGATTCCGCAGGGGCCGTCCCCGTCCCGGCCGGTCGATCATGGCCCGGGGTGCGGCGGCGGAGCAGTCGTTCGTCCCTTTGTCCCTTTAATCCGGTCCGGTACTCCCAAGCGGAGTCAATGTCACGGATTGGTTTCGGCGAACCGGTTGAGGAGGAGGGAGGCCCGGCGCTAGCGTCGGCAGCCCTCGGTGAGACCGACCGCGCGGCCCACCGGTCCCCCACCGTCTTCGGTCTACCTGAAGGACGCGCTGTGGATCCATCTCCGGCCCCTGGACGGGGCGCGCGGCGTGCGGGGTCGCGTCGTGCCCGCCGTCGCCGCACGTCCCGGCCTCGTCCGCCCGGCCTGCACTCCGGTCCGCGACCGGCCGTCCGCGCCGTCCGCGCCGTCCGCGCGGTGTGGGCGGTGTGGGCATGGGCGGTGGGCGCGGTCGTGGCGGGCGTCTCGCTCGGCCTGCTGACCGGCCACGTGCTCGCCAAAGAGGTGCGGCTGGCCGTGGACGGCGGCGAGACCACCGTCCGCAGCTTCGGCGCGACCGTGCGGGACGTCCTCGCCGCGGTCAAGGTGCGGGTCGGCCCGGGGGACGTGGTGTCCCCGCCGCCCACCGCGCCGGTCGCCGACGGCTCGTCCATCATCGTGCGCCACGCCCGCCCGCTCCGCCTCACCGTGGACGGCAGGAGGAGCGTGCACACCGTGACCGCCATCAACGTGGGCGAGGCGCTCCAGCAGCTCAAACTGAACGACCGCCTGGCCACCCTGTCGGCCTCCCGGATGCGGCAGATCCCCATCTCGGGCTTTGCGCTCGACGTGCGCACGCGGCGCCGGGTGACGGTCGTCCGGGGCGGGGTCCGGCTGGACGCCGTGACCACCCGGCGCACGGTGCGGGCCGTGCTGGCCCAGCAGAAGATCACCCTGGCCCGGGGCGACCGGGTGCGTCCTCCGATGGACGCCTTCCCCGAGGACAGCGAGGTGATCCGCATCATCCCGGCGGCGCCCGCCGCCCCGCCGCACACGGTTGCGGTCAGCCCCGCCGTCGCCGCGCTCAACTGGCCCGCGCTGGCGCGATGCGAGACCCTCGCCAACCCCAAGGCGTTCGACCCGGCCGGGCCGTACTTCGGGATGTACCAGCTCAGCCTGGCCATGTGGCAGGCGGCCGGAGGGATGAGGACCCCGCTCGACTGGGCGGCGGACGAGCAGACCTACCGCGCCCAACTCCTCTACCAACGGGTCGCCGGCCGCTGGCGCGCCCAATGGCCGGCCTGCGGCGCCCTACTGTTCACCCGCTGACGACCCCGTCGCCGTACACCGGCACTCGGGGGCGGTGGCCGCGCGGTCGAGAGCCGCTGAGGGAGGCGCCGAAGTCGCTCCGCCGGACGCGGCACTCGTCTTCGGGGGGCGCGGTGGCCGCGCGGTCCTCAGCCGCTGACGGAGGCGCCGAAGTCGACGGAGGCTCCGCCGGGGACGGCGGGCACCGCGTCGCGTCCGGGGACGACCAGGCGGGCCGCGGCGCCGTCGCGGAGCACCGCCACCGCCCCGCCGGGAGCGTCGCGCCGGTCCGGCACCCCCGCCAGCAGCCCCGCGCCGGGGCCGAAGGAGTCCGCCGCGCCGAAGGCGGCGATCGACCCGCCGAGGTGGTCGTACGGCCGGGCCAGGCCCGCCTGCGCGGCCCCGCCCGCCGGGCCCCCGACGAGCGGCACCTGCCTGATCGCGCCGCCCTGCGGTGCGCCGGCGGAGTCGAACGGGCCGCCGATCGCCAGCCGCAGCGACGTCGCGGACCCGACCATGGCCAGCGACCAGCCGATGGACGCCCCGGCCTTCGGGGGCTGGTCGGCCAGGCCCTCGCCGCCGAGCCGGATCGTCCGTGAGGGAACGGGAGCGCCGTCCTTGCCCCGGGTGAACACCTGCACCAGGCCGGCGTCGGTCGCCCCCGGCAGGTCGGCGAGCGGCGCGCCGGCCGCCAGATACGGCCGGCCGCCGGACTCGGCGTAGGCCAGGGCGTACCCGTACCGGTCGCCGGGGTGCTCGGTGACGCCCTTGACCGAGTTCGGGATGCCCCACTTGACGCTGGTGTACGCCTTCGCGGCCTCGGCGGCGTCGTAGATGATCTCGACCGCTCCGGTGTCGGCCTTGCCGGAGTCGCCCGCCTGCCTGCCGACCCCGTCGTCGTTCTCGTACGGGGTGCCGACCGCGAGGTCCACCGAGTCGTCGCGCCCGCCGAACCGGCCGAACACCAGCGACCAGCCGTACATGTCGCCCTGCTCGCCGTTGCCGACGATGCCCTCGGACTCCTGGGTGATGCGCAGCGCGGGCTCGGCGCCCCCTTCGGGCTTGGCGCAGTACAGGTAGATCGCGCCGGAGTCGCCGGTGCCGTCGGCGTCCTCGTACGGCGCCCCCACGGCGATCACGCCGGCCGGGCGGCCCGCGGACCGGGCGGCCGCCAGCGACCAGCCGAAGTGCGCGTCCCGCTCGGGCTTGGGGGCGGAGATCTCGCTGATCGCGCCGGCCGGCACCCGTCCGTCGTAGGCGCCGCCGCGGATCACGTACACCGCTCCGGCGTCGACGGCGTCCCCGCTGTCGGCGTAGGGGGCGCCGACGATGACGTCCAGGCACCGGTCACCGTCGTAGTGGGTCGTGCGGACGGTCCAGCCGAACGCGTCGCCGGGATGCGGCGCGGGCGCGGTGATCACCAGCCCCCGGCCGGGGCCGTCGCCGCCGACCGGCAGCACGTGCACCGCCCCGGCGCCGCGCACGCCGGCCGCGTCGGCCAGCGGATCGCCCGCCACCACGTCGTCGCGGCCGTCCCCGTCGAAGTCGTTGGAGCTCGCCTTCGCACAGCCGGCCGCCGCCTCGGCACGCTGGGCGCCCGGCACGGCCAGCGACACGACGAGCATCCCGGCCGCCAGCAGCACGGCCGATAAGCGGGATGACCCGGATGAACCAGATCGGCTCGATAACCCGGACGAGGCCGACGGGCCCGAGGTTCCGGACGGACCCGACGAGCAGGACGACTTCGCGGCCCTGGGCGAGTTCGGCGAACCGGACGAGCCTGAAGACCGGGGCGAGCCCGAGGTCCCGGGCGAGCCCGAGGGGGAGTCGGCCGGTGAGGTGGTGAAGGCGGCCGATGCTCGCCGCGGGCGCAGGGTCACAGCCGCACCTCGATCGTGGTCGTGTCGGAGATCGGCACCTTCAGGGTGGCCGGGCCCCGGGCCGGCGGCAGGTCGTAGACGAGCACGCCGTCGAGCCTGCCGCCCGGCGGCAGGGTCGCGGGGACCGCTGGGGAACCCGAGGACGCCGCGCCGGTCGTAAGCGGCTCGTGCTCGGCGCCGCGGTCGTCCACCAGCACGGGCGGCGTCGCCGAGACCGCCGCCGGGACCCCGCCGGGGTTGATCAGCGTCCACCTGACCACGCAGAACCGGCCCTCGTCGGGCGTGGCTCCCTGGTAGGAGGTGAGGCCGCACTGGGGCCTGGACGGGATGACGAACTGCGGGCCGTCGAGCGTCTCGCTCGCCGCGTAGCGGCGGCCTACGTCGGTCTCACGTGTGGGGGTGGGGGCGGTGACGGCGGCCACGCCGGTGGCGCGCACCGGGGTGCGGTCGGGCAGCACCATGACCAGCACGCCCGCCGTGACCAGGAGCCCGCCGAGCACCGTCAGCGCCGGTACCAGCCACCTGCGGCCGAGCGACCTGCGCCGCGGCTCGCCGCCGGTCGCGGGGATCGAGGACGGCACGGTGACCCCGTCCGCCCCCGCAGACGGCCGCGTGTCCTCGGTCCGCGTCCCCGCGGCGGCGGTCGCGCTCTCCGCCGGGAAGGCCCCAGGATCGATCGCGGTGTCCGTGCGGAACTCCGCGGCGGTCGGGGCCTGCGATGCGGCGGCGAGGCCACGGCCGGCCGAGGAGAGGGCCTCGGCGGACGCGGCGCCCCCCGGACCGGACGTCGTGGCGCCCCCCGGACCGGACGGTGCGGCGGTTCCCGGGACGGCGGACGCCGCGGCTCCGGACGCGGAGAGGGCGGCGGTCTCCGGACCGGCGGACGTCGCGGTTGCCGGCGTGAGAGGCCCGGTGGTCCCTGAGATGGCGGACGTCGCGGCTCCCGGGCCGGAGGGTGTCGCGGCTCCTGGTGCGGAGGTGGCGGTGCGTCCTGGGACGGAAGGTCCGGCGGCGCCGGGTGCCGGGCGCGCGGACAGGTGCCGGGGCAGGGCGAGCCCAGGAAGCGACAGGCCGGGGTTGGTGTCGTCGGTGTCCCCGATGCCCTCGGCGGCGAGCCCGCTCGAAGTCCCTCCTCCGGCAGCCCCGGAGGGACCGGAAGGCGTGGCCGACATGAAAGGACCGGCGGGCATGGCCGGTGTGGAAGGGCCGGCGGGCTTGACGGGCGTGAAAGGCCCGGAAGGACCGGAAGTCGTGGCGGGCGCGGAGGGGCCGGAGGGGACGTCCGCGGCGGCCGTGGATGCAGCGGAGGGCGTACCGGCCACGGGCGTGGCAGGAACGAAGGGCACGCCCGCGGAGGGCCCCGTAGCCCCGTGAGAGCCGTGAGAGCCGTGAGAGCTGTAAGAGCTGTAAGAGCCGTGAGCGCCTTCGACGCCTTCAACGCCTTCGGCTCTCTGAGCCTCTTCGGCGGCGGCGACGTTGGCGGGGGGCTCCCACGACTCGTTCAGCATCTCGGTGGCCACGAGCGTCGGCGGGTCCACGGGAACGACCCGCGCGGCGGCCGGTGGCGGCGTGGCACCGGTCGGGTCGCCGCCGACCAGGGCGATCAGCAACTCCTGGGCGGAGGGCCTGCGACGCGGGTCGGGATCGGTGGCCTGCCGCACGAGCCGGTCCAGCGGAGCGGGCAGCGTGCCGAGGTCCGGCCGGCCGGCCAGCACGCGGGAGGCGAGCGTCATCAGGTCGCCGCGCCCGTAAGGGTGCCGCCCGTTGCCGGCGTAGGCGACCAGGCATCCCCAGGCGAAGACGTCGGCGGCCGGGGAGATCTCCTCGCCGCGCACCTGCTCCGGCGCCCACCAGCCGGGGCTGCCGAGCAGCTCGCCCGAGCGGGTGACCCCCTGGGTGGCGTCGAGGGCGCGGGCGATGCCGAAGTCGATCACTCGCGGGCCGGACATCGACAGAATGACGTTGGCCGGCTTGAGGTCCCGGTGGACCAGCCCGGCGACGTGGATGGCGGCCAGCGCGGCGGCCACGCCGAGGGCGACACCGTGCAGGGTGCCCGCCTCCAGCGCGCCGAAGCGGGAGATCTGCTTGGACAACGGCGTCCCGGCGATGTACTCGGTGACCATGTACGGCCGGCCGTCGTCGGCGTTGCCGTTGTCGAGCACCTCGGCGGTACAGAACGACGCGACGCGCCGGGCGTTGGTGACCTCGGCGTGGAAGCGGACGGCGAAGCCCTCGTCCACGGTGAACTCGGCCTTGACGACCTTCACCGCGACGGGCCGTCCGGTGGGCGCCTCGGCGAGATAGACGGTGCCCATACCTCCCTGGCCGATGCGGCCGAGCAACCGATAGGGCCCGATGTTCGGGGGATCGGCAGGGAGGAGCGGGTCCGCACCTGTACGGTCCATCGACGACGCCTCCTCGCTCCCTGGCGTGGCCACACTACCCATGCCCACTTTCCTTCCGCTTGAAGATCGGTTACGGCTCGCAGGGCGATTCGAGCGGTTCGTCCGCCGGCTCTGGGGAGTGTTCGGTGCGAGACACTGAATGGATGGGGAGTTCAATTGTGGGTTTGCTGGGCCCGTCCGAAATACGTAATTTGGCGCACAAGCTCGACCTTCGTCCGACAAAGCGGCTCGGGCAGAACTTCGTCATCGACGGCGGCACGGTCCGGCGCATCGTCAGAGTGGCGGAGGTCACCTCCGACGACGTCGTGATCGAGGTGGGGCCCGGGCTCGGGTCGCTGACCCTGGCCCTGCTCCCCGAGGCCGCCGAGGTGGTCGCCGTGGAGATCGACCCGGTCCTCGCGGCTCAGCTCCCGATCACCGTCGCCGAGCGCGCCTCCGAGCTGGCCGGTCGCCTGACCGTCGTCCAGGCGGACGCGATGCGCGTCCTGCCCGGGCAACTGGGCGCCCTGCCCACCGCCCTGGTGGCCAACCTGCCGTACAACGTGGCGGTGCCCGTCGTGCTCCACCTGCTGGAGGTGCTGCCGTCGCTGCGCAAGGGCCTGGTGATGGTGCAGAGCGAGGTCGCCGACCGCATGGCCGCAGGTCCGGGATCCAAGGTGTACGGGGTGCCGTCGGTCAAGGCGGCCTGGTACGCCGACGTGCGCCGCGCGGGGCCGGTCGGCCGCACGGTCTTCTGGCCGGTGCCGAACGTCGACTCAGGGTTGGTGGCGCTCACCCGCCGCGAGCCGCCCGCGACCACCGCCTCGCGTGAGGAGGTGTTCGCGGTCATCGACGCGGCGTTCGCCCAGCGGCGCAAGACCCTGCGGGCCGCCCTCGCCTCCTGGGCCGGCACTCCCGCCGCCGCCGAGACGGCGCTCCGCGCGGCCGGCGTGGACCCCGCCCAACGCGGCGAACAACTCCCCATCGAAGACTTCGCCCGCATAGCCGAACACCGCCCCACCCCTATGTGAGGGCGCCGTCAGATATGTCCGGTGCGGTCGCGGCGAGATGGTCGCGGATGGCGTGGGCGGCGTGCTCGGCTTCGGCGGGGGCGCTGTGCTGCGAGGCGTTGAGTTGGGGTCATCCCGCGACCGTGGCGCCGAAGTCGGTGGGGTGGTGGGTCCGGTCGAAGGGCAGGATGTGCCCGTCGCCCGGGCGTAGCGGCTCGGCGTCCGTGCCGCCCATCCGCACCAGGCCGATCGCGCCCGTCCCGTCCCGGTCGGGAGCGCCGACGATCACCCATCCCTCGCCCGCGCCGCTCACCGACCAGCCGAAGTGCTCGAAGCTCTGCGGGCCGCGCGATCGCACCAGACGGGCGGGCTGGGCGAGCGGCGGTTCCGTGGACGGTGTGGGGCCGGACGCCGTCCCGGCCGGCGTGAGCGTCAGCACGTGCACGGCCCCGGTCTCCGGATGGGTGCCGTCCCCGTCGAACGGCGCGCCCACCACCAGGTCGCGGCCGCCCGAGAAGGCCAGCGAGAAGCCGAACGCGTCTCGCGGCTCGCTGATCTCCCCCACGTTCCCCTGCCAGAACGTCCACGCCGGAACGGGTTCGGGCGCCGTGCGGCCGCCGGAGAATATCTGGACGATCCCGGCGTCCCGGGCGCCGAGCGGATCGGCGTACGGAGCGCCGGCCGCGAGCCGGCCGACGGCGTCTCCGTAGGAGAGGGAGTACCCGAACAGGTCTCCCTCGTTGACCGGCACCTGGTCGGTCAGCTTCGACAGGTCCCAGCCCTTGCCGCGGTACCACCCGCCGGGGCCCTCCGCGGCGTCGTACAGCACCGTCACGGCCCCCGAGTCGCGCACCGTCCGGCCGTCGAGCGGAGTGTCCTCGTACGGGGCGCCGACGGCCAGGTCCGGGGCGGGGCCCTTGGCGAGCGCGCCCAGCGCGACCGACCACCCGAACAGGTCGCCGGCCTCCCCGTCGCCCGGCACGCCCGGCGTCTGCTGGGTGATCCGGCGGGGATCGCCGGGGACGCGGCCGCGGTCGCCGCCGAAGCGGTACAGGTAGACCGCGCCGGAGTCGGGGACGCCGTCGGCGTCCTCGTACGGCGCCCCGACGGCGAGCAGGCCGGAGGCGACGGCGAGCGACCAGCCGAAGTGCGCCTCGTTGCGGGGAGAGGGGGCGTGCAGGTCCAGCCGGGCGGCCCCGGGGCGGCCGAAGTCCGGCCCGCCCCAGTAGACGGTGACGGTGCCCGCCCCGGGGACGAGCGTGACCCGGTTGCTCGACTTGTCGGTGACGTAGCCGTTCCAGTGAGGGCTCGCGACCACCAGGTCCAGGCAGCCGTCGCCGTCGAGGTGCCCGGCGCGGGCCGTCCAGCCGCTCAGGCCGCCGCCGCTGGGGAACGGTCTGCCGACCACGTCGGGGAATCCCCGGGAGGTGCCGCTGAGGAGGAACAGGTGACCCCAGCCCGCCCACCGGTCGGGCGGCTCGCCGAAGGGGTCGCCCACCACGACGTCGTTGAAGCCGTCCCCGTTGAAGTCCGCCGTTCCCGCGTGCGCGCACGCCTCAGGGCCGGGGGCTGAGGCGGCGGGAAAGGAGGCTGTGGCGCTGGGGGAGGGGGCCGTGGCGCTGGGGGAGTAGGCGAGCCGGGCCGTGGAGCCGTGGGAGGCGGTGGCGTCCAGGGGCAGCAGGAGCAGCGGCACCACCAGTGCCAGCCGCCGCAGGAGGAGTGTCACAGGCGGACCTCGATCGGAGCGGTGCCGGCGGCGATGCGGCCGGTGAGGGCGACGGCCGTGCGGCCGGCGGGCAGTTCGTAGGCCGCCCCGAAGGTCAGCACCTGCCCGGGACGGATGTCGACGGGGCGTTCTCCGGGGCCGGGTGCGACGGCCCCGGGGCCGTCCGGCGCGCCGGTCCCGACGGCGCGGGCCATCGCGTGCCGTCCGCCGGCGTCGTCCACGAGCTCCGGCGCGCCGGTGAGCGTCACGGGCGTCCCGCCCATGTTGAGGACGAACCAGTACGCACGGCAGGTCTGCCCGCCGGGGCCTCCCGTGCCGCCGGCCGGTGGCGGGCCGCCGCAGACGGGCGGGGCGCTGACCAGGAACTGCAGCCCCCGCTCGCCGACCAAGACGCGACGGCCGAGGTCGGTGTCCCGGGCGGGCGCCCCGGCTCCTCCGCCTGCGTCCGGCCCCATCCATCGCACTACGAGGGCGGCCCCGGCGATCAGCGCCAGCGCGGCGGCGACGGCGGCGAGGGCGGCGGCCGCGCGCGTCCGCGCCCGTCGCCGCCCGCCCGGCCGCCACGCCGCCGGTCCGTGGTCGCGCCCGTCCGCGGGTCGGGAGTAGCCCGCCGGGCCGGAGTCGTGCCGGCCCGGTGACTCCGGGTCCGGCTCGCCGCCGGGCCCGTGCCCGCGCAGGGTCGCCCCCTCCTGCCCTGATGGGAGCGCCTGCTCCGGGGACGGCCCGGGCTCGGGTTCTCCTCCCGGCTCATGCCGCGGTCGTCCCGGCCGGTGGTCGGGGCGTGTCGTCCCGTCCCTGCCGTCGTGGCCGCCGAGAGGCCCGCCGGGGTCGTCGTCCGGACCGGACGGCCCGCCGGGAGCCCGCAGGTTGCTCGGCGGCTCCCACAGCGCTTCGAGGACGTGCGTGGAGGGCCCGTCGGCCTCCCCGCCGATGAGGTCGAGCAGCAGGTCGCGGGCCGTCGGCCGCAGGAGCGGGTCGCGGTGGAGCGCTCGGCGGACCAGGCGGTCCAGCGGCTCGGGCAGGCCGGCGAGCCGCGGTTCCTCGTGCAGGATGCGGTAGGCGACGGTCATCGGGTCGCCGTCGCCGAACGGATGCCTCCCGGTGCCGGCGTAGGCGACCAGGCACCCCCAGGCGAAGACGTCCGCCGCCGGGGTCACCGGTCCGCCGTCGATCTGCTCGGGGGCCCACCATCCCGGCGTGCCGACGACCTCGCCGGTCAGTGTGGGGCCGGTGAGGCCGCTGAGCGCGCGGGCGATGCCGAAGTCGATGACCCGGGGCCCGGTCATGGACAGGATGACGTTGCCGGGCTTCAGGTCGCGGTGGACCAGGCCCGCGGCGTGGATGGCGGCGAGCGCGGCGCAGACCCCGAAGGCCATGCCGACCAGCGGCGACTCCTCCAGCGAGCCGTAGGTGGCGATCTGTGTGGACAGCGGGGTGCCGGAGATGTAGTCGGTGACCATGTAGGGCCGCCCGTCCTCGGCGACGCCGTCGTCCAGCACCCTCGCCGTGCAGAACGAGGCGACCTTGCGGGCGTTGGCCACCTCCGAGCGGAAGCGCGCGGCGAACCCGGCGTCCTCGGTGAACTGCCGCTTGACGACCTTGACCGCGACCCGGCGGCCGGTCGGGGACGTGCCGAGGTAGACCGTTCCCATGCCGCCCTCACCCAGGCGTCCGGTCAGCGTGTACTCCCCGATCGCGCGAGGATCGTCCTTCGTCAGCGGGGAGGAGACATTCTGGCCGTCGATGGATCTCTCCTTCACCGTTCACCCCGTGGCCCCCGAACGGTCACCGTACAGATGCTCGATGTGCTTTGTCCGACCGTTTACCTACATATCCGTTACGGTCGGCGGTCGCCGAGGCCGCGCGCACCCGCCCAGACGCGCCGCGCACCCGCCCGGACGCGCACATGCCCGGAGGTGCACATGCCCGGAGGTGCACATGCCCGGAGGTGCACATGCCCGGAGGTGTACATGCCGGGACGCGCGCCGTGGCGCGGTGGCGCGGGCGTTACGATCGGATCCCGTGACCTCCGTGACCGTGCGGGTGCCCGCCAAGGTGAACCTGCAGCTCTCCGTCGGCCCGCGACGTGACGACGGCTACCACGACCTGGTGAACGTCTTCCACGCCGTCTCCCTGTTCGACGAGGTCACCGCGACCGATGTGATCACGCCCGCCGAGGACGCGATGGACGCCATGGCCGCCGTGGCAGCCGATGACGGCACGGTCACCGGCGAGGCCACGCCCCCGAACGCCGCCACCGGCACGGCCACCCCTTCCGGAGCCATGATCACGGTGAGCGTCGAGGGCGCCCCCGCGGGCCAGGTGCCGCTCGACGGGGAGAACCTCGCGGTCAAGGCGGCTGTCGCCCTGGCGGCGCGCGCCGGCCGGCCCGTGCGTGCCCACCTGGCCATCCGCAAGGCCATCCCCGTCGCCGGCGGCATGGCGGGCGGCAGCGCCGACGCGGCCGCCGCCCTGATCGCCTGCGACGAGCTGTGGGGCCTGCGCCTCGACCGGCGGGAGCTGATGGACATCGCCGCCGATCTCGGGAGCGACGTCCCCTTCGCCCTGTTCGGCGGCACGGCCGTCGGAACCGGACGCGGTGAGAAGCTCGCGCCGGTCCCTGTGACGGGCGAGTTCCACTGGGTGTTCGCGCTCGCCGAAGGCGGCCTGTCCACGGCCAAGGTGTACGGCGAGTGCGACCGGCTGCGCGAGGCCGCCGGTGAGCCGGTCGCCTGGCCGCGGGCCGACGACGCCCTCATGGCCGCGCTCGCCGCCGGAGACGTCAAGGCGCTCGGCGCGGCGCTGGCCAACGACCTGCAGCCCGCCGCGCTGGCGCTGTGCGGTCCCCTGGCCCGCACCCTCGCGGCGGGACGGGACAGCGGAGCCCTCGGGGCTCTGGTGTCCGGCTCCGGCCCCACCTGTGCCTTCCTCGCCGAGTCCGAGGCCCACGCGGCCGGCCTGGCGACGGCCCTGCGCGCGACGGGCGTCTGCCGCGAGGCCGTCACCGCGCGAGGCCCCGTCCCGGGCGCCGTGGTCGTCCCCGCCTGACTCGGGTGGTCCGCGCCTGACGATCACCTTCCCCGGGATCGTCCCGCCTGACGATCACCCTTCCTGGGGTCGTCCCCGCCTGACGATCACCTCCGCCGGGCCGTTCGCAGGGACCCGCCGAGGGCTGGGCGGGGCAAGGGCCGGGGCGGTGCGGCGGCGAGTGGGCGCGGATAGGCTTTGGGCACGATGAATCTGGTTAACCTCGAATCGGTCTCCCATGCCTACGGTCCCAAGCCCCTGCTCGGCGAGGTGTCGCTCGGCATCGAGGCCGGCGACCGCATCGGCGTCGTGGGGCGCAACGGCGACGGCAAGACGACGCTGATCTCCGTGATCGCCGGCACGCTCAAGCCCGACGCCGGGCGGGTCACGCACACCCGCGGGCTGCGCATCGGCTTTCTGTCCCAGCGGGACGATCTCGACCCTGCGGTGACCGTGCGGGAGGTCGTGCTGGGCGAGCGCGCCGAGCACGAATGGGCCGGTGACCAGGCGGTCAGGGAGATCCTGGCCAACCTCATCGGCGACATCGACCTCTCGGCGCGGGCGAGCGAGCTGTCCGGCGGCGAGCGGCGGCGCACCGCGCTCGCCCGGCTGCTCATCGACGAGCACGATCTGGTCATCCTGGACGAGCCGACCAACCACCTCGACATCGAGGCCATCGCCTGGCTGGCCGGCCACCTGTCGCAGCGCCGGTCCGCCCTGCTCGTCGTGACGCACGACCGCTGGTTCCTGGACGCGGTGTCGACCCGCACCTGGGAGGTCGTGGACGGCACGGTCCAGCGGTACGAGGGCGGGTACGCCGCGTACGTGCTGGCCAAGGCCGAGCGGGCGCGCATCGCGCAGGCGTCCGAGGAGCGCCGGCAGAACCTCATGCGCAAAGAGATCGCCTGGCTGCGCCGCGGCCCGCCCGCCCGCACGTCCAAGCCCAAGTTCCGCATCGAGGCCGCCCAGGCGCTCATCGCGAACGAGCCGCCGGTCCGCGACACCGTCGAGCTGGTGAAGTTCGCCTCGGCGCGGCTCGGCAAGACGGTGTACGACCTGGACCAGGTCACTCTGCACGCCGGAGGGCCCGGGGAGGGTCCGCTGGTGCTCGACCGGTGCACCTGGCAGTTCGGCCCGGGCGACCGCGTCGGGCTGATCGGGGTGAACGGCTCGGGCAAGTCGTCGGTGCTGCGGCTGCTCGCGGACGCGGTCCGGCCCGACTCGGGCACGGTCGTGCGTGGCAAGACGGTGCGGCTGGCCCACCTGTCGCAGGAGCTCGCCGAGCTCGACCCGAACCGCCGCGTCCTGGAGACCGTCGAGGAGATCCGCAAGTTCATCCAGGTCGGCAAGCGCGAGTGGACCGCCTCGCAACTGCTGGAGCGGCTGGGCTTCCGCGGCGAGGCGCAGTGGAAGGTCGTCGGCGACCTGTCCGGCGGCGAGCGGCGGCGGCTGCAACTGTTGCGGTTGCTCATGGACGACCCCAACGTGCTGCTGCTGGACGAGCCCACCAACGATCTCGACATCGAGACGCTGAACGAGCTCGAGGACCTTCTGGACGCCTGGCCGGGCACGCTGGTGCTGGTCAGCCACGACCGCTACTTCCTCGAGCGGGTGACCGACCGCTGCGTGGCCCTGCTGGGCGACGGCCGGCTGTCGCTGCTGCCGGGCGGCGTGGAGGAGTACCTCCAGCGCCGGTCGTCCGGCACGGCGCTGACGGCCAGGGCCGGTTCGGCTCCGGCGGGTTCGCGCGCACCGGCCGCCGGTGAGGCGGGCGGCGGGCAGCCGGAGGCCGCGCCGGCCGCGCCGGGCCTGTCGGCCCGCGAGCTGCGTGAGCTGCAGAAGGAACTGTCCCGGCTGGAGCGCCAGCTCGACAAGATCAGCGGGCGCGAGTCGGTGCTCCACGCCGCCATGGCGGACGCGGCCTCCGACTACGGCAGGCTGGCGTCCCTGGACGCCGAGCTCAAGGACCTCCGCGCACAGAAGGAAACCGTCGAACTGGAATGGATGGACCTGGCCGAAAAACTCGGCGAGTGACCCCCACAGCCCGTCCCTTGTCCCTGCCTCTTCGCTGGTAGCACTTGGTGGCGCCGACGCGGGGGGAAGGTGGTCGGCGATATCGGCGCCGGCCTGCGGCGGGACACCTCGCATGATCGGTGACCGGACGGGGGGTCAGGTGGTGTTCTGGGCTGAGTCGAAGGGGACCAGGATGGTGCGTAGGAGGGCGGCCAGGGTGTCGCGGTCGGCGGGGTCGAGGCCGGCCAGCAGCTCTCGCTCGCGCCGGAGCAGATCGGCGAACGCCTCGTCGACGCGGGTCCGGCCCTGCTCGGTCAGCGACACCAGCACTCCGCGCCGGTCTTCGGGGTCGGGCCGCCTGCGCACCAGCCGTGCGGCCGCCAGCCGGTCGATGCGGTTGGTCATCGTGCCGGAGGTGACCAGGGTGGCGCGCAGCAGGGCGCCGGGGCTCAGCTCGTACGGCGGGCCGGAGCGGCGCAGGGTCGTCAGGACGTCGAACTCCCACGGCTCCAGGCCGTGCTCGGCGAAGGACGCGCGGCGGGCGCGGTCGAGGTGGCGGGCCAGCCGGGACACCCGGCTCAGGACCTCCAGCGGTGAGACGTCGAGGTCGGGACGTTCCTGGCGCCACGACGCGACGAGCTGGTCGACCTCGTCCCGCGCGGAATCTTCGGCGGTCCCATCGCTCCGGCGCGTCGTCATGGGCAGAGTCTATCTCTCTTGACATCGAGAGATCTCGCCCAGTATGAATATCTTGATGTCGAGAGATATGTGGGACCCCGCCGTCTACGGCCGGTACGCCGACGAGCGCGCCCGGCCCTTCTTCGAGCTGATCGCCCGGGTCCGCGCCGATGATCCCGAGTACGTCGTCGACCTCGGATGCGGCACCGGCGAGCTGACCGCCGCGCTGTGCGAGCGCTGGCCGGGCGCCGCCGTCCACGGTGTCGACTCCTCGCCCGCGATGATCGCCAAGGCTCCCAAGGCTCCCAAGGCTCCCGAGGGGCCCGAGGGGCCCGAGGGGCCCGAGGGGCCGGCGTTCAGCGTGGGGGACGTCCGGTCCTGGCGTCCGGAGCGCCCGGTCGACGTGATCGTCTCCAACGCCCTGCTGCAGTGGGTGCCCGAGCACCGGGAACTGCTCCCGGGCTGGGTCGGGGCGCTGCGCCCCGGCGGCTGGCTCGCCTTCCAGGTGCCCGGCAACTTCGACGCTCCGAGCCACGCCCTGGTCAGGCAGGTCTGCGCCGGCGACGCCTGGAGGGACGAGCTCGGCGACCTGGTGCGGTACACCCCGGTCGGCGATCCCGAGGAGTACCTCTCGCTGCTGGCCGGGCTGGGGTGCGAGGTCGACACCTGGGAGACGACCTACGTCCACCTGCTCCAGGGCGAGAACGCCGTGCTCAACTGGATCATGGGCACGGCCCTGCGTCCGATGCTCGACCGCATCGGCGCCGACGAGCACAGACGCGAGGCGTTCCTCGCCGACTGCGCGCGGGTGCTCGCCGAGGCCTACCCGCGCAGGTCGTACGGCACGGCCTTCCCCTTCCGCCGCGTCTTCGTCGTCGCCCGCGCTCCACGCCCCGCCTGACCGGCGACCGCCCCGGCTCTGGGCTTCCCTGCGCGCGAGCGGTGGCCGCCCGGACCTGGCGGCTCGCCTATGCCGAACCGGTGGCCGCCCGGACCGGGGGGCTCGCCTATGCCGGACCGGTGACCGCTCGTCCGGGCGATGCGTCCCGTATTGTCCTTGATGGGACGAGGATCGTATCCGGCCGGCTGTGAGGTGAGCATGGCGCTCGAGATCGAGGACAAGTTCGATGTGCCGGCGGACTTCGCGGTACCGGACCTCGCCGCCGTCCGCGGGATCGCCGAGGCCGTCGAGCTGGTCGCGGAGAAGCTGGTGGCCGTGTACTTCGATACCGCTGACCTGCGGCTGGCCGCGCGGGGGATCACCCTGCGCCGCCGGCGGGGCGGCCACGACGCCGGATGGCACCTCAAGCTGCCCAAGGCGAAGGGTGTGCGGAACGAGGTCACCCACCCCCTGACGCGCAGCGCCAAGATCGTTCCGCGCCGCCTGTCGGACCTGGTCCTGGCGCTGACCCGGGGTGAGCCGCTCGTCCCGGTCGCCGAGCTGGAGACGGTGCGCAAGGTCACCAGCGTCCGGGACGCCGACGGCCGGCAACTGCTGGAGGTCGCCGACGACAACGTCAAGGGGACGGTGTTCGCGACGGCCTTCGGCGAGGACCGGCACGTCGAGCGCTGGCGCGAGGTCGAGGCCGAGCTGACCGGCGGCGACGAGGCGCTGCTCAAGCGGGTCGGCAAGGCGCTGCGCAAGGCCGGGGCGACCCCGGCCGGCACGCAGAGCAAACTTGCCCGGCTGCTCGGCGACCGCATCCCCGTCCCGGTCCTGGCCGAGCAGGAGGACGGCACGGCCGGCGCCGTCGTGGTCGGTTACCTGAGATCACAGGTCACCGCGCTGCT
Source organism: Sphaerisporangium sp. NPDC005289 (assembly GCF_040607455.1). Lineage (NCBI taxonomy): Bacteria > Bacillati > Actinomycetota > Actinomycetes > Streptosporangiales > Streptosporangiaceae > Sphaerisporangium > Sphaerisporangium sp. NPDC005289. Next base: position 22,421 of record NZ_JBEXGS010000006.1, read on the forward strand.
CGCCCAGGACCCCCGGGTGCGGCAGGTCGAGGAGGACGCCGTCCACCAGATGCGGGTGGCCTGTCGCCGCCTGCGCAGCGCGCTCCGGTCCTTCTCCGACGTGGTCGCCGAGACCACGGGCGTCCAGGACGAGCTGCGGTGGATCGCCGGCGTGCTCGGCGAGGTCCGCGACCTGGAGGTCATCCGCGACCGGTTCGCCCGCACACTGGACGAGCTGGAGCCCCGCCTGGTCGCCGGGCCGGTCCGCGCCCGCCTCGGCGAGGATCTCGAACGCCGCGAGGGCGAGGCGCTCGCGCGGGCCACGGAGGCGATGAAGGGCGAGCGCTACTTCGCCCTGCTGGACCGGCTGGACACGATGGTCGCCAAGCCGCCGCTCACCCCGCTCGCCGCCAGGAAGGCCGACACGACGCTCGCCAAGGTCGCCGACAGGTCCTGGCACCGCGTGGCGAAGAAGTACGACGAGGCGCGGATGATCGAGGACCCCGAGGCGCGCGAGACCGCCATGCACGACGTCCGCAAGGCCGCCAAACGGGCCAGGTACACCGCCGACGCGCTCAAGCCCCTGCTCGGCGACCGGGCGTCCGGCCTCGCCGGGCGGGCGAAGGCGGTCCAGGAGTCGCTCGGGCTCTACCTCGACGGCGTCGTGGCCCAGGAGGTCCTGCTGGAGGAGACCGAGCGGGCCCGCGAGGCGGGGGAGGACACCTTCACCTACGGCCTGCTCCTCGGCCTGGAGCGCGCCGCCGCGGAGCGCTCCCGAGCCGTCTTCCCCCGCGTCTGGGACGAGGTGACCTCGGCCGCCGGCTGACCGCGCGGAGAAACCCCTCGGCCGCCGGCTGACCGCGCGGGGCCGTCGGGAGCGTTCGGAAGGCGTCGAAGCGGTCCAGAGAGAGCCGTCAGCAGCGTTCAGAAGGCACCGAAGCGGTCAGGTGCGGTGGCGGTCGATGGCGACGATGCGCCCGCCGGCGTGGTGCAGTACCGCGATCGCGCCCTTGCGCAGGTGGAAGTCCTCCGGCCGGCCGTCGAGGCGCCGCTCGCACAGCCCGCCGATCAGCTCGGGCAGCACCTTGCCGTGGCTGCACACCGCCGTGGACAGGCCCTCATCCAGCAGCGGCAGGGTCGCCTTCAGCGTCAGCGAGCGGTCGAAGTTCGTCTCGTTCAGCACGCGTTCGGTGCGGATCGGCAGCGCCTGCCGGGCGGCGTACGGCAGCAGGGTCTGCACGCAGCGCCGGCTCGGCGAGCTGACCAGCGACGCGGGACGGTAGCCGTACAGGATGTCGCGGACGGCCTCGGCCTGCGCCTCGCCCTCCGCGTCCAGGGGGCGCAGCTCGTCATCGCCGTCCCACGCCTGCCGGGAGCCGGCGTAGGCGTGCCTGACCATCACCAGCGGCGTGGTGTCCACCGGCGCCGAGGTCAGGGCCGTGAGCAGCCCGGCGTCCCACTCGTAGGTGAGCCGGCGGCGGGCCTCGGCGACGGGGAGCCACGCGAGGTGGTCCACCTCGTCGGTGGGGTCGTGCGCCACCTCGGCCACCACCCGGGCGGCCCAGTAGTCGACGCGCTTGAGCCGCGAGCCCTTCATGTAGTGGACCGCGGGCAGGCGGCGGCCGAGCGTGGCGCTCACCCCGGTCTCCTCGGCCACCTCGCGCAGGGCGCCGGTGATGGCGTGCTCGCCCGGCTTCAGCTTGCCCTTGGGGAAGGACCAGTCGTCGTACTTCGGCCGGTGGACGACCGCCACCTCCGGGGCGCGCGGGTCGCCGCGCCAGACGACGGCGCCGGCCGCCCTGATCATTCCGCCGCTGTTCGGCGTGCCGTCAGTCATCGATCGTCCTCCACCGGCGCCGGCCGACCAGGTGTGACTGCAGGTCCAGCAGGGGATCGCCGTTCTCCGCCTGATGGTGGCGCACCCAGGTGCCCTCGCTGGTGAGCCACCAGCTGCTGGTGGTGTCGGCCAGTGACAGGTCGAGCAGTTCCGACAGGTAGGCCCGGTGCTGGGCGCTGTTGACCTTCACCAGCGCCTCCACGCGGCGTTCGATGTTGCGGCGCATCAGGTCGGCGCTGCCGATCCAGATCTCCGGCCGCCGCCCGTACCCGAACTCGTAGATGCGCGAGTGCTCCAGGAAACGGCCGAGGATGCTCCGGACCCGGATGTTCTCCGACAGGCCCGGGACCCCAGGCCGGAGCGTGCAGATGCCGCGTACGACCAGGTCCACCGGCACGCCGGCCTTGGACGCCGCGTACAGCGCGTCGATCACCGGCTCGTCGACCAGCGAGTTCGACTTGATCCGGATGCGGGCCGGGCGGCCGGCGACGTGGTGGGCGATCTCGCGCTCGATACGGGCCAGCAGTCCCGACCGCAGCGAGTGCGGGGCCACCAGCAGCCGCCGGTACGCCGAGTGGTAGGAGTACCCGGTCAGGTGGATGAACAGGTCGGTGAGGTCCTCCCCGACCATCGGGTCGGCGGTGAGCAGGCCGAAGTCCTCGTACTGCCGGGCGGTCTTGGGGTTGTAGTTGCCGGTGCCGATGTGGCAGTACTGGCGCAGCTCGCCCGACTGCTCCTGCCGCACGACCAGGGCCAGCTTGGCGTGGGTCTTCAGGCCGAGCACGCCGTAGACGACGTGGCAGCCGGCCTTCTCCAGCTTGCGGGCCCAGCTGATGTTGGCGTGCTCGTCGAACCTCGCCTTGATCTCGACCACGACGACGACCTGCTTGCCGGCCTCGGCGGCGTCGATCAGCGCGTCGACGACGGGGGAGTCGCCGCTGGTGCGGTACAGCGTCTGTTTGATGGCCAGGACGCTCGGGTCGGCCGCCGCCTGCTCGATGAACCGCTGCACGCTGGTGGAGAAGGAGTCGTAGGGGTGGTGCACGAGGATGTCGCGCTCGCGCAGCACCGAGAAGATGTCGTCTTCGGCGTGCACGGCCTCACTGGGGACGAACGGCGGGAAGCTCAACTCGCCGCGGTCGAGGTCGGCGATCGCGTGCAGGCCGGTCAGGTCGAGCGGGCCGGGCAGGCGGTAGATCTCGTGGTCGGCCACGTCCAGCTCGTCCACCAGCAGGTCGAGCACGGCGGGGCTGATGGTGTCCTCGACCTCCAGCCGCACCGGCGGGCCGAAGCGCCTCATCAGCAGTTCCTTCTCCAGGGCCTGCATGAGGTTCTCGGTGACGTCCTCGTCCACGTCCAGGTCCTCGTTGCGGGTCACCCGGAAGACGTGGTGCTCCAGGATCTCCATGCCCTTGAAGAGCTGGCCGAGGTGGGCGGCGATGACGTCCTCGAGGGGGACGAAGCGGTTGGGCGAGGCGGCGACGAAGCGGGGCAGCTGCGAGGGCACCTTGACCCGGGCGAACACCGTCTGCCCGTTGCCCGGGTTGCGCACCGTGACGGCCAGGTTGAGCGAGAGGCCGGAGATGTAGGGGAACGGGTGCGCGGGGTCCACGGCGAGCGGGGTGAGCACCGGGCGGACCCGCTCGCGGAACAGCTTGCGCATCGCCGTGCGCTCGTCCCTGTCGAGGTCGTCCCAGCGCACCACGTCGATGCCCACGTCGGCGAGCTGCGGGCAGAGCTGCTTGTGGTAGGCGGCGGCGTGCCGCTGGGCGAGGTCGTCCGCGATGGCCGCGATGCGGGCCAGCTCCTCGCGCGGCTTGAGCCCGCTCTTGGTGCGCAGCAGCAGACCGGTCGCCATCCGCCGTTTCAGGCCCGCGACCCGGACCCGGAAGAACTCGTCCAGGTTGCTGGCGAAGATGGCGAGGAAACGCACCCGTTCCAGCAGCGGCACGGCGGGGTCCTCGGCCATTTCGAGTACGCGCTGGTTGAAGGCCAGCCAGCTCTCCTCGCGGTTGAGGAAGCGTTCCTGGGAAAGCTGAGGCTCGTCGTGTCCTTCAGGGGTCGGCTGCACGATCTCGGCGGACATATGTCCAAAATGCCCTACTCGGTTGAACGACACGTTAACTTTTCGGCAACGACGGTTTTACTTCGCCCGCTCTTCGGCATCGGTGCTGGTGGAGGGCTGTGTGATCTGGGTCTCCCGGCCTTCAAGCTCGCCCTGCCCGACGTGCCTGGCGTGCTCGGTCAGCGGGACGCGTTCGACCAGCTCGATGCGCTCGACCAGTTCCACGCGTTCGCCCCGCTGGACGCGCTCGGCGCGCTCGGCGGCCAGCTTGGCGCGTCTGGCGGCCTCGCGCTCGGCCTGCCTGGCCTGCTGCTCGGCGAGCTTGGCCTCCTGGGCGCGGAGCTTCTCGCGCTCACGCTGCTCGCGGGCGACCAGCTTCTCCTCCTCGCGGCGCAGCTTGTCCTGCTCGCGCAGCTCGCGCGCCCGGGCCTTCTCCTGGTCGCGGAGCAGCCTTTCCTGCTCGCGCAGTTCGCGCGCGCGGACCTTCTCCTGCTCCTTGTGCTCCTTCTCGCGGAGCCGTTCGAGGTCTTTGAGCTCTTCTTTGGTGGGCCGGGCCAGGCTCCGCAGCTCGGCCGCGGCGGTCATCGCGGGCAGCCCGCGGGCGGTGACGGCCGTGAGCGCCGGGTGCGCCTCCAGGCCGGTGAGACCGTTCCAGGCGAGGTTGACCAGGTGGGCGGCGACCTCCTCGCGGTCGGGCTTGCGCGCGTCCAGCCACCACTGGCCGGTGAGGGCGACCATCCCGACGAGCATCTGGGCGTACATCGGGGCGAGCGTCGGGGCGTAACCGCGGTCGGCGAACTGGTCGGCCAGGACGTCCTCGACCTGGCTGGCGATGTCGCTGATGAGGCTCGCGAACGTGCCGGTGCCCGAGGCGGCGTGCGAGTCGCGCACGAGGATGCGGAACCCCTCGCTGGACTCCTCGACGTACTGCAGCAGCGCCAGCGCGGCGCGTTCGAGGCGTACCCGGGGGTGGCCGGCGTTCAGCGCGACGGCGACCAGGGCGAGCAGCCGCTGCATCTCGCGGTCGACGACGACGGCGTAGATGCCTTCCTTGCCGCCGAAGTGCTCGTACACGACGGGCTTGGACACCCGGGCGCTGGCGGCGATCTCTTCGATGGAGGTGCCGTCGAACCCCTTCTCCGCGAACAGCGTGCGGCTGACGCGGATGAGCTGCTCTCTGCGTTCCTTGCCGGTCATGCGCACGCGTGAGCGCGGTTCGGTCATGGATTCAATAATGGCTGGCCTCGCGGGCGCGGCAACCGCCAATACCCCACTTTGACGAGCTATGTCGGGTTTCTGTGGGGTGGTGGGAGCGGGAACGCGGGCACGAGGAGGAGGCACGCTCTGGGGGGTGGAAAGAGAGGGGATGAGAGATCGGGCCGCCATCGGGCGGCCCGAAAGGGAGGCTGGATCAGCCAAGCCGCTTCGCCGCCAGCCGCTCAGGAGTAGGCCACCGGACGTCGGTCGCCCAACCGGCCTGCTCGAACCAGCGGATCACGCGGGCGCTCGGGTCGATCTGCCCCTTGAGCGCGCCGTGACGGGCCGCCGTCGGGTCGCAGTGGTGCAGGTTGTGCCAGGACTCGCCGAAGGACGGGATCGCGAGCCACCACACGTTGCGGGACTTGTCGCGAACCTCGAAGGTCTCCTCGCCGAAGACGTGGCAGACCGAGTTGATCGACCAGGTCACGTGGTGCAGCAGGGCGATGCGCACCAGGCTCCCCCAGAAGAACGCGGTCAGCGCGCCGGTGATGGACCAGGTGACCAGGCCGCCGATGACGGCGGGCAGCGTCAGCGAGGCGAGGACCAGCCAGGGGAACAACCGGTGGATGCGGTGGACGTCCTTGTCGTTGATCAGGTCCTTGGCGAAGCGCTCCTGGTTGGTGCGCTCGGAGGAGAACATCCAGCCGATGTGGGCGAACAGCAGGCCCTTGGTCAGCGCCTTCCAGTCGTTGCCGAAGCGCCACGGCGAGTGCGGGTCGCCCTCCTTGTCGGAGTACTTGTGGTGGCGGCGGTGGGTGGCGACCCAGTCGATGACGCCCATCTCCAGCGACATGCTGCCGGCGATGGCGAGCACGATCTTGAGCGGGCGGTTGGCCTTGAAGGAGCCGTGGGTGAAGTAGCGGTGGAGACCGACCGTGACGCCGAGACCGGTGAACACGTAGAAGAAGAGGGTGATCGCGACGTCGCTCCAGCCGAGGAAGTGGCCCCAGGCCATCGGCACCGTCGCGACCAGCGCGAGGAACGGGACGGTCACGAAGATGACGAGCAGCACGCGTTCGAAGTTGCTCTTCGGTTCCGGCTCGAGATCCGGCCGGGGGGGCGGCGGGCTCGTACGGTCGGCGACGACTGTCATGGGCTACCTCACGTGGTTCGAGCGAAGTGTGGTTGTAGCTACGTAACCGTAACCTACGCCATCGTAAGTTCAGAATCCCTAAGCCGGAATGTGGGGAAGGTGACGGTTCGGCCCGGAACCCGTGGCGGGTCCACGCCTTGCGCATACATGCCCCCATCTGTTAAAGGGATGCACCCTCACCCCCACCAACATCAGACCGTTTCCCCGCGCTCGGTCCGTCTGCCTCCGATCAGGGCCTGGGCGTCGTGACCGGTGGCGCTTGTTGTGCGGCGGCGCCGGCGGGCGGTGCGCGAAAGCCGCGGCGGCGCAGGAGAGGGGCGGTGACGAAGACGAACAGGGCGAAGGCGGTGAGGCGCTGCAAGCCGGGCTGGGCCAAGAAGTCGCTGTGCTGGATGCCGTACACCGCGTACCAGTTGGCCGCCAGGTCGGTCACCATGATGGCGCAGGTCAGATCCACCCCGACCCTCCTGCCGAGGATCAGGAGCGCGGCCGCCGCCGTATCGAAGATCGTCAATGAGGTCCAGAACAGGTTCAGCCACCCGGGAGCCCAGTGATAGGGCCGCAGGCCGCCGCGGGCGAGGTCGACGAGGTGCGACACCGTGCCCACGAAGACCAGGGTGACGACGTACACGAGGATCAGCGCCACCGCCCATCGCGGGATGCGCCGCATCCATCCGATCACGCCGTCCATCATGGCGCTGGTCACCCGCCACCGCACAAGTGCGAGATCCTCGATCGATCATGGTCCAGGGTCTCGGACGGCACCAGTGGACGAGTCGCACAGGTGCATCCCGCCGGCTCGCCGCCGTCGTCCTGGCGCTCATCTCCGCGGATCCCATGGCCCGGCCCCCGACGCGTGACCGGCTCAAAGGCGCCCGAGCACCGCGCGGCCGAAGGGAGCGCCACAGGCACAGTGCGGGACCGGTCCCTCGTGGGTATTCTGGTCTCCGCGGTTCGGGGAAGGTGTCGCATCGGTCCGGCGTAGGGTAATTGGCAGCCCACCTGCCTTTGGAGCAGGGTTGTCCTGGTTCGAGTCCAGGCGCCGGAACTTTCCCTTATCTTGTCGCGAGCCTCCTCACAACGAGTCCGCACAGCTCGTGACTCTTCCGCGAGGGGGCTGGATCCCTCCCGGGAGACGACGGGTATTCTCACGGTGTCGGGTGGGTGGCCGAGCGGTGCCTGTACGGTTGCCGCGCGTCGGCCCGTCCGCCAATGTCTCAGCCGCGACGCCGAGGGAGCCTCAGTCCGTGAGTGTGCCGCGCCCGGCAGCCGTCATCGTCCTCGCCGCCGGCGAGGGCACCCGGATGAAGTCCGTCAAACCCAAAGTCCTCCACGAGCTGTGCGGCCGCGCGCTGGTCGACCACATGCTGGAGGCCGCCAGGGGCCTTTCCCCCGAACGCCTGATCGTCGTGATCGGGCACGCCCGTGAGCAGGTCGAGGCCCATCTCGCCGCGACCGGCCCCGACGCGCACGCCGTCGTCCAGACCGAGCAGAACGGCACCGGCCACGCCGTGCGCACCGTCCTTGAGGCGGTGGGCACGATCAACGGCACCGTCCTGGTCACCTACGGCGACACGCCGCTGCTGCGCACCGAGACCCTCGGCGAGCTGCTCGCCACGCACGCGGCCGAGGGCAACGCGGTGACCGTTCTGACCGCCGAGGTGCCCGACCCGGCCGGGTACGGCCGCATCGTCCGCGACGCCGCGGGCGCCGTCCTGTCGATCGTCGAGGACAAGGACGCCTCGCCGGAGCAGCGGATGATCAGGGAGATGAACTCCGGGGTCTACGCCTTCGACGGGCTGCTGCTGGCCGACGCGGTCAAGCGCGTCTCCACGGCCAACGCCCAGGGCGAGGAGTACCTCACCGACGTGCTGTCCATCCTGCGCGAGGAGGGGCACCGCGTCGGGGCGTACATCGCCGCCGACCACGTCGAGGTGGAGGGCGTCAACGACCGGGTCCAGCTCGCTTTCGCCCGCGGCGTGCTCAACACCCGCATCCTGCACGCCCACATGCGGGCGGGGGTCACCATCATCGACCCCGCCACCACGTGGATCGACGTCAGCGTCACCATCGAGCCGGACGCCGTGGTGCACCCCGCCACCCAGCTGCACGGCCGCACGAGCGTCGCCTCCGGCGCGGAGGTCGGGCCCGGCACCACGCTCACCGACACGGTCGTCGGCGCCGGCGCGGTGGTACGCAACGCCGTCTGCGAGGGCGCCGAGATCGGCCCCGACGCCTCGGTCGGCCCGTTCACCTACCTGCGGCCCGGCACCGTCCTCGGTCCGAGGACCAAGGCCGGCAGCTACGTCGAGATGAAGAACGCCCGCGTCGGCGCCGGGTCCAAGGTGCCCCACCTGTCCTACGTCGGCGACGCGACCATCGGCGAGGGCAGCAACATCGGCGCCGCCACGGTGTTCCTGAACTACGACGGCGTCCACAAGCACCACACCACGGTCGGCGACCACGCCCGGGTCGGCGGCGACAACATGCTCGTCGCCCCGGTCACCATCGGCGACGGCGCCTACACCGCCGCCGGGTCGGTCATCACCACCGACGTTCCCCCGGGGGCGATGGCGGTCGGCCGGGCCCACCAGCGCAATATCGAAGGGTGGGTCGCGCGCAGGCGCGCCGGCACGGCCGCGGCGGAGGCCGCCGCGCGTGCGCTCGCCGGGCGTGACGGCCACGAGGGTGGGACGAACGGCCCCGACGCACCGTCCGGGCGCGAGGGGAACGGCGGGCCGGGTACACCATCCCAGCAGGCCGAAAGCAGCGAGCGGGCCGAACCGGCCGGCGAACGATAGCGGGGAGCTTTGGAAATGAACCAGCGCGGCGAGCCGGCCGACAGGCGCGACGAGCCCTTCACGGCTCCGTCCGGTGGCCAGGCGGCCGAGGAGGTCAACATCACCGGGCGCAAGACCACCGGGGAGAAGCACCTGATGTTCTTCTCCGGCCGGGCCTATCCAGAGCTGGCCGAGGAGGTCGCGCAGCACCTCGGCATCCAGATCACGCCGACCAGGCTGCACGACTTCGCCAACGGAGAGATCTACGCCCGCTACATGGAGTCGGTGCGCGGCAGCGACGCCTTCGTCATCCAGAGCCACACCGAGCCCATCAACACGTGGATCATGGAGCACCTCATCATGGTGGACGCCCTCAAGCGGGCGTCGGCCAAGCGCATCACCGTGGTGCTGCCCTTCTTCGGCTACTCCCGCCAGGACAAGAAGGGGCGCGGCCGTGAGCCGATCACCGCGCGCCTGATGGCCGACCTGTTCAAGACCGCGGGCGCCGACCGGCTGATGTCGGTCGACCTGCACACCCCGCAGATCCAGGGCTTCTTCGACGGGCCCGTCGACCACCTGTTCGCACTGCCGGTGCTCCACCGCTATCTGAGCGGCAAGCTCGACCCGGCCGTCACCACGATCGTCTCGCCCGACACCGGCCGGGTGCGGCTGGCCGAGCGCTGGGCCGACCAGCTCGGCACCCCGGTCGCGTTCATCCACAAGCGCCGCGACCTGGACGTGGCCAACCAGGTGAAGGTGCACGAGGTCGTCGGCCAGGTGCGCGGGCGCACCTGTGTGCTGATCGACGACATGATCGACACCGGCGGCTCCATCTGCAAGGCGGCCGACGCGCTGTACGAGCAGGGCGCGACGAACGTCATCGTGGCCGCCACCCACGCGATCTTCTCCGAGCCGGCCGTCGACCGGCTGAAGAACTCGCGCATCTCCGAGGTCGTGGTCACCAACACTCTGCCCATCCCGCAGGCCAAGCGCTTCGACAAGCTCACCGTGCTGTCGATCGCCCCGCTGATCGCCCGCGCCATCAGCGAGGTCTTCAGCGACGGTTCGGTCACCAGCCTCTTCGAGGGCGACGCCTGACCTCCGCCCCCGCCCGCCTCGTGAAGCAGGCCCGCTCAGGCGGGGGCCGGGGAGCTTGGTGAGCAGGGCGCGGAGCTCGTGTTCCGCGTCCTGCCCGTGCGCGCTCCCGGTCGCCCGGCGGCGATCCGAGCGACGCGGTCGGTCGGGTAAGCTCTGAGGGTTCCGCGAGGTTCCGCGCTCGTAACGCCTTCCGCTAGGGCGGGTGAGGGTGAGCGCCGTTCTTCCTTTCCGAAGTTCCCGAGTTTCCCTAGGAGACATGCCGTGTCCGAAGTACGCATCGCCGCCGAACCGCGCTCCGAGTTCGGCAAGGGTGCCGCCCGCAAGATCCGTCGCTCCGACAAGGTCCCCGTCGTCCTGTACGGCCACGGCACCGACACCAAGCACCTGATCCTGCCGGGTCACGAGCTGCTGCTCGCTCTGCGCACGCCGAACGTCCTCATCCGCCTCCAGGGTGACGGCCTGAACGAGCTGGCGCTGCCCAAGGGCGTCCAGAAGGACCCGATCAAGGGCTTCCTCGAGCACGTCGACCTGCTGCTGGTGAAGAGCGGCGAGAAGGTCACGGTCGAGCTCCCGGTCACCACGACCGGCGACATCGCCCCCGGCGGCCTGTTCGACCAGCAGCTCCTCTCCATCGCCGTCGAGACCGAGGCCACCCACATCCCGACGGGCGTCGAGGTCGACATCGAGGGCCTGGAGGTCGGCGCGGTCGTCACCGCCGGCGACCTGAAGCTCCCCGAGGGCACCACGCTGGCCGCCGACCCCGAGACGGTCATCCTCCAGGTCACCGGGGTCCCGACCTCGGCCGAGACCGAAGAGGGCGAGGAGGGCGGCGCCGAGGGCGAGGCGGCCGCCGAGTAAGGCCGCACCCGCCGGCCGCCCGCGCCTCGCGGGCGGCCCGCACCCAACGGCAGTCCCGTATCGTCGCCAGGGCAGCCGGGCGCCCGTTCATCGGCCGCCCGGCTGCCCTGTCCGGCGTGCGGACGCCGGTCCCGCCGGCCGCGCGCCGCGGGCTCTGAGTGGAACCGAAGACGGAAGAGGTCGTCGTGGACCGCTGGTTGGTCGTCGGGCTGGGCAACCCCGGTCCCGAGTACGCCGGTAACCGGCACAACGCCGGCTTCATGGTGGTGGACGAGCTCGCCGCACGGGTCGGCGGCCGGTTCAAGGCGCACAAGTCGCGTGCCGAGATCGTCGAAGGCCGCCTCGTGGGCGCTCCCGTCGTGCTGGCCAAGCCCCGCTCGTACATGAACCTCTCCGGCGGCCCGGTCAAGGCGCTCGCCGACTTCTACAAGGTCCTGCCGGCGAACGTCATCGTGATCCACGACGAGCTGGACCTCCCGTACGGGGCGCTGCGCGTGAAGCTCGGCGGGGGCGACAACGGCCACAACGGGCTGCGCTCGCTCACCAAGTCGCTCGCCACCAAGGACTATCTGCGGGTGCGCTTCGGCGTCGGCCGGCCGCCCGGGCGCATGGACCCCGCCGACTTCGTGCTGCGCGACTTCGCCACGGGTGAGCGCAAAGACCTCCCCCTGCTCGTCGACCGCGCCGCCGACGTCGCCGAGTCGCTGATCACCTCAGGCCTGGAGGCCACCCAGAACGCCTTCCACGCCTCCGACCTCAAACCCCTCAAACCCCCGCGCTGACCTCGCCAGGTCCCACGCCGATCGCCGACGCGGCGCGGCAGGGCCGACATGGCGCGGCGGTCGTTCGCGCGTTGACACGCCCGTGCGTTCGTAAAGGGAGTTACCGGATTCCCCCAAGAGTGTCGGAGGCGACAGCTAGCATTCTCACCGAGAGTGTTCGGCCGGTCACCTTGGGGGATGCGTGCGCGAGGGGGAGAGCTCCGCTGCGGCCTTCGTGGCGCTTGCGGCCGTCAGGCCCCGTGCCCGTCTCCGTCCCCGGGCGCGGCGGCGGGTCGGTGCGGGCGGGGGGTCGTTCCGCCCGCGCTGGGTCCGGCGCTACCGGCTCTGCGCGGTGGCGGGCGATCTCGGGTGCGGGCTGGCCGCCGGCGCGGTGGCGATCGTGGTGCGGTTCGGCGAGGTCACGCCGTACGTCGCGCCGTATCTCGTGCTCAGCCTGGTGCTGCCCGTGCTGTGGGTGGCGGCCGTGGCGCTCAACCGTGCCTACGAGGCGCGGCTGGTCGGCGTGGGGCCGGAGGAGTTCCGCCGCATCACGCGGTGCGGGTTCTTCCTGACCGCCGGCGTGGCGATCGCCTCCTACGTCACCAAGACCGACCTGGCACGCGGGTACGTCGTCCTCGACCTCCCCCTCATGACCGCGCTCACCCTTTCCTCCAGATATGCCCTGCGCCTGGCGCTCCACCACCGCAGGGCGAGGGGGCGGTGCATGCGGCGGGTGGTGGCGGTCGGCCACCGGTCGTCCACCGCCGAGCTGGTCCGCCGCTTCCGGCGCGAGCCGTACCACGGCATGCAGATCGTGGGCGTGTGCCTGCCGCGGGGCGAGGCCGCCGGCACGGTCGAGGGCGTCCCGGTGTTCGGCGACTTCTCCGACGTCCCGCTGGTCGTCGGGCAGGTCGCGGCCGACACCGTGGCCGTGCTGGCGTGCCCCGAGCTCGACGGCACCGCCCTGCGCCGCCTGGCGTGGCGGCTGGAGACCACTCGCACCGACCTGGTCGTCGCCCCGGCGCTGATGGAGGTCGCCGGGCCGCGCACCACCATCAGGCCGGTGGCCGGGCTGCCGCTGCTGCACGTCGAGCACCCCGAGCTGTCGGGGTTCCGCCAGCTTCTGAAGAACCTCTTCGACCGCGCGGTCGCGCTCCTGGCCATCGCCGTGCTCGCGCCGGTCCTCGCCGCGCTCGCGGTGGCCGTCCGGTCGAGCGGCCCGGGGCCGGCGCTGTTCCGGCAGACGCGGGTCGGCAGGGACGGCGCGGAGTTCACCATCCTCAAGCTGCGCACGATGAGCCCGGACGCCGAGCGCCGCAAGGTCCACCTCGTGAGCGACGCCGACGGCGTGCTGTTCAAGATCCGAGACGATCCGCGGGTCACCCCGCTCGGGGCCTTCCTACGGCGGTACTCTCTGGACGAGCTGCCCCAGTTGTTCAACGTGCTCGCCGGTGACATGTCGCTGGTCGGCCCGAGACCGCCGCTCCCCGAAGAGGTCGCCACTTACGGGGACGACGTCCGCCGGCGGCTGGTCGTCCGCCCGGGTATGACGGGCCTGTGGCAAGTCAACGGCAGATCTGACCTTTCGTGGGAGGAATCGGTACGGTTGGACCTGCGTTATGTCGAGAACTGGTCTCTCACATTGGATCTTCAGATCCTGTGGAAGACCTGGTCGGCCGTGGCACGTGGCTCGGGCGCGTATTAGCCCGAGGTGAGGGACGACAACCCGGGTGCGCACCAGAAAGGGCATCGTGACGATACGCGACGACCACGCGCTCGCGAGAGACCTGGCGGCTGAGGCCGGCCAGAGGCTGCTGGCCCTGCGCGACCGCGAGGGGTTCGACGACCCGGTGGCGTTGCGCCACGCGGGTGACCAGGAGTCCCACGCCTATCTGGCCGAGGCGCTGGCCCGGCTGCGGCCCAGCGACAGCGTCCTGTCCGAGGAGGGCACGCGCGAGGAACGGCTCGATCCGCGCCGCCAGACCGCCGAGCGGGTGTGGATCATCGACCCGCTCGACGGCACCCGCGAGTTCGGCGAGCAGGGCCGCGCCGACTGGGCGGTCCACGTGGCCCTCTGGGAGCGCGCCTCCGGCACGCTGGTCGCCGGGGCCGTCGCGCTGCCGGCCCAGGGCGTCACGCTGTCCACCGCCGAGCCGCCCGCTCTCCCCGCCCCGCGCCGCGGCCGCGCCCGCATCGCGGTCAGCCGCACCCGCCCGCCGGAGTTCGTCAAGAAGCTCGCCCACCTCGTGGGCGCCGACCTGGTGCCCATGGGCTCGGCCGGCGCCAAGATCGCGGCGGTGATCACCGGCGAGGTCGAGGCGTACGTCCATGGCGGCGGGCAGTACGAGTGGGACTCCGCCGCCCCGGTCGCCGTCGCGCTGGCCGCCGGAGCCCACGCGAGCCGCATCGACGGGTCGCCGCTGACCTACAACCAGGAGAACCCCTCACTGCCGGATATCCTGGCTTCCCTACCGGATCTGGCGCCAACGTTGCTCGCCGGCATCCGCGACGTGCACCGATAGGGCCCACCCCGGAGGAAGAGCAGTGCTCCAGAGCGATTACACGACGTCGCAGCTCGATGTCCTCGAAGCCGAGGCCATCCACATCATGCGGGAGGTCGCGGCCGAGTTCGAACGTCCGTGTCTGCTCTTCTCCGGCGGCAAGGACTCCATCGTCATGGTCCGCATCGCCGAGAAGGCGTTCTGGCCGGCGCCCATCCCCTTCCCGCTGATGCACGTAGACACCGGGCACAACTTCGACGAGGTGATCGAGTTCCGCGACCGGCGCGTGGCCGAGCTGAACGCCCGCCTGGTCGTCGCCTCCGTCCAGGCGTCGATCGACGCCGGCCGCGTGGCCGAGGAGACCGGTCGCCGGGCCAGCCGCAACCGGCTGCAGACCACCACGCTGCTCGACGCCATCGAAGAGCACGAGTTCGACGCGGTCTTCGGCGGCGCCCGGCGCGACGAGGAGAAGGCCCGCGCGAAGGAGCGCGTGTTCTCCTTCCGCGACGACTTCGGCCAGTGGGACCCGAAGAACCAGCGTCCCGAGCTGTGGAACCTCTACAACGCCCGCATCCGCAAGGGCGAGCACATCCGGGTCTTCCCGCTCTCCAACTGGACTGAGCTGGACATCTGGGACTACATCCGGCGCGAGGGCATCGAGATCCCCTCGATCTACTACGCCCACACCCGCAGGGTGTTCGAGCGCGACGGCATGCTGCTCGCCGACCACGAGGTGGTCAACCGCGGCGAGGACGAGCCCGTCTACGAGACCGTCGTCCGCTACCGCACCGTCGGCGACATGACCTGCACCGGCGCGGTCGAGTCCACCGCCGCCACGGTGGAGGAGATCCTCGCCGAGATCGCCGCCACCCGCATCACCGAGCGCGGAGCGACCCGCGCGGACGACCGCACCTCGGAGGCCGCCATGGAGGACCGCAAGAAGGAGGGGTACTTCTGATGCCCCCTCTTGCCCCGCCCCCGCCCCTCCCGCGGCCCGCGCGCACGCCCCTCCGCCGCTCCGCCCGCACACCCGATGGAGAGCAGTTCTGATGGACATCCTGCGTTTCGCCACAGCGGGCTCGGTGGACGACGGCAAGTCCACCCTCATCGGGCGCCTGCTCTTCGACTCCAAGGCGATCTTCGAGGACCAGTTGGAGGCCGTCGAGCGCACCAGCCGCGACCGCGGCACCGAGTACACCGACCTGTCGCTGCTCACCGACGGCCTGCGCGCCGAGCGCGAGCAGGGCATCACCATCGACGTGGCCTACCGCTACTTCGCCACGCCCAAGCGCAAGTTCATCATCGCCGACACCCCCGGCCACATCCAGTACACCCGCAACATGGTCACCGGCGCGTCCACCGCCGACCTGGCCATCGTGCTCATCGACGCGCGCAAGGGCGTGGTCGAGCAGTCGCGCCGCCACGCCTTCCTCACCACGCTGCTGCGGGTGCCCCACCTGGTGCTGGCGGTCAACAAGATGGACCTGGTCGACTACGGGCGCGACCGCTTCGAGGAGATCCGCGAGGAGTTCACCGCCTTCGCGGCCAAGCTGAACGTCTCCGACCTCACCTTCATCCCGATCTCGGCACTGCACGGCGACAACGTCGTCACGCGGTCGGAGAACATGCCGTGGTACCAGGGCACCTCGCTGCTGCACCACCTGGAGAACCTGCACATCGCCTCCGACCGCAACCTGGTCGACGTGCGGTTCCCCGTGCAGTACGTGATCCGCCCCCAGCGCGCCACCGACCCGGCGTTCCACGACTACCGCGGGTACGCCGGCCAGGTCGCGGGCGGCATCCTCAAGCCGGGCGACGAGGTCATGCACCTGCCATCGGGTCTGACCACCCGCGTGGCGGCCATCGACACCTTCGACGGCCCCATCGAGGAGGCCTTTCCCCCCATGTCGGTCACCCTCCGCCTGGAGGACGACATCGACATCTCGCGGGGCGACATGATCTGTCGCCCGCACAACCAGCCGCAGGTGGCCCAGGACATCGACGCGATGGTCTGCTGGATGACCGACGGCCTCAAGCTCGGCCCGCGCTCCAAGCTGGTCATCAAGCACACCACCCGCACGGCCCGCGCGCTGGTGCGCGACCTGCACTACCGGCTGGACGTCAACACCCTGCATCGGGACGAGTCGGCCGGCTCGCTCGGTCTCAACGAGATCGGCCGGGTGTCGCTGCGGGTCACCCAGCCGCTCTTCGTGGACGACTACGCCAGGAACCGTATGACCGGCGGCTTCATCCTGATCGACGAGGCCACCAACGGCACCGTCGGCGCCGGCATGATCGTCGACGCCCGCTGAGGCGTCCCCGCGGACCGATCGCGTCATGCGGGCCGCTGCCCGCTCGCGTGCCCTCGTGGGGCGATGAGGTCCGCCGGCGCGTTCTCGCGGCTCTGTTCCGCGTCCGGTGATGGTCGCCCGGCGGCGTGTTCGCCGCCGGGCGGCCGATCTTCCGGACGTTCGTCCGTGGCTTCCTGTCGAATTCGCGTGGCCTGTGTCGTCGCCTGGTATGACGGCTCGCGATTCGAGAGGTGCACCGATGGACGACGAACGCCACGACCCCGGCCCGGGGACTTTTGTTCAGCACACCGCCGATTTGGTCGCCTCTACAGAACTACGAGAGCTGATCGGCGTCCCCGACCCGGTTGACGCCTCCGACGTCGCTGATCCCTCCGGCGCCGCTGACGCCCGGTCGGGGTGAGCCGGGGGCGGTGCCGGACCGGCTCAGGTCAGGACGAGCCAGGTGCGGCCGTCGATGAGCTCGCGGGCCGCGTCGAGGTGGCCGGCGTGGCAGGCGGTCTCGGTGATGACGTGCATCACGACCTCCCGCGTCGTGTGGAGGCGCCAGTCGCCGAACAGGTCCCCAGGCCACCAGGCCGGCGGGGCGTCCAGCGGCGTGGCGGTGAGCACGGCGTCGGCGGCCTCGATCTCCCGCCGATAGAGGGCGAGGATCTCCTCGGCGGGCACGTCTGGATCGACCTGCCAGGCGTCGTCGGACGGGTCGAGCGCGTCGATGAAGGCCGGGTCTCCGGCGATGACGGCCCTGAACCAGAATCGCTCCACGTCCAGTGCCAGATGCCGCACCAGGCCCAGGCAACTCCATCCCGACGGCAGCACCGGCCGCCGCAGGTCCTTCTCGCCGAGCCTTTCCAGGATCCCCAGCACGTGGCGTCGTTGATCGTTCAGGGCGTCGAGCAGGACCTCGGTCTCAGTGGGAGCCGTTCGCGGCATGCTTGTCATCCTCCTCATCGGCGCGGTCGAGCAGGGCCCGGCGCTCCGGCTTGCTGTGGACGGCGGTGGCGGCCCGCCGGAACAGGGAGGCGGCCCGGGCATGGTCGCCGTCACGGGCGGTGAGATCGGCCTCCGCGGCGACCGCGAGCGGATAGTCGTCCAGCGCGCCGCCGGAGCGCGCGCGGGCCAGCAGATCCAGGCCGGTCGCCGGACCGTAGGCGTAGCCGTGCGCCACGGCGCGGTTCAGTTCCACCACGGGAGTGGGTCGCAGCCGGGCCAGCCGGTCGTAGCAGCGGGCGATCGCCGGCCAGTCGGTGCCGGAGGCCGACTCCGCCGTGGCATGGCGCGCGGCGATGTGCGCCTGCAGCGCGTACGGGCCGTCCTGGCCGAGACCGGCCAGGATGTCCAGGCCGTCGGCGATCGCGGCGTGGTCCCACAGCGACCGGTCCTGCTTGTCCAAGGAGAGCAGGTTCCCCTCGGCGTCGCGGCGGGCGTCGCGCCGGGAGTGGTGGAACAGGAACAGGGCCAGCAGGCCGGCCACCTCGGGCTCGCGCGGCATGAGCAGCCGCAGCAGCCGCGCCAGCCGGATCGCCTCCTCGGCGAAGGCGGGCTCGCCGCCGGCGGTGTAGCCGCGGGTGAACAGCAGGTACAGCACCGCGAGGACGCCGGGCAGCCGCTCGGCGAGCGCCCGTCCGGTGGGCACCCGGTACGGGATGCCCGCACCGGCGATCTTCGCTTTCGCCCTGGTCAGGCGCCGGGTCATGGTCGACTCGCTGACCAGGAAGACGCGGGCGATGTCGGAGGTCGGCACGGCGCAGATCGTCCGCAGGGTCAGCGCCACCCGCGCCTCCATCGACAGCGCCGGGTGGCAGCAGGTGAAGATGAGCCGGAGCCGGTCGTCCACGATCGTGTCCTCCGCTTGCGAGGCAGGAGCACCCCCGTCCTCGGTGGTGAGCGCGAAGACCGCCAGCTCGCGCAACTTGCGGCGCTCCACCGACGCGCGCCGCAGGGTGTCGATCGCGCGGTTGCGGGCCACCGTCATGAGCCAGCCGCCTGGATTGTCCGGCACTCCGTTCACGGGCCACCGCTGCAGGGCCAGCGCCAGCGCCTCCTGGGCGCAGTCCTCGGCCAGCGTCCAGTCACCGATGACGCGGATCAGCGCGGCCACGATGCGCGGGTAGGCGTCGACGGCCGCCGCCGCGGCGGCCGCCTCCGCCGGGGACCCGTCAGGGCGACTCGTCACTGCTCGAAGTCGGCGAACGGCCGCAGCTCCAGCCGTCCCTCCCTGGCCATGGGGTGGGCGCGGGCCACCTCGATCGCCTCGTCGAGGTCGGCGCACTCCAGCAGGTCGAAGCCCACGATCACCTCCTGGGTCTCGGCGAAGGGACCGTCGGAGACCAGCAGCTCCCCGTTGCGCACCCGGACCGTGGTGGCGGTGGACGTGGGAGCCAGCGCCATACCTTGCAGGCGCCGGCCCTTGGCGTCGTTCTCCTCCACCCACACGTCGATGTCAGGCGCGTTCTCCTTGTCGGTGTCAGGCTCGGTATCGGTGCAGACGAACATCATGTACTTCATCTCATCGCTCCCTGGTTCGGTTGCTCGCACCCTAGTGACGAACGCCCTCCCCGCTTCCGGACAACCCGCGCAGATTTCTCCCCTCCAGCATGTCGCGCCCCTGCTCGTGCCTCGTCACTCACTGACTGGACTGTGCGGTCACGTGTCCGACGCCGCAGCGGTGGGAGCGGTAGTTCGCCCATGACGCCCCCCGCCGGCGACGCGCGCCCACTCGCGATCGAGGATTTCGTGGACTCGTTCGGAGATGTCGTCTTCTCCGCTGTGGCCCGCTCCGGCCGCGAGTAGCCGACGACGCCCCTCTCCAGGGAAATGCCCGTCTCCCTGATCGCTCACCATCGATGACTCATGGTGCATCGCCATGAGTGGAGGTGGAGATCGCACAGCAGGACGCGTCCGCTGAGAGCGGTCCGGTCGTGATCTCGCACCAGACGGTGCAGCCGGGGCCGTCGGGGTTGGAACGGAAGCCCCAGTTCCCCGCCGACAGCATGTCGACGATGGCCAGGCCCCGGCCGCCTTCGCCGAGAAGGAACGACGGCTCCATCTGCGTGCGCTCGGCCAGGAGCAACGCCTGCTCCGCCCTGATCCGAGGACGTCCAGTGGACGGGCCTCCGTCCGTCACCTCGACCCGGAGCAGGTCCCCGTCCGCCAGCAGTCGAAGGAGCAGGCATGGGGCGTGGCAGTCCTGGCTGTCCTGGTCGTACGGTCGGTCGTTGTGAGGACCGGTGGCGTGGCGGACGGCGTTGGTGACGAGTTCGGAGACGGCCAGGCGTACCGGCTCGTAGGCCGGGTGCTCCGTTCCGAGCCAGTCCCGGACGGCGGAACGGGCCTGCGAAGCCGACTCTGGGGTGCTCGGGAGGTACAGCTCTTTCAGCGTATCCGGCGCCATTGACATGCCTTTCGCCCGGTCGGTCCGACGGAATTCTCATTTCACTCGGCCGGGCCGGCCGAGGCGCCGCCATGGAGCCGGGGCGGTTCTCATACGGTGGCAAACAATGGGAGACGGTAATGGCGCTTCGGGGTTCGCATTGTGTTCACAATCGCGTGAACCTCCTCGCGGTACTTCGCGAACTCCCTGCATGATGGCCTGGAGCTGTTACCAGGCGGACAGAAGGGAACCCGGCGATGACCATCCCCCTGGCACCGGATCCGTCCATATCCCCGCGCATTCAGTTCGGTACAGAGCTACGCAAATTCCGACTTTCCGCCGGGTTCACTCAGCGGCAACTATGCGATGCGATTCACCTGTCGGTCAGCCAGCTCAGCATGATCGAGAACGGGCACCGGGCGCCGACCATGGATTTGGCGCAACACGTGGACGAGGCCCTCGGGCTCGGCGCCACCCTCACCGGCCTCCTCGACCGCCTCAACCGCGCCGCCGCCCAGCTACCCCGCTGGTTCCGCCCCTGGCTCGACTACGAACGCGAAGCCGAGGCCCTGCGCATGTGGGAGCCGCTCATGGTCCCCGGTCTCCTCCAGACCGAGGAGTACGCCCGAGCCATCCTGAGTCGCAAACCTGGAATCACGCCGGAGCAGGCTGAAGAGCACGTGGCGGCGAGAATGGATCGGCAGAGCATCCTGCAACGACACCGGCCTCCAATGCTCTGGGTCATCTTGGACGAGGGTGTGTTCCACCGTCCCATCGCTGGGCCAGAGCTGATGCGGAGTCAGTTCGAGCACCTCGTGCGTATGGCCGAAAACCCCCATATATCCCTGCAGGTGCTTCCCTACAGAGCGTGCAGCGTGGTTGGGTTGATGGGAGGCTTCGTTATCGCGGACATGCCTGGCGGAGCCCCCTCAGCGGCCTACATTGAGTCCCAAAGCACAGAAGATCGAGTGAGCGACCGATCAGATGAAGTGAAAGGTCTAGAGCTCAGGTATGACCTGATTCGAGTGGACGCCCTGCCACGTTCTGACTCACTTGGCATGATCAAGGAGACGATGCTGAGATGAACGGCGTGACCAGAGGATTTGTGAACCCTCAGTGGCGTAAGTCAACGTACTCCGGCGACGACGGAAGCAACTGCGTTGAAGTGGCTCGGTTGTCGAGTGGACGGCGGGGTGTGCGCGACAGCAAGGACCACTCCCTGATCCCGCTCGTTGTCACCCCGACGGAGTGGGCCGTCTTCCTCGACCACGTGAAGACCCAGCACTTCGCCTGACCTCGATCGAACAGTGGGTGCAGGTGCGGAAACGGACGGCGAACGCTGAAGGGGCCGAGCCGTGACCGGATTGGACGGCCCCGCCCGGCATGCAGGTGGGTGGTCCAGGTGTGGCTGCCCACCCCCATTGTCAGTCCCGGGCGCAGGCGGCGGTCGTTGATGCCCGACACGACGCAGGCGCCCGCCGGCCCTTGGGGCTGATCACGTGGTTGGACGGTGCAGGGTGCGAAGGACGTCGAACTCGTTGCCCTCGGGGTCGGCCATGACCACCCAGCTCCGGTCGGGGCCCTGTCCCACGTCCACCTTGGAGGCGCCGAGGCCGAGCAGCCTGGCCACCTCGTCGTCGGTACTACGGTCGATCGGGCTGACGTCGAGGTGGAGCCGGTTCTTCACGGTCTTGCCCTCGGGCACCGGGATGAACAGCAGAGTAGGCGGCATCTGCCGGGCCCGGACCTCCTCGACGGTCGGCTCCCAGGAGCCGATCTCGACCGTGCCCTCGCTCCGGTCGATCACCTTGAAGTCCAGGACCGCGCACCAGAAGGCCGCGAGCCGCTCCGGATCGTGGCAGTCGACGACCAACTCGGTGAACCTACTGGTCATAACTCCCCCAGACAGTGCGGACGGTGGATCAGTCTATTGGGGCCGCGCCGTCCGTTTGGCAAGTCCGTCACGCCTCGACCACCATTGCCCGGAATCGATCGTCTACTGCGCTGTCCATGGATGTTCACCGGCTCGGGCGCCGCAGCAGGCGCCGGCATCGCCGTACCACCACCCGCCGACCCGGCGCCGATCACTGCAGCACGCGGCACGGGTAGAGAGCCGCGCCCGGTGAACGAATGCGGTCACCGCAACAGCGGACCGGCGACCGGGTGGGCAGCCATGCTCTACTCCCCACCTGCCGGCGGGGTGGGCCCTTCCATCCCTCTGGTGACGGCCGAGCCCGCGCCCGGAAATCCGGTTGCGCGGGCGCGAGAGGGCGTGGGAGGGTCGGACGCGTTGGGATGTGCAGGTACACGGTGAGGAATGAAGTCCATGGTTTCGGCGAGCCTTAGTGGCCGCCGTCGGCGCTGATCGGGTTCTCTGCCAAGAGCACCTTTCAGTGTCCGCGTCCGTCTTACGGCGGCCCCACGTGCGGTGTCCGACACCGCTCCATCTCCTTCTGCGGAGATGGCCCCGGCCCGAGGCCGGGTCTGACAAAGCATGCGGCTCCCGATCGCGGGAGCGCGCTTCACCATGTCATCTACGTGAGGTCATCATCACCGTGGGCACCAACGTCCAGAGTTTCGCCGTCGCCAACCTCCGCCGCCGTCCCGTGGTCGTGGAGGTCGGTGGCTTCGTCGTGGGGGTCGACCCCAGCACCACCAGCCCATTCATCAACTACGCGACCCCGTTGCCCGGTGCTCGGCCCACCGGCCGGGACGTCGCCGCGCTGATCGACGCGTTCCGTGAGCGCGGTCTCAAGCCGCGACTGGAGTTCGCGCCGGACGCCGCGCCCGCCGTGGAGGCGGCGCTGAGCGAGGCTGGATTCACCGTGGAGGAGGTCCACGAGTACCTGGTCTGCACCCCGGCCACGCTGACGATGCCGCCGACGCTCGGTGAGCTCGCATCCGCGTCGACATCCACGTCCGCATCGGCATCCAGGTCATCCGCATCCACGTCGGCATCCGCATCGGCATCCGCCTCGGCATCGGGAACCGCATCCGCGGCCACGTCGGCAGACGCGCAGTACGGATGGTTCCGCGTGGAGAGTCCCGATACGGACGCGGAGTACAGGGCGATCGACGCGGCGTTGGCCGAGGCGTTCAGCGGGGTGTTCGCGTCGTCTCCGGAGGGGGCGGCGCGGCTGCGCCGTACCGAGGACGATGGCGGGGCGGTGCGGTTCGTCCGGGCGTCCGAGGGCGGCTGCGCCGGCGCGGCCATGTGCTCCGCGCCGGCCGAGGGGACCGCCGAGCTGGCGGGTGTGGGGACCCGTCCCGCCTTCCGTGGCCGAGGCATCGCGGCCGCGGTCACCGCCGCGCTGGCCGAGACCATGTTCGCCCGCGAGGCGCGGTCGGTCTGGCTGGAGTACTCCGGTGACGGGTCGCGCCGCGTCTACGAACGGGTCGGCTTCCGGCCCGAGGGCACCCGCCTCTACATGTCGCTCGAGCCGGTGGAAGAAGTCGATTCGCCGACCGGCGGGTGATGGTTCACCTGCTCGGTTGACCAGCGCGAGTCTGCCGGTCGGCGGCTGCTGGCCGCCGACCGGCCCTCAGCCGGCCGCCGGCCGGCTCTGAGCCAGCCGGCTCGACCGGCCGCGGACCAGCTCTGAGCCAGCCCGCTCGACCGGCCGCGGACCAGCCTCATGAGCGTCGGCGCGCTAGCGGTAGTAGCCCTCCACCGGGACGCGGGCCTCGTCGAAGAGGGCGGGGCCTTCGGCGGGGGCGTCGGTGAAGGCGGTGCCGGGCGGCTTGAGGGTGTCGAGCTGCTCGCCGGACAGGGCGTATACGACCCGGCCCAGGCCCGAGCGGGCGATCGCGCCGGCGCACATGCCGCAGGGCTGGCAGCTGGTGTACATCGTGGTGGCCGCCGCGGTGGCCGGGTCGAGCTCGCGGGCGGCCCAGCGGGCGAGCTTGAGCTCCGGGTGGGCGGTGATGTCCCGGTCGGTGAGGGAGGTGTTGTGGTCCTCGGCCAGGATGGCGCCGTCCGGGCCTGCCAGCAGCGATCCGAACGGCGGGTTGCCGCCGGCCCGTGCCTTGGCGGCCAGCTCGATGGCCCGGCGCAGCAGTTCTTCGTCCTGGTGTGTCATGGTCAGTCCTCCACGGTCTGTTCGGTCGTGCTCCACCGGCTCGCCACGGTCGCGAGGGCGTGCCAGGCCCGCTCGGGGCGCAGGGTCTCGTCGGGGTCGCCGTCGAACGGGTCGAGGACGACGGTGGTGGCGCCCAGGTCGCGCAGTTCGCGAAGGTCCTCGTCGATCTGGTCGGCGGTTCCCACGCCTGCGAGACGGTCGGGGGAGGCGACGGGCATGTCGGTGACCTGAAGTGCGATGCGCGGCACGAGCTCGGGAACCGGCCGTCCCTGCTCGTGGGCGAACTCCCGAATGCGTTCCAGCGCCCCGTGCAGCCATGGCATGGTGAAGCGCAACGGGTGCCATGCCTCGCCGAAGCGGACGGCCCGGCGCATACCGGCGTCGCTGTTGCCGCCGACCCAGATGGGGATGCCCGCCGCCTGGTAGTCCTCCTCGTTCTCCCAGGCGGCGCGGATGGCGCGCAGGTTCTCGTCGGTCAGCGCGCCGCGCCGCTCGTAGGGCACGTCGAGGGCGGCGAACTCCTGCCGGGCCCAGCCGACCCCCACCCCGAGGACCAGCCGTCCGCCGCTGAGCTGGTTGAGGTTGGCGGCCATGCGGGCGGTCAGCAGCGGGTGGCGGTAGGGGAGCAGCAGCACCGTCGTGCCCAGCCGGATCCGGTGGGTGATGCCGGCCAGCCACGCCAGCGTGGTGAACGGCTCGTAGAACGGCGGCGGGTACTGCTCGGCGACGTCCGGCGTCACCACGAGGTGGTCGGAGACCATGAGCAGGTCGAAGCCGAGGCCCTCGACGGTCTGTGCCCACTGCCGTAGCGTTCCGGGGTTGGTGCCGGGGCCGAAATTCGGGACGTTCACGCCTATTCGCACAGCTTAAGGCTAGCCAGCCGCCATGATCGCGGGAAGGGACTGTTCCCGGCGTTGGAGCCGCTCAGCCGGGATATGTGCCGGTATATTCGGCGAATGGCCGTGAATCTTGATGCGACCGACTGGTCCATCCTGGCCGAGCTCCAACGCGACGGCCGGGTGCCGCTCACCGAGCTGGGGCGCCGGGTGAGCCTGAGTGCCTCCGCCGTGACCGAGCGGGTGCGGCGGCTGGAGGCCGAGGGCGTCATCACCGGATACCGGGCCGAAATCGACCTGCCGAAGGTCGGCCTCGCCGTGCTGGCCGTGGTGCGCCTGAAGTACCCCGGCAGCCGTCACGAGCCGCTGCACCGGATGCTGGCGGAACGCCCGGAGATCCTGGAGTGCCTGCGCACCACCGGCGAGGACTGCTACACGCTGAAGGTCGCGGCCACCTCCATGGTCCACATGGAGAAGGTCGTCGACGAGCTGGCCGGCTTCGGCAGCACCACGACGAACATCGTCTACAGCCACACCCTCCCCTACCGGGGCCCACGGACGTCCGGTTCCTAGGTCCGCCTCGCGAAACGGGCGGTGCCGGCGGCGGGACGTGCGGTCGGACCGGGGGTTCCGGCGGCGGGACGTGCGCTCGCGGGCCGGGGCGTGAACTCGTCCCGGGGGTTGTGGAGAGACATGGGCGACACATCCCCCACGGGAAGGCCGGCTCGATGCCATGGTGCCGACGATGACCGCACCCCCCACCGCAAGGAGCGTCCTGGACTCGGACCTGATCGCCGAGTCCAGAGGACGACCGGAGGCGTTCGCGACGCTGTTCGACCGCTACGCCGCGATGCTCTACCGGTACGTCTCCCGCCGGCTCGGCCCCGAGGTCGCCGAGGACCTGGTGGGCGAGACGTTCCTCATAGCGTTCGGCCGCCGGGACCACTATGACCTGGCTTATCCCGACGCGCGGCCCTGGCTGTTCGGCATCGTCACCAAGCTGGTGTCCCGGCACCACCGCGCCGAGGCGGCCCGCTACCGCGCCCTGATGCGCAATCCCGTGGACGCCGTCGTGGAGGGGCATGCAGAGCAGGTCGCGAGCGAGGTGACCGCGAGAGCGTCCCGGTCGGTGCTGGCCCCGGCGCTCGCGGGGCTGTCCCAGGGCGACCGTGACGTCCTCCTGCTGATCGCCTGGGGGGACCTGTCGTACGAGGAGGTCGCCCACGCGCTCGGCATCCCGATCGGCACGGTCCGCTCGCGCCTCAACCGGGCCAGGCGCAAGGTGCGCGCCGTCCTCGGCGACACCAACCCCATGCACGAGCAGGAGGAGGACCGATGGACGAGCTGAGGGTGCTGCGCGACTTCGGCCGCGACCTGGAGCACGAGCCCCCTGCGACGCTGGCCGGGCAACGCCGCCGGCTCCTCGATGTGATCGCCGCCGCCTCCGAGACGTCCTCCGATCGGGCCCCCACGGGCGCCACCCATGACCGGGCCTCCTTCACCACGGGCGCGACCTCTGACCGGGCCTCCTTCACCACGGACGCCGCCTCTGACCGAGCGTCCCTCGCCACGGGCGCCGCGGCCGATCGAGGTTCGGCCGCCTCGGAAACCCCGGCCACGGTGGCGTTCGGGGGCTCCGGGGCGGGCGCGGGCCGCGGACGGCGCGGGCGATGGGCGGCACTCGCACGGCCCTGGCGCGGCGCGGGGTGGGTGGCGCTCGCGGGGGCCGCCGCCGTCACCGCCGCGCTGGTGATCGTGCCCACGGTGCTGCTCCGCGGCGCCACGCCCGCCGGGACGACCGTGTCCGCGCCGACCTGGGACCGGCCCGCGAAGCCGGGCGGCGGCGCGCTCAACGTGCTCGTCGTGGGCTCCGACCAGCGGCCGGGGCCGAAGGGCATGCCCGCCGGCTCCCTCGGCGAGCGGAGCGACGTCATGATGCTGGTGCACGTGGCGGCGGACCGTAAGAAGGTCCAGGCGATCAGCCTGCCCCGGGACTCCATGGTCCGCATTCCGGCGTGCCGGTCGCGGTCCGGTCAGGACATCCCCGCACGCACGGACATGATCAACCAGGCGTTCGCCGCCGGGGGACTGAGCTGCGCCTGGAAGACCGTCGAGAGCACCACCGGGGTCCACGTCGACCACGCGGTGGAGATGCGCTTCTCCGGGTTCAAGGACATGATCGACGCGCTCGGCGGGGTGGAGGTCACGCTGCCCGCGGCGGTGAAGGACCCCAAGTCCAAGCTCGACCTGCCCGCCGGCCGGCAGTTGCTCAGAGGCGAGCAGGCGCTGGCGTACGTGCGGACCCGTTACGCGCTCGGCGACGGGTCCGACATCTCGCGAATTCGACGGCAGCAGGCGCTCCTGCGTCCTCTGCTGGACCGGGTGCTGGCCAGCGTCGACGAACCGGACAAGCTGCTACCGCTGTTCCAGGCCGCGCGGAGTGCCTTCACCACCGACGTCGACATGGACTTCGACACCTTCCTCACGATCATGCAAGGTGTCCGGGCGAACGGCGCCGGCTCCGTCCGGATCATGATCGTGCCGGTACGTCCCTACCCTGCCGACCGCAACCGCCTCGAATGGCTCCAGCCGGACGCCGCCCGCCTGTTCGCCCAGCTCAGAACGGACTAGACGAATCCGGCGAACCGCCACCCCGGACCGGCCTCGGGGTGGCGGACTCCGGCGGGGATCGGTCAGGGGACGACGCCGTTCAGAACGGGGATGAGGTGCTCCTCCTCGTAGTCCAGGTGGGCTTCCAGTTCGGCGGTGAGCCGTTCCACGTCGGCGAGCACGGAGGCGGTGTCGGGGGCGGTGGGAGTAGCGGTGCCGGGAGCGGTGCCAGGAGCGGTGTCGGGGGCGGTGCCAGGAGCGGACCCCTCGCCCGAGAGCAGGTTCTGCAGTTCGTCCAGCAGCCGCCTGATCGTCTCGTGCTCCTCGCGCAGCCGCGCCAGAGGCGAGGCGAGCTCCGGATGCCGCTCGCCGAGGGTGGGGAGCATGTAGGTGTCCTCCATCAGGTGGTGGTGGTGGAGCCCCTGGCAGACGGTCAGGCAGTTGACGCGCAACTGCGCCCCGAGGCTCCGGCCCGACGCGGCGACCTCCTTGCGGATGAGCGCGAGCTCCCGCCGGAAGGCGTCGTGGACGGCCTTGAGGAAGTCGCCCGGCGCGCCGGAGGGGGGAGGCGGGCCGAGGGGGCGCAGGGCGACGACCGGGATGATCCGGGAGGTCTTGGCCTGGTAGGCGGCCCATCCCGGGTCCGCCTCGGCGGCGCGGGCGAAGATCTCTTCGCGTTCCTTCCCTTCCAGGACGACCGCGTCCGCCTCGTAGGTGAAGATCCCGTTCTCGACGGTGACCCGTGGATGGGCGAGGAGGTTGTGGTACCAGTCGGGATGCTTCGGACTGCCGGCGGCCGAGGCGATGATGACAAGCCGCTCGCGGTCCGGCAGGTAGGCGACCGGGGTCGTATGACGGGCTCCGGTTCTGGCCCCTGTCGTGGTCAGCAGGAGGAGCCGCGCGTCCTCGAAGGGGGCGCCCACTTTCCCGCGGTTGGCGCGGAACTCGTCGATGATCTTCTGGTTCCAGTTTTCGGGCATGGTCAGATCTGCTCCTGGCATGTTCGGGTCCGCGGACGCGCCGCGGCGATTACTCGTCCGCGGTCGCGCCGCGGTGATGGGTCAACGGCCGGTGTCCGGCGGGCCTGGGGCGGATCCGCGCGCGACGCGCCGCCGTACGCCCGTGTTGGAAGATCGTCGGACGACGGCGGAGCGGACGTGCGAAACCGCGTCGGCACGGGGTGCACTGCTGTGGCCGTACTGGGGGTGGAACGGCGTGACGTCACCGCGCGTGGTCGGGCCGCCGGAGCGGCGCATCCGTCACCGGGCGGTCAGAAGCGAGGGCGACTCTCCGAGGGAGGCGGGTTTTGTGCCACCCAAAGGAGTTCTGTGCCGCCGGAAACAGCTCTGGACCGCCGGAGGGAGCTTGTGCCACCGGAGGAGGGGACGACGCGCGGGCGCGACGCGATGATCAGGCGCGGCCTGTGGAGTAAGAACTCACGACATCATCCCCTATAGGTCGGGTGCCGCCCTGCCCGTCGCCTTCGCGGCCGACGTCACAACGACACGCGGATCATTACAGGCCGTCCCCGCAAACCCTGTCAACCCCCACCATCAATCTCACACCGGCACAAGCACCATGGCCACGTCCCCACCGCCCACCGGCGCCGGCCTCACCGCACCCCCATCCCGCCGCCGCGGCGCCGTCAAGGTGTCCAGGTGGGTGTGGGGTGTGACGCTGATGCGGCGCACGCGATGCCGGGCGTGCCGCACTTTCATTCCGCCGCGGCGGCGCCGTCAAGGTGTCCACGTGGGATGCGGTGTGACGTGGGGCACGCGATGCCGGGCCGACCGCACCCGCATCCCGCAGCCGCGGCGGCGCCGTCGAGCTGTCCACGGGGAATGGGGGTGCGGGGCCGATGTGCGATGGCGGGCCGGTCGGCCTGGGCGGACGCTGTCGTGGCTCCCGCCGCATGGTCTTAGGGAAGACATGGTGGACGGCGGGAAAAGGAGGTAGATCCTTTACTGTTTCGGCACGCCTCGATTACTGTGCGCGCTAATCTGTGCACGTTGTGTAATGGCCGTCCATCGGGGGTCCGTCGCAGTGGCTGTTCGTGTGGTCTTCATCGGTGGGCTGGGGCGCAGTGGGACGACGCTGCTCGAGCGGCTGCTCGGCGAGATGCCCGGCGTCACGCCGCTCGGCGAGGTCGTTCATCTGTGGGAACGCGGTGTGTGCTCGCGCGAGCCCTGCGGATGCGGTGAGCCGTTCACCTCGTGCGCGTTCTGGCGGAGGGTCGGCCTGCGCGCGTTCGGCGGGTGGTCCCCGGGCCTGGCCGATCGAGTGCTGACCCTGCGGCGCCGGGTCGACCGCACCCGGCACATCCCCGCGCTGGCTCGCCGCCGCTGCCGGGTCGGTCTCAGCGGGTACACCCGGGCCTACACCCGCGTCTACGAGGCGGCCGCGCAGGTCGCCGCCGCCCCGGTCGTGGTCGACTCCAGCAAGCACGCCTCGCTCGCTTTCTGCCTGAGCACCTCCCCGGTCGTCGATCTCAGCGTGGTGCACCTCGTCCGCGATCCCCGGGCGGTCGCGCACTCGTGGGACCGGCGGGTGAGCAGGCCCGAGAACGGCGCCCGCATGACCCGCTGGCGGCCGTGGCGCACATCCCTTCACTGGGTCGTGCAGAACCTCGCCTTCGAACTGCTCGCGCGGCGCGGCGGCAGGGTGATCCGCGTCAGGTACGAAGACCTGCTGGCCGATCCGCGCTCAGTGCTGGGCGCGTTGCTCGCCGATCTGCGGCTGGACGGGGGCGACCTGCCGTTCCTGCGTCCTGGGCTCGCCGAACTGTCCAAGTCCCACACCTGCGCCGGCAACCCCATGCGCTTCAGGGCCGGCCCGCTCCAACTCGCGAGGGACGACTCCTGGAGCGAGCACCTGGCCTGGCGTCACCGATGGCTCGTCACCGCGCTGACCTGGCCGCTCATGCTTCAGTACGGCTACCGCGTACGCGATCGGCATGCCGCGGAGCCCGTGCCCGAGCCCGCGGCCGGCCCGTGGCTCACCACCGGCGTCACCGCCCAGGAGTGCCGATGAGCCCGTCGGTCGGCGTGGTCGTCCCCACCCGCGGTGACCGGCCCCGGCTGCTCCGCGCGGCGGTGGCCTCCGTGCTGGCGCAGACCCGCCCCGAGGCCGCGGACGTCATCGTGGTCGTCGACGGTCCCGCTCAGGTGCGCGCGGTCGCCCGACAACTGTCCGACGGCGCGCCCCAAGCGACGCCGTGCACGGCCCAGGCCGCCGAGGATGCGGTCCAGGTGGCGGTTGATCGGCCGGGTCCTGGGGTGCCGGGGGCCGGTGGTCGTGGTGCGGTCCGGGTGGTGGCCAATCGGTTGAGTCCTGGGCTGCCTGGGGCCCGTAACACCGGCATCGCCGCGTTGGACACCGATCTGGTGGCCTTCTGCGACGACGACGACGTGTGGCTTCCCGGCAAGCTGACCGCCCAGCTCGCGGCGCTCGACGCCGACCCGGACGCCGAGTTCGCCGGGTGCGCCATCGAGGTCGAGTACGGCTCGCACCGCGTCGTCCGCCTCGCCGGCACCGACCAGGTGACCAGGTGGCATCTCACCCGCTCCCGCATGGTGATGGTGCACTCCTCGACGTTCTTGTTCAGGCGCGGCTCGATCTGGCCGGACGAGAGCGCCCCCGGCGGGCAGAACGAAGACTGGGACCTCGCCCTGCGCGCAGTCGGCCGCCACCCGATCGCTTACGTCGACCGGCCCCTGGTACGGGTCCGCTGGGGCGGTTCCGCGTACGCGACACGGTGGGCCGACCGCATCGCCGGCCTGGAATGGATGCTCGCCCGTCATCCTTACCTGGCCGCCGATCCGCGCGGAGCCGCGCGCATCTACGGCCAGCTCGCCTTCCACCACGCGGCGCTCGGACGCCGTGCGGCCGCATGGCGGTGGGCGCGCCGCGCGTTCGCCGCCCGCCGGGGCGAGCTGCGCGTCCCCATAGCCCTCGCGGTCGCCTCCGGCCTGGTCCCCGCGCAGACCATGCTCGGCCTGCTGCACACCCGAGGGCACGGCATCTGATGACGCCCCGCACACTTCCCGGTCACCCTCTTGTCGCAGACATCGCGGACGCCGCCGGAGGCCCCGGTTCGGTGGCCATCACGGGAGCCGCCGGTTCGACGGAAACCGCCATGTCCTCAGGGGCCGCCGGAGCCGTCGGCGGTGCCGTCGACGCGAGGCTCGGCGGCCGGGCGCGGGTCACGGTGGCGGGGGTCACGGTCGACACGCTCACCGAGGAGCAGGTGGTCGAGCATGTCGTCACGGCCCTGCGGCAGGGGCGGGGCGGGCATGTCGTGACCCCGAACGTCGACATCTGCCGGGCCTGCTCCCGCGACCCTGAGGTGCGGGCCATCGTCGAGGGCGCCGACCTCGCCGTGCCCGACGGCATGCCGCTGGTCTGGGCGTCCAAGCTGCTGGGCACCCCGGTGCCCGAGCGCATCACCGGGGCCGATCTGATCTGGTCGCTGTCGGCGGCGGCCGCGTCCGCCGGGCTATCGGTCTACCTCGTCGGAGGGCTTCCCGGCGTCGCCGTACGCGCCGCCGAGGTGCTGAGCGACCGTCATCCGGGGCTGCGCGTCGCCGGGGTGGTGTCGCCTCCGTTCGGGTTCGAGACCTCGGCGGAGGGGCTCGCCGCCGTGCGGGAGGCGTTGCTGCGAGCCCGTCCCGACCTGGTGTTCGTGGGTCTGGGCTTCCCCAAGCAAGATCGCCTCATCGGCCTGCTCCGCGCCGACCTCCCCCGGGCGTGGTTCGTCGGCTGCGGCTCGGCCATCGGGTTCGCCGCCGGGGCGGTGCGGCGGGCGCCCGAGTGGATGCGGCGCTCCGGCCTCGAATGGCTGTTCCGCCTGGCCGCCGAGCCGGGCCGGCTCGCCCGTCGTTACCTGGTCGACGATCTTCCCTTCGCGCTGCGCCTGCTCACTTCGTGCCTCCTCCGGCACGCCGCCCGCACGCTCAGGCCCGACCGCTAGAGCGGGTCCGACGATTCGAGGTGGCGGAGCCGACGCGTCAGGGCTCCGATGGTGGGTCACCACGCCTGACCACGAGGGATCATCTACCGCACCACCGTGATCATCTGCGGTACATGCTCTGGCGTCTTGGGCTGCGTGGCCCGGCCGCTGGTGCGGTGGCCTCACCTTCGCCGGGCCGCCTCCCCTTCAGCCCGGTTCGATGCCGGCAGCGTGACGGTGACGGCCAGTCCGCTGCCCTCGGCGTTCGGCGCCGCCGTCACCGTGCCGCCGTGCGCGTGCACGATGGACCTGACGATGGCCAGGCCCAGACCGGTCGACCGGGAACCCGCGGCACGGCCGGACGCCAGCCGCTGGAACGGCTCGAACAGCCGGTCGACCTCCGCGGGAGGGATGACGTCGCCACTGTTGCGCACCGTGACCACCGCTACCCCGCCGGCCGCGCCACGATCATCGACCATGCTGCGATCGTCGACCATGCCGCGTCCATAGGTCACGTCACGTCCGTCGACCATGTCGCGTCCATCGGCCACGTCGCGTCCATCGACCGCATAACGACCGTCGATCGCTTCACGACCGTTGGCCGGGCCGTGGCCGGTGGTGACCTCGACCCAGCCGCCTTCCCGGTTGTGCCGGATCGCGTTGTCCACCAGGTTGCGCACCAGGCGTTCGAGCAGGACCGGGTCGCCGTCGACCAGGGCGGGACGCAGGTCGGTGGTGACGTCCAGGCGGGCGCGCTCGGCCTCGTCGTCCGCCTCGCTCACCGCGACGGCCGCCGCCACCGCCAGGTCGTATGGCTCGTGGGCGATGACGCCGCTGTCGCTGCGGGCCAGTGCCAACAGGCCGTCCAGCAGCCGTTCGGCCCGGCCGGCCGCGGTCAGCACGTTGTGTGCCATGGCCTCCCACTGGGCGGGCGTGCTCTCCCGCTTGCCGAGCAGCACCTCGGC
The DNA here is from genome assembly GCF_040607455.1 of Sphaerisporangium sp. NPDC005289. Classification (NCBI taxonomy): domain Bacteria; kingdom Bacillati; phylum Actinomycetota; class Actinomycetes; order Streptosporangiales; family Streptosporangiaceae; genus Sphaerisporangium; species Sphaerisporangium sp. NPDC005289. Next base: position 55,773 of record NZ_JBEXGS010000006.1, read on the forward strand.
ACCTGTACGGACGATCGCGAGCGGGGTGCGCAATTCGTGCGAGGCGTCGGCGACGAACCTCCGCTGGCTGTTGAACGAGGCTTCCAGCCTGGCCACCATTTCGTCGAAGGTGTCGGCCAGTTCCTTGAGCTCACCGCGCGGTCCGGTGAGTGCGACGCGCTCGTGCAACCGGTCCTGGGAGATCCGCCGGGTCGTGGCGGTGAGCGTCCGCAGCGGCCGGAGCATGCGCCCGGCGACGACCCAGGAAACTCCGAGTCCCAGCATGGCGGTGACCGCCAGTGCGATCGCAGAGGTTCCGGCGCTCTTCAGCAGCGTGTCGGCCCGCAGCCGGTCGAGGCCGCTCTGCTTGATCTCGTCGAACCTCGCGGGGTCGCCGGCGCTGGTCTTCTCGTCCCTCAGCAGCGGGTCTTCTCCGGCCGAGGCGTCGCCCGTCGCCCCGGCCGGGGGGCGGCGTCCGATGCTGTCGGTGTACAGGCTCTGGTAGAGCAGGGCGTAGTTCAGCGCGAGGAGCGCCGCGCAGGTCGCCACGAGCACGACCGCGTAGACGAGGGTCAGCCGCAGCCGGATCGACGGGTGCTTTCGGCCGCGCCTCACAGCCGGTACCCCGCGCCGATGACGGTCTCGATCAGTGGTGGGTCGCCCAGTTTGCGGCGCAGCCGGGCGATGGTGACCCGCACGGTCGCGGTGAAGGGGTCGGCGTGCTCGTCCCATGCCCGTTCCAGCAGGTTCTCGGCGCTGACCATGCCTCCGTCGGCGCTCATGAGGATCTCCAGCACGGCCAGTTCCTTGGTGGTCAGCGGGATGATCCGGCCGTCGCGGGTGACGACGCGCCGCGCGGTGTCGAAGGTCAGACCGGCGCGCCGCAGGACCCGTGGAGCGTTGTTGGCGCGGCGGGCCAGCGCGCGGATCCGCAGCACCAGCTCGTCGAAGACGAACGGCTTGGCCAGGTAGTCGTCGGCGCCCAGGATCAGGCCGGCGACCCGGTCCGCCGCCTCGCCCGCCGCGGTGAGCATGAGGACGCGGGCATCGGCGCCCCCCGCGGCCAACGCGGTGCACACCTGGTCGCCGTGGACGAGCGGCAGGTCACGGTCGAGCACGATCACGTCGTACCGGTTCGCGCCGGCCTTGTGCAGGCCGTCGAGACCATCGGCCGCGAGGTCGACCGCGATGCCCTGATCCCGTAGCCCGTCGGCGACCTGTTCGGCCAGCAGTACTTCGTCCTCGATCAGCAGCACTCGCACCCCTGCACCCTCCCTGACCGCAGTATCCGCGATCGCGCATTACACCGGTGTTACCCGCTCTGTGACGACCGGGTTGCCGGCGTCCTGCTCCACTGGGCCGACAGGACCAGAGGAGAACACCGATGAGAACGCAATTACTGGCCGGCTGCCTGCTACCGCTCTTGCTGGTGGCGACGGCCGCCTGTACCCGACCGGCCGACGGCGAGCACGTCGCCTCGGCGGGCGGCTCGGCCGCGCCGGCGGCGACGGCGAGCCTCAGCCTCCTGGACCAGGGAATCAGGTGGGCACGGTGCATGCGGGAGCACGGGGTGCCGCAGCCGGATCCGGTGGTCAATCACGGTGACGGCATCCGTTACCAGGGGCTCGCCAAGGACGCGGTGGACGGCAACGTGCTGGAGAAGGCACAGCAGGCGTGCGAGAGCCTCCGCCCCGTCCTGCCGGCCGACGTGCGGCAGTTGAAGCAGGGGCTGTCGCGCGTGCTCGCCCAGTGCATGCGGGAGCAGGGGGTGGCGGGCTTTCCTGATCCGGAGCCCGACGGTCACTTCGAGATCGAACCGTCGGTGGAGAACGACCCGCGGTTCCCCGCGGCCAAGGAGACCTGCGACGCGCGGGAGGACGCGGCGGCCGCGTCGGCGCGGCCGAGCTCGCGGCAGAGCCCGTGAGCGGCGTGGCGCCGGCGAGCGACAGAGAACGGACGGGCGACGCGGTGCCGGCGGGCGACGCGGTGCCGGCGGGTGACGCGGAACGGGCGGGCGATGTGGCGCGGGTGGCCGACCCCGTGCCCGCGAGCGACGGCGAACGCGCGAGCGACGGCGAAGGAACGGATGACGGAGAAGGGACGGGTGACGTCGTGCCGGTGAGCGGCCGCGCCGCCCGACGGAGGCGCGGCGGGACCGTCGCGGTCCTTGGCGCGGTCGTGCTCGCGGCAGGTGCGGCGACCGCAGGCGCGGTCGGATTCGGCGGCGGCGGATTCGGCGGCGGGTTCGGCGGCGGGAGCGGCACGGGTGCGCCGGCCGCGGCGAACCTGCCGCCGGCCACCGCCCAGGTGACCCGGATGACGATGCTGGACACCGACGAGGTGCCAGGTGATCTGGGCTACCGTGCCGAGACCGTCCTGGCCGGCCGGATCGCGGGTGTCGTCACCAAGATGCCTCTGCCCGGCGACGTCATCGCCAGGGGCGGGCGGATCTACCGGGTGGACGACACGCCGGTCGTGCTCATGTACGGCGACGTCGCCGCCTACCGGACGCTCGCTCCAGGCGTCACCGGCGCGGATGTGCGGCAGCTCGAACGCAACCTCAAGGCGCTCGGCTATGGCGGGTTCACGGTGGACAAGACCTACACGTGGAGCACCTCGGTCGCGGTGCGGCGATGGCAGAAGCATCTCGGCCTGCCGCGGACCGGCCAGGTCGAGCTGGGGCGGGTGGTGTTCGCCCCGGGCAGGATCCGGATCGACGCCGTCTCGGCGGGGGTGAACCGGTCCACCGGCGGCGGGCAGGAGGTCCTGCGGTACACCGGGACCGGCCGCCAGGTCACCGCCCGGCTGGAGGTGTCCAAGCAGCGGCTGGCCCGCAAGGGGGTCCGCGTACGGGTCCAGATGCCCGACGGCCGGAAGGTCGCCGGCCGGGTGGAGCGGGTCCGTACGGTGGTCCTGCGGCCGACCGGCTCCGGAGGGCAGGCGGAGACCTCGATCGAGACGATCATCGGGCTGCGCGATGCCAAGGCGGCCGCGGGGATCGAGGTGGCCGTGGTCAGCGTGGTCTTCACCGCTGCCGAGCGCGAGGACGTGCTCACCGTGCCCGTCGCGGCGCTCGTGGCGTTGGCCGAGGGCGGCTACGGCGTCGAGGTGGTCGAGGGATCCGCCACGCGCTACGTCAAGGTGAAGACCGGCCTGTTCGCGAACGGCCGGGTGGAGATCACCGGCGACGGGCTGCGCGAGGGCACGACCGTGGGGATGCCGCGATGATCGAACTGACCGACGTGACGAAGGTGTACCCCGGCGATGTGCGGGCGCTCGCCGGCGTCACCCTGACCATCGGCGCCGGCGAGCTGGTCGCGGTGGTCGGCCCGTCCGGCTCGGGTAAGTCGACCATGCTGCACGTGCTGGGCACGCTCGACCGGCCCACTTCCGGCCGGGTGGTGGTCGACGGCCACGACGTGTCGCGGCTGTCCGACCGGCAGTTGTCGGCGCTGCGCGCGACCCGCATCGGCTTCGTGTTCCAGCAGTTCCACCTGGCCTCGGGCGTGCCGGCGCTGGACAACGTGGCCGACGGCCTGCTCTATGCCGGGGTCGCCCTGAGGGAGCGGCGACGGCGGGCCGGGGCGACGCTGGAGCGGGTGGGCCTCGGACACCGGCTCGACCACGAGCCGCATGAATTGTCCGGGGGTGAGAGGCAGCGGGTGGCGATCGCCCGAGCGGTGATCGGCGACCCCGCGCTGCTGCTCGCCGACGAGCCGACCGGCAACCTCGACTCCGCCTCGGGCGAAGGGATCATGGCCGTGCTGCGGGAACTGCACGCCGCCGGCACGACGGTCGTGGTCATCACGCATGACCTGGACATCGCGGCCGGGCTGGACCGGCAGGTGCTGATGCGCGATGGCAGGGTGGTCGGCGACACCGTCACCATGCCGCACGAGGCGGGAGTGACCACGTCATGACGGGCCCGCAGACCCGCCCCCGGCTCACGCCCGCCCGGCTGTCCCCGCGTGAGGTGGTCCGGGTCGGCGCGACCGGCTTGCGCAGCCGGCCGACCCGGGCACTGCTCTCGGCGCTGGGCATCGCGATCGGCATCGCCGCCATGGTGGCGGTGGTGGGCATCTCGTCCTCCTCGCGGGAACAGCTCGAACGGCAGCTCGCCGCGCTCGGCACGAACCTGCTCACGGTCGTACCCGGACAGACCTTCGACGGTCAGGAGGCGAAGCTTCCCGCCGAGGCCGAGGCCATGATCGCGCGGATCGGACCGGTCACCGCCGTCTCCGCCACCGGGGCGATCCGCGACGCCAAGGTGTACCGCTCGGACAGGATCCCCAAGGTGGAGACCGGCGGGCTGACCGTGTCGGCCGCCCGGGCGAGCCTGCCGGGGACCGTCGGTGCGACGCTGCGCAACGGCGTCTGGCTGAACGGCGGCACCGGCCGGTACCCGGCCGCGGTGCTCGGCGCCGACGCGGCCGGGCGGCTCGGCATCGGCCGGGCCGGGCCGGAGACGATGATCCTGGTCGGCGGCGAGCGGTTCACCGTGATCGGCGTGCTCGACCAGGTGAAGCTCGCACCCGAGCTCGACACGGCCGTCCTGATCGGCTGGCCGGCCGCCACCGACCTGTTCCGCTTCGACGGGCGGGCGACCACCGTCTACACCCGGTCGCGGGACAGTCAGGTCGAGGCGGTGCGCGCCGTCCTGGCGGCCACCGCCAACCCGCAGGCGGCTGGTGACGTCAGCGTGTCCCGGCCCTCGGACGCCCTGGCCGCGAGCCGGGCGGCCAACGCCACCCTGAACGGACTGCTCCTCGGCCTCGGCGCGGTGGCACTGCTGGTGGGAGGCGTCGGGGTCGCCAACACGATGGTGATCTCGGTGCTGGAGCGCCGGTCCGAGATCGGCCTGCGCCGTTCGCTCGGCGCCACCCGAGGGCAGATCCGGACGCAGTTCCTCGCCGAGTCGCTGCTGCTGTCCGCGCTCGGCGGCATCGGCGGGGTACTCCTGGGCATCGCGGTGACCACCGGCTACGCCGCCTACCAGAGCTGGCCGACCGTCGTGCCGGCGTGGGCGACGACCGGCGCGCTCGCCGCCACCGTGCTCATCGGCGGCGTGGCCGGGCTCTACCCCGCGATCCGCGCGGCCCGGCTGTCCCCGACAGAAGCGCTGGTGATGGTCTGAGTCCATCCGCGTGGCCCGGTTGTTCTCGACGGAGGCGTTGGTGATGGTCTGAGTCCGTCCGCGCGATCCGGGTTGTTCCCCATCTGAGTCCGCTCGCGTGGTCCGGTTGTCCTCGACGGAGGCGTTGGTGATGGTTGCGTCCGCCGGCGCGGCTCGGTTGTCCCCAGCGGAAGCGCGGGTGATGAGCTGAGCCTGCCCAGGCGGCCTGGCTGTGTCTTCGTCGAAGCGCTGGGACGATCTACGTTTGGACGACTATGGCGAGGGCGTTCGGGGCGGCGCTCCTGGTCGTGTGCCCCCTTCCCGTGGTGTCCTCGATCATGATCACGTCCCCGGTCGTGAACGTACGCGTCTCGCCGTCGCTGACGGTCACCTCGATCGCGCCGCTCATCATCACCATGAGCTGCTCGCGCGGCGCGGGATGCGCCTCGCTCGACCAGTTGTCGGGCAGGGCGAGGAACATCGAGCGCGCCGCCGCCGTGGGCGGCGAGACGAGGATGGCGGGGGCCGGCGGGGCGAACTCGGCCAGGCCCAGCGTCATGCTGTCGTCGGTGAAGTGGGATTCGCCGTCCTCGTCCGCGTGCAGCCGGACGACGGGGACCGAGTGGTTCTCGTTCATGCCACCTATCCTCTGACCAGCATGGATGTGCTGACAATTCCCTCCATGACATTGCCTTGACGCATGGAGGGGACCGGCCGGGGTCACCGGCGGCGAGGAGGCTCACGCGAGCGGCCGTCATCGCGTGATCGCTTCGATGCGCGAGAGGTCCTGGGCGGTGAGCCCGGAGGGCGGGCGGGCGGCGGCGCTCGCCGAGTCCATGCGGCGGTAGGCGGTACGCGACAGACCCGTCCAGGCGAATCCCCCCGCCCGAGGGGATCCGTCCGCCAGGGTGGATTCGCGCTCCTGAGAGGACGCGTGCCCCTGAGCGGATCCAGCCGTCCGGGTGGACCCGTCCGTCCGGGTGGATCCGCTTGCCCGGGTGGAGTCGTCCGTCCGGGGGGACCCACTTGCCCGGGTGGAGCCGTCCGTTCGGGTGGAGCCGTCCGTTCGGGTGTCGCCGTGGCGCGCGGCGGAGGCGCCGTGCGGCGGGCGGGCCGCGCGGGGGCCGGTCGTGCAGGCGCGCTCGACGCGCCGGGCCGCGCGGGGCGTCCAGGGCAGGCCGCACCAGGCGTACAGATCGCGGTAGCCGGCGAGCGGATCGGCGGCCAGGTGCTCGTAGGACACCAGGCGGACGGCGGGGTGGCGGGCGGCCAGTTCCCCGGCGACCTCCCGGGCCACGGCCCACAGTGTGGCGATCGCGGCGATGTGGTCGGGGGAGCCGGCCAGCGGGCGCACCCGTCCGACCACCGGGTGGTCGCGCAGCAGGAGTGGCTGTTCCAGCAGCTCGTGAAGGTGAACGGTCCAGCCGAGCCGCCGCCAGCTCGCCACCAGGGACGCCGGATCGCGCACCAGCAGCACCACCCGGCAGCCGAGGCGCTCGGCGAACCACCCCGCCGAGAACAGCGCGAACGGGTCGTCCAGCAGCGCGCGGCGGCGGCGTGTCCGGCCGAGCGCGAAGGCCGAGGCGTTCTTCACCAGACGCGCCAGATCGCCCGGCGAGCGGTTGCGGCGCAGCTCGGCGACGTACTGATAGCGCAGGGCCACGGTGTCGGCGAAGGCTTGCCGCCACGGCTCCTCGTCGTCCCGGCAGATGTACTGGAACCGGTGCTCCACCGTGGCGTTCAGCACGCCAGGGGAGCGCCCGGGCGGGCGCTGCGGGTTGAGCGGCTCGTTGACGTACACCGCGCCGCCCCCGGCGGTGAGCATCTTGCCCGCCCAGCTCGTGCCGCTTCGCGGCAGCCCGGTGACCAGGATCGGCGCCGCTTCTCGCGTCACGTCGCCTGGTCGCGGCGCGCGCTTCATGTGTCGCCTCGGGGGCCGGTGTCGCCTTCTCGGTCGCTCATCTCGCCTTCTCCGAGCATCGCGTCGTCTCCGCGGGTGCCTCGTGTCGCCTTTCCGGGTCTCATGGCGGCCCTCCGGCGGACATCACGTCGCCTCTTCGGCGTGCCAGAGGCGGAGGGAGGGGAGGCTGTGGGCTCCGAAGGGACGCAGCCCGTACAAGCGGGCGATCTTCACCAGGGGCATCAGGTTCTTGGCGAACATCCCGCCGGACCAGCCGAGGGCGGCGCCCAGCGCCCCGTGCGAGGGGACGAGCGCGACGTCGAGCGCGACGGTGACCGCGATCGCGCTCAGGATGTTGGCCGTGCTCGCGGCGGTGTGTCCTGCGGCGATCAGCATGACGTCGGCCATGCCGCACGCCGTCGCCAGCATCATGGTGGCGGCCAGGACCACGGCCACGGTGGCTCCGTCCGGGTAGCCGTCGCCGAAGGCCCGCAGCAGCCAGGGGGCGAGCACGGCGTAACCCAGCCACACCGGCCAGGTCAGCAGGACGAGCCACATCGTGGTCATCTGGTACAGCCTGCGGGCGAGGGGGAGATCACCCTCGGCCATGGCCCGGACGAGCCGGGGCTGGGCCGCCTGGGCGAACCCCTGGTTCACGAGCTGGCCGACCACCTTGAACCGGGTGGCGGCCGTGTACAGCGCCGCCTGCGCGGGCCCGGCCAGCACGGCCACGACGACGACGTCAAGCCGCTGGAACACCGCCTGCGCCGCCCCGCCCAGCGCACGCGGACCGGTGTACCGCCAGAACGCGCGGGCCGCGCGGGGGACGTACGGCCCGGTGGGCATCCGCCGGCGCAACCAGAAGGCGCTCAGCGCGAGCACCGGCAGCGCGGGCGCCGCCCAGGCCGCGGCCAGGAGCCACCCGGTGCCGGACGCGGAGCCGAGCGTCCGGGTGCCCTCACCTAGGCCGGTGGCGCCGGCGAGGACGACGGCGCCGACCAGGAGGAGCTGCGCGCCGGGCTGGAGCACCCCGCTCAACAGCGCGGTCGGGCGCATGACCCCGAAGCCCCTGGTCGCCGACACCAGGATGTCGGCCAGGACGATCACGGGAAGCGCCAGACCGAGCCCGCGCAGCGCCGCGCCGAGCAGGACGACGGCGGGGTCCGCGCCGGGCGAGGGCGCCGCGGTGGTCCCCAACGCGACATGGGCGGGGCCGGTCGTGGTGTGGGTCAGCGCGGTGGCGAGCGCGTCCGCGTAGGCGACGACGAGGGCCGCGACGGCGAAGGACAGGATGACCACGGGCAGCAGGGCGGCCCGCAGGTATCCGCGGGGCGCGGCGGGCATGGCAGAGGCGGCGGACGTTGATACGCGAAGGGTGGCGCGCCCTGCGGAGGCGGGTTGCTGTGCGGGGGTGGCGGTGCGGGCTGCGGCGATGAAGTAGATCAGGCCGTTGCCGCAGTCGAGGCGCAGGACGCCGGCCGCCATCAGGCACACGGTGGTCGCGGTGAAGAAGCAGCCCGCCGTTCGCGCGTCGAACCCGCGGGTGACGGCCACCACGATCAGGAACTGCGACCCCGCGGCCACCGCCGCTCCCACCAGCCCGGCCGCGCCGCCCTTGACCACCGATCGCGTCGCGCCCGCTCCGCCGGCGGAGACGACAGGCATGGGGTGCGGGGTCAGGGGCGCCATGAGGGGCGCTCGTCGAGCCAGGGTTCGAGGCGGGCGTCCCAGGGGGCGAAGTGCTCCGACAGTCGTCGCCGCAGACCCGCCGGCATGTCGCACGGGCGGGGGCGGGCGTTGTGCCGCTCGAACACCGGGTCGCCGAGACGGGGCAGCCCGAGGAACTCCAGCACCCGGTCGTACGCGCGCTCGGGTGCGGTGAACAAGGACCCGCTGTCGAGCACCAGGATGCGGTCGCGGCCGACCAGCGGCTCCAGCCGCGCGAGCTGTTCGGCGTACTGGCCGCGGGCGACGTAGGCGTGGTGCCGGTGGGCGCGGCTGCGCGCGGCCGGGTCGGCGCGCAGCCGTTCCTCCTCGCCGTCCAGGCGGTAGGGCTCCAGCGCGAGCGCCCGCTCGAACGAGGCCTCGGTCTCGAACCCGCGCGCCACCTCGTGCGCGTGCGCCGAGTAGGCCCGCTCGACCGGGTCGCGGACCAGGGCGATCAGCTTCACCCCCGGCAGGTCGGTGGCGATGCGCGAGGGGACCATCGGATGGAACAGGTAGTACGGCGAGGATTCGAAGCTGAGCGGGCGGATGCCGAACCTGCGTTCCAGGCGGTGCGCGGTGACCTTCAGCGGGAAGTGCGCGCGATACCAGGAGGAGCCCTTGCCGTAGGCCATGTCGAAGTAGTGCACCCCCTTGCGCAGCACGGGTTTGAGGATCAGGGGATGCTGTGCCAGGGCGCGGTACAGGGAGGTGGTGCCGCAGCGCTGAGCGCCGGCGATCAGGAAGGACGGCAGGAGCCGCCCGCTCACGGTGAGCCGGCCCGCCGTATGGGACAGGGCGTGCGCGGATCTCTTCACCGTGCGGTTCAATGCAGGACCTCCAGATGGTCGAGGGCGGGGTTGAGCCACGCGGCCGGCGGGCCGAGCGGCTGGTGGCCGTCCCCCTCATGGCGGTCGGCCAGGGTGATCAGGTACTGGACGGCCGTCCACCGCGCCGCGCCCGCCGAAGGGCCGTACGGCGCGAGCGTGCGGACGGCGCCCGCCACGCACGCCTCGGCGGCGAGCCGGGGAGGCATCCGGCGCAGTGCCCGCTGGAAGAAGTGGTGCAGCGCGTCGAACCCGAGCGGCACGCCGGTGGTGAAACGCTCCCAGTCCCAGACGGCCAGGCGGCCGTCGGGGGAGAGGGCCATGTTCCACGGCGAGAAGTCGCCGTGCCAGGCGTGGTCGCCCCGCCCGTCCGCCGGGAGGCGGAGGACGCGTGCGGCGCCGTCGTTCACCTCGTCGCCGGCGGCGGAAGAGCGCGCGGGGTGGCCGGTGGCGAGGTGACGCCCCGGGTCGGCGGCGAGAGAGCGCACCTGGTCGGTGGAGGCGGAAGGACGCGGGTGGCCGGTGGCGAGGGGGCGCGCCGGGTCGGTGAGGTCGTCCTCGCTGGGGCGCTGGGAGGGGACGAACGGAGAGGCGCGGCCCTCGCCGGGCGTGGCCCGGGGGACGGCGAGCGCGGCGATCTCGTGGACGGCGTCCTCCAGCAGGGCCGCGGGGACGCGCCGCCGCCGCGTGGCCAGCGGGGACAGGGCGAGCACGTCGAGGCCGTTCCAGACGCCGTGGTGCAGCACGATGGGCGCGGCGACGACCCGCAGTGGCAGCCCGGCCAGCGCTTCGAGCACCGCGCTCTCGTGCCGGACCAGCGACCGGGAGCGCTCGGTGTCCCCGATCTTGACGAACGCGAGCGGCTCCCCGGAGCCGGAACGGATCTCCAGGATGGGCTTGCGGTTGGCCCGCCGGGCCGGCCGGACGTGCACGATGACCTTGACCGGCCGGCCGAACACCTCGCTGAGGTAGGTCTCGATCGTGCCCGGCCCGTGCGGCAGGCGCCGTCGTCCCGGCAGCCAGCGGGAGCGCGGCACGAGCCGCCGGGGCAGGTACCTGCTCGGCAGCACGGCGTACGCGGCCCTGGCCCCGGAGGAGCCGGGGTCGACGCCGGAGTCCGTGGTGGAGGGAGTGGAGTGGCTGGCCGGAGACGAGCGGCCCGTCTCCGGAGGAACGGAGACCGCGGTGCCGGGATCGGTGGCCGAGGGCTGGGACGGCGTGGGAGCGGGGGTCGGGTAGAGCAGAGTGGTGACCTGGTCGAGATAGCCCAGACGGGCGCGGTAGTCCCTCACCGGAACGCCTCCATTGGTGCGGTGGTCGTCGTACCGGTGGTCCGTGTCGGACGACCGGCCTCATTACCGACTGCCCGCAGACGACCGCGGGTCACGCCACCGACGGTCCGCATCGGGTCAGTGACCGCCCTGTTGTCGTTCAAGATCGGTTCGGTGCCCGCCGCGCCGTTCGTCCCGATCGGGGCGGTGAGGGCCCGCGATCCGGCGGGGCCGGGGGGCGCGGCGCCTGGGACGGGGGCGTTGCGCCAGAGGAGGGCGTAGGAGACCAGGTAGAGGATCAGCGCGGTGACCAGGCCGTCGTACACGACCATGTACATCAGCACGAGGATCATGACCAGCGTCCCCGCCTGGCCGATGGGGGTGCGGTCGTGCCGGAACCGGCGGACGGCCCCGGCGAAGAACGCGATGTACAGCGCGGCGCCGGTGTAGCCCTGAGTGATCAGCAGCAGCCACAGCTGCCCGTCGCTGCCGAGCGGGGGGTGGCCGCATTCGGCGCACCAGTCGGTGCGGCCCGTGGTGATCGTCTGGTAGTTGCCGAAGGCGTTGCGGGTGTTGCCGTACCCGATGACCGGCGAGTGGGCGGCGGCCTCCAGCGTGCCGGCGACCGTGAAGGCCCTGATGCGGTTGCTGTGCGGGCTGTCCAGGCGCTGGGCGACGATGGCGCCGAGCGGCCCGGCCCAGAACGCGAGCGCCGCCGCCGCGAGGGCCGCGCCGACCGCGAGCGCCGTGCGCGACCGGGCGCGCACCAGGACGTAGGCGACGGTGACGGCCAGGCCGATCCACAGGCCGCGGTTGAGGGAGTAGACGATGGGCACGGTGGCCAGCGCGACGACGGCCGCGCACAGCAGGCGGCGGACGGTGCCGCCGTAGGTCCACCAGCCGACGACGAACCAGATGAGCAGCACCGAGATGTTGCTCCCCCAGGCGTTGGCCCATTCGAAGGGCGCCTCGGGGCGTGGCGAGGCGTGCCCCAGGACGTGCTGCACCTGCGCGGCCGTCGGGTGGATCAGGTTGCGGACGTAGGAGTTGCCGCCGATCCACTCGGGCAGCGCCATCTCCAGTGGCGAGGTGAACTGGAAGCCGGGGGCGAGCACGCCGAGCAGCCCGCCGGCCACGGTGGTCACGCAGAGCACGCCGAGCATGCGCACCAGCGTGCGCTGCGGCAACTCGTCGGGGGTGAGGTTCCCCAGGTACAGCACCATGATCATGAGGGACAGGTAGAGCGCGAGCCGCATCGCGTACCCCAGGACGCGGGCGGCGCCGAGGTCGCCGTAGGTGCCGGGCGGCATTTCGCCGAGCATGAGGGCGCTGACCAGGTATCCGGCGATGAGCAGCGCCCACAGGCCCATGCCCTTGGGCACCGCGATCGGCCGCCGCCGCCACAGCACGACGGCCATCGGGACGGCCAGGACCACCAGGGACAGGCCGCCGAAGCCGAGCGCCCACCACAGCGGGTAGCCCACGAGCAGCGCGGCGATCGGCCAGCGTGCCGGGGGCGGCGGCCGCAGGAGCCGTCTCATGAGGCGCGGGAGGCGGGGTTGCCGGGGTGACGGTGGTGGCCGTGCGGCAGGGAGGCTTGGCCGCGGGGCAGCGGAGCGGGCGAGGGCAGCAGGATCACGCCGAGGGGCGCGGTGTCGGTGCGCCTGAGCTGCCGGACGGCCTGGGCGAGCTGCTTGGACCGGGCGGCGCGGCGCTCGACGACCAGCACCGCGGCGTCGGCGCGCGCCGCCTGGTCGGTGCGCACCCAGATCGGGGCCAGGCCTGTGAGCGCCACGCGCAGGTCGTCGGCGATCGGCTCGGGGTCGGTGTCGGGGGAGACACCGCGCACTAACAGCTCGCCGCCGTCGCGCAGGTGGCGGGCCACGGCCATGGCCAGCTCGCGCAGCTCGCGGGCGTTCTCACCCTCGCACAGGACGGGCAGCCCGGTGAGGCGCTCGATGTCGGCGGCCGTCCTGAGACGGGTGTCGAAGCGGTCGCGGACCATGGCGGCGCCGGCCCCGGCGAGCAGGCCGAGGAACAGCCCGCTGCCGAGGTAGAGCGGAGGGCTCGGCTGGGAGGGCGACGCGGGTGGGCGGGCGTCGCTGATGACGGTGCCCGGGGTGATCGCCACGGTCTTGAGTGCGTCGTACTTGACGGTGAGGTTGTAGACCTGCCGGCTCAGGACGTTCTGCCGCTGACCGGCGATGGTGCGCGCCGCCGAGCCCGGGGCGGTGCGGGGCAGGCCGGCGACGGTGGTGGCGAGCCGGGAGTCGATCTCGCGCAGCTTGCCGGAGAGCACCTTGAGCTGGGCGTCCAGGGCGCGGGTGGCCGTCGCCTCGCGGTTGGCGAGGTAGGCCTTGGCGAACGCCTGCGCGCCCGCGGCGGCGCTGACCGGGTCGGCGGCGGTGTAGGAGATGGCGAGCACGGCGGAGTTGGGCGGCACGGTGACCGCGACGCGGTCTCTGAGCGGGTCGGGGTCGTTGACCTTGAGGGCGCGCGCGGCCCGGGCCGCGACCACGGCCGAGCGGGCGACCTGCGCCTCGGTGTCGAGGTTGAGCGGCTCGCGCTGGCGGGGCGTGGTCGGGTTGGTCTGGTCCTGCACTCCGGTGGGGGCCACCAGCACCTCGGCGGTGGCCGTGTACGAGGGCGGGGTGGTCGCGAGCACGACGCCGCCGCCGCACACCCCGGCGAGCAGGAAGACGGTGAGGGCGACGCGGCGCCGCACCAGCATCGAGCCGAATTCGGCGAGCTCGCGCCCGGGGGCCGGGCCGGAGACTGAGGACGCCGGGTGGTCCATGGGAACGGCATGCCTCTCGGTGCGGAATTGTTCCTGCGAAATCCGCCCGGTTCGCTGTGATGTGCCGGGCGCCGCGTGGTGAACGGTTCCCGAGGGGCGGATCCAGAGAACTATAGGCACAACGCGGGATGCCGCGACCGCATACCGGAGTTTTGGTGGACGAGGCATCGTCCCAGCTCAGCCTCATAATCGGATATTTCCGTTATTGGGGTCCGGTATGACGTGCGCCGCGACGCGGAGCCAACGACGGCGCGGACGCCGGACCGCCGGGAAAGCGCGCCGAGTTACCGGCGGCATGGCACCGATTAGTGGGAAGGTGAATAGCGACCTTCGGGGAAGACCGGGGAGAAGGGGGTTTGGGTGCATTGCGAAAAGTGACGGGAATATGGTTTTTCGGCACCGGGCTCGCCGTCGGCTGTGGACTGATCATTTACGCCGTGGCCTCGGTGAAGCCCCCGCAGCCCGCCGTGGAGGGAGACCGCGTCCCGGGCGCCGGCGTGACCGCCACCGACGACGCCCCCGACTGCGCGGCCACCGCCAAGCTCATTCCGAGCTGCGGCGCGTGGTGGGGGGTGGCCCCGGAGGTCTTCGGCGGACGGGCGCCCGCCCGGTCCATCGCCGCCGCCGAGGAGCGCATGGGCCGCAGGGCCGACATCCTGCACGTCTACCACCGGGGCGGCGACCCGTTCCCCACCCCCGAGGAGCGCCGGCTGGCCAGGAAGCGCATCCTGCTGATCAATTGGAAGCCCTCCGTGCACCACACGTGGGCCGAGATCGCCGCCGGCGCCATCGACGGCCGCATCGACCGCGTGGCCCGGCGCATCAGGCGCACGCTGCCCGAGCGCTTCTTCCTCACCGTCCACCACGAGCCCGAGAACGACGTGCGCGCCCGCCCGGGGTCGGGGATGACCGCCGAGGACTACGCCGCCATGTACCGCCATGTCGTGCTACGCCTGCGCGAGCGCGGGGTCAAGAACGCCGTCACGGTCATGACGTACATGGGGGCGCCCAACTGGGCCGCCAAGCCGTGGTTCGAGCGGCTCTACCCAGGAGACGACGTGGTCGACTGGATCGGCCTGGACCCCTACGCCGACCGCCGGGTGAACGACTTCGCCGGCCTGGTGGACAAGACCCGTGACGACCACTCCGGCTGGCCAGGCTTCTACCGCTGGACGCAGATGCGCTTCCCCGGCAAGCCGATCATGGTGGCCGAGTGGGGCGCCTTCGAGCGGCTGGACGAGCCGGCGTTCAAGGTGTCGTTCTTCAACTCGGTGCGCCGCCAGATCAAGGGATACCCGCAGATCAAGGCCCTGGTGTACTTCGACTCGCCGCGCGCGCCGCGCGGCGACACCCGCTTCGACGCGACGGTGGCCGCCCGGCGCGCCTTCACCGAGCTGGCCCGCGCGCCGTACTTCAGCTCCACCCCGGTCCCCGACCACTGAGCCGCAGGCGCGGGCGGGGCTCAGCGCAGCCAGCCGCCGGCGGTGAGCACGTCGAGCACCCGCTCGACCCCGCGCTCGACCGATATGCCCGTCGTGTCGAGCGTCAGATCGGCGTCCTCCGGCTCCTCGTACGGCGAGGAGATGCCGGTGAACTCGGGGATCAGCCCGGCCCTGGCCTTGGCGTACAGGCCCTTGCGGTCGCGGCGCTCGCACTCGTCCAGCGGCGTGGCCACGTGCACCAGCAGGAAGTCGGCGCCGACCCCCTCGACCATGTGGCGCACCTCGTCGCGCGTCGCCGCGAACGGGGCGATGGGCGCGCAGATGGCGAGGCCTCCGTGCCGGGCGACCTCGGCGGCGACGAACCCGATGCGGCGGATGTTCAGGTCGCGGTCGTGCCGGGAGAAGGTGAGCCCCGCCGACAGCAGCCGCCGCACGACGTCGCCGTCCAGGTAGGTCACCGTGCGGGTGCCGCGTTCGAGCAGCGCGTCGTGCAGGCCGCGCGCGATCGTCGACTTGCCCGACCCGGACAGGCCGGTGAAGAACACCACCAGGCCGCGCCGGTGCGGCGGCCCCGGCAGCGTGACCGGCTCGGGCCCGGCCAGGTGCTCGACCGCCCCGTACGCCGTGGCGACGTGCTCGCGCAGTTCGAGGTCGATCTCGGGCTCACGGGGGGCGAGCGGGACCACGACGACGGCGGTGCCGGACGGCAGACGGTCGCGCGCCTTGAGCGCCGCGCGGACGACCGCCGGGCCTCCCTCGCCGAAGGCCAGCGGCAGCAGCAGGATCGCCGCGTCCAGCTCGCGGGCGGTGGCGGTGATCTCGTCCAGGTCGTCCAGCGGCCCCCGCATGGTGACGGCGAGGACGGGACGCTCGCCCAGCTCGGCCCGCACCTGCTCCGGCGAGCGCCGCAGCCGTGCGAAGGGGCCGTGCTCGGGTGCGCCGAGAGAGGTCACCGGGCCGGCGACCAGGCCGTCCGCCGTGCGCTCGGTCACGCTCATGACGGCGACCGCGGCGCCTTCGGGGTCGCGCAGCGTGAGCTCGTCGCCGGCCGAGACGGGATGGTCGTGCGGCACCAGGAGGGTGACCGGGTCGGGCCACGGCGTGCCGTCGGGAAGGCGGCCGTCCTCGGTGACCGAGGCGGCCTCGGCCGAGCCGAGGAACCCCTTCAGCGGGGCGAACGCGCCCGAGAGCAGCAGCTCGAGGTCGGCCAGTTCGCGCGCGTCGGGCACCCACTCGGGGGCCGTCCCGGAGGGCGGCGTCGTCTGCTCCACGTTTCCCACCGGGACAGGATAGTGCGGGAGTGCGTCCACGGAACGGGGTGAGGCATAGCGGGGGGCGGCCGGTCGCGTCCTAGGGGCACGACGACTTCTGGAGGTGATCGTGGACGTTGCCGAGGAGCGACGTTTCCGCGAGTTCGTGTCGGCGCGGTCGCCCGCGTTGATGAGGCTGGGCTTCCTGCTCACCGGCGGCGACCAGCACGCCGCAGAGGACCTGCTGCAGACCGTCCTGGCGCGGGCCGCCGCGCGGTGGAGCCGCATAGACGACCCCGAGCCGTACGTCCGGCGCGCCATGTACCGCCAGCAGGTGAGCTGGTGGCGGGGGGCGTCGCGGCGGCGCGAGACGGTGGTCGCGGACCCGCCCGAGCGGGCCGGGCGCGACGACACGCATCTGGCCGACACCAAGCTCATCCTGCGCCGCGCGCTGGCCCGCCTCACCGCGCGCCAGCGCGCCGTGCTCGTGCTGCGTTACTTCGAGGACCTGCCGGAGGCCGAGGTCGCCCAGATCATGGGCTGCTCGGTCGGCACGGTCCGCAGCACCGCCCACCGGTCCATCGCCCGGCTGCGTTCCGTCTCGCCCGAACTCGCCGATCTCCGTACGCCGAGCCGCTCCTTGGAGGAGGCCATCTCATGAAATCGGAGACCTTGCTGCCCGAGACCCTTGGAGAGTGGTCCAAGGAAGCCGTGGTACCTCACGACCTCGCCGACCGGGCCCTGCGGGGGCGGGCCCGGTACCGGTTTCGGTCCGGCGTGCTCGCGGCGGGGCTGACGGTCGCGGTCGTCCTGGTCGCCGTCGCCGTGCCCCAACTCGTGCGCAACGACCGCGCGCCCGTTCCCGCCGCTATGACCGACCCGTCGGACGACATCCAGATCAGCGTGGCCCCCGCCGAACCGGCGGAGACCGACCTGCGTACGGACACCGGGAACTCTCCGCCGCGGACGCTGATCGCGGCGGGACGGACGGCCGTGTCCGCGTACTACATCGACAGCGCGGAAAAGCCGGCCAAGGGCCCCAAGGGCGCGGTGCGCTACCGCTCCACGTGGTATCTGTACAACCCGTCAACCGAGAGCTACGAGAAGACCCCATGGGCGGCGCTGGACGTCGCTCCGGGGTTGAAGTACGCCGCCGTGCTGGAGGACGAGCTTCCCACCCGGCGGGTCGGCATACTCGACACGGCCACCCGCGAGGTCGTGAAGTGGATCGGCCTGGATCACCCGGTGGGCGAGGTCGCCTGGTCCCCGGACGGCACCCGGCTCCTCACCACCGCCTATGACGAGGATCCCCGGATGCGCATCGAGCGGCCGTCCGGTCCGGTGTCGTTCGAAGACGTGCAGAACGGCCGCACGGGGTTTCACGTCGTCGACGTGAACGCCGGCACGGCGCGGTTCCACGCGATGGCGAACCCGTCGCTCATGGAGCGGACGGGCATCCTGTGCCCCATGGGCGGCAGCCCTTTCGGGTGGAGCCATGACGGCGCGTTGATCTGGGAATCGACGTGCACCACCCCGTCGAAGGTCTTCTACGACCTTCAGGGCAGGCCGCACGACCCGCCCAACGGGTGGACCCATCCATGGATGAGCTCGGAGGATGCGGGGATCTCCCCGGACGGCAGGCTGTACGCCGACGGCGGCGCGCCGCCCGGTCCGCAGACGACGGTGCGGGAGGTCGGGACCGGCAAGCTCGCCGGGGTGCAGACGACGCTGCAGTTGCTCGCCTGGGCGGACGACGAGCACCTGATCGGTCTCGGGTGCGCGGGCAGGTGCGAGAACGAGTTCCACAACGGGCTGGTGCTGGTCAGCCTCGACGGCAAGCAGATCACCCAGCTCTCGGGCGACCGCGAGAACGCCGACGCGGCCGGAACCTGGCGGCCGCTGTTGACGCGCCGCTGACGGTTCGTGCCTTCGGGGGCCGGCCGGTCCCCGAAGGCGTTCAGATCAGGCGGGCGAAGTGGTTCTGCGGCTTGCGGATGACCAGGGTGATCTCGTCGCGGCCGGCGGGCAGGCGGTCGCCCGAGAGGTGCTGGACGACGCGCAGCGCGGCCCGCACCAGCTTGGGGTGCCGTCCGCGCAGCGCGGGGCCGGAGGTCGCCGAATAGTCCTCGGCGATCATCAGCCCGCGCATCAGGCAGTACGAGTGGATGCCCTCGCGGGAGGCCACCTGCTCGTAGACCGCCCGCAGCGGGCCCACGGCGCCGGCCGGGGCGAGGCGCGCCCACAGCAGGCGGCGCAGCCACCACGGCGTGAGGCGGTCGCAGAAGCCGTACGCCGACGTGCGGTCGCGCATCCTGATCAGCAGCAGCCCGCCGGGGCGCAGGGCGTTGACCATGCGGTCGAGCACGAGCTCGGCGTTGCGCACCCGTTCGAGCAGGAAGGCGGCGTGCACGACGTCGAAGGTGCGCGGCAGCAGCGGCGCGTCGCGCAGGTCGCCGAGGAAGCGGGCGTCGAGGCCGGAGCGGCGCTCGACGGCGGCGCGCAGCACCGGGGTGTCCTCGTCGATGCCGGTGACCCGGGTGTCCACGCGCTCGACGTCGATCGCGTCGCCGCGGGCGCACCCGGCGATCAGGACGTCGAGCCGCCGGCCGAGCTGCTCGGTCCACAGCTCGCGGATGCGGTGACCGAACACGTCGCCCTGGGTCTCCGGCCACCATCGAACCTCTGACATGTGACTCAGAGTAGTCACCCTGGCCCTCTCTGTATTGGATTCACCTGACGAAAGCTCCGGCTTTCGCCGCCGGGAGCGCGCCGCGTCCGCCCTCAAGGCCCGCGCCGGGCGGCCGGGGAGTTTCGCGTTTCCCGACAGAACGGACGGAGGGACGGTTCCCGGCATGGTGCCGCCGAGGGGGAAGTAGCCTTGAGACAACCCCGACTCCGACGAGCCGGGGTCGCGCGTGTCGCCGTGGACACCGTGGGCCGTTCCGGTTCCGTCATGTCGTGATTCGATGGACGTGTTCCGTCTGCGGTCATCGGTGGGTTCGCGGAGTGATGCGCGGTGACGGGCGCCACGCGGGGATCTCGGCCGGCCGATCAGGCCGACAAGATCGAGAAGGCCGGCAGGCCGGGCCCTGAAGCGCGTGAGAAGGCGGGGATGACCATGTGGGGGCATTTCTAATGAGTCTTTCCGGACTGCTCGACCTTGTCGTCGCCGATCCGCAACTCGCCGGTGCCCTTGAGCGCCACGGCGAGGACGTCAACCTGGTCGCGCCGCCCGCGCTGCGGCCGTTCGCCGTGGCCGCCCTCGCGCGCCGGCGGCCGGTCCTGGCCGTCACCGCGACCGCCCGCGAGGCCGAAGACCTCGCCGCCGCGCTCACCGGCCTGGTCGGCGACCACGCCGTCGCCGTCTTCCCGGCTTGGGAGACCCTGCCGCACGAACGGCTCTCGCCGCGCAGCGACACGGTCGGCCAGCGGCTGGCCGTCCTGCGCCGGCTGGCACACCCCGTCCAGGGCGACGCCGCCGCCGGGCCGCTGGACGTCGTGGTCGCGCCGGTCCGGGCCCTGCTGCAGCCGCTCGTCGCAGGGCTCGGCGACCTCGAGCCGGTGCGGCTGCGCTCCGGGGACGACGCCGATCTGGAGAACGTGGTCGAGCGCCTGGTCGGCAACGGCTACCACCGCGTCGACATGGTGGAGAAGCGCGGCGAGGTCGCCGTGCGCGGCGGGCTGCTGGACGTCTTCCCGCCCACCGAGGAGCACCCGCTGCGCCTTGAGTTCTGGGGCGACACCATCGAGGAGATCCGCTGGTTCAAGGTCGCCGACCAGCGCTCTCTGGAGGTCGCCGAGGGCGGGCTGTTCGCCGCGCCGTGCCGCGAGCTGCTGCTCACCGACGAGGTCAGGGTGCGGGCGGCCGAGCTGGCCGACCGGCATCCCGCGCTGAAGGACATCCTCGACCAGCTCGCCGACGGCATCCCCGTCGAGGGCATGGAGGCGTTCGCGCCCGTCCTGGTCGACGGCATGGACCTCCTGCTGGACCACCTCCCGGCCCGCGCGTCGGTGTTCGTCTGCGATCCCGAGCGCATCCGCGGGCGCGCCGTTGAGCTGGTGCGCACCAGCCAGGAGTTCCTCGAGGCGTCCTGGATCAACGCCGCCGCCGGCGGCGAGGCGCCGATCGACCTCGGGGCGGCGGCCTTCCGCGACCTGGAAGAGGTGCGCCACCACGCCCGCGAGCTCGGCCAGTCGTGGTGGACCATCGCCCCGTTCGCCACCACCGACCAGCCCTCGGGCGGCCAGGCCCCCGCGGCGCCCCCCGCGTCGAGCGGCGACGTCTACGGCGAGAGCGAGATCGTCGAGCTGTCCGCGCGCGAGGCCGAGGCCTACCGAGGGGACACCCAGCGCGCGCTCGGCGACATCAAGGGTTGGCTCGGCGAGGGCCGCGCGGTCGTCCTGCTCAGCGAGGGCCACGGCCCGGCCGAGCGCATCGTCGAGCTGCTCAAGGGCGTGGACGTCGCCGCCCGCCTGGTGCCCGGCCTCGAGACCGCCCCCGGCAAGGACGTCGTGAGCGTCACCACCGGCCGGGTCGAGCACGGGTTCGTCGGCGACGCGGTCGCCGTCCTGACCCACCTCGACCTGGTGGGGCAGAAGGCCTCCACCAAGGACATGCGGCGCCTGCCGTCCCGGCGCAGGAACATGGTCGACCCGCTCCAGCTCAAGGTCGGCGACCACGTGGTCCACGGGCAGCACGGCGTCGGGCGCTACGTCGAGATGGTCCAGCGCTCGGTGCAGGGCGCCACCCGCGAATACCTGGTCATCGAGTACGCCAAGGGCGACCGGCTGTACGTGCCGACCGACCAGCTCGACGAGGTCACCCGGTACGTCGGCGGCGAGTCGCCCACGCTCAACCGCATGGGCGGCGCCGACTGGGCCAAGGCCAAGTCCCGCGCCAAGAAGGCCGTCAAGGAGATCGCAGGCGAGCTGATCCGCCTCTACAGCGCCCGGATGGCCTCGCCCGGGTACGCCTTCGCCGCCGACACCCCCTGGCAGCGCGAGATGGAGGACGCCTTCCCCTACGCCGAGACGGGTGACCAGCTCGAGGCCATCGACGAGGTCAAGCGCGACATGGAGCGCGCGGTGCCGATGGACCGGCTGATCTGCGGCGACGTCGGCTACGGCAAGACCGAGATCGCCGTGCGGGCGGCGTTCAAGGCCGTGCAGGACGGCAAGCAGGTGGCCGTCCTGGTGCCCACCACGCTGCTGGTCCAGCAGCACCTGTCGACCTTCGGCGAGCGGTTCGCGAGCTTCCCCGTGGTGGTGAAGCCCGTGTCGCGGTTCCAGAGCGACGGCGAGGTCAGGGCCACTCTGGACGGCCTCAAGGACGGCACCGTCGACATCGTGATCGGCACCCACCGGCTGCTCAACCCCGACATCCGCTTCAAGCAGCTCGGCCTCATCATCGTCGACGAGGAGCAGCGGTTCGGCGTCGAGCACAAGGAGGCCATGAAGCACATGCGCACGCAGGTGGACGTGCTCGCCATGTCGGCGACGCCGATCCCGCGGACGCTGGAGATGGGCCTCACCGGCATCCGCGAGATGTCCACCATCCTCACCCCTCCGGAGGAGCGGCACCCGATCCTCACCTTCGTCGGCCCCTACGACGAGAAGCAGATCGCCGCCGCCGTCCGCCGCGAGCTGATGCGCGACGGCCAGGTCTTCTTCGTGCACAACCGGGTCTCCTCGATCAACAAGGTGGCCGCCCGCCTGCGCGAGCTGGTGCCCGAGGCCCGGGTGGCCGTCGCCCACGGCCAGATGAACGAGCAGCAGCTCGAGAAGATCATGGTCGGCTTCTGGGAGCGCGACTTCGACCTGCTGGTCAGCACGACGATCGTCGAGTCCGGCCTGGACATCCCGAACGCCAACACCCTGATCGTCGACCGCGCGGACAACTACGGCCTGTCCCAGCTCCACCAGCTCCGCGGCCGGGTCGGCCGGGGCCGCGAGCGGGGCTACGCCTACTTCCTGTACCCGCCGGAGGCCCCGCTCACCGAGACCGCCCACGAGCGGCTGGCCACGATCGCCCAGCACACCGAGATGGGCGCCGGCATGTACGTCGCCATGAAGGACCTCGAGATCCGCGGCGCCGGGAACATCCTCGGCGCCGAGCAGTCCGGCCACATCGCCGGCGTCGGCTTCGACCTGTACGTCCGGATGATGGCCGAGGCCGTGCAGGAGCAGAAGGCCAAGCTGTCGGGCGAGGAGGTCGTCGAGGGGCGCGCGGACGTCAAGGTCGAGCTGCCGATCAACGCGCACATCCCGCACGACTACGTCACCTCCGAGCGGCTGCGCCTGGAGGCCTACAAGCGCATCGCCGCGGTGGGCGACGGCGCCGACATCGTGGCCGTCCGCGAGGAGCTCGTCGACCGGTACGGGCGCCCGCCGCAGGAGGTGGACAACCTGCTGGAGGTGGCCCGCTTCCGCGTCCACGCCCGCCAGGCCGGCCTGACCGACGTCGCGCTGCAGGGCCAGCACATCAGGTTCGCCCCGGTCACGCTGAGGGAGTCCCAGCAGGTCCGCCTGGACCGGCTGTACCCCAAGGCGATCCTCAAGGTGGCCGCCGAGACGCTGCTGGTGCCGGTGCCGAAGACCCGCCCGCTCGGCGGGCAGCCGCTGCGCGACCTGGATCTGCTGAAGTGGTGCACCGACCTGGTCGAGGCGATGTTCCTGGAGCCCGCACGGGCGGCCGGTGGCCAACGAGCACATCGATGAACGGACCTGCGCGCGGTTTGAGTAGAGTAGCCGCGTCTGTCGAAGGGACCGCTAGTGAAGTCGAATCCTGTGCGCCTGCTCCTGGCCGCCGCGGCCGCGTGCGTCGCGCTGACCGCCTGCTCCTCGCCCGTGCAGGTCGGCACGGCGGCCACCGTCGGCGGCGAGCGCATCAGCAACGGCCGGCTGGACTCCGAGATCCGCGAGTACCAGGCGGCGCTGAAGCAGGCCAAGATCAACGAGTCGCAGCTCCAGATGCCCTCGATCCCGCGCGCGGTGCTGCTCCAGCTGATCTACTTCAGCCAGTTCGAGCAGTTCGCCCAGCGCACCGGCCTCACCATCAGCGAGGGTGACGTCGACAAGTTCATCAACGAACAGGGCGGCATCGAGAAGGTCGGCCCGGCCATGCTCGGCAGGGGCGTCCCGCCGTCGGAGGTCCGCAAGTGGGTCCGCACCTCGCTGACCTACCAGAAGGGCCTTGAGCGGTTCGGGGCCAACCTCACCGACCAGGCCTCCGTCCAGGCCGCGCAGCAGAAGCTGTTCGCGCAGCTCGACTCCATCCCGGTCAAGGTCTCCCACCGCTACGGCACCTGGGACACCGAGCAGGGCCTGGTCGAAGAGGCGCGCTTCGGGGCTCCGGCCCAGGGCGCGGCCCAGCCGGCGCCGCCCGCCGCCCAGTAGACACATGCCCCTCCTCGTCGTCACGACGTCGCCCAGGGTGGCTCCGGGCCTGCTGAGCGGGCGGGCGTGGGCGGCCCTGGGCTCCGGGCGGGTGCTCACCGGCTCCGGTGACCACCCGCTGCTGCCCTACCTGGCCGAGGAGGACATCCCGGTCGAGGTCGTGACGCCCGACCCGGCGGCCCTGGCCCGCGAGGGCCGCGACGGCACTCTCGTGTGGCTGGCAGCCCAGGACGGTGACGAGCCGCTCATGCGCGCCATCGGCCACGCCGCGCTCGGCATGGACGACCCGCCGGTCATCGAGCTGGTCCCGGGCTCCTACGACCTGCCAGGGGCGCGGATGCTCGACCTGGTGGCCGTCATGGACCGGCTGCGGCGCTCGTGCCCGTGGGACGCCGAGCAGACCCACGAGTCCCTCCTGCCGTACCTGCTGGAGGAGTCCTACGAGGTCATGGAGACCATCGAGGACGGCGACCACGCCGCCCTGCGCGAGGAGCTCGGCGACCTGCTGCTCCAGGTGGTCTTCCACGCCCGGCTGGCGCAGGAGCGCTCCTCCGAGGACGGCGGTTTCGACGTGGACGACGTCGCCGCCGGCATCGTCGACAAGCTCGTCCGGCGCCACCCCCACGTCTTCGCCGACACGGTGGTCGAGGGCGCCGAGGACGTCAGCGCCAACTGGGACGCCATCAAGGCCGCCGAGCGGGCCGCCAAAGGCTGGGAGTCGGTGCTCGACGGCGTGCCGATGGGCCAGCCCGCGCTGTCGCTCGTGAGCGGGCTGCAGAGCCGCGCCGAGCGCTCTGGGGTCCCCGACTCGCTCGGGCGCGCGGTCGGGCAGGGCATCGGGCGCGAGCTGTTCGACCTGGTGCGCCGGGCGCGCGCCGCCGGCATCGACCCCGAGGCCGAGCTGCGCGCCGCGGCCCGCGCCTACCGCGACCGGGTGCACGCCTGGGAACGCTCCGAGGGGCGCCCGCAGCAGTAGGGGGCGCGTCCGCGTCGGGGAACGGTGTGAGGCGGAGGGTGTCCGGAAGCGGTTCGCGGCCAAAGCGGCGGGCATCCGGGAGCGGTGTGAGACGGATACGGCGGGCGTCCGCGTCCCGGTCGCCCCGGGTTCATCCGAGTGTGGGCAACCAGACACCTGATCCGCGGGCGCGTTATCCGTACCCGCCGGTAGACCCCGATAGGCTCGTGAGGCAAACCGTCCGCAACCGCATCGCGTACGACGGTGCGGTGATGGGTTCCGGGGGCCCGTCCCCGGGCTACTGACTCATAGGAGCGCTTCGTGGCTGCCATCGAGGCCGTTACCGCCCGCGAGATTCTCGACTCCCGGGGCAACCCGACGGTCGAGGTAGAGATCCTGCTCGACGACTACAGCACCGGGCGCGCGGCCGTCCCGAGCGGTGCCTCCACCGGCCAGTTCGAGGCCGTGGAGCTGCGCGACGGCGACGAGCGTTACGCGGGCAAGAGCGTGCAGAAGGCCGTGCTCAACGTCACCGACGAGATCGCCGACGAGATCATCGGGTTCGACGCCGAGGAGCAGCGGCTCGTCGACCAGACCATGATCGACCTCGACGGCACGCCCAACAAGGGCCGGCTCGGCGCCAACGCCATCCTCGGCGTCTCCCTGGCCCTGGCCAAGGCCGCGGCCGACAGCGCCGACCTGCCGCTGTTCCGCTACGTGGGCGGGCCGAACGCCCACATCCTGCCCGTCCCGATGATGAACATCCTGAACGGCGGCGCGCACGCCGACAGCAACGTCGACATCCAGGAGTTCATGATCGCGCCGATCGGCGCCGAGACCTTCTCCGACGCCGTGCGCATGGGCGCCGAGACCTACCACGTGCTCAAGAAGGTGCTCAAGGAGAAGGGCTACTCCACCGGCCTCGGCGACGAGGGCGGGTTCGCCCCCAGCCTGCCGAGCAACCGCGACGCGCTCGACCTGATCCTCGTCGCCATCGAGAAGGCCGGCTACACCCCGGGCGAGGACATCGCGCTGGCCCTGGACGTGGCCGCCACCGAGTTCCACTCCAAGGGCGTCTACACCCTCGACGGCAAGGGCCACGGCTCCGACGAGCTGATCTCCTTCTACGAGGACCTGGTCCGCTCCTACCCGCTGGTCTCCATCGAGGACCCGCTCGACGAGGAGGACTGGGAGGGCTGGAAGGCCATGACCGCCGCGCTCGGCGGCAAGGTCCAGATCGTCGGCGACGACCTGTTCGTCACCAACCCCGAGCGCCTCGAGCGGGGCATCGCCGAGGGCGCGGCCAACGCCCTGCTGGTCAAGGTCAACCAGATCGGCACCCTGTCGGAGACCCTCGACGCCGTCGACCTCGCCCACCGCAGCGGCTACCGCTCCATGATGAGCCACCGCTCCGGCGAGACCGAGGACACCACGATCGCCGACCTGGCCGTGGCCGCCAACTGCGGTCAGATCAAGACCGGCGCCCCGGCGCGGTCCGACCGCGTGGCCAAGTACAACCAGCTTCTCCGCATCGAGGAACTTCTCGACGATGTCGCCCGCTACGCGGGTCGCGGAGCTTTTCCGCGCTTCCAGGGCTAGTTTCTTCCGTACGGCTTGCGCGCTTATGGGCGCAAGCCGTACGGACCCGGGAGGACCATGAAGAAGCGACCGCAGTTGACGGGACGGGCTGCGATCCTGGCGGTCGTCGTGTGCGCGATCGCCATGAGCCTCGCCTATCCGGTGCGCGAGTACGTCGCGCAGCGACGCCAGATCGCCCAGCTGGAGAGGCAGCAGGCCCAGGCGCTGAAAGACCTCCAGGAGCTGGCCGAGCGCAGCCGGCGGCTCGACGACCCCGCCTACATCAGGCAGCTCGCCAGGGGCCGGCTGCACTACTGCGGCGACGGCCGCCAGACGTGCTACGTCCTGCTGGATCCGGCGAAGAAGGCCAGGAAGCCCGCGGCCGGGGCCACGCCGCAGTCCGCGCCCCCGTGGTACCAGACATTGTGGGAGTCCATCGAGGCCGCCGACCGCGGCACCGGCCAGAGCGTCGAACTCGGCGCCCGCACCCCCGCCCCCTGACGCCCGAGGCTCGGGCCATGGCTCTGTGGTCTCTGGGCATCGGTGGTCGTGGGGTGCTGGATACTTACGTGTCCGGGTTTTCGGTCCGGGTGTGCCCGACGGGCCTGCCCGTCGTTCTCAGGGGGAGTGCGCGATGGTCGATCCGGCCGACACGGCCGCCGGAGGCCGGGAAGGGGCGCCGGAGGTGGACCCGGCGGACGCCGCCGTGGTCGAACGGCAGCTCGGCCGCCCGCCGCGGGGCCTGCGGGCCGTGGCCCACCGGTGCCCGTGCGGACTGCCCGACGTCGTCGAGACCTCCCCGCGGCTGGCCGACGGCTCGCCGTTCCCCACGCTGTTCTACCTGACCTGCCCGAGGGCCGCCTCTGCCATCGGCACACTGGAGTCCTCCGGGCTCATGAAGCGCATGCAGGCGCGGCTCGCCGAGGACCCGGCCCTGGCCGAGGCGTACGCGAAGGCGCACGCCGCCTACGTCGAGAGACGCGACCAGGCCGCCGCCGAGGACGGCCTGGAGCCCCTGCCCCGCGACATGCAGAGTGCCGGCGGCATGCCCGACCGGGTGAAGTGCCTGCACGCCCTGGTGGGCCACGAGCTAACCATGCCGGGCACCAACCCCTTCGGCCGCGAGGCCCTCGACTCTCTGCCCGAGTGGTGGAGCGACGGGCCCTGCGTGCCGGCCGGCCCCGACGAGCCCGAGGAGGGCGCATGATCCGCGTGGCGGCCATCGACTGCGGCACGAACTCCGTCCGCCTGCTCATCGCCGACCTCACCGGCGGCCCGGCGGGCGCCGACAGCGCGGCTGGGGACGGCGGTGCCGCCCGGGACGGCGGCGCGGGCCCTGCCGGGGGTACGGCCGCCGGGCGGCTCGTGGACGTCGAGCGGCGCATGGAGATCGTCCGCCTTGGCGAGGGCGTCGACCGCACCGGGCGGCTGGCCCCCGAGGCGCTGGAGCGCACCTTCACCGCGATGCGAGGCTACGCCAAGCTGATCAGGGAGCACGGCGCCGAGCGGGTGCGCGTGGTGGCCACCAGCGCCACCAGGGACGCCGCCAACCGCGCCGACTTCGTCACCGGCGTGCGCGAGATCTTCGGCGTCGACCCCGAGGTCGTCACCGGCTCGGAGGAGGCCCACCTGTCCTTCCTCGGCGCCACCGCCGGGCTCACGGGCGTCCAGGCTCCTGTGCTGGTGGTCGACATCGGCGGCGGCTCCACCGAGTTCGTCCTGGGTTCAGCCGACGTGGAGGCCGCGATTTCGGTCGACATCGGCTGCGTCCGCCTCACCGAGCGCCACTTCGCGGCGGCCGGCGCGCGTCCCGGGGCCGGGTCTGAGGCCGTGGCGGCGGCGGCCGCCGACATCGAGGCGGCGCTCGACCGGGTGGCCGAGGCCGTGCCGGTGGGCCGGGCGCGCACGCTGATCGGCCTGGCAGGGTCGGTGACGACGGTCGCGGGCATCGCCCTGGACCTGCCGGCCTACGACCCCGAGCGCATCCACGGCTCGCGCGTCCCGGCGGCCACGGTGGGCGAGATCTCCCGGAGCCTGCTGGACATGACCCACGACGAACGGGCGGCGATCCCGGTCATGCACCCCGGCCGGGTGGACGTGATCGGCGCGGGCGCGCTCATCCTCGACCGCATCGTCAGCCGGTTCGGCTTCGGCGAGGTCGTCGTCAGCGAACACGACATCCTCGACGGCATCGCCCGCGGCCTCGCCTCCTGACGGCCCGCCGAGGCGCTCAGCGCCGGCGGGCCAGAAGAAGCTCCATGGCCTCGTGCGGGGCCTTCGCCGGTGACCCGGCGTCGAAGGGGGGCTGGGGGTCGTACTCGATGGCGAGTTGGGCGGCCTCGGCCGCCGTCCGGCCGGCGATGCGTTCGAACAGCGTCAGCGCCATGTCGATGCCGGAGGACACCCCGGCGGCCGTCACGATCTTGCCTTGGACGACGACGCGCTCGGGCGTGTAGGTCGCGCCGAAGGCTTCGAGCGTTTCGACGGCGCCCCAGTGGGTCGTGGCGCGGAGCCCTTCCAGCAGGCCGGCGCCGCCGAGGATCAGCGACCCGGTGCACACCGAGGTCGTCCAGGTCGTGCCGTCGTGCAGCCGCCGGATCCACGCGGTGAAGGCCTCATCACGCATCATCGTCCGCGCCCCCGGTCCGCCGGGGACGACCAGGACGTCGCAGGAGTCCACCTCGGCCGGCGTTGCGGTGGCGGACAGGGCCAGCACCCCGACGCCGTCCCGGACGGGGCCGGCCTCCGGGGCGGTGAACACCACCTGGGCCTCCGGCAGCATCCGGAGCACCTCGTACGGGCCGACGACGTCGAGAGCGGTGAAGCCTTGGAAGAGCGGGATGACGATTCGCATGGTGAGTCCTCGGTCGGTGGTCCGGTCGGGTGCCGCCGGGTTTCGGCGGTCCTCGACGTCGTGGCGGCGACGACAGGCGTCGTGACGATCATGCCAAAGGCGGCGAGCGCGGCGCGGGTGGCCGCGGAGTGGTCGGGGCATGCTCGGGTGGCCGCGGGGTGGTCAGGGCATGCCGGGGTGGCTGGCACGATCGGGGTATGAGCTTTGTTCCCCCTGGCAGTGGCTGGCCGGAGGATCCGGCCGGGCCGGACACCCCTGTGGCGGGCACGCCCGAGGAGGTCGCCGATCTCGCCCGCACGAGCGGCACGCTCGCCGAGCTGACCGCCCGGCAGTCGGTGTGCCGGGCGTGTCCCCGCCTGGTCGAGTGGCGGGAGGAGGTCGCGGAGGTCAAGCGGCGGGCGTTCATGACGGAGACCTACTGGGGCAGGCCCATCGCCGGCTGGGGGGACGACAAGCCGCGCGTCCTGCTCGTCGGGCTCGCACCGGCGGCGCACGGCGGCAACCGCACGGGCCGGGTCTTCACCGGTGACCGCAGCGGCGACTGGCTGTTCGCCTCGCTGCACCGCACCGGGCTGGCGGCGCTGCCCACCAGCACGCACGCCGGGGACGGGCAGCGGCTGCTCGGCGCGCGCGTGGTCGCGGCCGTCCGCTGCGCCCCGCCGGCCAACAAGCCGACGGTCGAGGAACGGGCGGCGTGCTTCCCGTGGCTGGCCCGGGAGCTGGAGCTGGTCGCCGATCCGCTGCGCGTCATCGTCGCCCTCGGCGGGTACGCCTGGCAGGCCCTGTGGCCCGCGCTGCGGCAGGCCGGGTACACGCTGCCGAGCCGCAGGCCGCCGTTCGGGCACGGCGCCGAGGTGGAGATCGCGCGCGGCGGCGCGCCGGTGCGCCTGCTGGGGTGCTATCACCCGAGCCAGCAGAACACCTTCACCGGGCGGGTGACCGAGGAGATGCTCGACGCGGTCTTCGCCCGCGCGGTGGAGCTCTCGGGCTGACGCCCGCGCCGGAGCAACGGGCCCGCCGTCCTCGCGACGGCGGGCCCGTTCCGTTCCGCGGACGTGCCGACTTGGAGTGAAGTTCGTCACTAGACGAAAGTTTTGCCGAACTTCTGTGGAGAAACGCCTGCTCAAGGGGTTAGTTTCGGAAAAATCGCCAAAGTTTGATGCCTGGCGGGATTGGCGTCGATAGGCAACCGTGACGTAAGCTTGTGAATGCTTTCACAAGCGACCATGCCGCGAAGGGGCACTCACGTGGACCAGAAGGCGAAGCACATCCTGATCGTCGGCGGAGGGTACGTCGGCCTCTACACGGGCCTGCGGCTGCAGCGCCAACTGCGCGACGAGCTGCGCTCCGGGCGCGTCCGCATCACGATCGTCAGCCCGCAGTCCTACATGACCTACCAGCCGTTCCTGCCGGAGGCCGCGGCCGGCAACCTGTCGCCGCGCCACGTCGTCGCGCCGCTGCGCCGGGTGCTGAACCGTGTCCGCATCCTGAACGGCAAGGTCACCAAGGTGCACCACGCCAACAAGTCCGTCACGTTCGAGCCCAGCACCGGCCCGGCCAAGGAGCTCACCTACGACGTCCTGGTCATGGCGGCCGGCTCGGTCTCGCGCACGCTGCCCATTCCGGGCCTGAAGGACGCCGCCATCGGCTTCAAGACGGTCGGCGAGGCCATCGCGCTCCGCAACCGCGTGCTCGCCCTGTTCGACCGGGCCGACTCCACCGACGACGAGCAGGTGCGGCGCAGGGCGCTGACCTTCGTCGTGGTCGGCGCCGGCTTCGCGGGCGTCGAGGCGCTGGCGGAGCTGGAGGACATGGCGCGCGACGCGGTGCGCTACTACGACACTCTCAACGAGAGCGACCTGCGCTGGGTGCTCGTCGAGGCCAGCGACCGCATCCTGCCCGAGGTGGGCCCCGAGATGGGCAAGTGGACGCTGGAGGAGCTGCGCGAGCGGGGCATCGAGGTCAAGATGCGCACGCTGCTGGAGTCCTGCGAGGGCGGCCACGTGATGCTGTCCGACGGCGACCGCTTCGAGTCGGCCACGATCGTGTGGACGGCGGGCGTCAAGGCGAGTCCCGTCGTCAACGCGGGCGACCTGCCGCTGGACGAGCGGGGGCGCATCAAGACCACGACGCGGCTCACGGTCGCCGGCGTCAAGGACGCCTTCGCGGCCGGCGATGTCGCGGGCGTGCCCGACATGACCAACCCCGGGCAGTTCTGCGCGCCCAACGCCCAGCACGCGGTGCGGCAGGCCAAGGTGCTCGCCGACAACATCGTCCGGCACCTCAAGGACCGCCCGCTGCGGGAGTACCGGCACAAGTACGTCGGTTCGGTGGCCGGGCTGGGGCTGCACAAGGGCGTCGCGAATGTCTACGGCGTCAAGCTTCACGGATTTCCTGCGTGGTTCATGCACCGCACCTACCATCTGTCCCGGGTGCCTACGTTGAACCGCAAGGTCCGCGTGGTGGCCGACTGGACGCTCGCGCTCTTCTTCAAGCGGGAGACCCTCTCACTGGGTGAGATCGAGTCTCCGCGTGAGGAGTTCAAGGCGGCCGCCGCCACCGGCTGACCGCTTCTGGTACGGCTCGCGCCCGAGGACCTCGGGCGCGAGCCGTACCGTTGTCTGTAGGCATAACAAGGATGCGTGGTGGAATTGGGCTACTTGAGCGGTCTGTTGTTCATTGCCCGAGTCGCGGGGGCGTGCGACGTATACGGTTATCTTGCGGACTACGGAAGGAAGAGCGGAGACGTGGGCTCTGACCCGTTACGCAAGTGTGGTCCGTTACGTATGATTACGGCGCCCCCGTAGCCCAATGGCAGAGGCAAACCCCTTAAAAGGGTTCCAGTGTGGGTTCGAGTCCCACCGGGGGCACTCTGCCGGCTATATGAAACACCCCGTGATAGTAACGACGGGCCTCTTGCCCCTATAATTGTTGGTTCGCCACCCGGAGCCGCGTGTTTATCCCCGGCTCCGTGCGGGTTCCGCGGGCCTTGCTCCGTCCGCCACGGGCAATCGTTACCGTCTTGTGTCCTGCCGCGACGCCGTCCCGGCACTCCCGCCGGTGGCCCGCTATTCGCCGCCCGGCCCGTCGATGATCTACGCACGGTAATTGCTTATAAGCGATAAAGTCACCATAAATAGGGTAGCGGTCAACAATGGCGGAAAAATCCACCTGCGGCGGAGGTTAGGGACGGGACAGAACCTCCCATTCCAGTGACGGTACGTCCCGCGAAGCCCCGAGTCCGCCATCGGACGCCGACCTCGCCGGTCGGAGAAGTCACGGGCGCGCCGTCCGGGCGGACCGCGGTGATCCAACCGCAACATGCGGGGCGGAACTCAGGTGGAGAGTCGGTCGTTGTACTCGTTGCCGCCGGAGGCCGGGATGCCGTCCCCGGCGGCGCAATACGGCAGGGTCGTCCTGACCGCCATGACCGATGACGAGTTTTCGCGTGCAAGCGGCATCCCCTGTGAGGCTCGACGAGCAGGGTGATCGCAGGTCGCAGTGGAGGCAGTGATGCAGAGCAGGAACCCGGTCCTCAACAGGCTGGGTAAGAACAACCGTCAGTCGTGGGCGGGCCCGACCGCCAGTCCGCAGTACCTGCAGGAGATGTACAACACTCCGTCGTACGCTCCGCCGACCGCGGCGCGGCCGATGACGATCGACGATGTCGTCGTCCGGGGCTTCATCACGCTCGGCACCCTCGTGGTTTCCGCGGCGCTCGCCTGGTACCTCAACCTGGGTCTCGCGGTGGCCATGCCGGCGGCGATCGTCGGCCTGGTGCTCGGCCTGATCGTCTCCTTCCGGCAGAGCACGAACCCGGCGCTGATCCTCGGCTACTCCGTGGCCTACGGCCTGGCCATCGGGGTGATCAGCAACGCCTACAACTACATCTACGAGGGCATCGTCTTCCAGGCCGTGCTCGGCACGATGGTCGCCTTCGGCGGCACGCTCGCGGTGTACGCGCTCAAGATCTTCCGGCCGACGCCGAAGTTCACCAAGTTCGTCGTCGCCGCCGGCTTCGCGGCCGTCGGCCTGATGCTGGTCAACTGGGTCGCGGGCTTCTTCACCGACGGCGGCCTCGGACTGCGCACCGACAGCCCGATCGGCTGGGTATTCAGCGTCGCGATGATCCTGCTCGGCTGCTTCTTCCTGCTGCTGGACTTCGACTCCATCGAGCAGGGGGTGCGCGCGGGCGTCCCCGAGAAGTACTCCTGGCTGATGGCCTTCGGTCTCACGGTGAGCCTGGTGTGGCTCTACCTGGAGATCCTGCGCTTCATCAGCTACTTCTTCAACAACGATTAGATCCTCGCCACGCACGCCCCGCCCGGTCCCGGGCGGGGCGTCCGTATTTGCTGGTTCCTGACCGAAAACCGGCATGGCAAGCGCAGGTATGGGTATGCCAACGCGCTGCGACCAATGATCTACCTGGTGAGATGCAAGTCTGGCCTTTGGGCCCTTGCCATCACGGGGCTGGTGATGCAGTGTCGAGCAAAAGAGGCTTCACTCATGGAGGTGCCCATGTCGTTGAACCACTCACCGGAGACGCAGAACAAGCTGATCGCCAGGGTTCCGGACATCACCGGACGCGCACTCCCAGAGTGGTTCCAAGCCATCGACAACGGCCCGTCGTTCCTACGCTGCGATGAGCGGGCCAACTGGCTCGCCGACGAGCACGGGCTGACCCACGGCTACGCCGCCGCGATCGTCATCGAGCACGAGCGGCAACGCCGTTCCCGCATGGGCTTCATGTAAGTCCTGCAGTCCCAGCGCCCACGTCACCGTCTGGCGTGGGCGCCGTTCTGTGTCATGAGGCCTGCCGCCGTGACGCCTCTGCCGCCGCGGGATCATCATGGAGACGTGACTCCTCCGTTCCCTGAAGGGAGCGGCTTCTCGTTAAGCCGCTTTCGCAGCGTCGCGAAGGGCAAGCCCTGCCCTGAGGATGTTGATCGCCGCGTTCACGTCGGCGTGCGCGACATGCCCGCACGCCAGGCATCGGAACTCGGCCTGGGTGAGGCGGTTCTCCTTTGCCTGGTGCCCGCATCGGGCACAGGTGCGGGAGGTGCCGGCGGGGTTCACCTCGATCAGCTCTCGACCGGCGCTTTCAGCCTTGTGCGACAAGATCGTCAGGAACACCCCCCAGCCCGCGTCGAGAATCGAACGGTTGAGACCGGACTTGCCGGCGACGTTGCGCCCCGGGGCCTCGAGCGTGCCGGACGCCGAGCGGGTCATGTTCGCGATCCGCAGGTCCTCATGCACGATGACGTCGTAACCGCGTACCACGGCCAGAGCGGCCTTGTGCGCGCCGTCCAGACGTCGGCGGCGCACCTTGGCGTGCAGAGCAGCGACCCGCAGTGCGGCCTTGCGGCGGCGCTTGGAGCCGCGCTTGGTGCGGGCGAGGTCGCGCTGGGCGGCGGCCAGGCGGACGGCGCAGCCGGTCAGATGGCGCGGGTTTGCCAGGTGCCTGCCGTCGCTGGTGGTGATCAGCGACGACACTCCCATGTCGATTCCCGCCGCCGCGCCGGTCGCCGGCAGCGGCGCGGCGGGCACGCCGTCACACGACAGCACCAGGTACCAGCGGGAACCCTCCCGCTTCACGCTGATCGTCTTGACGGTGCCCCGCACGGGCCGATGCTGATGGACCCGGACGTGCCCGACGCCCTGGAGGCGGACGAACCTCGCCGATGGGTGATCGGGCTGGGTGTCCCACCGGCAGCCATCGCCGTCCTTGGGCCAGACCACGGTGTCGAACCGGCTCTTGCCCTTGAAACGGGGAAAGCCCGGCGTGCGCCCGGCCTTGACCCGGGCGAAGAACGCCGCGAGCGCTCTGTCCAGACGGCGCAGGGTGGCTTGCTGGGAGGAGAACGACCACCGGCCCTGACCCGCAGGATCGTCGCTGCGGATGTACTTCAACTCGGCCGACTGATCGCCGTACTTGATGCTCACCCCGGCCTTGGCATAAACGGTGCGGCGGTGCTCCAGCGCGGCGTTGTACAAGGCGCGGTGATCGTCCAGGCACGCCGTCAACGCGATGACTTGCTTGCTGGTAGGACGCAGCAGGAACTTGTAGGACCTACGCATGGCTCTGCCCCTTGGGGGTGCGCTCGTATTGCCTGTCGATGTAACGCCGCACCGTCTGGGCGGACACCACGCCGACCGTGGCCACCACGTACCACCGTGACCACATGGTGGGCAACCGGGAACGCAGAGGCGCAAACCCGGTCCGCAGGTGATGGGAGGTGAAGCCCTTGAACCGGCCGGCCACGAACGACGGCGCGTTGCTCGGGTGGGGCATGACCTCCAGCGCCACCATCTGCCGGCCGTGCGCGGCGGCCCTGGCGTGGATCAACCCCTCCAGGCGGCCTTTGAGCCGGCCACCCAAAACCGGGCGGCGGTACTTCGGGCACCACACGAGGTGGTATCCCAGGTCGTACGCCGCGCCGGGGGAGGTGCGCACCTGACGAGTCACACGACCTTCCTAACAGCATCATCCATATGACATGCGGTGATTGGAGAACTCTGATGCGCAGACCTGACCGGTCAGGACACGCCCGGGCCCTGGCGGCCCTCCCGCTCCCAATTCCCCCCTCGCCTGAAGGCGCCGGTCCCCTTGGGAGGATCTGATGGATCTCGACAAGGCCCGTGAATTCCTCCGCGCCAACCACCGCGCGGTGATGCTCACCTTCCACCCCGACGGCCGCCCGCAGATGTCACCGGTGACGGTCGGCGTGGACGCCGACGGGTACGCGGTGGTCAGCACCCGGGAGACCGCGGCCAAGACCCGCAACCTGCGCCGTGACCCCAAGGTCGCGCTGTGCGTGATGAACGACGGCTTCTACGGCGACTGGATCCAGATCGAGGGCACCGCCGAGGTCGTCTCCCTGCCCGAGGCGATGGAGCACCTGGTCGGCTACTACCGCACCGTCGCGGGCGAGCACCCCGACTGGGACGACTACCGCGCGGCCATGACGCGGGACCGGCGGGTGATCGTCCGCATCGACCTCACCCGCGCCGGCCCCGACGTGCACGGCTGACCGTCCCCCCGCCGGGCGTCCGCGAGCGACCCTCTGCCCCGGCGTCCACGGCTGATCGCCCCCGGCCGGGCGTCCACGGCCCCAGGGCCACGTGGCGCGCCCGGTCGCCGGGGAGGCGTCTAGTTGAGGCGCTCCAGCACCATGGCCATGCCCTGGCCGCCGCCGACGCACATCGTCTCAAGGCCGATCGACTTGTCGTGGAAGCGCAGCCCGTTGAGCAGCGTGGAGGTGATGCGGGCGCCCGTCATGCCGAACGGGTGCCCGACGGCGATCGCGCCGCCGTTGACGTTCAGCCGGTCGAGGTCGATGCCGAGCTCCTGGTAGGACGGGATCACCTGCGCGGCGAACGCCTCGTTGATCTCCACCAGGTCGACGTCGGAGATCGACATGCCGGCGCGGCCCAGCGCCTGCCGGGACGCCTCCACCGGCCCGAGGCCCATGATCTCGGGGGACAGGCCGGTGACGCCGGTCGACACGATGCGGGCCAGCGGCGTGATGCCCAGTTCGGCGGCCTTGACGTCGCTCATCACGATCACCGCGGCGGCGCCGTCGTTCAGCGGGCAGCAGTTGCCGGCCGTGACCGTGCCGTCGGGCCGGAACACCGGCTTGAGCTGCGAGACCGCCTCGTAGGTGGTGCCGGGCCGCGGGCCGTCGTCCTTGCTGGCGACCGTGCCGTCGGGCAGCGTCACCGGGGTGATGTCCTGCTCCCAGAACCCGTTGGCGAGGGCCTTCTCGGCGAGGTTCTGCGAGCGGACGCCGAACTCGTCCTGCTCCTGGCGGCTCACGCCGCGCATGCCGGCGACGTTCTCGGCGGTCTGGCCCATCGCGACGTAGATGTCGGGCAGCCGCGCGTCCTGGCGCGGGTCGTGCCACACCGGCCCGCCGCCCTCGGCCCGGGCGTCGGTGCGCGTCTTGGCGTCCAGGAACAGCGGGTTGGTGGTGTCGGGCAGCGAGTCGGAGTTGCCCTTGACGAAGCGCGAGACGCACTCGACGCCGGCGGAGATGAACACATCGCCCTCGCCCGCCTTGATGGCGTGGAAGGCCATGCGGGTGGTCTGCAGCGAGGAGGAGCAGTAGCGGGTGACCGTGGTGCCGGGGACGCCGTCCAGCCCGAGCAGCACCGAGACCACCCGGGCCATGTTGAACCCCTGCTCGCCGCCCGGCAGGCCGCAACCGAGCATCAGGTCGTCGACCTCGTTGGGATCGAGCTGCGGCACCTTGTCGAGCGCGGCCTTGATCATCTGGACGGTGAGGTCGTCGGGACGGATGTCCTTGAGCGACCCCTTGAAGGCTCGGCCGATCGGCGAACGTGCGGTCGCGACGATGACTGCCTCGGGCATGTGGCTCTCCTGGGTTCGTGACAGGGCTCCCTCCAGCGGAGGTTACCGCGCGGTAGGGCCGTTGCCACGCGCCGGGGCGTCAAGAAACAGAACTATGTACGGCCAACACGTACCGGGCCGCGCCGGCCTGTGCCCCGGCCCATGTGTCAGCCGTACATACCGGGAGCGGTGCCCGTGGCGTCCCGGACGGCGTGCACGGCGCCCTTCTCGTCGCGCCACAGGCGCCAGCCGTCCTGGCTGCCGGTGAACCACGCGGGCGGCGTGCCCGCCGCGCTCAGACGCCTGCCGGTGGCCAGGTCGAACTCGCACAGGGCCGCGACGGAGTAGAAGCCTTGGGCCGCCTCGCGCAGCGGCAGCGGCTTGGGGTCGGTCACGCAGAACGACCAGCCGTGCTGCCCTCGCACCGGGGCGGCCCGCCCGGAGGCCAGGTCGAACGCCGACCCGGCGGCGCCGGGCTTGAGGAAGCCGAGCCGCCCCATGTCGCCCGGGAAGGCGAGCCACCAGCCGGTGCCGGGGACCTGCTCGGAGGTGATCTGCCCCGTCACGCGGCCGGTGCCGGGGTCGAGCCGGGCGAAGCCGCCGTACTGCCCCTGTTCGTCGACGGGACGCACGATCGGGGCGAGGCCGGGGCTGCCGCTGGGGTAGACGCGCACCACCGACGGGCGCAGCCAGTTGACCCGGCCGTCCGCCAGTCGCACCGAGAAGACGCCGAAGGAGGAGGTGCGCTTCTTCTCGGGGTTGGTGTACGGGGCGACGTAGCCGACCAGGTCGCCGCCGGTGGCGCCGAAGGCCCAGCCGCCCGACAGGTCGACGCCGGTGTTCAGCGCCTGCTCCACCGGAAGCCGCCACACCGGCTTGCCGGTCTTGACGTCGTGGGCGGACAGCACGGGGTGCCTGGCCATGCGGAGCATGACGACCCGGGCCGCGTCGGACCACTCGACCTCGGCGATGCCGGGCAGCCGCCACAGAGTGCGGCCGGTGAGCGGGTCCAGGACGACCATGCGGGCGGAGGCCAGGGCGGTGTTCTCCGACACGCAGAAGTAGGGCCCGCACCGCTGCGGGCCGAAGGTGGAGTGGATCGGGCGGGACCACCTGCGCTGCCCGGTCCGCGCGTCCACGGCGGCCAGGGACGCCGTCCATCTGCCCTGCGCGACCGGGTCGACCGCGGCGACGACCCCCTGGCCGGGGGCGGTGTCGACGGCGGCCGGGGGTTGCACGCCCATGCCCGGCAGGCGCCCGGCGATGGTGGCGGGGCGGGCCCACAGCTTCCGGCCGGTGGCGAGGTCGAGGGCGGTGGTCTCCAGCGTGCCGTCCGCCCTCATGGAGGTCACCGCGGCGACACCGGCGGCCACGGTGGCGCGGCTGACGGCGTTGACCTCGTCGTTGCGCCAGGTCGGGTGCGTCTGCTCGCCGGCCGCCTTGCTGCTGGAGCAGCCGGCCAGGGCCAGGACCCCGGCGAGCGCCAGGGCTGGTTGCGCGAGAGACCGGATCACGGGCATTACCCTCCAATGCCGACATAGTGACGGCTGTATCGCGGAGGGTGACCGGGTCTAGGCGCTGCGAGGCATCGTCCCCGGCCGCCGACGAAGAATCATGGCCCATCTGCCGTGGGGGCCGGTCGCGCGGCCGGCGACGCGGGTCGCGGTGACCTCGGTGCCGGACTCCTCCGCGGCCTTGGCCGCCGCGAGGTAAATCGATTGCGATCCCTCGCCGCGCTCGGGCTCGGGCTCGGGCCCGAATCCCAACGCGGCGCATACAGAAGGTAGCACTACGTAAGCGGACCGTTGGTAACCTCGGGCAGATGGGTGATATCGATCAGGTCCGAACATCTCGTCCGGATATGTCGTGAATTCCGGGCCGAGGATGTCGGCGAAGGCCACCGTGCGGCCGCCCTCCTCGATCACCGCCACCGTCTGCGCCGCCGCGAGCTGCCGGCTCCACCGCTGCGTCATCCAGCGCAGCGGCTGGGCGATGGGACGGATCGTCCCGAGGTCGGGACAGGTGCCGACGACGACCTCCGTGCCCGCCTCGCGCAACCGCGCCACGGCCTCGCGCAGGTGCCCGACCGCGTCGCCGGGCCGGGTCTTGGTGGTCACGTCGTTGGCGCCGACGAAGATGACCGCGATCTCCGGGCGCGTCTTGAGCGCGCGGTCCACCTGGTGGGACAGGTCGGCCGACACCGCGCCCGACCGGCCGAACACGTCGAGCCGGACGGGCCGGCCGGCGGCCGCGGCCAGGCCTCTGGCGATGATCACGGCGGGGGTGTCCTCCGGATCGGACACGCCGAGCCCGACGGAGGTGGAGTCGCCCAGCATGACCATGGCGATGGGCCGGCCCTGCTCGGCCCCCGCCCGGCCGTAGAGCCCATCTGAGGCGGGGCCGTCCATGCCGTGCGGGCGGCCGACGATTCTGCGGGCGACCAGCGCCTCGGTGAACAGGACGGCGTACATGGCGGCTCCGAGCGCGGTCACTCCACCGCCGCCCAACGCGGCCGCGGTGGCGATCCGGCGAGCGGCCCGTGCGGTCGCGGGCGTCCAGATCACTTCCGGTGTCCTTTCCTGGATCCGTTTGCTTCTGTGATGATTCCCATCCCGGCCGCGGTGCTCACAACGACGCGGGCGGCCGGTGAACGGCGGCCGACGAGGACCGCCGTGCGCCCGCGCCCGTCTTTAGGGGCCCCCGACTCGTGGCGGCCCGTCCCCTGTGGTCCTGGTCGTGACGGTACGGTGAGGAATTGGAACCAGCCGGACCCGGATCACGCACCGGAAACCGGCATCAATCGGCACGCTGACACAGCTTCGGCAAATGAGGTGTTATTCCCGGTGCGCGTTCACGATTCGCTCATCGAGCTCATGGGCGACACTCCGCTCGTGCGGCTGCGCAAGGTCACGACCGGCATCTCGGCGCAGGTCCTCGCCAAGGTCGAGTACTTCAACCCCGGTGGCTCGGTGAAGGACCGCATCGCCCTGCGCATGGTGGAGGCCGCCGAGCGCTCGGGCGCGCTGCGGCCCGGCGGCACCATCGTGGAGCCGACCTCGGGCAACACCGGCATCGGCCTGGCCATCGTGGCCCAGGACCGCGGCTATCGCTGCCTGTTCGTGGTCCCCGACAAGGTCGCCCAGGACAAGATCAACGTGCTGCGCGCGTACGGCGCCGAGGTCGTGGTGTGCCCGACGGCGGTCTCGCCCGACCACCCCAACAGCTACTACTCGGTCTCCGACCGGCTGGTGCGCGAGGTGCCGAACGCCTGGAAGCCCGACCAGTACTCCAACCCCGAGAACCCCGAGAGCCACTACCGCTCGACCGGGCCGGAGATCTGGGAGCAGACCGAGGGGCGCATCACCCACTTCGTCGCCGGCGTCGGCACGGGCGGCACGATCAGCGGCACCGGGCGCTACCTCAAGGAGGTCTCCGGCGGCCGGGTGCAGATCATCGGCGCCGACCCCGAGGGCTCGGTCTACTCCGGCGGCTCCGGGCGTCCCTACCTGGTCGAGGGCGTCGGTGAGGACTTCTGGCCGGCGACCTACGACACCAAGATCGCCGACCGCATCGTCGCGGTCTCCGACAAGGACTCCTTCTGGATGACCCGCCGCCTGGCGCGCGAGGAGGCTCTGCTGGTCGGCGGCTCCTGCGGCATGGCGGTCGTGGCCGCCCTGCGGGTCGCGGCCGAGGCCGGTCCGGACGCCGTCGTGGTCGTCCTGCTGCCGGACGGCGGGCGCGGCTACCTGTCCAAGATCTTCAACGACGACTGGATGGCCGACTACGGCTTCCTGACCTCCTCCAGCGAGGAGGGGCTGGTCGGCGACGTGCTCGGCCGCAAGTCCCCCGGCCTGCCGGAGTTCGTGCACACCCACCCGCACGAGTCGGTCAGCACGGCCATCTCGATCATGCGCGAGTACAGCGTCTCGCAGCTTCCCGTCATGAAGGAGGAGCCGCCGGTCATGGCGGCCGAGGTGGTCGGCTCGATCGTCGAGCGCGACCTGCTCGAGGGGCTGTACCGGGGCAAGGTGCGCGGCGAGGACCCCATCGAGGACCACATGTCCGCGCCGCTCCCCATGGTCGGCGCGGGGGAGCCGGTCGCGGTCGCCATCGAGGCGCTGGAGAAGGCCGACGCGGCGGTCGTCCTCGACGACGGCAAGCCGATCGGCCTGATCACCCGCCAGGACCTGCTGGCCTTCCTCGCCAGCACGGTCAACGCCTGACCTTCGCCCGTCAGGAGGCGGTGGTCTCGCGGTCCGCGCGGTCGAGAGGGAACCAGGCGCGGACCTCCCACGCGCCGTCGGCGGCGGGGCCCGCGACGAGGTCGCCTCCGACGGCCTTGACCCGCTCGGCCATGCCGACCAGCCCGTACCCCCCGCCCATCTTGGACAGGCGGGGGTCGGCCGAGGTCCGCGGGTTGCGCACGCGCAGCGCCACCCCGCGCTCGGCCGGGCGCAGGTCGGCCGTCACCCAGGCCGCGTGGGGCGCGTGCCGCCGTACGTTGGTCAGGGACTCCTGAAGGACCCGGTGCAGGGTGGTGAGCACCTCCGGCGCCAGCGACGGCTCAGCGAGGCCCTGGCCCACGTCGAAGGCCACCTGCGGGCCCGAGGAGGAGAAGCGCTCGACGAGCATGCGCAGGTCGGCGAGCGTGGTGGCCCCCGCGTTCCGCGAGGCGTCGTCCTCGGCCCGCAGGACGCCGACCAGGCGGCGCATGGAGGCCAGCGCGTCGGCCCCGGCGCCGGCGATGGCGGAAAGGGCGGGCTCGACGGCGTCGGGCCGGTGAGCCGCCACCGCCTTGGCCGCCTGTGCCTGGACCACGATGCCGGTGATGTGGTGGGCGACCAGGTCGTGCAGCTCGCGCGCCAGCTCCAGGCGCTCGGCCCTGCGCACGGCGCTCACGGTCGCCTGGCGGCGTTCCAGCTGGTAGCGCAGGTAGCTGCCGATGCCCATGGCGGCGGCCCAGGCGACGAACATCATGAACCCGAAGGCGAGGTTGGCCGAGGTCATCGGGCGCAGGCTCGCCAGCTGCAACGTGAGGGCCGACAGCACCGCCAGCAGCACGGCCGTGCGCAGCGGCCGGACCCAGCGCACGACGCCCACGGTGATCAGCAGGAGGGCGCCGGCCTCGGCCAGCCCGGGGTTGCCGTGGGAGCGCAGCGCGAGCACCGCGATGGAGACGGCCGCGGACATCGCCATCAGCAGCACCGCGCCCTGCGCGCGGTAGCGGTGGCGCAGCAGATAGGCTCCGATGCCGATGAGGCCGCACAGCGGGACCGCCGGCTGCGCCTTGCCGACCTGGAAGGCGATCACCGTGTCGACCGCCAGCAGCAGGCACAGGAACCCGACCAGCGTGATCTCGCTGAGCCGCTGGACGACGTGGACCAGCTGCGGGGTCTCCCTCACAGGCATCGAGGTTAACCGCCGTCCGGACATCCCGTATCGGCCGTTCGGCCGGTTCCCGAGGCCGTGCCCGCGCGGCGTTCGGGGGGCCCTGCCCGCGAAGTCGGGGGCCCTATTGCTCCCGGTCGGGGCGGCCGCGCGGGAAAACGGGGTTCACACGGCGCCGATCATGTGGTCGCGCCCGTGAGAGCGTCCGGCCGGCGGCGCGTTGCATCGACGTCGTGCGGCGGAGCCGGAGCCGCCGTCCGGAGCGCTCGGTCTCCGCACGGCCGGCATTAGGGGTTCCCGGCGCCGCGCGCGGGCGAGCGCCGGGCCGATCCCGGCGTCATCGCGGGTACGTCGTCCCCTGCCGCCGTTTCCCCCTCCGAGAGGGCGATACCGTGAAGTCATGATTGAAGGCTTTGAGACGCTGGCCATTCACGCAGGCCAGGAGCCCGACCCGCACACCGGCGCGGTCGTGCCCCCCATATACGCCGTGTCGACCTACAAGCAGGACGGCGTGGGAGGGCTGCGGTCGGGGTACGAGTACAGCCGCTCGGCCAACCCGACCAGGGACGCGCTGCAGGAGTGCCTGGCGGCCATCGAGAGCGGGACGCGCGCCATGGCGTTCGCCTCCGGCCTGGCGGCCGAGGACGCCCTGCTCCGCACGATCTGCCGGCCCGGCGACCACGTCATCATCCCCGACGACGCCTACGGCGGCACCTACCGGCTGTTCGCCAAGGTCCTGGAGCGCTGGGGCCTGCACTTCGACCCGGTGCCGCTCGGTGACCTGGACGCGGTGCGCGCGGCGGTCCGGCCGGCGAGCACCAAGGCCATCTGGGTCGAGACCCCCACCAACCCGCTGCTGAACATCGCCGACATCGAGGCGCTGGCCTCCATCGCCCACCAGGCGGACGCCCGGCTGGTGGTGGACAACACCTTCGCCTCGCCGTACCTGCAGCAGCCGCTCGCCCTCGGCGCCGACGTGGTCATCCACTCGACCACAAAGTACGTCGGCGGGCACTCCGACGTGATCGGCGGCGCGCTCATCGCCCGCGACCGCGACCTCGGCGACGA
The DNA here is from genome assembly GCF_040607455.1 of Sphaerisporangium sp. NPDC005289. NCBI lineage: Bacteria > Bacillati > Actinomycetota > Actinomycetes > Streptosporangiales > Streptosporangiaceae > Sphaerisporangium > Sphaerisporangium sp. NPDC005289. The sequence goes on from NZ_JBEXGS010000006.1 coordinate 99,644, forward strand.
GCTGGCCTACCACCAGAACGCCATGGGCGCCGTCGCCGGCCCGTTCGACGCCTGGCTGACGCTGCGCGGCATCAAGACCCTCGCACTGCGCATGGAGCGCCACTGCGACAACGCCGAGCGGGTGGTCGACCTGCTGCTGTCGCACCCCAAGGTGACCCAGGTGCTCTACCCGGGTCTGGCGAGCCACCCCGGGCACGAGGTGGCGGCCAAGCAGATGCGGCGCTTCGGCGGCATGGTCTCCTTCCGCGTGGCGGGCGGCGAGGAGGCGGCCGTCGAGATCTGCAACCGCGCGAAGCTGTTCACGCTGGGCGAGTCGCTCGGCGGCGTGGAGTCGCTGATCGAGCACCCGGGGCGCATGACCCACGCCTCGGCGGCGGGCTCGCCGCTGGAGGTGCCCTCGGACCTGGTGCGCCTGTCGATCGGCATCGAGACCGCCGGGGACCTGCTGGCGGACCTCACCTACGCCCTCGGCGGCTGAGCAGGACGACGCCGCCCCCTGGCGCCGGCGGCGTCAGGGGTTGAACCACACCATCAGCACGAGGATCACCAGCCAGATGAGCGCGGTGATCGAGCCCAGAGTGGCGATGCGCCCGGTCTGCACCTTGGCGTCGTCCTCGGGCGTCTCGTTGGACAGGGCCCGGACGGCGGCGCGCTGGTCGCGTTCGATGATGACCAGCAGCACCGCCGCCACGACGAACAGCGTCATCGAGATCGACAGGTAGGGCCGGCCCAGGGCGCTGCCGCCCAGCGCGATGCCGAACAGGAAGACGCCGAGGGTGAGGACGCCGAAGACGCGCGTCGTGCGGTGCAGATGACGCAGCACCCCGACGTCCTTGGCCCGGATGTATCGCGGCGTGAAGCTGGTGGCGACCGTCACCGGCCCGATCGCGAAGATCGCGAAGCCGATGTGCAGCCACAGCAGAAGTTTGTCGAGGAACGACATGCCGCTGAGGCTACCGTCTCAGTGATCAGCGTGGGAACGGTGTGACGGGCGGCCGTGCACAATCATGGGACGCGGCTCAGGCGTTCGGGACGTTCGGGGCGTCCTGCGCCGCCTCCTCGGTGAGGGGCGGCTCGTCCACCGGCGGCCTCGCCTGCAGGTGGCGGTTGTTCACGGTGAGCTCGAACATCGCCACCGTGATGATCATGAGCGCCAGGAGAGCGATCGCGGCGAACATTGCACTCTCCTTTCATGACGGGCCGTTGCCGGCCGCTTTTGCGATGGCTTGGACCACCTCCAATAAATATCCTCCGGTATTGCATATCAGTCAGCAACCGATTAACGAAGCGCATCGAATGCCTGGACCAAATCGGAAAGCGGTCCAGTGAAATGGACATACCCCCGTAAACCAGTCGATAGACCAGCTCGCGGGGGTCGGCCCTCAGAGGCGCCCTGGTTCAGCGGGAGCGGCGCGCCCGCAGGAAGTCGCTGACCACGTACTCGCCGAGCCGGTCGGCGCTGGGGGAGAAGACCCGGCCGCCGTTGCGCCGCGCCACCTCGTCCACGAACTCCTTGAGCCGCTCGTCGGTGGCCAGCATGAAGACGTTGATCGTGGCCCGGCGCCGGGTCATCTTGTCGACCTCGGCCAGCGTCAGCTCCAGCGTCTCGCGCGAGGGCGGCCACTCGAACCAGGACCGGCCGTTGCGCATGAGGTGGGCCGTCGGCTCGCCGTCGGTGACGACCAGCACCACCGGCTCGAAGTCGGGGTGCCGGTCGAGGTGGCGGCCCGCGATCAACAGCGCGTGGTGGAGGTTGGTCCCCTGCACCATGTCCCACTCGAGCCCGGCCAGCTCCTCGGGCTGGAGCACCCGGGCGTAGTTGGAGAAGCCGACGATCTGCACGGCGTCACCGGGGAACTTCGAGGCCACCAGCGCCTGCAGGGCGAGCGCCGTCTGCTTGGCGGGCGCCCAGGTGCCGCGCAGCGCCATGGAGTAGGACAGGTCCACCAGCAGGCACACGGCGGCGGCGGTGCGCCGTTCGGTCTCGGCCACCTCGAAGTCGTCGACGGACAGCGACACCCGGCCCTCGCCGGTCGGCCCGCCCCGCCGCACGCCGTTGACCAGCGTGCGCACCACGTCGATGGGCTGCTCGTCGCCGAAGCGCCACGGGCGGGTGGTGCCGGTGAGCTCGCCGGCGGCCCCCGCGTCCCGCTGGTCGTGGTCGCCGCGGCGACCGGCGTCCAGCGAGTCGAACACGCGGCGCAGCGCGGTCTCGCCGAGCCTGCGCACGGCCTTCGGGGTCAGCTCCAGCTTGCCGCGCTGGCGGCGGAGGTACCCCTGCTCCTCCAGCTCGCGCTCGATGCGCCTGAGGGCCTCCAGGTCGTCGACCGCCGAACGGCCGAGGGCGCGGCGGATCGCGGCCTCGTCGACGTCGTCCAGCCGAGCGCCCGGGTAGTCCTGTGCGAGCGACTGCTCCAGGCGGTCGAGGTCGGCGAGCTCCTCCAGCGCGCTGACGGCGTCGCCCATGCCGAGGGGCTGGTCGCCGTCCATCCGCTCGGAGCCGTCCCAGGCGAGGTCGGGCCGCCGGGCGTACAGGGCCTCGCCGAGGCGGGCCATCTGCTCCGACAGGCCGGCCTGGTCGAGAGTCTGGTCGATCAGGGCCTGCAGCTCCGCGCGCTGCTCGGGGGTCATGGAGGCGAGCATGCGCTGGGCCGCGGCGGCGCGGCGGGCGAGGATGTCGACCAGTTCTTCGAGGTTCCGGGGATTCTCCGGGAAGAATTCCCCATATTTTTCCATAAATTGCTGGAAATCCTGCTGGGTGTGCCGGCCTTGCGCATCCCGGTCCAGCATGTCGTTCAAATCCGACATCATCTGCCGGACCCGTTCCATCGCCTCCGGGTCCGGATTCGCGAGCGCGTCTCGCATTCCACGGAACCGGCTGTCGAGGACCTCACGGCGCAGCAGATCGCGCAGTTCCTCGAAGGTCTGCCGCGCGGCGGCCGAGCGCCACTCGTAGGAGCCGAGCTGCTGGACGGCGCTCGCGGTGTCGGCCGGCACCGAGTCCAGCTCGGCCTCGCGCAACCGCGCGTCGTCGGAGGGGTCGGGGAACAGCTCGGCGCGCTCCTGCCCGATCGCCTTGTCCAGCAGGGCGCGGGCGCGTTCGAGCGTGCCGTTCAGGTTGCCGCGCTCACGCAGCTCCCGGCGGCGCCGGCGCACCTCGCGCAGCAGCTCGTCCAGGCCGCGCCGGTCGGGCGCGCCGGGCAGGCCGCGCCGGAGCAGGTCGCGCAGGGAGTCCAGCGGGGTGGAGCCGGACAGGATCGCGTCGCCCATCTCGTCGAGCGCGGCGCGGACGTCGTACGGAGGCGCCAGCGGGTCCGGGCCGTCGTGGTACTCGCCGTATCGGTAGCCACTCATCGCATGTGAGCCTAATCGTCGTATGTCCGGTGTGCGAAGAACGTCCGCTTAGCGCAGACGGGGGCGTCCGGACTCCCGGAGCAAGGGGGAGACCGGAGGCCGGGCCCGGCGCGGCCGGAGGGGCCGGCGGGCCCGGGGTGCTCAGGTGCGGTAGACCGCGCCTCCGTCGACCTCGTCCTTGGACAGGCGGCGCATGAGGTAGAGCCCTTCCAGGGCGAACTCCAGCGCGGCGGCGGCGTGCCCGGGGGACTCCTCGCCCTCGCCCATCCCGACGCCCGCCATGATCTTGGAGAGGCCGTTGACCGGGCCGATCTGCTGCAGCAGCTCGGTGGCGGGGGTCATCTCGCCGGACTCGATCTGGGCGCCCTCGGAGAACTTGTCCAGCAGCGCCGACAGGTCCATGCCGCCCAGGGTGCCGCGGAAGGTCTCGGCCACGGCCCGGCGCAGCAGGTGCGCCAGCACCTCGACCTCGCGTCCCTCCTCGCTGACCTCGAACTCCACCTTGCCCCGCAGCGTGGGGACGACGCCAGGCAGGTCGGCGACCCGGGCCACCGGGCGCTCCTCCCCGGTCAGGGCCGCCCGCCGCACCGCCGAGGCGGCGGCCGTCTCGGCCGCGGCGATGGCGAACCGGGCCGACACGCCCGACCGGGAGTCCACGGCCGTGGACTCGCGCACCAGGCGGGTGAACCGGGCGATCGTCTCCACCAGGTGCTCGGGCAGCTCGGCGCTCAGGCCCGCCTCCGCCGCGCCGCCCTGGCCCTCCGGCTCGTGCCCGCGCCAGTTGAGCGCGGACTCCTGGCGGATGAGCGCCAGCTCGTCCTCCAGGGTGAGCGGGTAGTGCGTGCGGATCTCCGCGCCGAAGCGGTCCTTCAGCGGGGTGATGATGCGGCCGCGGTTGGTGTAGTCCTCGGGGTTGGCGCTGGCGATGAGCAGGATGTCCAGGGGCAGCCGCAGGTTGTAGCCGCGGACCTGGATGTCGCGCTCCTCCAGCACGTTCAGCAGCGACACCTGGATGCGCTCGGCCAGGTCGGGCAGCTCGTTGACCGAGAACACGCCCCGGTTGGTGCGGGGCACCAGGCCGTAGTGGACGGTCTCGGGGTCGCCCAGCGTGCGGCCTTCGGCGATCTTGATGGGGTCGACGTCGCCGATCAGGTCGCCCACGGAGGTGTCGGGCGTGGCGAGCTTCTCGCCGTACCTGTCGTCGCGGTGCTTCCAGGCGACCGGGAGGTCCGCGCCCTTCTCGGCGGCGAGCTTGAGGCAGCGGACGCACTCGGGCGCGTACGGATGGTCGTTGATCTCACAGCCGTCGATGACCGGGGTCCACTCGTCCAGCAGGCCGGTGACGGTGCGGATGAGGCGGGTCTTGCCCTGACCGCGCTCGCCCAGCAGGACCAGGTCGTGACCCGCCAGCAGGGCTCGCTCGAGGTGGGGCAGCACGGTCTCGTCGAATCCGACGATGCCCGGGAATCTCGGCGCCCGTGAGCGTAACCTGGCCAGCAGATTCTCGCGGATCTCCGCCTTGACCGTGCGATAGGTGTGTCCACTTTCGCGCAGCTCACGGAGAGTGCGAGCTTGCGGCGTTTCACTTCGCTGTGTGGGCGATTCATGCACGAAGACGAGACTACGTCGCGGGGGACGGTGTCGGCAGCATTCCGGATTTCGGATCTTGACTATTGCGGGGCGCTCCGTACGCGTTGTTAGTCCCGTAGTGGGGACAATCCGGCTAAGAGGGGCGAACGTACGACACACTACGACTCGCGACACTGGAGGAGGCGAGGCGTGTGGCAGTGCTGACGAGCCGGTTCTCGGACGGTCTCGCCGTGGGCCCCGACCTGGTCGGCGCCGCGGAGGCCGCGGTACGCCAAGCGCTGTCCGGCCTCTCCGGACCACCCGACCTCGTGTGCTTCTTCATCTGCGGCGACGACCCCGAGGAGGTCGCCCGCGCCGGGCTGCGCGCCATGCGCATGGCGCCGGGCGCCGAGATCATCGGCTGCAGCGCCACCGGCGTCATCGGCGACGGCCAGGGAGTCGAGCTGACCTCGGCGGTCAGCGCGTGGGCGGCCAGCTTCGACGGCGGCCGCGCGACCACCTTCGCCCTGGAGACCCTCCGCATGGAGGACCGCTTCGTCATCATCGGCCTGCCCGACCGCGACCCCGACGACCGGGTGGCCGTCCTGCTGGCCGACCCCTACAGCTTCCCCACCGACGCCTTCGTCGAGCACTCCTGCGACGTCCTCGGCGACCTCCCGATCGTCGGCGGCCTGGCCAACGGCATCGGCGGGCAGGGCTCGGTGCGCCTGTTCGCCGGCGGCGAGATGTACACCGAAGGGGCGATCGGCGTCATGCTGAGCGGCCCGATCAACGTGAGCACCGTGGTCAGCCAGGGCTGCCGCCCCATCGGCCCCACCATGGTCGTCACCCGATCCGAGGACAACCTGCTGCTGGAGCTCGCCGGGCAGCCCGCGCTCGCCCGCCTGGAGGACATCGTCAGCGGCCTGGACGAGGAGGACCGCGAACTGGTCGCCTCCGGGCTGCAGATCGGCGTCGCCATGGACGAGTACGCCGAAAGCCACGAACGCGGAGACTTCCTCATCCGCGGCATCCTCGGCATCGATCCCGAACGCGAGGCCGTGGCCGTCGGCGACGTGCTCGACATCGGGCAGAGCGTCCGCTTCCAGGTCCGCGACGCCGCCGCCGCCGACGAGGACCTGTACGAACTGCTCGACGCCCACGTGGAACAGCGCGGACGCATCGACGGCGCCCTGCTGTTCTCCTGCAACGGCAGGGGGTCGGCCATGTTCGGCAGCTCCGACCACGACGTGCTCGCCCTGCACGACACCCTCGGCCCCATCGGCATGGCCGGCTTCTTCGCCGCCGGCGAAGTCGGCCCGGTCGCCGGCCACAACCACGTCCACGGCTTCTCCGCCGCCATCCTCGTCTTCTCTGCGTAGCTTCTGCCTCGCTCCGCTCGGCGGGCTCGGGGCGCCCTTGAGGCGGCGCCGTTCGTCGTCGTACGGGGCTCGTTCCTCACCCCTCCCTCCTCCTCACAGCACCGCCGCGCCCCGAGCGGGTTCTTGGGCCGATCCGCGTCGAATTGGTCGGCGGGCGGGGGACAGGGCGTGTGATCCTTGGGGGAGCGGGTCCGCTTGGCGGGGCGCGTATGGACGAGGGCTTGGAGGGTGGTCGGTGGGGCGGGAGTTATTGGGGGACGTCGCGCGCGAGCTGGTGGAGGAGGCGGGGCGCGGCCCCGAGTGCGTGCTGGCGGTCGACATCGGGGGGACGAAGTTCGCCGCCGGGCTGGTCGGGGCGCACGGAGCGATCATCGTCGCGGAGCGCGTCGCCACGCCGCCCGGCGGGGACGCCGCGACGCTGTGGAAAGCCCTGGCCGACCTGATCGACGTGGTCCTCGCGCGGCGGCCGGACGCCCGGCCGGTCGGCGTGGGCGTGGGCTGCGGCGGGCCGATGACCTGGCCCGAGGGCGCCGTCTCGCCGCTGAACATGCCGGGCTGGCGCGGGTTCCCGCTCCGCGAGAGGCTGGCCGGGCGGTTCCCCGGAATGCCGGTGCGCGTCCACAACGACGCCATCTGCGTCGCCGCCGCCGAGCACTGGCGGGGAGCGGGCCGGGGCAGCGACGACATGCTCGGCATGGTCGTCTCGACCGGGGTCGGAGGCGGGCTCATCCTCGGCGGCCGGCTGATCGACGGCGGCACCGGAAACGCCGGGCACATCGGGCACGTCGTGATCGACCCCGACGGCCCCCCATGTGAGTGCGGCGGCCGTGGATGCCTGGAGGCCATCAGCCGCGGCCCGGGCCTCGCCGCCTGGGCCCTGGAGCAGGGCTGGAAGCCCGGCGCCACCGGCGCCCGCCCCGAGGGACCGTACGTCGAGGCCGCGCAGGCGAGCGGCCGGCAGCTCGCGGCCGACGCCGCCGCGGGCGACCCGGTCGCTCTCGCGGCCTTCGCCCGCGCCGGCCGCGCGCTCGGCATCGGCATCGCCTCGGCCACCCACCTGTGCGACCTGGACGTCGTGACCATCGGCGGCGGCGTGTCGCAGGCCGGGCCACTGCTGTTCGGCCCCCTGGAGGAGGCGCTGCGGAAGCACGCCCGCCTCGGCTTCGCCCAGCGCGTCCGCGTCGTCCCCGCCCACCTCGGCCAGGACGCCGGCCTCATCGGCGCCGCCGCCCTGGTCCTGCGCCCCGCCCACTACTGGACCGGCCCGCCCGACATGTGAGATGACGGCGGGGGGCGGGTGATCGGTGGGCCGGTGAGATTACGGCGGAGCCAGGAGTGGGAGACTGCGGGCATGGCGCAGTCTGAGGTGACCTACGACGATGTGGTCGCCGCCCGTGATCTGCTCGAAGACGTCGTGATCCGCACCCCCCTGCTGCATTCGCGCGTGCTGTCGGAGATGATCGGCGGCCCGGTGTACCTCAAGTGCGAGAACCTCCAGCGGGCCGGGTCGTTCAAGGTCAGGGGCGCCTACGTGCGCATCGCCCGGCTGACCGAGGAAGAGCGCTCCCGCGGCGTGGTGGCGGCCAGTGCGGGCAACCACGCCCAAGGCGTGGCGCTGGCGTCGGGGCTGCTGGGCTGCAAGTCCACGGTGTTCATGCCCGAGGGCGCCCCGCTTCCCAAGGTCGAGGCGACCCGCGCCTACGGGGCCGATGTGATCTTCTCGGGGACGACCGTCGACCAGGCGCTGGCCGCGGCCAAGCAGCACGCCGAGGAGACCGGGGCGGTGTTCATCCACCCCTTCGACCATCCCGACGTCGTGGCGGGCCAGGGCACCGTGGGGCTGGAGATCCTCGACCAGCTCCCCGACGTCGGCACGATCATGGTCGCGATCGGCGGCGGCGGGCTCGCGGCCGGGGTGGCGCTCGCGGTCAAGTCCATGCGCCCGGGGGTGCGCGTGGTGGGCGTGCAGGCCGAACAGGCCGCCGCCTACCCCGCCTCGCTGGCGGCCGGGCACCCGGTCATGGTCGACCCGGCGTCCACCATGGCGGACGGCATCGCCGTCGGCCGGCCCGGCGACATCACGTTCGAGATGATCCACTACCTGGTCGACAGTGTGGTCACCGTCTCGGAGGAGACGCTGTCGCGCGCGCTGCTGCTGTGCCTCGAACGCACCAAGCTCGTCGTGGAGCCGGCGGGCGTGGCCGGGGTCGCGGCGCTGCTCGACTGGCCGCACGCCTTCGAGCCGCCGGTGGTCGCGGTGCTGTCCGGCGGCAACATCGACCCACTGCTGCTGTCCAGGGTGCTGCGCCACGGCCTGTCGGCCGCCGGTCGCTATCTCGCCTTCCGGCTGCGGCTCCCCGACCGCCCGGGGGCGCTGGCGACGCTGCTCGCCCGGCTGGCCGACCTCGGAGCGAACGTGCTCGACGTCGGCCACGAGCGGGTCGACCCCCGCCTCCACCTGGACGAGGCCGAGGTCCTGCTCCACCTGGAGACCCGGGGCCCCGTCCACTGCGACGAGGTCCTCGCCGGCCTGCGCCGCTACGGCTACAAACTCATCTTCGGATAGGCCAAGAAATCGACTCGCCAGGACGCCGGCATCGCGGCCCCGCGATCGTCCGGAGCCCGGGTCTAGGCGGGTGAGCCGAGGGCTCTGGTCACGACGCCGGTGACGTGCTCACGGAAGACGTTCGCCGCGTCGGTGTTCCGTGACCGCAGGGCGACCATGGCGGTCAGGATGACGTCGCAGAGCTCGGCGTCGACCTGTTCCCACGTGTGGGTGACACCCTTGCGGGGGTTCTGGCCGAGGGCGCCGATGACGGCCGCCGCGACCTCGCCCGTCTCCTCCGACACCTTCATCAGCCGCAACAGCAGCTCACTCTCAGGCGCAAGCGCACTCGCCGCATCCAGCCAGCCGACGAGCCGCTCGACGTTCCCCCAGGTACCGGCGTCCATGGACAGCAAAACTATCCGCCTGATGCGAAGAGCGTGGCAGATCTGGAGAGCCCACCCCGTACGACCCTGGACTCGCTGACCACGTCGCAGAACAGTGAGCAGCGGCGCGGACAGACCCTCTGTGAGACTGCCTTACCTCATCTGGCGGACGCTTCTGGACGAGAGGGCCTGGTGGACCCATGCGGGCAGGCTATTTCTTGCGTTTCGACGGGCGGCGGTTGGCCGGCTTGCCTCCGCCGAAAAGGAAGCGCTTGATGCGCTCCTTGATGCTCTTCTGCTCTCCACTCAGCCTGCTGGGTGGTTCCTTCGACAGCCAGGAGAGGTTCTCAATGACGACGGATTTCTTCCTGTTCGCTTCATGAGGCGCGTCAAGGAGAGACACCAGCTGCCAGGCGATACGGGATGTGACCGTGTTCTTCTTGCCGTAGGCCCGCTGACTGGCAGTGAGGGCTTCGAAGAGCAAGGACTGCGCTTTCGCCGATTCGCCTTGTGCGTGGAGGGTGGCGGCGAGGTTGGCGGTCGCGGTGAGGGTGTTGGGGTGTTCGTCGCCGAGGATTCGGCGACTGGCGTCACGCACCTGTTCTTGGAGGGTGCGGGCGTGTTCGTATTCGCCCAGTGCGTGGAGGGTGGTGGCGAGGTTGCCGGTCGCGGTGAGGGTGTCGGGGTGTTCGTCGCCGAGGATTCGGCGGCGTGCGTCGCGCACCTGTTCTTCGAGGGTGCGGGCGTGTTCGTATTCGCCTAGTTCGTGGAGGGTGGTGGCGAGGTTGCCGGTCGCTTTGAGGGTGTCGGGGTGTTCGTCGCCGAGGATTCGGCGGAGAGCGTCGCGCACCTGTTCATCGAGGGTGCGGGCGTGTTCGTACTCGCCCAGTGCGCGGAGGGTGATGGCGAGGTTGCCGGTCACGGTGAGGGTGTCGGGGTGTTCGTGGCCGAGGAGTCGGCGGCGTGCGTCGCGCCCCTGTTCTTGGAGGGTGCGGGCGTGTTCGTATTCGCCCAGTGCGCGGAGGGTGGCGGCAAGGTTGGCGATCGCGGTGAGGGTGTCGGGGTGTTCGTCGCCGAAGAGTCGGCGGAGAGCGTCGCGCACCTGTTCTTGGAGGGTGCGGGCGTGTTCGTACTCGCCCAGTGCGCGGAGGGTGGTGGCAAGGTTGCCGCCCGCTTTGAGGGTGTCGGGGTGTTCGTCGCCGAAGAGTCGGCGGAGAGCGTCGCGCACCTGTTCTTCGAGGGTGCGGGCGTGTTCGTACTCGCCCAGTTCGCGGAGGGTGGCGGCGAGGTTGGAGGTCGCTTTGAGGGTGTCGGGGTGTTCGTCGCCGAGGACACGGCGACGCACTTCCAGAACCCGCCCCTCCAGGAGGTGGGCCTGTCGATACTGTCCGGCACTGCGAAGGAGAGTTGCCTGGTAAGCGGAAGCGGTGACCGTTTCTAGGTCCTCCGAGCCGAGGACCGCGGTGAATTCGTCGACGAGTCGATCCTGTAGATGAGTGGCCTCGGTCCATTTACCTTGGTGAAAGAGGGCCTCAACAAGATCTCGGCCAGCCCGCAGCGTGTCTCCATGGTCTTCTCCGAGTTGCTGTATCCGGGCCTGATACACCTCCTCCTGCGCTTGCCGAGCCTTGTGATGGTTGCCCTGACTCAGCAGGATCAGTCCCTGGGTGTTGCGGCAGCGAAGATACTCAAGCGCATCGGTGGGAAGCGATTTGGCTAAGGCCAGCGCGTCCTCGACCACCGCGGCCGCCTGGTCAGACCTTCCTCGAGCCAGGAGGTATCGCGCAACCCGATCCAGCAGGTCGATGGTCTCCGTGATGTCGATGTGGAGTCGCTGGGAGTGTTGTGCACTCGAAAGAGCGTGGGCGAGCATCGTTTCACACGTCGGCCAAGACGTGGGGTCACGAACCTCAATGGGAAACGTGGTGCTCATAGTCGCGAGCGCAAACCCGGCCCAGAGAGCTTCGTCGGCGGCGAGTTCGGTGCGCGTGACGGCTTGCACAATGCGATGGATCGACATGAGGCCGTCACCGGTTTTGGCCAGAGAGTACTCCCGGAGGGACTGCGTGGCCTCGGTACGGCGGAACGGGTCGGTCAGCGCCTCGGCCAAGTCGGCAGGCATGCCCGGTACGGGAACGAGCCGGGCCAGCGGGATCGCCTCGGCTCCGAGAAACGCGGCGAGGCGTAACAGGGCCACGGCGGCCGGGGACCGGTCGGCCAGGCGGCCGAAGGACACCCGCCAGGTGGACGCGATCGTCGCCTGGTGGTTCCCGGTGGGTCCCCGCGTGAACAGCTCCGGCGACTGCTTGTGGAGCTGGTCGAGGTAGTCGGTGGCGGCCATTCCGTCCGCGATGACGCTCGCCGCCTGGGCCAGCGCCAGCGGCAGACATCCGAGGGCCTCTGCCAGGTCCCTTGCCGTGTCAGCGCTAGACACCCGTCCCCACTGCCGCAGATAGTTCAACGCGGCGGGGACGGGGAGGACGTCGAGGTGCCGGAGTTCCGCATGCGGCCATTCCGGCCGCCGAGAGGTAATGAGCACATGCCCCATGTGCCGCTCAGGGAGCAGCGGTAGGAGCTCATCAGGGTCCTCGGCGTTGTCGAAGATCAGCAGCCAGTTCTTGCGGCGGCGCAGTGACTGGCGAAGCGCCGCTATCGCCTGGTCGTCCTGCTCGAACGGCAGATCCAGCTCGGTGGCAAGCTCAGCGTAGTCTCCCCGCAGCGTGGTCGGGTCCTCGGCCCGCACCCACCACACCACGTCGTACGCGACACCGTGCCGAAAGGCGTATTCGACGGCGACCTGGGTCTTGCCCATCCCGCCCAGGCCGGTGATCGCCTGGACGGCGGAAGTCGGACGGTTCGCCCGCAGTGCACGGTAGAGATCGGCCAGCGTGTCATCGCGTCCGATGAAACGCGGGTCCGGACGGTGCCCGCGAAGTTCGTACACCTCCTGCTCGGCGCCAGGAAATCGGACCCGCTTCGCGGACCTGTTGGGGAAGCCTTCTCGTGCGACCCGTTCCGCGCGGTCGGCTACCCCCGCCAGCAACCGGCGCCGGGCCTCCTCCTCGTCGTCCACGCCGCGGAGGTCGATCGGCACGAGCGCCGCTATCGTCGGCGGGATGTCGCCATCGCCCTCGTCCACCCGGACGGGGATCAGGGCTCGTTCCTTGCCCTGGAGTTCTTGGTACTGGGCGGCGGTGCGGGCGGCCACATCCGCGTCATGCTCGGCGGACAGGACGTAGAGGGTGTGGCGGCAGGTGGACAGCGCCTCATCGATCTTGTCGAGGCGGTTGTCCCCGGGCCGGATGTCCCACGCCTTGAGGATCACCCCGTATCCGGCGCCTTCCAGTTCGGCCGCGATCCACTCCGCCCACTGCACGTCGGTGTCCGCGTGACTGACGAAGAACTCCGCACTGTATTCGGTATCCGACACAGAATCTCCTGGGCTCCGCCGCCTGACCTGCTTCTACCGGGATCAACGGTCCGAAGCGCCTGGAAATCGGGGGTCTCGGGGTACTCGGCTCACCGTGTCGGCGACGCCGGCCAGCAGTCGATCGCGGGCCTCGTTCTCCGCCACGCCTACCAGGTCGATGTAGACCAACGGCCCGAGCAATGGGGCGACGTCGCATTCGGCGACCCTCACCGGAATGAACCGCCGAGGTTCACCGAGCAACGTTTGGCGATAGGCCGCCGTCCACTCTGCTCGGGTGAAGAGAGAAGCGAGATAGTTGGGCGAGAGCACACCTAGAGTGCGCCGACAGGTCGCCAGAGCGTGATCCATCTCTGTCATGAAGTTATCGCCAGGGCGGAAATCCCATGCCTGAATGGTGATGGTGTATCCGGCGGTCTCAAGTGCTCCGGCGATCCACGTCGCCCAGTCCTCATCCTTCCCGTTGTAAGTGATGAAGAAGTCTTTCGACTGGCTCGCAACCGGACCGTTCTCCGCCATGGTGCCTTCCGCTGACGCTGGGATGGTCCGCACAACTCTACGCAACATGCCAGCACGCAACGTACCAATGCCGATGAGGTGGGCGAGATGTCCCATAATGCAGTCCGGATTCCGGATTAAGGGACTGTCGGAAGCCTTGATCAGCCCCTACTGCGCGTTGGTGAGGGCAGAGATCCACGCTCCGCCTATCTCGCCTGGCCCACCCCTGAACGCTATGGGGTGGCGAACCGGCCGGTCTTCGTGTCACTGATGAAAGCTCGCCACTCGCCGGCGGTGAAGCGCAGCACCGGGCCGGTGGGGTTCTTGCTGTCCCGGACGGCCAGATCTCCTAGGGGAAGATGTGCTACCTCGACGCAGTTGTCATCGGTTCCGCTGTGGCTGCTCTTCTGCCAGGCGAGCATGCCTTGATCCATGTTTCGCCTACCTCGTCCCTGGGTCCATGAGCGCGGCTATGAGCTGCGTCGACTCCTCTGCGGAGAGCGCCAACGTCGACACATGGGTGAATATCAGGCTATACCGCTGGTACTCCTCGGGTCTATCCAGCCAGAGACTGTCGGTTGCCGTCGCCATGTAGACCACGCTCGGATCGCTCGGAAAGTCCAGGATGACGAAAGGGCCTCCGGTCAGTGCCGGATGTGCGCCAATGGCGTTTGGGATGACTTGAATGGTGATGTTCGGCCGGGATGCCATCTCGATGAGGTGTCGAAGCTGGGCATGCATCACTTCTCGTCCGCCTATCGCCTTCAGCAACGCTGCCTCATCGATGATCGCCAGCAGCGAGGGCGGCTCCTCACGGCTGAGGATCTTCTGGCGGGTGATCCTCGCTTCGACATGGCGGTTGACGACGGCTACATCGAGTACCTGGCCGCCTCGGAAGACCGCCGCAGTGTACGCCGGTGTTTGAAGCAGTCCAGGAACGAGGGTGGCCTCATACGTTCGGATCAGGGAGGCGCCAACCTCGAAAGCTGGGAGGTTGGTGCGAAACACATCCTTGTAGTCCGCCCACCAGCCCCGTTGGCGTGATTCGCGAGCGAGGATGAGGAGAGCCTCTCGTTCATGCCGATCGGTCACACCGTAAAGGTCGAGCAGGAGGCGGATGTCGTGGACGTTGGGCAACTTCCACTCATTGCGTTCGATCCTTGTCAGCTTGCTGGGGGTCCATTCGAGACGCTTGGCGGCTTCAGTGGATGTAAGTCCGCTTTCCTCCCTCAGCTGACGGAGGGTGGCGGATAGTTGACGTCGTTTCAGTGTGGGGCTCTGTGCCGCCATCACTCCACTCCTCTGTGCAAATCGTTTTTTCTCTCTCGAAAGCCGCGCATTGGATAATTATAGATATTGCGATTTGGGTATTGCATAAAACTGGCGCCCGCAGCAGTATGACGTGCGAAGGGAAGTCCTGCCAGGCGTTGCCTCGCCTGGCGGGATCCTGATCGCACGTCGGAGGGTGCGACCTAATGCGAAACACTAATGGAAACGCGCGCGCTGTTTGTATGCGTTGGCCGACTGTGTGGATGCAGAGCTGCAGATACAGGCACAACTCTCGATTCTCGGGCGCCGATAACGTGTCATATCAATGCATATTGCCGCCATGGAGTCCCAACAGGGACGAGCCATACCGGTACGGGGTGGCCGTGTGACCAGGTACGGGCACCAGGTGCGGCCGAAGGGGCGGCATCGGCAGGGGGCGGGGTTCGAGCAGGTCGCCCGGCGGCAGTGGGACCTGTCGGAACGAGCCGCCGCCCGCCAGTTGGACCTGCTGGAGCCCGGATGGACGGTCCTGTACGGCGTGGGTACGCGCCGCTTCTACGCCCTCGCCACCTGGCCTGCCCCGGAGGCGGTGATCGTTCAGGCGCGGGACACGGACGAGCTGCGTCGCCTGATGCGCGAGGCCGAACAGATCACGTGGCTGGGCGGCGAAGCCGGCGTTTCCTCGCTCGTGGCCGACCGCTCCGGCCGGACGACTCACTCACCGCTGCATACGTCACGCACTCGGCAAGGAGCCTTGATGCCAGAGACGCCTGACGGTCTTCGCACCGTCTGCTGGGACCTGCCGCACGATCTGTCGATGGTCAGCAAGGCCCGTCGACTCGTCGTCGACACCCTGAACGCCTGGGACCTTCGGGATCTCGCGGATGACATCGTTCTGGTCGTCAGTGAATTGCTGGCGAACGCGGTGACCTACGGAGAGGCCCCGATCCGGCTCTCCTTGTGGGCCGTGCCGGGAGAGTTCTGCGTCCGCGTTACCGATCACGGCCCCGACCGGCCGCGTCACCTGGACCTTGGCCTCGATGCCCTCCACGAACGCGGCCTCGCCATCGTCGCCGCCCTCGCACACGATCACGGCATCACTCCGCTCGCCGGTCGCCACGGCAAGACCGTCTGGGCCCGATGGAGGCTCGAGCTCAGGAACGCCGAGATCATCGCCGGCGACTCGTCCGCCGAGCGGCTGATCGTGCGTGACCTGCCATTCGTCGGGTTACTTGAGGCGGAGCCCGATCTCGCGGAACGCTCGGAGGAGAATCTCTCCGTGGAGGACGATCACTCTTTGTGATCGATACACGAGGCCGCCGACCGGCGCGGCTACTGGAGGGTGGGGCGGGTGGGTTTGTAGAGCCAGGCGTCGAAGAGGGGGGTCAGGGGCTTGCCGCTGAGTTTTTCGGCGAGGGTGACGAAGTCGGCGGTGGTGACGCCGCCGTAGCGGTGCTCGTCGGTCCAGGTGCGCAGGAGCTTGAAGAAGGTCTCGTCGCCGATCTGACGGCGCAGGGCCTGCAGGGTCATGGCGCCGCGGACGTAGACCGAGTTGTTGAACAGGTCATCGCGCTGGGCGGCGCCCGGGGGGTACTTCCACATCGGCGCTTCCTTGGCCGAGTAGTAGTCCTGGAAGGTCTTGTCGGCGGTGGTGCCGCCGTTGTGCTCGCTCCACAGCCACTCGGCGTAGGTGGCGAAGCCCTCGTTCAGCCACAGGTCCTTCCACCGGGTGATGCTCAGGCTGTCGCCGAACCACTGGTGGGCCAGTTCGTGGGCGATGATGCCCTGGTCGGGCTGGAAGCCGCCGTACATGGGCTTGGTCTGGTTCTCCAGCGCGTAGCCGGCCGAGAAGTCGTCGATGACCCCGCCGGTCGAGGAGAACGGGTAGGGCCCGAACACCGTGGACCAGTAGTCGGTGACCTTGCCCGAAGTCTTGAACAGGAAGCCGAGGTCGTCGCGGAAGGCCGGGTCGGTGGCGGCGTACACCGGGATGCCGCCGGGTGAGCGGCCGGTCTTGACGTCGAACTTGCCGAGCGTGATCGTCGCCAGGTAGCTCGCCATCGGGTGCGTCTCGCTCCAGGAGAAGCTGGAGCGACCGCCCGAGGTGACCGGGGCGCCGCGCATCTCGCCGTTGGCGACGACCGTGATGCCGCTCGGCACCGTGACGTCGAAGTCGTAGGTCGCCTTGTCGGCGGGGTGGTCGTTGCACGGGAACCAGGTCCTGGCGCCGTTGGGCTCGCTGGTGACGAACGCGCCGTCCTTGGTGGGGATGAAGCCGTAGGTGCCCAGGTTGGAGGAGTTGCGGACGGGGTCGGGCCGGCCGCCGTAGTCGACGGCGACCGTGAACACCGCGCCCTTGGCCAGCATGGCGGCCGGGTCGATGACCAGTTCGTCGCCCTTGCGGGTGAAGGTGGCGGGCCGTCCGTCCACGCTGACCTTGTGGACGGTGAAGCCGTGCAGGTCGAGGTCGAAGCGGGACAGGCCCTGCGTGGCGCGGGCCCTGACCTCCGCGGTGCCCGAGAGGTTCTTCGCCGCCGGGTCGTAGGAGAGCCGCAGCCCGTAGTGCTCGACGTCGTAGCCGCCGTTGCCGTCGGTGGGGAAGTCGGCGTCGCCGATGCCGGCCGCGCCGATCGTGCCGTCCTTCGACGACCGGGCGTCGGGCGCCTCGCGGGGCGCGGTCGCCCCGTTCGAGGGCGCGCAGGCGTTCAGCACGACGACGCCGGCCGACAGCAGGGCGGTGGTCATCCGCCGTGGACCCTTGAGCTGCATGTCAGGCAGCCTACGTGAAGAACCGCAGGTCATCAGGCGTCTACGACAATGGTGGAGGCGGCTTTGTCGTGCAGGGCCTGCTTTTTTCCGTCGAACAGGATCCACAGCAGGTCGACCAGGCCCAGGCAGCACACCACGCCGAAGACCCCGTAGACGATCTCGCGGACCGCCACCTGCCCGGCCGAGACCCGCTCTTGGGTGGGGAACTGCACGACCCGCAGGCGGAACAGCCTCTTGCCGACGGTCTGGCCGTTCCAGAAGGCCGTGAGCAGCCAGTAGTACAGGAACCAGACGACCGCGACGCCCAGTCCGTTGACGGTGCGGACGGCCTCCAGGCTGCCGTCGGCGGCCCGCACGGTCAGGGTCGTGGAGAACGGGGAGGTCAGCACACTGACGATCACGAGGTCCAGCAGCCCGGCGAACAGCCGGCGCCAGCGCCCGCCGAGCGGGGCGCCCCAGGGCCCGTACGGCGGTCCGCCCTGGTCGTACCCCTCCCAGGGGCGCGCGCCGGACGGCCCCGCGGGGCCGTAGGGGGTCTCCGGGGTCCCATACGGCGGCCCCCCGTGCGGCTCGTGCGGCTCGTCCGGGGGGCCGTCGTACGGTCCGCCTCCTGGTGATCTCATGGGTGACTGATCGCCGGGAAGCGGTGGCGCCAAACCGGGGCGGGGGCGTGCCCCGGTTCGGCGCCGTCCACGGCCGCGCGCGCGGCGCGGCCGTGCGTGGTGCACGGCCATGTCGGGGGGCATGGCCGCATGTGGTGCACGGCCATGTGGGGGGTCATGGCCGCTTTGGGTGCACGGCCACGTGGGGGGTCATGGCCGCAGGGAAGGCGCGGCCATGGGAGGGCATGGCCGCGCGGGAGGGTCAGAGGTTGCCGCGCCTGGCCTGCTCGCGCTCGATGGCCTCGAACAGCGCCTTGAAGTTGCCCTTGCCGAAGCCGAGGGAGCCGTGCCGCTCGATGAACTCGAAGAACACCGTGGGACGGTCCTGCACCGGCTTGGTGAAGATCTGCAGCAGGTAGCCGTCCTCGTCGCGGTCCACCAGGATGCGGTGCCGCTTCAGCTCCTCGATCGGCGCGCGGACCTCGCCGATGCGGGCGCGCAGCGCGGGGTCGTCGTAGTAGGAGTCGGGCGTGTCCAGGAACTCCACCCCGGCGGCGCGCATCCGCTCGACGGTGCGCACGATGTCGTTGGTGGCCAGGGCGATGTGCTGGACGCCGGGCCCGCCGTAGAACTCCAGGTACTCGTCGATCTGCGACTTCTTGCGGCTGACCGCCGGCTCGTTCAGCGGGAACTTGACCTTGCGGGTGCCGTTCGCGACGACCTTGGACATCAGCGCGGAGTACTCGGTGGCGATGTCGTCGCCGATGAACTCGGCCATGTTGGTGAAGCCCATGACGCGCTTGTAGAACTCCACCCACTCGTCCATCCGGCCGAGTTCGACGTTGCCCACGCAGTGGTCGATGGCCTGGAAGTACCGCTTGTCCGGCGGCTCGACCAGCGGGGCGGCGGCGACGTAGCCGGGCAGGTAGACGCCGCTGTAGTTGGCGCGGTCGACCAGGGTGTGGCGGGTCTGGCCGTAGGTGGCGATGGCGGCCATGACGACCTTGCCGTGCTCGTCCTCGACGACGTGCGGCTCGGCCAGGCCGCGGGCGCCGGCGGCGACCGCGTGCGCGTAGGCGGCCTCGACGTCGGGCACGTCCAGCGCCAGGTCGATGACGCCGTCTCCGTGCTCGGTCACGTGCCGGGCGATCTCGGTGCCGGGGCGCACCGAGCCGCGCAGTTCGAAGCGCGCGCTGCCGGAGGTGAGCACGTACGCCACCTCGTCCCGGCTTCCCGTCTCGGGGCCCTTGTACGCGACCAGGCGCATACCGAAGGCCGAGGAGTAGTAGTGGGCCGCCTGCTTGGCGTTGCCCACGGCGAACACCACCGAGTCCATGCCGTGTACGGGAAACACATCGCTCATGGGGCCACTTTCCGGCTAGATGGCTGGAATGCGCAAGTGTTACCCGAAATGGTGGGCAGATTGCCTAGCGGAGAGCCGGAAACGCCGGTAATCCTGTACACCATGACGATCGATGAGCTGGACGCCCGTTTGATCGCGCTGCTCGCCGCCGAGCCGCGCGTGGGCATCCTGGAGGCGTCGCGCAGGCTCGGGGTGGCGCGCGGCACGGTGCAGGCGAGGATGGACCGCCTGACGGCGAGCGGCGTGATCACCGGGTTCGGCCCGGACGTGGACCCTGCCGCGCTCGGCTACCAGGTGACCGCGTTCGTCACCCTCCAGATCAGACAGGTCAGCGGCCACGAGCCCGTCGCGGGGCTGCTCGCCTCCATACCGGAAGTGCTGGAGGTCCACACGATCACGGGCGGTGGTGACATGCTGTGCCGTGTGGTCGCGCGGAGTAACGCCGACCTGCAACGGGTCATCGACCTGATCGTGGACGTCGAGGGGGTGGTGCGCACGTCGTCGGTGATCGCGCTGGACACGCCGGTCGCCTACCGGGTGCTGCCCCTGGTGGCGGAGGTCCCACGCCGCCGCGACCGCTGAACGACCGCCGCGGCCGCTGAACGGACCCCACCGCTCGACGGACGGCGCACCGTTACGTATCGTTTACCGTAGGACGATCCGCCCAGCTTACGGGGGTTTGCTGAGCAGTAGATCGGGGGTTGCGCCGTGCGGGACGCAGACAGGAAGCGCCGTTTCAGGCGGCGTCTCCTCCGCCGCTTCGTGATCGCCGGTGGCATCGTCGTGCTCTGCCTGGCCGCCCTGTTCGCCGTGGCCTGGGTGCTCACGCCGATCCCGGACACCACCCAGAAGGACGCGACCGCGCAGGGTTCGCTGATCTACTACCGCGACGGCAAGACCGTGCTCGCCCGGCAGGGCGTCAACCGCAAGAACGTGGACATCGACAAGGTGCCCCAGGTGGTCCGCGACGCGGTCATCGCCGTCGAGAACCGCACGTTCTACCAGGACCAGGGCGTGTCGATCGAGGGCACGGCCCGCGCCATGTGGTCGACGGTAACCGGCAACCAGATCCAGGGCGGCTCGACGATCACCCAGCAGCTCGTCCGCAACTACTACAGCGGGCTGAGCCAGGAGCGGTCGGCCGTGCGCAAGCTCAAAGAGATCATGATCGCGCTCAAGGTCGACCAGTCGAGGTCCAAGTCCTGGGTGCTGGAGCAGTACCTCAACACCATCTACTTCGGCCGGGGCGCGTACGGCGTCCAGGCCGCCGCGCAGGCCTACTTCGGCAAGGACGTCGACAAGCTGACCGCCGCCCAGGGGGCCTACCTGGCGGCGGTGATCCAGCAGCCGTCGCGCTTCGCCGCCCCCCGCGGCGCCGACCTTTCCGCCGCGCAGGCCCGCTGGCAGGCGGTGGTCAAGGCCATGGTCGAGACGCGTGCGCTCGACCCCGCCGAGGCGGCCTCGCTGAGCTTCCCCACGCTCGCCAAGCTGAAGAACCCGCTCTCGCTCAACGGGCAGAAGGGGTACGTCCTGGCCCAGGTGCGGGCCGAGCTGAACCGCAGGGGCCTGTCCGACGAGGACATTCAGCAGGGCGGCCTGAAGATCACCACGACGTTCGACAAGAAGCTCATGGCCGCCGCCGAGCGCGCCGTCGAGGAGACCCTGCCCGAGGACACCTCCAAGAAGGTGCGCACCGGGCTCGCGGCCGTCGCGCCCGGCACCGGTGAGGTCGTCGCCTTCTACGGCGGCAGGGACTACGCCGCCAACCAGTACGACAACGCCTTCTCGGCCAAGGTGCAGGCCGGGTCCACCTTCAAGCCGTACACGCTGGCCGCCGCGCTGGAGGACGGCCTTGACCTCAACACCCGGGTGGAGGGCAACTCCCCGATCAGGGTGGCCTCGGCCAAGCAGCCCATCCCGAACTCCGGCGGCGCCTCCTACGGCTCGGCCATCGACCTGGTGGAGGCCACCCGCAACTCGGTGAACACCGCCTTCGTCGACCTCGCGCAGAAGGTCGGGCTGAGGAAGGTCGCCGCGGCCGCCGAGGCGGCGGGCATCCCGGCCGAGCAGATCGCCAAGCAGAAGGACTTCCCGACCTTCCCCCTCGGCACGGCGTCGGTGAGCGCCGTCCAGCAGGCGTCGGGGTTCGCCACGTTCGCCGCGGGCGGCGTCCACAAGGAGGCGCACGTCATCCGCTCGGTGACCGACGCCAAGGGCAAGACCAGGAAGTTCACCGTCCCGGGGGTGCGTGCCTTCAGCGAGGCCACCGCCGCCGACGCCACCTACGCGATGCAGCAGGTCGTCCAGAGCGGCACCGGCACCGCGGCCCGCCTGTACGACCGTCCAGTGGCGGGCAAGACCGGCACCAGCGACTCCTCCAGCGCGGTGTGGTTCGTGGGGTACACCCCGCAACTGTCCGCCGCGGTGAACATGTTCCGCGACGACAACAAGACCGTGAGCGTCCCCGGGTACGGCGCCCTGTTCGGCGGGTCGCTGCCCGCGCAGGTGTGGCGGGCGTTCATGTCCGAGGCGATGGCCGGCAAGCCGGTGGAGGACTTCCCCGGCTCGGCCTCCTACGACCCCTACGGCCGCGACGGCTGGGGCGGCTGGGGCGACACCGGCTGGAACGCCGACCGCGACACCGGCTCCCCGCCCACCGACCAGCCGACGGCGGGCCCGGACGGGCCGGACGGCCCGAACGGCCTGCCGGACGCGACCCCGCCGAGCCATGACCCGGGCGGCCCGGACGGCGACCGTCCCGACGCGCGGAACGCCCCCGACGGAGACCCGAACGGCGGCGGCCCCGAGGGCGGCCCGGACGGCGGCCCCAACCCGCCAAACCCGCCCGACCAGCAGGGGCCCGACGACCTCCCCGCGGACCTCCCGCCCGGCTGACGCCGCCGTACGATCTTCACGCTCCCGATAAGGGAGAAATGCGCACATGCGGGCGGTATTTGTCCATCGAGCCACGGGTCCGCCCGCCCATACCGTTTCCGGCGGCCGCTTGATCGCGGCAGGTAGTCGCAGAAGATCGTCGAAATGGGGAAAACGTGAGATTCACCAACGGCTTCCGCGCGTGCGGCCTGGCTGTGGCGGCGGGGGTGGTCGTGCTGGCCGCGGCGCCCGCGGGGTTCGCCGGCACGGCCGCGGCGTCGGCCCCGGCGGGCGGCAAGGTCATCAACCTGGCCCAGCTCGCGGCGCAGCGCGGCGGCACGAGTGCCAAGGTCGCCGGAAACTGCTCGGAGGGGGGCCTGGCCTCCATCGGCGCCGGCTTCCTTCGGGTCAGCGCCGAACTGAAGTACGAGGGGGACACCAACAACGTGCTTCGCGCCCGGTCCGGCTCCACCGGTGAGTGGGAGAAGTTCAGAATCTGCAACGAAGGCTCGTACTGGACGATCTATTCGCTGGCCGCCAAGCGTTATGTGACCGCCGAGATGGGCTACACGGGCCGCTTCATGGGCCTTCTCCGGGCGCGCGGGCTCAACGTCAACGACTGGGAGAAGTTCTGGGTCGATTGCACCCAGTCCTACTGCACCATCAAGTCCCTGTTCAACAACAAGTACGTGTCCGCCGAGATGGGGTACACCGGCGCCGACAAGGGGATGCTGCGGGCGCGCCAGACGACCGTCAGTGATTGGGAGAAGTTCCAGCCCGCCTGATCACCCGGCTGTGACCATGGACAACGGCATGACCTGAGATACGACCGCGCAGAGCTGAGTGGGAGGTGAGACGAACTCACCTCCCACTCAGCCTGGTCCTCGAGCCGGTGCCAACGAGGGCCGGCAGGCAGGTGGAGACCTCCTGGCTCGGTCTTCTACCATCCCCATGGCGGCGACCGCTGGTTCGGGCAACCCCCCTGACGAGACCATTCCTTCAAGCCCGACGGACCGAGTTGTGGTCGGAGCGTCTGCTCAAGGGTTACGAGAGCGCATTGCGCTCGATATAGCCCCAGCGGGCGAGGGCCGGTACGTACACCTTGACCCACCAACTGGTGGAGGACGGCGTCGCCGTGACGTCCACCTGCCAGGTCGCCGGTATGTTGCCGAGCACGAAGTGAGCGGGGTCGCGCAGAGTGGCATTCCGCGTCACCGTAACCCCTCTGCGGGCGACGGGGCTGGGCGAGACGTTCCACCGCACCGGCCGCCATCCGCTCTCCCTCTGGGAACGCCCCGTGAGGATCGAGCTCGGTACGGGGACGCCTGCGGGGTATTCCTTCTGCTGAATCGAGTTTCCGAGGCAGGAACGTTGGGTCACACCCCACCAGGGGAAGCCGGCGGAAGCCTCGCGAGCCGGCTGGGAGACCATCGCCCAGGTTGCGTCGATGTTGTACCGCCACACCAGATGGGCGCCCGCCGGGACCTGCCAGGCGATGGCCGGGTGGCCGTAGTTCGTCAGGATGGTACAGGGCGCCTTGGTGGCATAGAAGACCATCAGCTTCTCCCGCTGCATCGCGGAAGCCGTGCTGGAGGACGACTGGGCGAGGGCCGTGGAGTCGGTGCTCGTCGTCAGACCGCCGAACAGCAGTACCGACGAACCGGCGACAGCGGCGGCGCGTAGTCGCGCGGATATCTTCATGAAGATCCTTTCTGGTCGTCGCGGGGCCCGCCATGGCCTTTCCTCGATGGGCATTCCGAGGATGCGCGGAGGGCGAGTCGCGTTTCGGGAAATGTCGCACCGTTCAGCGACGGTGGAAACCTTGGCAGCCGGAAGCCATGCATGCAAGCTGAAATGTGAAAAGCCGTACGAATCGCGCCGAGTCGGTGCGATTCGCGCGCTGAACGGGGCATATGTCCAAGTAGCGGCACTGAACCAGGTTTGGCAGACTGTGGCGCATGTTGTCCGGACCGGATCCGATCAACGACTTCTATGATCGGCTAAATTGTCTTGTTGACTCCAAAGGAAAGGGGACGCTCCCCAAGCTCCAAACGTATAGCGAACGGAACTCTCCCGAACTACGCCTGAAGGCCAACACCATCCGTGGATGGCTGAAAAACCGCAAGACGGTCCCAGAATGGGACAAAATCGCCATCATTCTCGACTATTTCAAGATCGTTGATAGGCGGGAGTGGTGCGAACTCTGGAAAGGCGCGCAGGAGGCCCACGCCGCCCGGCTCTCAGCTGTGGCGATCGAGATTCCCCCGCCAGAGGGAGCGCCAAGGGGCGTGGAGCCGATGACCGGCCCGGGCATCGAGAGTCCCCCGCCACAGGAGGCGCCGCCTCAGGCGCGGGGACCTCGTCGACGGCGGCCCGTGGCTCTGCTCTCCTCGCCACGGACAGCCGTTGTCATTGTCGTGGCACTTCTAGGAGCGCTCGCGCTGAGTTCGGTGGTATGGCTACCGCTACTGACCGGCGATGACGCCGGCCGGATCCGATCCGTCGAGGGACGGCCCATCTATCGCCAGTGCTCGATGCGGGACAGATCGATTCTGAGCCAGCCCGGCCAGGTGCGTGGTGGCGAATTGCTGGGACATCTACGGGTCGGTGAGAGGTTCGTCGTGAGTCGGAGGACGGCGTACTGGCGCTTCGGGCATGTGGACGGCGACCCTGGACGCGCGGGATGGGTGATGTCCGGCTACCTGTGTCTGGTCGGCTGACGCTCGTATAGGTCGGCACTGGTACACAGGTGGGCGTTCTGAAGATCAAGGGGCAGTGGCTTCGCGGAGGGTGCGGGTGAGGTCGGCGGGGGTGGTCACCGGCATGCGGCAGGCGAAGTTGCGGCAGACGTACGCGGCCGGCCGGCCGTCGACCAGGCCGCGGCCCTCCATCAGCGGCACCCCGGCGTCGCCGAGAGCGATCACCGTGCCCGGGACGCCCGCCATGAGCGCGGCGCGGTGCAGCGCGGAGGTGCGCGGGTCGTCGAGGGCGCCGGTGATCGCGACCTCGACCGGCCCGGCCAGGGCGGCCTCGGCCACGGCCAGCCCCCATCCGGCGAAGCGCGCGTGCTGGTCGGCGAGCGTCGTGACCGTGCCCAGGGCGGCCTCGGCGGCCTCTCTGTGACGTTCCGACCCGGTGAGCGCCGCGTACGTCAGCAGGGCCCCGGCCGCGGCGAACTGCCCCGACGGCGTCGCCCCGTCGGTCGGGTCCTGGGGGCGCTGGAACAGCCGCTCGCCGTCGTCGGCGGTGTCGTAGAACCCGCCGCGCCCGTCGGGGAACCGGTCGAGCACCGTGTCCAGCAGGGCGCCCGCCTCCCGGAACCACCGCGACTCCCCGGTGACCCCGTACAGGGCGAGGAACCCCTCGGCGACGTCGGCGTAGTCCTCCAGCACTCCCGCGTTGGCGCCCACCCGGCCGTCCCGGGAGGTGCGGGCCAGGCGTGAGCCGTGCAGGTGCACCCGGACGAGCAGCTCGGCGGCGGCGCGCGCCGCGCCCACCAGGTCGCGCCGGTCGAACAGCGCGCCTACCTCGGCCAGGGCGGCGATGGCGAGCCCGTTCCAGGCGGCCACCACCTTGTCGTCGCGGACGGGCCGCACCCGGGCCGAGCGGGCCTTGAGCAGCGCTTTGCGGACGTCGGTCAGCATCGCCTGGTCGACCGGGTCCGACAGCAGTTGCAGCACCGAGGAGCCGTGCTCGAAGGTGCCCTCCTCGGCCACCGAGAACACCGAGGCGGCCCAGGCGCCGGGCTCCTCGCCCAGCTCCTCCCGCAACTGCTGGGGCGTCCAGACGTAGAACCTGCCCTCCTCGCCCTCGCTGTCGGCGTCCAGGGCCGAGGCGAAGCCGCCCTCCTGGGTGCCCAGCTCGCGCAGCAGCCACTCGGCGGTCTCCAGCGCGACGCGCCTGGCCAGCGGGGACCCCGAGGCGCGCCACCAGTGGGCGTACACCCGCATCAGCAGGGCGTTGTCGTAGAGCATCTTCTCGAAGTGCGGGACCACCCAGCCGGCGTCGACGCTGTAACGGGCGAAGCCCCCGGCGAGCTGGTCGTACATGCCGCCGCGCGCCATCGCCTCCAGCGTCTTGTCGGCCATCGACAGCGCGCGGGGGGTGCCGTGCCTGAGCAGGAACTCCAGCACCATCGAGGGCGGGAACTTGGGCGCGCCGCCGAACCCGCCGCGGGCCGGGTCGAAGGTGCGGGAGAGGTCCTGCACCGCCCCTTCCAGCACCTCGCGCGTCGGCGTGGACCCGCGCGGCAGGTCCGCCCCCTGGCTCAGCGCGTCGACCACCTGGGACCCCTGGGCGAGCACGGCGTCGCGCTGCCCGGTCCATGCCTGCGACACCCCGGCCAGCAGTTGCTGGAAGCGCCGTCGAGGGAAGTAGGTGCCGGCGTAGAAGGGATGGCCGTCGGGGGTGGCGAACACGGTCATCGGCCAGCCGCCCTGGCCGGTCATCGCGGTGGTGGCGCTCATGTAGACGGCGTCCACGTCGGGACGCTCCTCGCGGTCGACCTTGACGTTCACGAACAGCTCGTTCATCATCTTGGCCGTCTCGGCGTCCTCGAAGGACTCGTGGGCCATGACGTGGCACCAGTGGCAGGCCGAGTAGCCGACGGAGATCAGCAGCGGCACGTCGCGCTCGCGGGCCTCGGCGAAGGCGTCCTCGCCCCATTGATGCCAGTGGACGGGATTGTCCGCGTGCTGCAGCAGGTACGGGCTCGTGGCGTCCTTCAGCCGGTTCATGGGACCTCTCCTGCGTCGGCGGAGCGTGCGTCCTGCGCGGGGCCGGCCGGACGGCGTGCCTGGTCATCCTCCCGCGCGATCCGTCTCACAGTAGACGGGCGCTCGACGGCCGCCACGGGGGGCGTGCCCACCGCGCGTCCTTCCCCGCTCACCTGTTCTCACTTCCCGGCTCGGGCCCGCTATCACCTCACCGCGAGGACGAACGCGTTGTGCCGGCGCCGCGGGTGCGGCAGGTCCACCGCGGCGCGGCGCTCACCTGCCGTTCAGCGCGGGCAGGGCCGCGCCGGGGAAGCCGGGGGTGTGCCAGGAGTCTCCCGAGGCCGTCACCGCGAACGCCTCGAATCCCGCCAGCCCCTCCACCCATTCGCGGGCCGCGCCGCCCATCGCGAAGGCGGCCGTGGCGTAGGCGTCGGTGCTGGTCAGGGACGCGCCGACCAGGGTGATCGCGGCCAGTTCCGTCGCCGGCCGTCCGGTGTGCGGGTCGACGATGTGCGGCCCGCGCTCGGCCGTGCCCGAGGTCGCCACGGCCAGCCTGCCGGAGCGGCACTCCACGACGGCGGCCAGGCGGCCGGGGTGGAGGGGGTCGGCGATGCCGGTGCGCCAGGGGCGTCCGGGTTCGGCCGTCCCGGCGAGCTGGACGTCGCCGCCGCCGTTGACGCAGTGGTTCACGGCTCCCGCGCCGGTCAGCACGCGTGAGGCCCGCTCGATCGCCCAGCCCTTCACCATGGCCGACGGGTCCAGCCGCCCGCCGGGGCGGGCCGTGAAGTACCCGTGGGACACCCGTGCCGCCTCGGCGCACATCGCCAGGATCTCGGCCACCTCCGGCGGGCAGTCGTCCAGGCCGATCTCGCCCCGGCCGAGCCTGCTGACCGGGCTTTCCGGCCGGTAGGTCGAGAACGTCTCGTCCACGCGGCGCAGCCACGCCACGGCCTCGGCGACGGCCCGCCGTACGGCCTCCGGTGCGGGCGGGGCGCCGTAATCCCCGGTGTGGTCCCCGGTGTGGTGCTCGCCGTGGTCGCAGCCGTGGGCGCGCACGTCGAAGGAGAAGACCGTGCCCATGACGTGCTCGACGTGGCGGATCACAGGCCCGCCTTGTCCAGGGCGCTCTGCAGTGACCGGGCGTACCCCTCGCTGGTGTAGGTGGCGCCGGAGACGGTGTCGATCTGGGCGGACTGGGCGGCCAGCGCCTCCTGCTCCAAGATGGGCAGGGCCCGCTCGTTGATGACGATGTCGCGACGGTTGCCGTCGGGCGACCGGAGCACCCTGATCGCGGTCACCTTGCGACCGGACAGCGTGACCTCCACCTGCACGGGGCCCCACCGGGTGTCGGCGGCGTCCCCGGCGACCACCCGGCCGTTGCCGCCCGATGAGGCGTTCCCCCCGGTTCCGCTCCGCCCGTTCGGCCGCGGCGTGGACCGTGCCGCCGGAGGGGCGACCTCGTCGCTCTCGTCGCCCTCGTCGTCGTCCCCGCCGGTCACGGCGCCGTCCGTGCCGCCGGCGGCGGAGAGGTCGCCGGCGCCTTGACCGGCGCCGGCCTGGGACGACGCGGCGGGGCGGTCCGCCGCGGCGGTGATCGCGTGCGGTTTGAACGACAACAGAAGTACAAGGCCCACGGCCGTGACGAGCACGGCGAACATCGCTCTGCGCATGGGATCCCCCTAGAACTCGAAAGACTCGTGGTGGACGCGCCGCCTGTGCACTCCGGCGGCGCGCAGGGCCGCGATCACGTCCCTGGTCATGCCGGCCGGCCCGCAGACGTAGACGTCGTGCCGGGTCAGGTGGGGGACGAGCGCGGTGAGGGTCTCGGCGGTGAACGGCTCGCCGATCCGGTCGCGGGGGCCGACCGAGTAGTGCAGCGCCGCGCCGCGGTGGACGGCGATCGCCTCGAGCTCCGAGCGGAACGCCAGGTCCTCGGCGTTCCTGGCCCGGTAGAGCAGGGTGAGATCGCCGGGCGCGGCCGGGATCGACTCGAACAGGGCGCGCAGCGGGGTGATGCCCACCCCGCCCGCGATCAGCAGCACCTCGCGGCCCCTGCGGCGGGCGGGGGTGAAGGCGCCGTACGGGCCCTCGGCCAGCACGCGGGTGCCGGGACGCAGGCGGGCGATCTGGCGGCTCTGGTCGCCCAGGTCCTTGACGGTGATCCGCAGCCGGTCGTGGCGGGGCGCCGCCGACAGCGAGTAGGGATTGGCGGACCACCACAGCTCCCTGGTCAGGAACCGCCACCGGAAGAACTGGCCCGGCTCGGCCCGCAGCCGGTCCAGGCGGCGCCCGGTGACGTACACCGAGACGACTCCGGGGCCCTCCCGCACGACCTCGCCCACCCTCAGCCGGTGCCGGAACGACTGGCGCAGCGGCGTGAGGAACCGGTACCAGAACAGCACGACGGCGACCCCGATGTAGAGGGCGTACCAGGCGGCCTGGGCGAGCCGGGACCCCTGGAACTGCTCCCCGGTCGCGAGCTGGTGACCGAACGCCAGGTAGGCCGCCAGGTAGGTGTAGAAGTGCAGGTGGAACCAGGTCTCGTACCGCACCCGCGGCCTGACCGCGCGCGCGGAGATGACCCCGACGCCCACCAGCAGCAGCACGGCCACGGTGGCCTTCAGGACGTCGGGGTAGCTCAGGTTCAGCGTCACGGTCTCGCCGACGACGTTCGTGGCGTCGGTCACCGCGTATCCCCAGGTGATCAGCAGAGTGTGGGCGACGCACAGCCCGACGGTGTACCGGCCGCCCATGGAGTGCCAGCGGGCCAGCCGGTCGGAGCCGACCCCGCGCTCCAGCGCCGGGACGCGGGCCATGAGCGCCAGCAGCACGGCGATCGCGTAGCCGGCCAGCAGCCCGGTGACCCGCCCCGCGCCGGTCAGCGCGCCGTCCAGGCCCACGACGTCCGGCGTGTCCGCCCACCACAGCGCGAGCACGGCGAGCGCGCCCGCGGCGATGACCGCGAGGACGGCCGCCGGGTGCGCCCGGGCGCCGCCGGGCGGCACGCCCTGGTGCCGTCCCGTCGCGGTCCTCCCGGCCAAGGTGGTGCTCACGGAGTCTCCTCTCGTCCGATCCGTGACACACCGTGCCAGCCGAACTTCTCGATTTCCTCTGAACCAGAGCATGCCCGGACGATTCATACGATGCTCAGAGGTGCTTCAGAGGAACGAAGAGGACGCTGGTCCCACTATGCGCGCGACTTCCCGAGATCTCCCTGAGCTGCTGCGTCCGGACGGGACGCCCGTCCGCGTGCTGGTCGTGGACGACGAGCCCGACCTGGCCGAGGTGCTGACCGCGGTGCTCCGCTACGAGGGCTGGGAGGTGCGCACCGCCGGGGACGGCGCCGCCGCGGTCGCGGCGGCCCGCGAGTTCCGGCCGGACGCGGTGGTGCTGGACGTCATGCTGCCCGACATCGACGGGCTCGCGGTGCTGCGCCGGCTGCGCGCGGACGCTCCTCACGTGTGCGTGCTGTTCCTCACGGCCAGAGACGCCGTGGAGGACCGCATCGCCGGGATCACCGCCGGCGGCGACGACTACGTGACCAAGCCGTTCAGCCTGGAGGAGGTGCTCGCCCGGCTGCGGGGCCTGCTGCGCCGCGCCGGCGTGGCCCGGCCGGTCGAGGGTGACCGGCTCGTCGCCGGTGACCTGGTCATGGACGAGGACGCGCGCGAGGTCACCCGGGGCGGCGACCTGGTCGAGCTGACCCCGACCGAGTTCGAGCTGCTGCGCTTCCTGATGCGCAACCCGCGCCGGGTGGTCAGCAAGGCGCAGATCCTCGACCGGGTCTGGTCCTACGACTTCGGCGGGCAGGCCCACGTCGTCGAGCTGTACATCAGCTACCTGCGTAAGAAGATCGACGCCGGCCGGGCGCCGCTCATCCACACCGTGCGCGGCGTCGGATACGTCCTGAAGCCATGAGCCCGCCCGCACGTCCCGAAGCCACGGGCCCGCCCGCAGGTTCCGAAGCCACGAGCCCGCCCGCACGTCCCGAAGGCACGCACTCGCCCGTACGTCTCGAAGACACAGGCCCGCCTCCGGCCGGCGGGCCGCGTGGGCGCCGTGCCGCCCCGGACGCGCCGCGCCCGCTCCGGGCGGCCCTGCGCAGGCTGTGGCCGCGCACGCTGTGGGCGCGGCTGGTCGCGGGCGCGCTGGTGCTGCTCGCGCTCGCCTGCGCCACGATCGGCGTGGCGACCTCGATCGCGCTGGACCGCTTCATGGTGGACCGGGTGGACCAGCAACTGGCGCTGACCGCCGGCAGGTTCGCCGCCAGCCTGGAGCACCGCGAGGAGTACGGCGAGCACGGCGACAGCAGGGGACAGGCCCCCGGCACGCTCGGGGCGCGCCTGCTGGACGGCAGGGTGACCGACTCCGCCGTCGTGGTGCCGGACCGCGCCGGCCACATCCTGTCCGCGGGGGACGCGGCCGTCCTGGCCGGCGTCCCGGTGGACCGGCGCGGCCACACCGTCGAGCTGCCGACCCTGGACGACTACCGGGTCATGGCCGTCGAGGGCGGCGACGGCGACGTCCTGATCAACGGGCTGCCGCTGGAGGGCGTCAACACCACCGTGCACCGGCTGCAGCTGGCCGAGCTGGTGCTGTTCGCCGTGGTGATGCTGGTCGCGGGGGTCGTGGGCACGATCGGGGTGCGCCTGTCCCTGCGTCCTCTGGAACGGGTGGCGGCCACGGCTCGGCGGGTCAGCACGCTGCCGCTGGCCAGCGGCGAGGTGACGCTGCCCGACCGGGTGCCCGACGAGGACCCGCGCACCGAGGTCGGCCAGGTGGGGGCGGCGTTCAACCGCATGCTCGGCCACGTGGGGGAGGCCCTGGCCGAGCGCCACGCCAGCGAGCAGCGCATGCGGACCTTCGCCGCCG
Source organism: Sphaerisporangium sp. NPDC005289 (assembly GCF_040607455.1). Taxonomy (NCBI): domain Bacteria; kingdom Bacillati; phylum Actinomycetota; class Actinomycetes; order Streptosporangiales; family Streptosporangiaceae; genus Sphaerisporangium; species Sphaerisporangium sp. NPDC005289. The sequence continues at coordinate 131,269 of NZ_JBEXGS010000006.1, forward strand.
ACGCCAGCCACGAGCTGCGCACCCCGCTGGCCACGGTGCGGGCGCACGTCGAGCTGGCCCGCCGCCACCCCGGCGAGGTGCCCGAGCAGGTGCGTCACTCCCTGGAACGCGTCGAGGCCGAGTCGGCCCGCATGGGCAAGCTGGTGGACGACCTGCTGCTGCTCGCCCGGCTGGACGCGGGCCGGCCGCTGGCCCGCGACCAGGTGGACCTCACGCGCGTGGCGATCGACGCCACCGGGGACGCCCGGGTATCGGCCCCGGGCCACCGCTGGCGGCTGGAGCTGCCCGAGGAGCCGGTCACGCTGGTCGGCGACGCCGACCGGCTGTACCAGGTGGTCACCAACCTGACGGGCAACGCCCGCGCCCACACCCCGCCGGGGACCACGGTGACGGTCTCGGTCCGCATCCCCGGGCCGGGCAGGGCCGAGCTGACCGTCGCCGACGACGGGCCGGGCATCCCCGAGGAGATCCGCGGCGAGCTGTTCGAGCGGTTCGTCCGGGCCGACAAGGCCCGCTCCCGCGCCTCGGGCGGCAGCGGCCTGGGCCTGGCCATCGTGCGGGCCGTGGTGGCCGCCCACGGCGGCACGGTGACCGTCGAGACCCGCCCCGGCCGCACCGCCTTCAACGTCATGCTCCCCACGGCCTGACCGACCCCGCCTCACGGCCCCGGCGCCGGGGCCGAGTGCCCGCCCACGGCCTGACCGGCCCCGCTGCTGCACGGCCCTGGCCGGGGTCGAGTGCCCGCCCACGGCCTGACCGGCCCCGCTGCACGGCCGCGGCGGGGGTCGAATGCCCTTGAACCGGGACGGCCGCCGCCCGCGGGGCCGTTCCGGCGGTCTCGCCCGTCCGTGCCGTTACGACGTCTCACCCGGGCGCGTCGGGGTCCCACCAGCCGCGCCGGGCGGCCAGGACGCCGGCCTGGAAGCGACTGGTGGCCGACAGCCGGACCATGAGCGCCTGGATGCGGCGCTGGACGGTGCGGTGGCCCATGTCGAGCTGCCGGGCGATCGACTCGTCCGGCAGGCCGAGGGCCAGCAGCGAGACGATGCGCCGCTCCTCCTCGCTGAGCGGCGGATCGCCGGGCGCGCCCGCCGGGTCCCCGTTCGCGGCGGCCTGGCCCGGCAGGAACGGCTGCGCCTGGCGCCACAGCATCTCGAACAGGGTGGACAGAGCGTCCAGCAGCGAGGAGGGATGCACCAGAATGCACGAGTCGAGGACGCGGGGCGTCGCCCGCAGGGGGATCAGCCCGAGGTCGTCGTCGGCGAGGATCATCTTCATCGGCACGTTCGCCAGGACGCGGATCTCCTCCCCGGCGGCGACGCCCTCCTCCAGGTGGCGGGCCTGCCCGGCGGTCCGCAGGGTGCCGTGCTCGTGGATGAAGCGCCGCCGCACCGTGTGCTCCAGCACGTTCACCCGCGAGGAGACCCGTTCGCCGCCGATGGCCCGCGCGTACGGCGGGGCGTCGATGCCGCGGACGACCTTCTGGGCCCGGCGCAGCAACTGCTGTCCCGACCTCGCCACCGCTTCGGGGCCGGAGATGACCTCGATCAGCTCGGAGGCGTCCCCTCCGAAGCGGGCCCTGCGGTGGCGCTCGCCCAGGTGGTGCGCGAGCGCGCGCACGCGCTTGATGTCGCGCTCACGCGACAGCAGCAGCACCTCGATGGCGGTCTGCGGGGGCAGCGCCGCGTAGCGCACCGGCTGGCCGGGCACCCGGGAGATCAGCCCGCGGTCCTCCAGGCGCTGGAGCACCGCGCCCATCACCTCCCGGTCGACGGTGGTGACCCCGGCGAGCTCGTCGGCGGTGAGCGGGTTGCCGTCGATCAGTGCCAGGTACGCTTCCTCGCCCCAGTGGTCGACCCCGAGGACCTCGAGCACGGTGACACCTCGCTCGCGCGCTCGCCGGCCGCCGTCCGTGAAAGGGGTGGCTCAGGCGGTGGCGGTGACCAGCAGGGCGATGCCCAGAAGCACCACGATCGGGATCAGCCACATCACGGCCTCGATCGCGAATTCCTTGTACATGCGTCTTCCTCTCCCTGGGGATGATCGGGTGTGCCGTGAATGGCCCGCCGTGCAGCTTAACCGGACAATACGCGAGCTCCGACCCCCGGGCACGGATATCGGCCCACCCTGCCGCGCCCTCGCTCTCCACGGGGTGGACGGTGCCTTGACGAGAGGCGACAAGGGATTCACAGTCGTGATCAGTGGCCACTGATCAGCGTGCACGTCTCCCGCCGTCCCCCCTACCATGAGGATGTGTCATGACGCTTGCCGAGTCCGCGCGCGGCGGCCCCCTGGCCCCGGCCGACGAACCGCCCGCCCACCGAGGCCGCCTGGTCGTGCTGAGCGTGCTCGCCGGAGCGGCCCTCGCCGCTCTGTGGTCCTTCCACTTCGTCGACAGCGTGATCGGGGACAACGTCGCCAACACGCTGCTCGGTCACGACGCCAAGGGCACCGCGATCACCGGCGTGGTCGCGGGCGCGGTCTTCGCGTTCGTCTCGGGCCTGGCCGGCACGTTCACCGCCTGCAACGTCGCGGCGTTCGGGGCGGTGGTGCCGCTGGTGCGCGAGGGCGCGTCCTGGCGCGACCGGCTGGGCGCGACGCTGCGCCCGCTCGGCCGCCTCGCGATCGGCATGGTCGTGGTGAGCGGCCTGTACGGCGCCGTGGGCGCCCTGCTCGGCGACCGGTTGCCGCAGTTGTCGACCGCGACCGTGGGCAACGGGCTGCCCGTGCGGCTGATCCAGGCGTCGGTGGTCTTCGGCGTCATCGGGCTGGTGTTCGTCTGGCTCGGCCTGGCCACGCTGCGGCTGGTGCCCGACCCGCTGGCGGGCCTGGAGCGCCGCTTCCCGGGCGCGCGCCTGGTCGTGCTGGGCGCGCTGGTGGGCGGCTTCCTCATCGGCCGCCCGTTCCCGCTGTTCCACAAGCTGTTCACCTACGCCGCGCAGACCCACAACCCGCTGTACGGCGCGGCCGTGTTCGTCCTGCAGTCGCTGGGCAACATCGTGGTGATGGCGGTGCTGTTCACGCTGCTCACGCTGGCGGGCCGGGGCCGGTTCGCCCGCTGGCTGGTGGCCGAGCCCCGCCGCCTGGTGACGGTGACCGCCGTGGCCTTCCTGGTCGCCGGCGCCTTCACCGTCATCTACTGGGACGTCCGCCTGCCCGCCATGTTCGGATACGGGTGGTACCCGACGGTTCCCTGGTGAGGGCCGCCCGCGGTCAGCGGGTGAACAGGTGGGCGTTGACCTCGCGGGCCGCGGCGGTGAGGCCGGGGTGCTCGACGACCTCGACGCCGGCGTCGCGGAGGGTCTCGGCGCCGGTGCAGTCGACGAACACGTCGGGCTCGCGCCAGGCGAAGACGACGCGGGGAACGCCCGCGGCGATGATCAGCTCGGTGCAGGTGCGGGGACGCGAGGCGCGCCTGGTGCACGGTTCGAGCGAGCTGTAGAGGGTCGCCGAGGCGAGCCGGGGGTCGCCGGGGACGATCTTCGCCAGGGCGGCCTCCTCGGCGTGGTCGTGCGGGTCGCCCTCGCGGGAGTGGCCGTTGGCCAGGACGGTGCCGTCGCCGGCCACGACGACGGCTCCCACGGCGAAGGCGGTGGTGGAGGCCGGGCAGCGGCGCGAGAGCTCGATGGTGCGCTCCAGCCACCGCCGGTCGTCCTCGGGGGCGGGGGTGGCCGGGGCGTCAGGCATCGGAGGGCTCCGGAGGCAGGTAGCGGAGGAGGACGACGTCGCCGATGGGGCGCGCCTCGGCGAGCCGCATCGGCCGGTCGTGGCCGTAGGGGAAGGACGCGCCGCCGACGAAGCGGGGAGCGGCGGGGTCGCCGACCAGGAACGGGGCGACGACCAGGTGCAGCTCGTCCACCAGCCCGTGGGCCAGGAAGAGCGTGTGGACGGCGGTGCCGCCTTCGACCATGAGCCGGCCGACCCCGCGCGCGGCCAGGTCGGCGAGCACGCCGGGAAGGTCGAGCGGGTCGCCGGCGTCGACGACGGTGGCCACGCCGGAGAGGGTGCGGCGGACCCGCCCGGCGGACGGGCCCGTGACGTAAACGATCTTCTCGGCGTCGCCGAGCGCGAAGAAGCGGCGTTCGGGGTCCAGGTCGCCGCGGCCGGTCAGCGTGACCTTGACCGGGGTCTCGGTGAGCCCGCGCCGCACCCGTTCGGCGCGGCGGGCCGCGGATCGCACGACGAGCCGCGGGTCGTCGGCGCGGATGGTGCCGGCGCCGACCAGGATCGCGTCGCAGCCGGCGCGCACCTCGTCCACGCGGTCGAAGTCGGCCTCGTTGGACAGGGCGAGCGGCGCGCCGGAGGCGTCGTCGATGAAGCCGTCGATCGACATCGCCACCGACAGCAGGACGTAGGGCCGCTCACCCACTGTGCGTCTCCACGCCTCAATCATGGCGGGTCGCGCGGTAACGGGTGAGCGGGAGGTGGACGGACCGGCGCAGGACCGGTCGAGGCCGGCCAGGACCGGTCAGGGCGGGGTCAGGCGGCTGCGGGAAGCGCCTTGTCCACCCAGTTCTGGACCAGGCGGATGACGAGGGCCTCGACGAGGATCACGGCCGCCTTGGCGAGCACCGTGGCAAGGAAGTTGTACACCATAACCTCACAGGAAGGGGACTTCGAGTGCTTTATACAGGATTACGCATCTATGTAGCTAGATGTCCGTCTGTGAGTGTACGAAAGATGAACGTTCAGTGACCAGCGCCGCCGAAGTAGCGAGAGGGGTCCACCAGGCGTCCCACCAGCCCCGCGGCGACCCCGCTGCCCAGGCCGATCGCCCATCCGAACGGGCCCACCGGCCGGCAGCCGAACAACCGGCTGACCCCGGGCGTCGAGACGGCCAGGACCAGGCACGCCATTGAGGCCGAGGTGGCCAGCATGACCGTGCGGTCGCGCCCGCCCACGGCCAGGGTCTGCACGAGCTGTGCCGACACCAGGCCGATGAGCCCCACGGTGTCGGCCCGCCCCTGCGAGCCGGTGGAGCGCGCGAACAGCCAGGCCGCGGTGGCCGCCGCCGCGGTCGTCACGGCGCGGGCGTAGATGTCGCGGGTGAGCGCCGCGCCCAGCGACGCCTCGGGACCCTCCTCCAGCAGCTTCTCGGGGCTGGTCGCGCTCGGCGGCCTGATGGCGATCGCCAGGGCCGGCAGCATGTCGGTGAGCAGGTTGACCAGCAGCAACTGACGGGCGTTCAGGGTGTTGCGCCCGGCGATCAGGTTCGACCCGACGGTGAAGACGATCTCCCCGAGGTTGCCGCCGAGCAGGATGCCGAGCGCGTCGCGCACCGAGCTCCACATGGCGCGGCCCTCGACGATGGCCTCGACGATCGTCTCGATGCGGTCGTCGGTCACCACCACGTCGGCGGCGGCGCGCGCGGCCGGGGTGGCCCGCGAGCCGAGCGCCACGCCGACGTCGGCGAGCCGGATGGCCGGAGCGTCGTTGGCGCCGTCCCCGGTGACCGCCACCACCTTGCCCGCCTTCTGCAGCCCGGCGACGATGCGCGCCTTGTGCGCGGGGGTGACCCGCGCGAAGACCGACACACCCGGCAGCGCCTCGGCGAGCGCCTCGTCGTCGATGCGGTCCAGCTCCGGGCCGGTCATGATGTGCAGGCCGCCCAGCAGGTTCAGCTCGGCGGCGATGGCCTCGGCGGTGCTCGGGTGGTCCCCGGTGATCATGACGACCCGGACGCCCGCGCGCGTCAGCCGGTCGACGCTGCGCGCGGCGGTCGGCCGCACCGGGTCGGCCAGCCCGAGGAACCCCAGGAAGCACAGCTCGCCGACCGCGGCCTCGTCCAGCTCGCGCAGGTCGTCGGCGCGTCGCTCGGCCACGGCCAGCACGCGGTACCCCTGTTGGGCGAGCTGGTCGACCTCCTTGATCAGCGACTGCGCCGCCTCCTCGTCCAGGGGCAGCACCGCGCCGTCGGTGAGCAGCGTGCCACACCGCGTGAGCACCACCTCGGGGGCGCCCTTGACGCTGAGCAGGCGGGAGCCTCCCGCCGGGTCGGTGGTGCCCAGCACGGCGTGGAAGCCCCTGGCCGGCTCGAACGGCAGCTCGTCGATGCGCTGCCAGGCCTCCAGCCCCTCGGCCGGCAGGACGCCCGCCTTCCTCGCCCCCTCCTGCACGGCGCGGTCGGTGAGGTGCGGGACGGCGCGCTCGCCGTCGATCTGCGGGCCCGCGCGCAGCGCCGCCGCGAGGATCCGCCGGAACTCCGGCGGCAGCTCGTCCACGGGGTGCTCCACGCGGCCGTCGGAGACGCGGCCCAGGGTGATGTGCCCCTCGGTGAGGGTGCCGGTCTTGTCGAAGCACAGCACGTCGACCCGGCCGAGCGCCTCGATCGTCGAGGGGTTGCGCACCAGCGTCTCGCGGGTGGACAGCCGCCGCGCCGCGGCCAGTTCGGCGACGGTGGCGATGAACGGCAGCCCCTCGGGGACGGCGGCCACGGCCAGGCTCACCGCGGGCGCGACGGCGGCGGCCAGCGGCGTGCGGCGCAGCAGGTTGGTGGCCATCAGCACGACGCCGGACCCGAGCGCGGCCGGCATGATCTGGCGGCTCAGCGCCCGCAGCCGCAGCTCGACCCCGGTCGGCGGGGCCTCCTCCGCGCCCATCTCCGCCGTGCGCCCGGCCTCGGTGGCCGTGCCGGTGGACACCACCACCGCCAGGCAGTATCCGGCGGCGACCGTGGTGCCCTCGTACACCATGGAGCTGCGGTCGGCCACGGCCAGCGCGGCGGTCGGCGCCACCGACTTGGTCACCAGCTGGGACTCGCCGGTGAGCGGCGCCTCGTCCACCTCCAGGCCGCGCGCCTTGATCACCCGGCAGTCGGCGGGCACGGCGTCGCCCGCCCGCAGCTCGATGACGTCGCCCCGCACCAGGTCGTCGGCGGTGGCGTCCACCGGCCCCTGCGGGCGGCGCAGCCGCACCGGGACCGCCGTGGCGTCGGTCAGCCGGGTCAGCGCCCGGTCGGCGTTGGTGCGCTGCGCGCCGCCGATCAGCCCGTTGACGCCGAGCACTCCGGCGATGAGCACGGCGTCCAGCGCCGAGCCCACGGCGGCGGACAGCCCCGCCGCGGCGGCGAGCACCGGGGTCAGCGGGTTGGCCAGCTCCTCGGCGGTCGCGCGCAGCAGCGACGGCGCCGCGACGGTCTCCTTGCGGCTCGGACCGTTGCGGCGGCGCGCGGACTCGGCCTCCGAGAGCCCGGACGGGGTCGAGGACAGCCGTGCCAGCACGTCCTGCGCGGGCAGAGCGTGCCACGGGGTCCGGTCCACCCGCATGGGCAGCCCGCCCCGGCCGAGGTTGCGGGCCGACCACACGCCCATGACCAGGGACGCGAGCGAGGTGCAGTCGCTGACGAGCTGCACACGGCGCACCGACCCCGCGGCCGAGCCGACGACGGTGAGCCCGGTGCCGAGGGCGGCCCCGCCGGCGGAGACCTTCACGCTGCGGCCGCTGGTCGTCCTGGCCACGCGCAGCGACCGCAGCAGCAGGTGCGCGACGTCCGGCCCGCCGATCACGTCCGCGTCCCACGGAGGCCGCCCCCCGGAGGCCAGCACGCCGATGCCCAGATCGGCCTCGCCCAGGCCGCGCCGCGACCGCCCGCTCACGAGGGCGACGCCGTGCCCCTCCACCTGCAGCTCCCGGATGGACGCGGCCAGCCGGTGGCCGCCCTCCACCCGCCGCCGGACGCCCAGGCGCGCGGCCAGCCCGGCGTCGTCCCCGGCGAGGACGACCTCGCACCTCTGCGCGGCGCCGATGAGCGCCTCGGCGTAGGGATGGGTCTCGGGCACCATGCCGACCACGGCGACCGTTTCGCCGCGACAGGTCACCGAGACGGGACGGATGCCGCCCTCCTGCCAGTCCGACGCCCGCGCCGGCGGCGCCGCGGCCGGTTCGGCCGCCCAGTCGCCCTGCTCACGGCGCACCGTGACGTCCGCGCCTTCGAGCAGCATGTAGACGCGGGCGTGCAGCTCGTCGGCGGGCACGCCGGCGCCGGAGGCGAGTGTGATCACCTCGTGGATGGTCCAGGAGGGCATCGTCAGGGTCCGCGCGTCGAACACGACCGTGTCGACGCGGTCCATGGCCCGCACGGCCTCCCGGTGCAGGACCAGCCCGCCGCGGTGGGCGACGGCCCGCCCGATCGCGCTCACGAAGGCGTCGCGTCCCAGCCGCGCGGCCTTGGGGGTCTGGGCGATCAGCATCGCCAGCGCGCGCTCCTGGTCGCGGCTGATGACCGAGGTGACCCCGTAGGAGGCGAGCGCGCCCACGCTCAGCCCGTCCGCGTACCGCTCGATCGGCCCGTAGGGCATGGGGACGGGGCGCAGGGACAGCTCGCTCCTGATGTGCTCGTAGGCGCCCTTGTGCTGGGCGAACTCCTCTTCCCTGACCCGCCACGCCCGCCGGCCCGCCACCGCCTCGGCCAGGCGGCCGGCCGCGGACAGCGAGTCGATGAACAGCCCGACGGGGCGCAGGGCGAGCGTCTGGGCGGTGAAGCGGGTGTAGGCCCAGATCACGTCCGCGGTCGGCCGCCCGACGCGGCGTTCGAGCTCGTGCCGGACGCGGGGCGTGGACTCCACGAGCTGGAGCAGGGCCGGTAGCGCGGAGGGCACCCGGGCGACGTGCGTCACCTGGCCGACGAGGGTCACGCCGGCGCCGAGCAGCCCCGCGCCGAGCTCCAGGACCGCGCGGGCCTGGTTCTCCACCGCGTGCCGGCCCTTCCGGCCGTCGCCGCCGCCGCGCCGGGGGACGTCGTGCTCTTCGATGATGGACAGAAGCTTGCCGACGTCGGCGCCGTCGCGCTCGCAGGCGATGTAGACGAAGCCGAGGGCGCCGTTGACCTCGGCCCGTCCGGCGCCGGCGATCTCGCGGAGGCGCTCCTCGAGCAGCCCGGCCTCCTGGGAGGTGCCGGGGGCGCCGAGGTTGCGCAGCTCGATGCGCAGGCCCCCCGGGCACTCGTGGACCTGCCGGGGGAAGGGCAGCGCCCCGCGCACCGTCTCCGGCAGCAGTGACGCCAGCAGCCCTATCGGCCCCCTCAGCTCACGAAGCAGGAACACAACGCCTCCAGGGCCCCCGGTGCCAACACGCCGATCAGGCCGCCCTTGCGCGCGGCCTGATCGTTCGACCCTAAGTATGCCCAGGTCAGGCGGTTGAACCCTCTCTGCGGCGCTTTGCGATTTCGTGGCGAAGCGCGCGGCGGGGACCCGCTGGAGGCGGGTGTCAGGCGGTGCCCGGCTGCGGGCCGCCCGTGGACTTCTGCGCCGCCGTACGCGTGGAGCGCGTGGACGTCCGTGCGGTGCCCGTGGTGCGGCTGCGGGTGGAGGGGGTCGCCGTGCGGCCGGAGGCGGTGCTCGCCCGCGCCCGCGTGGCCCGGGGCGTCGCCGGCTGCTCGGCCGTGGTGTCCTGTGCGGCCCGGCCCTGCATCCGGCCCTGCATCATGCCGCCTTGCTCGCCCATGCCGCCCTGCTCGCCCATGCCGCCCTGCCGCCGCATCGCCCGCGACGCGATGGCGGTGCTGGCGCCTACGACCACGGCGATCGGCCACTCCACCAGCCCGAGGGCCGCGAGCAGGCCGAGACCGCCGTAGTACATCAGGCGCTCGGGCGGCGGCAGGAAGGTCCTGGCCGTTTCCACGGCCCGGTTCATCTCCTGCCCGCGCGCGCCGGACGGACGCGACATCCCGGGCATGCGCGGCATCCTCGGCATGTGCGGACGGTGGACGTGGAGGCTGACCACGGGTGTGTCCAGCTGGATGAGATCGCCGTTGGACATGGATCCCGATGGCGTGCCCCGGCTTTCTCGCGACGTCTGGCTCACTGTCATGGCCCCCTCCTCGGGTCGGAATTCAGCTCCTCTTTTCACCCTTTGCCCACTTCAGCGGCACTCACCAGGGCCTTTCGTCACCATCAGTGCTTGTTGTCCTATTCATTTGGTTGGGTCGACCCGTGCGCGCCACGCGTCCGGCCTGGCAGAACGGTCCCGCTGTCGCCGTCCGGCCCGGGGGCGTAGGCTCACGGGACGTGACAGTCGATCTGGGCTTCGTCAGCGAATACGCAGGTAGACCCGCGGCCCACCTCACCCGGCGGGACGTCGCCCGGGCCCTGCTCGCCGTACCGAGCGGCCAGGCGCTGGTGGCCGTCCCCGACCTCCGCCGCGCGATGCTGGCGGCGGGCAACCCCCTCTCGGCCGCGTTCTGGGACTCCGCCAAGGCCACGCTCGCCGGCATCGAGAACGGCGTGGCGACGGTCGGCGACGTCCAGAGATGGCTGGAGGCCACCGGCACCGAGCCCATCCTGATCACCCGCGGCTACTTCGTGTGGCCCGAGGAGGGCGAGCGCGGCCCGGTGGCGACCGAGTTGCACGAACGGCTGGTCGCCCACCTGGAGGAGCACGTCAGGATCGGCGAGATCGACCCCGACCGCCTGGTGGCCGGCGACGCCGAGGCCCGCGAGGTCTACGAGCGCGTCCAGGACCACTGGCTCGCCACACCCCTGCCCGACGGTCGGGTGCCGAGCACCGCGGTCGGCGAGGAGGTGGACGAGGAGCTGTTCGCCACCTGGGACGAGGAGGAGGCCTTCGCCCTCGGCGAGCTGCGCCGAGTGCTCGCCGACCTGCCCGAGCCCGACCTGCCCTCCGGCGAGCTGGCCGCCGCGGCCCGGCGGTTGCGCGCCCTGCTGGCCGAGCCCGGATACCCCGGCAACGTCCTGCGCGCGTGCTCCGGCCTCGAAGGCGAGCCGCTGCCCGAGGACGACACCGAGCTGTGGCTCATGGTCGCCGCCGGGGTCGCCTCACCCGTCTCCGACCTGCAGGACGAGGACGAGCACCAGTTCTGGGACCTGGAGGGCGAGCTCAGCCAGGAGGACGCCGCGCTGGCCGCCCTGTGCACCATCCACCACGCCGACTGGCTCGCCACCGTCGCCGCCCTCGCCCGGCGCGGCCCCGGGGTGCTCGCCTCACCCGAGCGCATCGCCCGGCTCGTCGCCGAGTCCGACGACATCGACGTCGACATGGACGACCCGGAGGACCTGGAGACCACCGAGACGCTGTTCACCACGGTCACACCGCTGTGGCGGGAACTCGGCATCGTGGACGACAGAGCCGTCCTCACCCCCCTCGGCTGGTGGGGCCTCCCCAAGTCCCTCGAACGCGCCTGGTCCCCCGAATAGCCTTTGTCGCGCTGAAGGTCAGTGGGAGGGTTCCACGGGCTGTGCGGGGTCCACGGGCTCGGCGGATGCGGCCTTGGCGACCAGGTCGCCGTACTCGGGGTGGCGCTCGATGTAACGGGCCACGAAGGGGCACAGCGGCACGACGGGGAGCCCGGCCGCGCGTGCGGCGTCCAGCGCGCCGCGCACCAGGCGGCTGCCGAGGCCCTGCCCCTCGAACTCGTCCTTGATCTCGGTGTGGGTGAACACCAGCCGGCCGCCCCTGTGGCGGTACTCGGCGAAGCCGGCGAGCCGGCCGCCCACCGTGACCTCATAGCGCCCGGCGTCCGGGTTGTCGGCCACCTCGACCGTCTCGTTCATCTGGAGCGTCCTCTCGGCGGGGGAACGACGGTCAGCGCGAGCCGTTTGGCCGCGGCTCGGTCTCCGTCGTCTTGGCACGGTCGGCCTTGTCCAGATCGGCTTGGCGCGGAACCTCGATCTTGGAGATCTGCTTGTTCATCGACTTCACCAGGAAGTACAGCGCGACACCGATCGCGGCCACGACGAGGAAGCCGATGAGCCCGGGGCCGACCGGCGGGGGGGCGGCCCCCTGTGCGGCGGCTGCGTGTGCGGCGATATCAGTCACAGCTCAAGTCTGCCACCCGGGGGCCGCCCCCTCCTCAGCGGTCGGCGCGTGACCTCAGTGGTCGGCGTGGGCCACCTCTTCCGCGCGGATTCCGGTGAACAGGTCCTCCTCCGGCAGGTCGGTGTCCACCAGCGACCGGGCCAGGTGGTAGTCCTCGGTCGGCCAGATCTCCTCCTGCAGGTCGCGCGGGCACACGAACCAGAAGCCGTCCGGGTCCACCTGGGTGGCGTGGGCCAGCAGCGCCCTGTCGCGGGTCTCGAAGTACTCCCCGCAGGGCACCCGCGTGGTGACCTCCCACTTCTGCGGGCGGTCCTCCCAGCGGGCGATCCAGTCGCCGTAGGGCGAGCCGATGCCGCGCTCGGTCATCGCCTGGTGCAGGGCCTCGAAACGCGCCCGGGTGAATCCCATGTGGTAGTAGAGCTTGAGCGGCTGCCACGGCTCGCCGAGGCCGACATAACGGTCAGGGTCGCCCGCGGCCTCGAACGCCTCCACCGACACCTTGTTGGTCATGATGTGGTCGGGGTGCGGGTAGCCGCCGTCGTCGTCATAGGTCAGGATCACATGCGGCCGGAACTCGCGGACGGCCGCGACGAGCGGGGCGGAGGCCACCTCCAGCGGCTGCAACGCGAAGCATCCCTCGGGCAGCGGCTCGTTCTCGTCCTCCGGCAGACCGGAGTCGATGAAGCCCAGGAAGCTCTGCCGCACGCCCAGGATCTCGCGTGCCCGCTCCATCTCCTGGCGGCGCACCTCGGTGATGTTCTCAAGGATGTCCGGCAGCTCCATCTTCGGATTCAAGATCGAACCGCGCTCACCGCCGGTCAGGGTACAGACCAGCACATCAGCGCCTTCAGCCACATAGCGCGCCATCGTGGCGGCGCCCTTGCTGGACTCGTCGTCAGGGTGGGCGTGTACGGCCATCAATCGCAGTGGTGCACTCACGGGTCGGTTTCTCCTCAAGTGTCCGGGCCGGGCTCCCCCAGTGGGGCTCTTCTGGGGGCGGCGCGTAGAGCGGAGCCTCCGCAGGGGACAATTGTCTCGTGCAACGACAAGGGACCGCTGGGAGATTCCACCATGACCGATAGACCCGTCGGTTCGCACGTGGACCAGCCGATCCTGGGGACCCCAGACTCCTTTCCGGAGCGTCGGCCCACTTCCGGACGCGCCGGGCGAACCATTGCCTTCGTCGTCATCGGGATCTTTATCGCGATCGCGATGGGCGGCTGGGGGTACGTCATGATGACCGCGCGGGGTAATCCCGACGTGCTCACGATCGCTTTCACGGTCGACGGCCCGAACTCGGTGACGATAACCTTCCAGGCGCACAAGCCCGCCGACCGCACGTCCGTCTGCCGCCTGCGGGCCACCGACGTGGATCATGTGGAGGTGGGCGCCCGCGACGTCACGATCCCCCCCGGGGAGGAGGACGTCCGGCTGACCGAACGCGTCGACACCAGCTCGCGCGCCACTTCGGGCAGCGTGCAGTACTGCTATCTCGTACAATGAGACTTTTGGGAAAGCGTCCGACCGGGTTAATTTGTTAGTCTCCCGGAATTCGGACGCTCGCAACTCTCACGAGTACGCAAGGAGAACCCGTGGTCGACTCCCGCCAAGAGAACGTCACCTGGCTGACGCAGGAGGCGTACGACCGCCTGAAGGCGGAGTTTGAGCATCTCTCCGGGCCCGGGCGCGTCGACATCGCCAAGAAGATCGAAGCCGCCCGCGAAGAGGGCGACCTCAAGGAGAACGGCGGATACCACGCCGCGAAGGAGGAGCAGGGCAAGATGGAGGGTCGCATCCTCCAGCTCCGCCAGCTGCTCGACCAGGCGAGGGTGGGCGAGGCCCCCCGCGCCGAAGGCGTCGTCGGTCCCGGCATGACCGTGACCATCCGGTTCGACGGCGACGACGACGAGGTCACCTTCCTGCTGGCATCCCGCGAGGAGAGCGGCGCCCCGATCGACGTCTACTCTCCCCGCTCCCCGCTCGGCGCGGCCATCAACGGCAAGAAGATCGGCGAGAGGGCCACCTACACCCTCCCCAACGGCCGGCAGAACACCGTGGAGATCCTCGAAGCCGTCCCCTACATCGGCAACTGAGCCGTCCCGCACCGGCCGGCCGGTCGGCCCGCATCCCGCGTCCGAGCGCCGGACTGTTCGCGTCCGGTGGCCGGTCAGGCGGGGTTCTCGCCCCAAGGCAGCCTGCCGGCCGCGTCCGGCGGGCGCACGGGCGTCCGCGCCCTGATCCATCGTTCATCCAGATCCGCCGGAGCCCGGCTCCGGCGGATCGCCGCTGTCAGGCCTGCGGGCCACCGCAGGGCTTGGCGGCGAAACGCCGGACACCCGGCCCGGGGTCAGGGACAATCGGGCATTGACGGGACGACTTAGGCGCGACCCTCCGGAACCACCTGGACGTTCCGGCGGACATGCGGCACGCTCTTTGGTGCCCGCACGACACGGCTTCGGCGGCCGGCGACGGCTTCGGCATCCGAACCACGGTGACCACGGCAACGACGGTGACCACGGCGGCGACGGCAGAGATGACGGCGAGAAGGGGGAGAAGGTGCTCGATCGGCGACCGCGTGGCTCGACCGCCGTCCGAGAGACCCTCACCCGCAGCCTGGGGTCCGTCCAGGGCTACCTGAGCGGCGCGCTGGCCGAGGTCCGCGAGGACCTCAGCTACCACCCGCGCATTCCCCGCCGGCGCCGCGCCAGGGCCAGGCTGCGCCGCCGCACGGTCGCGGTCGTCGCCACCGGGCTGGTCGCCGTGCTCGCCACCGACCTCACGGTCTTCGGCGAACTGAGCGCCAGGGAGGCGCGGAGCGCCGCGGCGGCCCGCGTGCAGGCCGGGCAGCGCGTTCCCGGCTACCTCCCCGCCGCCCGCGGCCTCACCGTCACCCGTGCCCCCGCGACGACCCGCGCCCCCGGCGCTGCGGGTGCCGGGGGCGGTCCCGCCACCGCGCCCACGGCCGGAGCTCCGGCGGCGAACGGCTCCGCCTCCGGCGGAGGTTCCTCCACCGGCTCTACCTCTGCCGACGGCTCCACCGGTTCCGCCTCCGCCGACGGCTCGTCCGGCTCGCGCAAGCTCCCCGCCGGCGACCCGCCGCAGACGGCCACGAACACCCAGGTCGCGCCGCTTTCCGTCCTGCGCAGGCCGCACCTGTTCGTCGTCGCGCCGCGCTCCCTGTCGGCGGCGAGCGTCCGCAGGGTCAAGGCCAGCAAGGGCGTCAGGGCGGTGGAGGTCGTGGACGCCGCCGACGTCATGATGGACGGCAAGCGCGTGCAGACCATGGGGGTCGACCCCTCGACCTTCCGCGCCTACACCCCCCGTGCCACCGCCCGCTCCGACGTCCTGTGGAACAGCGTCGCCGCGGGAGACGTGGCGGTCTCCTTCACCCTGGGCAGCGACGGAGGGGTGGCCCTGGGCTCCACCGTGAACGGGGGAGGCAGGAGCCTGCGCGTCGGCGCGTACGCGACCATGGGCATGGGCATGATCAACGCCGTCGTCTCGCGGGGCGTGGCCACGGCGCTCGGCATCCCCAGGGACAACGCGCTGGTCGTCAGCGCGCCCGGCGTCGACTCGACCCGGCTGCGCCTGCGGCTGCTCAAGGTCCTGCCCAAGGGCAGCCAGGTCGCCCTGATCAACCCGGTGCTCACCCCGCCCACCCAGTCGCGCACGAACTGGCCGGCCAGCTCGTTCATGTCCGCCGACCAGCTCCGCGTCGCCCTGACCGCCGCGGCGAGCAAGCTCGGCCGCCCGTACGTCTGGGGCGCCGAGGGACCCGACACCTTCGACTGCTCCGGCCTGGTGCAGTGGGCCTTCGCCCAGGCGGGCGTGCGGATGCCGCGGGTGACCCACCAGCAGTGGGTCACGGGACCGCAGATCCCTCTGTCGCAGGCCCAGCCGGGAGACCTGCTGTTCTGGCGCAGCGACCCGACGAACCCTGGCTACATCTCCCACGTGGCCATCTACTGGGGCAACGGCAAGATGTTGCAGGCCCCCCGCACCGGCGACGTCGTCAAGTTCTCCCCCGTCTCCACCAGAAACCTGGCCGGCGTCGTCCGCGTCAGCCCCTACGTAGCCGCCCGCGTCCGCTGACGGACCCTCACGACCGCTGAAGGTGCCCGGACCGCGAACCCGGCAGCCCAAGGAGCATCGCACTGTCGTCCTCGGTGATCCCCGCCTGACGCAGCCGGGTCGCCACCTCGACGGCCATCCTGCGCAGATGGGCGCGCTCTTCCTGATAGGAGGCGAAGAGCTCTCGCGGTACGCCTGGTATCTCGTAGACGTACTCCACCGAGACGGGAACGTCTTCGGGCACGTCAAGGACGAAGTGCTTGACCGCTTCCACCTCTTCGAAGAGCTCCGCGAGTGTGCGGCCGCTCACTCCGGAGCGGATGGAGCCGTCGACGGGATCGGCCCCCCAAACGGTGGTATCCGTGTCGAGCGTCTTCTCGAGGGTGACACGGAACGTCACGTGGCGAGGAGTCGGCACACTCGCGGTCATCGCAACCAGCCCTCTCCGAACACGTGCTCCAGATCGCGTTCGAGGTTGACGAGCACTGTGGACCGATCGCGGATCTCTCGGTAGCTGCTCAGCACGCGGCCACGGTAATGAGACGCGTCGGAATCGTCCGGGGAATCGTCGCCTGGGACTCCAGAAGGTCAGGCTGTCGACCGCGGGATGCGTTGGGGATGGTGGCGGGGTCACAGGTCGCGACCCAGGGCGGCTGCGGCTGCCGGGATGTTGACGTAGTCACGCAGGCGTACGATCTGCTGGTTGCGCACGGTGAGGACGACGATGTTGGGGAGCGCGAACTCGCCGGTGGCGGCTCCGGTCCCGATGGCCTCCTGCTCGATGATGATCGTTTCCGGGTCGCCGGTGTCGTGGACGGCGAGAGTGCGGTAACGCTCGTACTTCAGCGGGTTGTCCTTCCAGCCCGCGGCGATCCAGGTCACGATCGCGTCCCGGCCCTCAAGTCGGGACGGCAGGCCGGGGGCGGTGAACGGGAACTCGTGGACCGCGTCGGCCGCGTACAGACGGCTCATGTCGTCGGCCGACTGGCTGATGGAGGCTTGGCGCCAACGTTCCAGAACCTCGTGCGGGCCGGCTTCTTGCTTTCGCCCGCCGAGCGGCGCTCGCCTGGCGGTCACCTTGCGGTAGTGGATCTTCCAGCCGTCGGGCCGGCGGGTGATGACGTCGTCGTAGACGACGCTGCCGGCGGTTCCGTCGGCCTTGATGCCGATCCCTTTCGACCGGGCCCTCGCGGAGTGTTCGTCGATCTGAGTGATCACGATGTTGGTGACGTGGTGGCCGACCGGGTTGGCGTCGCCCAACGCGAGCGCCGCGTCACGTATGGCCGCGGTCCCGTGCAACGCGCCTAAGCCGAGGTCGCCCACCTCATAGGTGACGTCGGGGGTGAGCAGCTCGAGTGCCTCATCGAGCTCGCCCGCGTCCGTGAGGTGGCCGTGGAGATTGATCAGGTCGTTGATGTCGATTCGGTCCTGCTCCGACAGCGCCATAGGGGCGGCCCTCCATGCCGTAAGGTGGATCATGTCATTAAGGTGAGACATGGTCCGGTTAGGCGGAGGACGTTACCGGACTGTGTCCCCGGTTAGCAAGGATGTGGTGATCGCGCTGGCAGACCAGGAATCGCGGCCGCGTGACGGACGTCCGAAGCGTGCGGACGCCCGGCGCAACTACGAGCAGTTGGTCGAGCAGGCGCGACGGGCGTTCGCCGAGTTCGGCGTGGACGCCTCCCTGGACGAGATCGCCCGGCGGGCGGGGGTGGCCAGCGGAACGCTGTACCGGCATTTCCCCACGCGGCTGGATCTCATCGAGGCGGTGCTCGGCGAGCAGATAGCCGAGTTGGTCGACCTCGGTCGCGGACTGATGAGTGCAGAGGACCGATTCGACGCGCTGTCCACGTGGTTGCGCGCCACCCTCACGCATTCCTTGACCTACCGGGGTCTCGCGGCCGCCGTGATGAACTCGGCGCTCGACCGCGGGAATGGCCTGGTGTCGAGCTGGCATGCCGAGATGTTCGAGGTGGGAACCGCGTTGCTGGCGCGGGCACGTGAGGTGGGCGTGATCGCCGCCGATGCGGACGAAGCGGATGTGCTGAAGATGGTCGGCGCCATCGCCTGGGCCGTCCAGGACGCCGCGGACGGCCCGGCCCAGGCCGACCGCCTGCTCGCCCTCCTCATGAACGGCCTGCGTTTGGACGATCGTCGCTAACGGTGCAAATCCTCGTAAATGGCCTATCTATTCGTGCTCCGCTGTACGGACATATCCATACTCGGGGGTCGAGACCGGATTTCGCGCGGTTAGTGTTTCCGGACGGTCGAAAATGAAGGCCGCTTAAGTGCCGCCGAATTGTTAGCTCGATTTCGGCGGGGGTGAGATCTGATGGAACGTACCAATGGCCGGCGGCAGGAGGACGTGTGACCACTCCGAAGATCCCCACCATGGACGACGCCCTGGCGGTCGTCCAGCGAGATCAGCCGGTTAACCGGACTCTGGATCTCCCGCCGCTCCAGATTAAGGTCAAGCATGGTGACATGCTCGGCCTCGGCGACCAGGATGTGACGACCCATCTCGCGAGGATCTACCGGATCGCCGGTCACGACCCCGCCCTCGCCCAAGAGCTGACCGACACGCAACTGCGCCTCTGGCTGCTGTACGCGGCCAATCTGCTGGCGGAGAACCGCGAGGCCGTCCCCGGGTTCGATTTCAAGGGGGCGCTGACGTGGCTGGTGCGCAACATCCCCGCCGAGCCGGTGATGCCCGCCCCGAACCACGCCGAGTTCGAGCTCCAGGTGCTCGGCCGCACCGGGTGGCTGCGGGCGGCGCTGAAGGCGAAGGTGGCCCGGCTTCCCGACCAGGTGCGGCAGCAGGCCGCCGCCTGCTACAGCCCTCCGCCCTCCACCTCCAACGCCCCGAGCGGGCCCGGTGCCTCCAGCGGGCCGGGTGGGCAGTCGCCGCCGCTCGACAAGGACCTTCTCCGCAAGGAGCTCCTGCCGAAGCTGCAGAACCTCCTGTTGAATCATGTCGTGCAGTGGCGACGGCAGCCGGGGCAGGAACGCAGGTTCCAGCGGTGGGAGGATCTCGGCCTGATCGCGCGGCTCGCCCAGGCCGTGGCCTGGCGGATGCTCCAGCCGTACGCGGCGGCGCGCGAGGACGGTCCCTTCTTCACGGGGTTCGACTACTTCTCGAAGATCTACGACAAGACGAGGACGATGCCGACCGGGCAGGACCTCGTCAAGCACCTGATGAACCGGGCCCACGTGGTCGGCGAGGACACCTCGGCGGGTAAGCCGGTCTTCACCCTCGCCGGCTATGACCCCATGCGCTCGGACGACAGGGTCTTCCTGTTCAAGATGCTCGGACAGTGGATCGCCGACGACCCCTCGGTGCGAAAGCTCGCGATCTACTTCTTCCAGCACATCGGCTCCAACTCCCACGCGGGCGCGGAGGGCGGCGGCGGTGTCGGCCTGGTCACCGAGTTCACGACCGACCGGCCGGAGTCACAGGCGCGCTGGGAGACCATCGAGACGATCGTCCACGAGATGACGCACAACCTCATCCATCCGACCCTCCTCGCGCAGGTGGACAAGGTGCGCAGGCCCATGATGATCAAGGAGGGGTTCATCGAGGTGGTCACCAGGGAGGTGTTCAACTGGATGATCGACAACGGGAGCGAGGCGTCCACCAAACGGCTGATGATGGGGGTGGAGGGGCAACTCGTCCCGCCGGTCAGGAAGACCACGCTGGGCTACGCCGAGAGCGGCGCGTACGCGGACCAGATCTTCCAGCTCGTCGGCCGCGAGCGCTTCCTCACGGCCTTCATGACGGGGGACATCGAACTGATCGGCCTGTCACCGAGCTGAGCACGTAATCCACAAGCCCACACCGGGGACCGAACGGCCCCCGGCCTCGGGTTCTCTTGTATCGGCACCGCCACCACTCGGGGCGGCGCTGGTGCCTCCGGGGTTACTCGCTGGTGACTTCGGTGTTCTTGAGGCTGCGAACGAAGGTGTGCCACTCGGTGGAGGTGAAGCGCAGCACGGGGCCAGTGGGGTTCTTGCTGTCGCGGACGGCCATGCCTGCTTGGAGAAGGGCCACCTCCACACAATTGCCGCCGTTCCCGCTGCTGTAGGACGACTTGCGCCAATTCAGATTTGTGATTTCCACGTCTCTGCCACCTTTTTCATCAGCTCAAGGGACTGCTTCATCGGCAGGGCCTCAGCCCGGAGGGCTTCCCACAGGCGCTTCATGGTCGCCACGTCCGGCGCATGCTCAACGACTTCACCGCTGAGCGCATTGTCCACATAGACGACCTCCCTTCCATCGAAAGTGGCGATGACGAAGGGCCCGGCCAGGCCAGAATAGGCACCCGCCTCCAGCGGCACAATCTGAATGACGACGTCCGGCCGCTGTGCGCGATCGACGAGATCGAGTAGCTGGTCGTACATGGTCTGAGCGCCACCCACCGGCCGCCGCAGAACACCTTCGTCCAAGACGACGACGAGCATTGGGCGGTTGTCGGTGTTCAGTATGCGCTGGCGAGCGAGTCGCGCCTCAACCTGGTCATCAACGTCGAATGTCCTACCTGAGGTCGCGATGATCGCTCGGGCGTATGCCTCGGTCTGCAGCAAGCCGGGTACTACCAGGGCTTCGTAGGACAGAAGTGAGATAGCGGCCGACTCGATCTGGAGCCACTTGCCGAGCCACTCCGGAGGCATGGCCTTGCAGACGAGGTCTTGGGCGAGGCGGGTGAGGATGCCGCCGGTTTCGAGGGTGCGGTCGCAGCGTTCGGCGAAGTCGGGCTTGGGGACTCTGCGGGCCGTCTCGACCATGGCGACGAAGGACGGCGAGTAGCCGACGATCGCGGTGGCGAGCTGAGCCTGGCTGAGGCCGGCGGACTCGCGGGCCTGTCGCAATTCCCTGGCGAAGAATTCGAGCGGTGTCATGCGGTTGCCGTTCACGATGCCCCTCACAGGTGTTCACGGAATCGTCGCCGATGTCACCCTTCCGGGGTACACGCGGCCTCTTCGGCCGGACCCTAAGACGCTGGTAGGGAACATGGGAAGGGGTAAGGGAAATCTGTGGAATTCCGTCGTACGGAAGAACGGTGTGGGGGTCTCTCCGCGTCCTCGGCGCTGAATGCATTCAGCCGGATATGTCGATCCCTCGATATTAGGTCCGTTTTGTGCGTACGAATACGAGTCATTACCCGAATGTCCCACCGTCACTGCAACGGTAAGGAGTGCCGATGCCGGAGATGTCGGACGGTCTTCGTGTCGCCTGCTGGGAGGTCCCGGGCGACGCCTCGGTCGTGGGCAAGGTCCGCGCCATGGTGAAGGAGGCTCTCGGCGGGTGGAAGCTGTCCTGTCTCGCGGACGATGTGACCCTGGTCGTCGGGGAACTGCTGGCGAACGCGATCTCCTACGGCGAGCCACCGATCAGGGTCTCGCTGTGGGCGGGGGACGGCGACCTGTTCGTGTGGGTCACCGACCACGGTGCCGGACAGCCGCACCGCCTGGACCTCGGGCTGGACTCCACGCACGGGCGCGGCCTGGCCATCGTCGCGGCTCTCGCCCACGGTCACGGCGTCACCCCGCTGACCGGCGCCACCGGCAAGACCGTCTGGGCCCGCTGGAGCCACTCCAGTGCACGACACCACGATCGCCCCGGCAGATGATCATGGGTGTGGCGGTGCTTGGTGTGCTGGTCCTGTCCATCGTGACCACGGCCAGGTAGGACCGGCTCACAGGGGCAGGCCCTCTTCAAGGAGGCCGAGGACGCGGTCTATCAGGTCGGCCAGGGGTTCGGTCCGCTCGGATTCGACCCACAGCTCGATGGCGGCCGTCCAGGCGCCCACGACCGCGCCGGTGAACACGCGCAGCCGGAAGTCGTCCTCCGGGACACCGGTGCGCTGGGCGATGGCGCTCCTGAGCGTTGCCATGGTGGCGATCTGCCCTTCCATCTGGCGGGCGCGCAGGGCGGGGATCGACCAGGCGAGTTCGATGCGCCGCAGCATCGTCTCCTTCTCCTGGGGCAACACCTCGTCGAAGACCTGGCGGATCGTCGCGCGCAACGCGGCCAGCGGGGTGAGCGTGGCGGGCTGGGCGACGAACGCGGCGGCGATCACCGGGTCGTAGTCGTCCTGGATCACCACGTCTTCCTTGGTGGGGAAGTAGCGGAAGAACGTGCTCGGCGAGACCTCCGCGGCCTCGGCGATCTGCTCGATCGTGGTGCTGTCGTAGCCCTGCTCCACGAACAACCTCATGGCGTGCTCCTGGATCGTCCGCCGGGTCTTGGCCTTCTTGCGCTCGCGGAGGCCGGGATACCGCTGCTGGGCGTTCGCGGGAGAGCTCATCTTTCAATTCTCGCGTGACCGAGCCGGGCCTCCGCCGCCCAAGGCGCCGACTTCGGCGCACAAGGGTCGACTCTGCCGCACAAGGGCCGACTCCGCCGGACAAGGGGCGACTCCGCCGCACAAGGGGCGACTTCGCCGCACAAGGCGCCGACTTCGCCGTACCCCTTCCCGCCGTCGCGGCGCCTGTGGTGGTCCGGGGTGGTGCGGTGGATGGCCGTCCTCGGCGGCGGCACTGGATGGTCGCCGCGAAGCCGGTGCCCGACAGGGCCGCCACTCCACTGTCGGCGACGAACATCCGGGTGAGCAGCCGTGCCGGCCCACTCACCTGTGTGGGGGTGGGGTTGTTGGGTGGGCAGCAGTGTCGGACCGCTCACGTGCTTGCGGGGTGGGGGCGTTGGGTGGGCAGCCGTGCCGGACGCTCGCCTGTCGGGCGGGGTGGGGCTGTTCGGGGGTGCTGGTCACGGGCGGGGCGAGGTCCTCGGCGTTCTTGGTCAGTGGCGCGACGGGGGATAGCTGATAGTCGCCTTCAAGAGATGGCAGTGGCCGGGGGCCGCCTCTTGAGACGATCGAGTATGGGTGTAATCCTGATTACATGGAAACAGACGAAACAGTGATCACGTCATGGTTCATCGGGCGCCTGCCGGAGGAGTGGTTCACCGGACAGCCTGAGTTCGTGATCGACCGCGAGGAGATCGCGGTCATCGGCACGCTGCCGGTGCCCGAGGCCGCCGAGGCGACGTCCGGGGCCGAGCGGGCCGCCCTGCTGGACGGGCACATCGGGCGTTACCGCGAGGAGACCCGCGAACGCCGCATCGAGATCGCACGCGAGGCCGAGCACCGCTTCCGCCGCAAGGTCTCCTGGGGCGTCTCCTGCGAGGACCGGACAGTGATGTTCACCACCCTCTCGATCCCGGTGATGACCCGGCTCAGGCAGCAGGAACGGCGGGTGCTGGACACCCTGGTCGCCGCCGGGGTCGCGCGCAGCCGCAGCGACGCCCTTGCCTGGTGCGTCCGCCTGGTGGGCGGCCACACCGACACCTGGCTCGCTGACCTGCGCGATGCCCTCCAGCAGGTCGACCGCGTGCGCTCGGAAGGCCCTGACGTGACCACGTAGATTGGTGCAAACCAATCTTTTGAATGGCCTAGACCATTTCCAGTGGTTTATACCAATGACACCTTCCGGTGCCGGCGGGCGATCGGCCCGCCGGCCGGAAAGCGGCTCTCCAATCTTCGGCAAGATGGTTAAACTCCCGGGAAACCATCGGGGTCCCTGCACGTTATGACGCCGCTCGGATGGGCAGTGCGCAGGGCTGACGACGGCTGTCCCGAATTCACCGGCACGAACGGAGTCGAAATAGCAGGCGCCGGATCTCCTCTTTTGAGGGGCTCTTGAACCTCTGTTTCCACGACTGGTCTATGCCAATTGGATTCGGCGCGGTCCGTCGTTGATGATGTTTGGCCTGAGAGTAAGGAGCCGGCTCCGTGTCACTTTCCATTGAAATGACCGCCCCGACGTCCCATGCCGAGCTCGCCGCCTGGGTCAGAGAGATCGCCGAGCTCACCCGCCCCGACCGCGTCGAGTGGTGTGACGGGTCGGAGGCCGAATGGACGCGCCTGACGAACCTTCTCGTCAAGCAGGGCACGCTCACGCGACTCGCCGCGCGGCCCAACAGCTTCCTGGCGACATCGGACCCGAGCGACGTCGCCAGGGTGGAGGACCGCACGTTCATCTGCTCGGAGGACCCGCGTGACGCGGGCCCGACGAACAACTGGATCGCGCCCAAGGAGATGCGCGCCACCTTCGACGAGCTGTTCCGCGGCTGCATGCGCGGACGCACGATGTACGTCGTGCCGTTCTGCATGGGCCCGCTCGGCGGCGAGATCTCCCAGTTGGGCGTGGAGATCACCGACTCGCCCTACGTGGCCGTCTCGATGCGCGTCATGACCCGCATGGGTGACCAGGCCCTGCGGCTGATCGAGGAGCGCGGCGACTTCGT
Organism: Sphaerisporangium sp. NPDC005289; assembly: GCF_040607455.1. Classification (NCBI taxonomy): domain Bacteria; kingdom Bacillati; phylum Actinomycetota; class Actinomycetes; order Streptosporangiales; family Streptosporangiaceae; genus Sphaerisporangium; species Sphaerisporangium sp. NPDC005289. Next base: position 155,414 of record NZ_JBEXGS010000006.1, read on the forward strand.
CAAGGCCGTCCACTCGGTCGGCGCCCCGCTGGCGCCCGGCCAGGAGGACGTCCGGTGGCCGTGCAGCTCCACCAAGTACATCAGCCACTTCCCGGAGACCCGCGAGATCTGGTCCTACGGCTCCGGCTACGGGGGCAACGCGCTGCTCGGCAAGAAGTGCTACGCGCTGCGCATCGCGAGCGTGATGGCCCGCGACGAGGGCTGGCTCGCCGAGCACATGCTGATCCTCAAGCTCACCCCGCCGGACGGCGAGTCCCGCTACGTCGCGGCCGCCTTCCCCTCGGCCTGCGGCAAGACCAACCTGGCGATGCTCCAGCCGACCATTCCCGGGTGGAAGGTCGAGACCGTCGGCGACGACATCGCCTGGATGCGTTTCGGCGAGGACGGACGGCTCTACGCCATCAACCCCGAGGCCGGCTTCTTCGGCGTCGCGCCCGGGACGGGCCAGTCGACCAACGTCAACGCCGTCAGGACGCTCTGGGGCAACAGCATCTTCACGAACGTGGCCCTGACCGACGACGGCGACGTGTGGTGGGAGGGGCTCACCGACGAGCCGCCGGCGCACCTGACCGACTGGCGGGGACGCGACTGGACTCCCGCCTCGGGGGAGCCGGCCGCCCACCCGAACGCGCGGTTCACCACTCCGGCCTCCCAGTGCCCGACCATGGCTCCCGAGTGGAACGACCCCAAGGGCGTGCCGATCTCGGCCATCCTGTTCGGCGGGCGCCGCGCGACGGCCGTGCCGCTGGTGACCGAGTCGTTCAGCTGGCGCCACGGCGTCTTCCTCGGCGCGAACGTCGCCTCCGAGAAGACCGCCGCCGCCGAGGGCAGGGTCGGCGAGCTGCGCCACGACCCCTTCGCGATGCTGCCGTTCTGCGGCTACAACATGGGCGACTACTTCGCCCACTGGCTCAAGATCGGCCAGACGGGCGATTCGGACAAGCTGCCGCGCATCTACTACGTCAACTGGTTCCGCAAGGACGCCTCCGGCCGCTTCCTGTGGCCGGGCTTCGGCGAGAACAGCCGGGTGCTCAAGTGGATCGTCGAGCGGCTGAACGGCCGGGCCGGCGCCGTGGAGACCCCGATCGGGCTGCTGCCGACGCGCGACGCGCTGGACACCGAGGGCCTCGACATCGCCGAGGAGGACCTGGCCACGCTGCTCTCGGTCGACCGGGAGGTGTGGAAGCAGGACGCCGCGCTGATCCCCGAGTACTTCGCGACCTTCGGCGACCAGCTGCCGAAGGGGCTGTGGAAGGAGTACCACTCCCTGGTTGACCGCCTGGGATGACGCTCGGGCCGTGAGCGGGTGTCAGCGCGCGAGCGACGACGGTGCGCGAGCGACGGTGCCCCGGCGACCGGCATCGACCGGCCGACATTGACCGACCGGCGTCCACCGGGTGCCGTCGAGCGCGCGACCAGGGGCGAAGTGGTCCATTCGCCGCCCGTTCCCCGTTCCGGGAAGCAACGGCAACCCAAAGCGGGGGGCGGGCACGGGTCCGGGCACGTGATAATTGCCTGTTGTCAACGTCCGACAGCGGACGGGCGGCGAAGAGGAGGTCTCCATGGGCGTGCGCGATCTCGTGTACCGGCTGTACGAGCGCCGTCTGGAGACCAAGCTGTCCGGCGACCAGATACCCCGGCACGTGGGCGTCGTCGTGGACGGCAACCGCCGCTGGGCCAGGGCCATGGGGCTGCGCGACGTCAGCCACGGCCACCAGAAGGGCGCGGACAAGATCTCCGAGCTGCTGGTGTGGTGCCGCGAAGCCGGCGTGGAGATCGTCACGGTGTGGTTGCTCTCCAACGACAACCTCTCGCGGCCCAAAGAAGAGCTCGACCCGCTGGTGGAGATCATCGAGGACACCGTGCAGGGCCTGGTGGCCGGCGGGTGGCGGGTGAACCCGGTCGGAGCCCTGGACCTTTTGCCCGATCGCACGGCTCGCATCCTTAAAGATGCGAAAGAAGTGACATCACGCCGTCCTGGCCTGATTGTGAACGTTGCAGTTGGGTATGGAGGAAGGCGTGAGATCGCTGATGCGGTGCGCTCCCTCCTCCAGGAGCACGCCAGCAAGGGCGCGAGCATCGAGGAACTCGTCGAGGTCCTCGATGTCGAGCACATCGCGGAGCATCTCTACACGCGCGGCCTCCCCGACCCGGATCTCCTCATCCGCACGTCGGGAGAGCAGCGACTCTCAGGATTCCTGCTCTGGCAGAGCGCTCACTCCGAATTCTACTTCTGCGAGGCCTACTGGCCTGACTTCCGCAGAGTCGACTTCCTGCGGGCGCTGCGGTCGTATGCCGCGCGGCACCGGCGGTACGGAAACTGAAACACCCCGTGAACACCCCCTATCAGCCCTGGTCCGGCTGTTGGGTAGGGGGCGTCCACGACGTACCGTAAGGAGTAGGCAGTCCATACGGCCTACTTCGGGAGAGGGTCCGCCCTTGCGTCGCCTTTTGACGAGGAGGGCCGGGATCCGGCGTCGCCTCGCGCAGGTGGGGGCGCACGATCGGGCCCGGTCCGCTCACCACCTCATAGGCAGGGCGCTGACTCCTGGCGCCCGGGGGAGAACGCGTGGCAGTGTCCTCGAGCAACCCGTCCACTACCTCCAGTAGCCTCACGCCATCGAGGCGCACGTACATAGTGGACACCTCTGTCCTGCTGGCCGACCCTGCGGCGATGAGCCGCTTCGCCGAGCACGAAGTCGTCCTTCCGATCGTCGTGATCACCGAGCTGGAGGCCAAGCGCCACCACCCCGAACTCGGTTACTTCGCCCGCAAGGCGTTGCGCTTCCTCGACGATCTTCGTGTGCGGTACGGCCGGCTGGACGAGCCCATGCCGATAGGCGAGGGCACGATCAGAGTCGAACTGAACCACAGCGACCCCGCGATTCTGCCGGCCGGTTTCCGGCTCGGCGACAACGACACCCGCATCCTGACCGTCGCCCGATCCCTCGCCGCCGAGGGCCACGACGTGGTGCTGGTGTCCAAGGACCTGCCGATGCGGGTCAAGGCGGCCTCCATCGGCCTGTCCGCCGAGGAGTACCGCGCCGACCTGGTGGTCGAGTCCGGCTGGACCGGCATGGCCGAGCTCCAGGTCACCACCGATGACGTCGAGACGCTGTTCGAGCACGGCACCGCCGAGCTGGAGGAGGCGCGCGAGCTGCCGACCCACACCGGCCTGCGCCTGCTGTCCAGCAGGGGCTCGGCGCTCGGGCGCGTGCAGCCCGACAAGTCGGTGCGGCTCGTGCGCGGCGACCGCGAAGTGTTCGGCCTGCACGGCCGCTCCGCGGAGCAGCGCATCGCCCTGGACCTGCTCATGGACCCCGAGGTGGGCATCGTCTCCCTCGGCGGCCGCGCCGGCACGGGCAAGTCCGCCCTCGCGCTGTGCGCGGGCCTGGAGGCGGTCCTCGAGCGCCGCCAGCACCGCAAGGTCATCGTCTTCCGCCCCCTGTACGCGGTCGGCGGCCAGGAGCTCGGCTACCTGCCCGGCTCCGAGAACGAGAAGATGGGCCCGTGGGCCCAGGCGGTGTACGACACGCTCGGCGCCGTGACCACGCCCGAGGTCATCGAGGAGGTCCTCGACCGGGGCATGCTGGAGGTCCTGCCGCTCACCCACATCCGCGGCCGGTCCCTGCACGACGCGTTCGTGATCGTGGACGAGGCGCAGTCGCTGGAGCGCGGCGTTCTGCTGACCGTGCTGTCGCGCATCGGCGCCAACTCGCGGGTCGTGCTCACCCACGACATCGCCCAGCGCGACAACCTCAGGGTCGGCCGGCACGACGGCGTGGTCGCCGTGGTCGAGAAGCTCAAGGGCCACCCGCTGTTCGCGCACGTCACGCTCACCCGCTCCGAGCGCTCCCCGATCGCCGCGCTGGTGACCGAGATGCTGGAGGACATCACCCCCTGACGCCGCCCGCCCGTCTCCGCCCGCCCGCGGTTCGCCGGCGGGCGGTCACGGGGGCAGGTTGACGCCGGGCGCGGCCAGGTCGTGGTACTCGCGGCAGGTGTGCTCGCCCAGCGCCAGCGGCCCCTTGGGCGTCGTCTGGGTGATCTTCACGGCCCAGATCTCCTCGCGCAGCCGCGCGGTGCAGGTGATCTGGGCCATCGCCGTCCTGCCGAGCCGGCCGGGCCCGTTGACGATCACGTGCAGCCGCAGGCCCACCGGGTTCTCCGGGTCGTTGCGCACGCCGCTGTCCACCCCGTACCGGCCGAGCACGCTCTGCTCGACCGTGAAGGACGACAACGCCGACCCCAGGCCGTCCCCCGACCGCTTGCTCACCTCGAACAGCGCCCTGATCACGTCCTCGGCGGCGTTGGAGGCCGTGGACACCTGCTTGGCGGCCAGCCGCCCGTCCCGCAGCAGGTAGACGTTCGCGATCGCGCCCTTGGCGCTGATCACCGGGGCCGGGCCGGCGTCGACCACCCCCGTCGGGTCCACCCCGCAGGCCGCCGTCCCGGCCAGCAGCGCACCGAGCGCCGCCGCCGCGATCCTCCGGCGCACTCTCATGAGGAGGGGATCCAGACCGTGAACTGCGTGCCCGGGTCGCACAGCTCCACCCTGATCGTCCCGCCGTGCAGCTCGGCGTTGGCCTTGGCGATGGCCAGGCCCAGCCCGCTGCCCTCGCTGCGCGCCCGCCCCGCGCCCACCTTGTAGAAGCGGTCGAAGACGTGCGGGAGGTCCTGACGCGGGATGCCCTTGCCCCGGTCGCGCACCTTCACCTCAAGGCCGCTGCGCAGCACGCGCGCGGCGACGCTCACCGGAGGAGCGCCGTGGAGCAGGGCGTTGCCCATCAGGTTGGCCACGATCACGTCGAACCGCCGGGGGTCCAGCGAGAACGACAGGCCGCGCGGCACGTCCAGGCGCACCCGCCCTGTCCAGCCCCTGATCTCCAGGCAGTCGGCGAGCGCCATGCCGACGTCGACGTTCTCCCTGGTCAGCACGGCCGCGCCCGAGTCGAACCGGCTGGCCTCGATCAGGTGCTCCACCAGCACCCTGAGCCGGTTGATCTCGCGGACCACCAGGTCCACGGCCTTGCCCGCGTCGGGCGGCAGGTTCGCGGCCTCCTCGGTGAGCATGTCGGTCACGGCGGTCATCGCGGTCAGGGGCGTGCGCAGCTCGTGGGAGACGTCGGCGACGAACCGCCGGGACATGGCCTCCAGGGCGCGCAGCTCGGACACCGTCTGCTCCAGGGCGCCTGCGGCGTCGTTGAACGTCGCGGTGAGCCCGGCCAGCTCGTCGCGGCCGTGCACGGGCAGGCGGGTGTCCAGGCGTCCGGCGCCGAGGGCGCGGGCCGCGTCGCCCAGCCTGCGCACCGGCCGCAGGACGCTGCGGGCGGACACCAGCGCGACGGTGAGCGCGACCGCCAGCGTGATCCCCGACGCCTGGCCGAGCGCGGTGCGCAGCCGTGCCAGGACGCCCTCCTCCTCCTTCAGCGACACGAACACGTAGATCGTCATGCCGGTGGGGCGCACCGCGCCGGTGCGGGTCCGCCGGTGCACCTGGGTGCCGATCAGCAGCCACGGGTCGTCCTTGATCAGCAGCCGCTGGCGGACCATGCGCTCGGCGGCCTGGTGGCGCAGCTCCGCCGGGACGTCGTCCAGCCCGAAAGTCGTGCCGGTGCTCAGCCGTTCCTGCTCGCCGTACTTGAGGATCACCTGACGGTCCGGCCCGCCGAGGGACTCGGCCAGGTTGGTCAGGTCGCTGTCGGTCACCACCGCGTCGGTGGGCCACAGCAGGTCACTGGTGCCGAGCGGCAGCGCGATGCGCTGCAGGACGTCGCGGACGTCCACGACGGCGCCGGTCTCGGCGCGGTCCAGCAGCGCCCGGCGGACGAGCTGGTAGCCGATCCCCGCCACCAGGGCGGAGGCGGTCACCGCGACCAGGACGAAGGTGATGACCAGCCGGCCGCGCAGCCCGGTGGGACGCCGCAGGACGAGACTCACGGCGGGCTGAACCGGTAGCCGAAACCGCGCACCGTGTGGATGTAGACGGGTTCGGCGGGAACGGGCTCGATCTTCGCGCGGATGCGCTGGACGCAGGCGTCCACCAGCCGGGAGTCGGCGACGTGGTTGTGGTCCCAGACCGCGCGCAGCAGGTAGCGGCGGTTGAGCACCTGCCCGGGGTGCCGCACGAGCTCCAGCAGCAACCGCAGCTCGGTGGGGGTGAGGTGGACCTCGCGTCCCCCCAGGGTCACCTTGAGCGCCCCCCGGTCCACCACCAGGTCGCCGAAGCTGATGCGGTCGGCGGAGGCCGACTCCAGGCGGCGCAGCACCGCCCGGATGCGGGCGTCCAGCACCCGCGGCTCCACCGGCTTGACGACGTAGTCGTCGGCGCCGGCCTCCAGCCCGACGACCACGTCCAGATCGTCCCCGCGCGCCGTGAGCAGGATGATGGGCAGGGAGTCCAGCCTGCGGATGCGGCGGCACACCTCGACTCCGTCGATGCCCGGCAGCATGACGTCGAGGATCACGATCTCGGGTCTGCGGGCGCGCACGTGGTCCAGGGCCTCCTCGCCGGTCGCGTACGCGGTCACGGAGTGCCCCTGGCGGGTCAGGGCCAGCTCGAGGCCCGTCCGGACCGAGGGGTCGTCTTCGACGAGGAGGATGCCGGCCATCAGCACATTATGGCCGAAACCCGGTTACCTCCTTAGGTGTCACAGAACTGTGACATGGCCCGCATGGGAACCCGACAGTAAGCCGTCACGCTGAAGGCGTCCGCGGCCGTCCCGTCTCGCGCGCCCGCGCGCCGAGGGCGGGCACGGTGCGGGCCGGGCATCCGGTCCGCCCGCGCGGACGCGCCTCCGGGGCGGACGATCGCCCCGCCGCCCTCCGGATCGGGGGTCTGGAGGGCGGGCCGGCGGTGCCGTGTGACGAAAATCACATCGGCCGGGGAAACCGCACGTTACTCGCCGGTTAGCCACGTAACCGTCAAATAACTTTTACGTTTGGGTTGCGGACCACCCCCCAACTCACGGCAAGCTCATAGGCCGTGAGCTCTGGTCAGCAGGTGAGAGACAGGCGAAGCAGGCGGGACGACGACGACGCCGCGCCGCCACGTGGCCGTGTCGAACAGCGGCCCGCGCGCAAGTCATGGTTCACCCCGAAGCGCGTCGTGGTCATCGGCCTCTCCTTCGCCGTGGTCGCCGCGCTCGGGGTCTTCACCGTGCAGACGATGCGCGAGAACGCCGCCACCCCCGCGACCCCGCTCAGCCTGAACGAGCTCACCCGCATGTCCGACCCCTTCGCGCCGGACGCCGAGGCCGACGCCCTCAAGGCCGTCGCCGCCCAGGCGCAGCGCGAGCGCGACATCAAGGCCGCCCGCAACAAGTCGGCGCCCAAGTGGGACTCGGTGAAGATCGTCAAGTCCGCGCCCGGCGGCGGAGGCTTCGCCGCGCACGCCTTCCCGCCCGGTTCCCAGCCCAACCCCGGCAGCAACAAGGCGCTCGGCCAGGAACTGGCCGCCGCGCGCGGCTGGGCCGGCGAGTGGGGCTGCCTGGAGAAGCTCTGGGACCGCGAGAGCCACTGGAACGAGCGGGCCATGAACCGCAGCAGCGGCGCCTACGGCATCCCCCAGGCGCTGCCCGGCAGCAAGATGGCCAGCGCCGGCGGCGACTGGCAGGTCAACGCCGCCACCCAGATCAAGTGGGGCCTGGGCTACATCGCCGCCCGCTACAAGACCCCCTGCGGCGCCTGGGCGCACTCCCAGGCCACCGGCTGGTACTGATCGCCTCGCGGTCCGTCCGCCGCACCCGATCCACTCCCGTCGGTCGAGCTGAGCCGATACCGGCCGGCCGTCCCGCGGTCCGTCCGCCGAGCCGGTCCCGCCCGCGGCCGGGCGCCACGCCCGGTGCGCCGGTCATGATCCGCGCGAACTCTTAGTCAGGGTTGTTCGAGGTTTCGGCAAGCCTGGGGGTGCGCGGGCGATGCGCGGCGGCACGCTGGCCGCATGGGTGTGAAGGTCAGCGTGGTGGTGCCGGTAGCGGAGCCAGGCCCGGACGATGACGCGTTCGACGCGTGCGTGCGTTCGCTGCTGGAGCAGACGATGCCGTCGGACGAGTACGAAGTGATCTTCGCGGACGACAGGTCGGACGACGGCACGCGCGAGCGCCTCGACGCCGTCGCGGCCGTGCGGCCCAACGTCCGGGTGCTGCACCTCGAACACACCGGCTCGCCCGTGCGCGGGCGCAACGTCGGACTGGCCGTGGCGCGCGGCGAGTACGTCTACCTGCTCGGCCAGCGCGACCGCCTCGAGCGGGTGGCGCTGGAGGCCATGTACCGCATGGCCGCCGAGACCGACGCCGACGTGCTGATCGGCCGGCTCGTCCAGGGCGACAACCCGCCGCCGCGGGCCTTCTCCCGCAACCGCGAACGCGCCGACGTGCTGCGCGACCGCCTGCTCGCCCTGCCGACGGCGCACAAACTGTTCCGCAGGAGCTTCCTGGACACCCGCGAGATCCGCTTCGCCGACGTCGACCCGGAGCTGTCGGAGCAGGCGTTCGTCCTTGCGGCCTACCTCACCGCCAAGGTCATCACCATCCTCGCCGACCAGGTCTGCTGCCACCTGGGCGCCGAGCCCGAGCGCCCGGCCGACCCGGCGGCGCTCGTCGAGGGCGTCCGCGCGGTCCTGGCCGTCGCCGACGCCCACAGCGACCCGGGGGAGCAGCGGGAGCGCCTGTACGCCCACCTGTTCCGCACGGCCGTGCTGCGCCCGCTCGGCGGACGCCGGCTGCTGTCCGCGCGGCCCGACCAGCGCTCGGCGCTGTTCGCCGCGCTGCGCGACCTGACCCGCGAACGCTTCCCCGAGGCGCTGGACGCCGGTCTGCCGGTCCATCTGCGCGCGCGGGCGGTTCTGCTCAGAAGTGGTGAACTCAGGCGCCTGGTGGCCCTCAGCGAGGCTTCCAGGGGCATCTCCCTGCGCGCCGAGCTACGCGAGGTGCGCTGGGACGACGACGTCCTGCTGCTCGACCTGGCCGTGGAGATCGTCGACGCCGCGGGGACGCCCATCGCCTTCCGCGCGGACGGCGACCGGCTGCTGTGGACGCCGCCGCTGGACGGGTTCACCCTCCCGCCGCGGCTGGCCGACGTCACCGAGTCGGTGGAACGGGCCCGCATGGAGGTCTACGTCCGTCACGCCGACCACGGGCTGATCTTCTTCCTGCCGGTGTCCGGCGAGATGTGCCGGTCCCAGGAGGGTGACCGGGTGCGCCTGTGGGCCGTCGGACGGGCCCGGATGGACGTGGGCACCGCCGCGCTCGGCCGCCCGCTGCGCCCCGGCGAGTGGGAGGTGCACGTCCGCATGCACACCGGCGTCGACCATGCCCGCACCCGGGTCGCCGGGCACCGCGGCGCCCAGCTCAGCTGCGTCGGCGTCCTGGCCGGGCGTCCGAGCAGGCTGGTCATCCCCTGCTGGTCGGAGCAGCGCGAGCTCAGCGTCTGCGTCGAGCCCAGATCCTTCGCCGAGTCGATCGTGCTCGTCTCGCCGGCGGCCGCGGTCACCCACCGGGACGGGAGCGTCTTCGTCGTCCTGCCCGTCCCGTACGTCCCGCCGAGCGGCGGCCCGCCGGCCGAACTGGTGCTGCGCCACCTGGTCAACCGCGGACGCGTCGTCAGCGTGCCGGCGCTGGTCGAGCCCGGAGTGCCCGGACGCTACCCGGGGCAGCTCGTCGCCAAGGTCGCCACGCGCCGGTTCGCGGGCGAGGGGCACATCGGGCCGGGGGTGTGGGCGCCGCGCCTGCGCGTCGACGGCAAGGAGGCCGACCTGCGGTTCGTCCTGGAGATGGCCAGAGGAGGCCGGGTGCGCGTCGAGGCCGGCGCGGAACCCGGAAGGCTGCTCCCGAAGCGCTCGTCGCTGGCCAGGACCCTCACGCGCCTGCCCGGCGGCAGGTACCTGCTCCGCATGGCCCACGCCGTCCAGCAGCGCTACCTGCCCTCCGCCCCGGAGGAGTAGAGCGGCGAGCCGGGGTCACCGGCCTCTGTGGTGGCGGCGTAGGAGCCGAGCAGCGCCAGCGCCTGGGCGGACTCCGACCCCGGCTCGGCGTGGTAGACCACCAGGAGCTGGCCGTCCACGCCGTTGAGCGCCAGCTTCTCGCGCCGCAGGTGCAGCGTGCCCACCAGCGGATGCAGCATGTGACTCGTGCCGCCGGCCCGGCGCTCGACGTCGTGCCGCGCCCACAGCTTGCGGAAGCGCTCACTGCGCAGCGACAGCTCGCCCACCAGCGACTCCAGTCGCGGATCACCGGCCGCGTCGGGACCGGCGCTCGCGCGCAGCCCGGCCACGACGGCCTTCGTCGCCCGCTCCCAGTCCTGGTGCAGCTCGCGGTCGGCCGGGTCGAGGAAGAGCGCCCGCAACACGTTGACGCCCGGCCGGAAGTTCGGCGAGAGCGCCTGGGCGATCGGGTTGGCGGCCAGCACGTCCATGTACCTGCCCTGCACGAACGCCGGCATGGTCAGGGAGCCGAGCAGCATGGCGACGCCCGCGGGCACCCGCTCAGGAGGGGTGCGGGGGGCGCGTCGCTTGCGGGGCCGCGCCAGCTCGTGCAGGTAGGCGGCGCCGTCCGCGTCGAGCCGCAGCGCCGAAGCGAGGGCGTCCACCACCTGGGCGGAGGGACACTGATCTCTGCCCTGCTCCAGGCGCAGGTAGTAGTCGGAGCTGATCCCGGAGAGAAGGGCGAGCTCTTCGCGCCGCAGGCCGGGCACCCGCCGGCGACCGCCGGGCACCAGGCCGACGTCCTCGGGACGCACCAGTTCACGACGCGCACGGAGGTACTCGCCGAGCGCGTTTTTGCTGTCCACGGCACAAATCCTACGAGTCCTGGACGAAATTAGGCTGTCCCTGCGAGTCCCAGGAACCGCGCGGCATCCTCTGACTCCCGACTTGTCACCCAGACTCGTGCCGTGGGCCGCCGCCTCTCGGCGAGGCCCCACCCGTCGGCCCGCCCCCCGCCCACTCGGGCCGGGCCGGCCCCGACCGCGCCCCGCGCGGCGGCGGTTCCAAGGAGACCTGAGGAAAGAAGACGACATCATGACCACCACGACTCCCGGCGGCAGCCTGACCCTCGCCGAGGACCTCACACTGAGCCGGATGGGCTACGGCGCGATGCAGCTGGCCGGACCCGGGGTGTTCGGCCCGCCGAAGGACCGCGACCAGGCCGTGGCGGTGCTCCGCGAGGCCGTACGGCTCGGCGTCACCCACATCGACACCGCCGACTTCTACGGCCCCGCCGTCGTCAACGAGCTGATCAGGCAGGCCCTGCACCCCTATCCGGACGACCTCAGGATCGTCACCAAGGTGGGCGCCACCCGAGGCGGCGACGGGTCGTGGATCATGGCCCGCTCGCGGCAGGACCTCGTCGACCAGGTGCACGCCAACCTCACCCACCTCGGCGTCGAGGCGCTCGACGTGGTCAACCTGCGCGTCGGCGGCCACACCGAGCCCACCGAGGAGCCGCTGGCCGAGTCGTTCGGCGTACTCGCCGAGCTGCGGCGGCAGGGCCTGATCAGGCATCTCGGCGTGAGCGGCGTCACCTCGGCCCAGCTCACCGAGGCGCAGGGCGTCGCCCCGGTGGTGACCGTGCAGAACCTCTACAACATCGCCCAGCGCGGCGACGACGCGCTGGTGGACCGGTGCGCGCGGGAGGGCATCGCCTTCCAGCCGTTCTTCCCGCTCGGCGGGTTCACGCCCCTGCAGTCGGATGCCCTGGACCAGGTGGCCGCGCGGATCGGCGCGACGCCCCAGCAGGTGGCGCTCGCCTGGCTGCTGCGGCGCTCGGCCACCATGACGGTGATCCCCGGGACGTCCTCACCGGACCACCTGCGCGAGAACATCGCCGCCGCCGACCTCGTCCTCACTGAAGACACCCTCACCGCCCTCGACGCCATCGGAGCCTGACCCGGCCCCCGCGACGCCGCCCGGCCCCGCTCCCACGTGCTGGGCAGAGTTTGATCACCTACGCGGAACGCCGCAGCCAGGCACCCTCCGACGTTCTGAACAGGGTCTGATCAGATGTAGGGGAGCCGCAGCCCGGCACCCTCCGAGGTCCTGGACAGGGTCTGACCAGATGCAGGGAACGCCGCCGCCCGGCGCCCTCTGACGTCCTGAACGCTCCCGCCCGACCAGACGGCAGGGCCGGGGGCGGGCGGTGCGCGGGGGCCCCACGTCCTGGGCGGTCACGGGGGTGGGGCGAGTTCGATCTCGTGCGGGGCGTCGGGGGCGGAGAAGGCGAGCAGCCGGGCGCCCTCGTCCTGGACGGCGGAGACCTCGCCGGCGGACAGCCGGGTGAACGGCTGGACGACCAGCCGGGCCATGCCCCTCGCGCCCTTGCCGGCCCTGGACTCGGTGATCTTCCAGGAGGCCCGTGCCACGCCGTCGACCAGGACGCTCGCCCGGATGATGCCGTTGACCGTGAACAGCGCGGGACGGTGCTCGGCCGCCACGACCCGGGAGCCGTCGGCGTAGGACAGCAGCAGGTTGTCGAACTCGGGCAGGAACCGCACCGGCGCGGGGACCCCGGGATCGGGGCGGGGGGCGTCCGGCAGGTCGTACAGCGTGGCCCCGCGCTCGTCGCGGAACACCCGCAGGGCGGGCCTCAGCCGTTCGACGACCTCCTGCAGGCGGGTGAGGCCCGACCACTTCTGCACGTCGGCCACCGTCGCCGGCCCGAAGGCCGAAAGGTAGCGCAGGACCATCGCGTCGGGAGCCGCCGACGACGCCATCGGCCGGCCGAGCCAGGACTCGGCCGTGGTGACCGTCGGCCGGCCGCTCTTGCCCCAGACGGCGCGGGGCGGCACCTGCACGAGCGGCAGGTAGGTGCGGACGATGTTGAGCAGCGCCTGGCGGTCGAGGCCGGGCCACCGCTCCATGAGCAGGCGGCCGAGCTCGCCGGTGTCGCGCGGCCGCTCCTCGACCAGGGCACGTCCGAAGGCGACGACCTCCTCGACGTCGAGGGCGGCGAGCTGCCCGGCGTAGGCCGCGCGCAGGGTGCGTTCGAGCATGGGCTGGAGCACCGGGCGCAGGGCCAGGCAGTCGGCCGCGCTGACCAGGTGGACCGTGCTGCGCATGAGCGCGAGGCGCACGACGCCGCGGTCGATGAGCAGCTTGGACAGCTCGTCGGGCTGGAAGCCGGAAAGGCGGGTCCACAGCCCGGTGTACGGCGGGAACGGTGCCTGAGCCTGCATGCCGACCAGGCGCTCGACGGCCTCGAGCGCGGTCAGTGAGGCCCGGCGCAGCAGCAGCTGCCGTTCGAGCGTGGCGCGGTTGAGCGCCCTGGTGTCCAGCACTGTCATGACCGACCTCCTCGTGCCGCCCGCCTCCCCGGCGACGCGGCCGGCCGGCCCCTGCCGCCCGTCCACACCCCGCACCCTAACCACCCCCACCGACAAACCCGGGGCCCTCTGGCGCGGTGGCGCCCCGGGGACCGGAACGGCGCCCCGGGATGCTCGCGGGTCACGACGGCACGGCACCTCAGCTCGCTGGTCGCGACGGTACGGCCGCCCGATTCGCGGTCACGACGGTAGGGCGTCTTGGGCGGTTCGCGGGTCAGGACGGGCCGGGGTCCTCGGGGGTGGTGGGCCGGGGCGGGCGGGTCATGGCCAGGACGTCGAGGGCGGCGTCGAGGGCCTCCTCGGTCAGCTTGCCCGAGGCCACGTGGCCGCGTTCGATCACGACCTCACGGATGGTCCTGCGCTCCTTGAGCGACTGCTTGGCGATGCTCGCCGCCTCCTCGTACCCCAGGTGGCGGTTGAGCGGGGTGACGATGGACGGCGAGGACTCGGCGTACTCGCGAAGCCGCTCGGGGTTGGCGGTGAGCCGGTGGACGCAGCGGTCGGCGAGCAGCCGGGACACGCTGGCGAGCAGCCGCGTGGACTCCAGCACGTTGCGCGCGATCACCGGCATCATCACGTTGAGCTCGAAGTTGCCCGAGGCCCCGGCGAAGGTCACGGCGGTGTCGTTGCCGATGACCTGGGCCGCCACCATGCACACCGCCTCGGGGATCACCGGGTTGACCTTGCCTGGCATGATCGACGAGCCCGGCTGGAGGTCCGGCAGGTTGACCTCGCCCAGCCCCGCCCTCGGCCCCGAGCCCATCCAGCGCAGGTCGTTGGCGATCTTGGTGAGGGACACCGCGATCACCTTGAGCTGCCCGGACAGCTCGACAAGGGCGTCACGGGCGCCCTGCGCCTCAAAGTGGTCGCGCGCCTCGGTGAACGGCAGCTCCGTGGCCTCCCGCAGCTTCTCGATCACCTTGGCGGCGAAGCCGGGCGGGGTGTTGATGCCCGTCCCGACCGCCGTCCCGCCCAGGGGCAGCTCGGCGACGCGCGGCAGCGTCGCCCGCAGCCGCGCGATGCCGTTCTCGATCTGCGTCGCGTACCCGCCGAACTCCTGGCCGAGCGTCACGGGCGTGGCGTCCATCAGATGGGTGCGCCCGGCCTTCACCGTCGTGCCGAACACCTCGGCCTTCTGGCGCAACGCGACGGCCAGATGGTCCAGCGCGGGCATCAGCTCGTAGACCACGTCCACCGTCGCCGCCACGTGGATGGACGAGGGGAACACGTCGTTGGACGACTGGGAGGCGTTGACGTGGTCGTTCGGGTGCACCGGCCGGCCCAGGCGCTTCTCGGCGAGGGTGGCGATCACCTCGTTGGCGTTCATGTTGGACGAGGTGCCCGACCCGGTCTGGAAGACGTCGATCGGGAACTCGTCGTTCCACTCGCCCTCGGCGACGTCGGTGGCCGCCTCGGAGATCGCCTCGGCCATGTCGGGCGTGAGGACGCCCAGCTCGCCGTTCACCTCGGCGGCCACGGCCTTGATCAGTCCGAGCGCCGCGATGTGGGCGGGCTCGAGGCCGCGCCCGGATATCGGGAAGTTCTCCACCGCCCGTTGCGTCTGCGCCCGCCACTTGGCCGCGGCCGGGACTTGCACTTCGCCCATCGAGTCATGTTCGATCCGGAAATCCTCCATGACCCCAGTCTTGCTCTACGAACCCCCGGGCGTGTCCTCGCGGGCCGGTCGGAACGAAGAGAGCACGGCGTCGCGCTGGGCATGCTGTGCCTGCCAGCGCGCGTCGGGCGCCGACCAGGAGATCGCGTACAGCGAGCCGCCCGGCACCGACACCCAGCGCGACAGCACGCGCGTCGAGCCCGTGGCCGAGGTGTAGCGGAACTCCCAGTCGGCCACGTCCGTCCCCGTGTACGGCGCGGGGCGGGTCGCGGCCAGGCGGATGAGCGCGTACCCGGGGTAGGTGCCGGCCGCGAGCGCCCGGGCCTGGGCGGCCTTGGCGGAGTTCAGCACGTCGGCGGAGCCGTCCGCCGACCGGGCGACGCGGACCGCGCGCGCGTCCCCGGGGGCGGCGAAGGCGACTCCGGAGCCCTTGGCCACGGCCCGCAGGGGGGCCGGCACGTCGATGGCGAAGCCGGACCTGTCCATGTAGCGGCGCATCCCCGGCGCCGGTGCGGCGCCCTCCCCGGCGGCCGACGACACCTCCTCCGCCGCCCCGGGAGTCGCGCCGCCCGCCGTCCCCGAGGACGCGCTGTCACCCGTCCCCGGGGACGCGCTGTCACCCGTCCCGGGAGTCGTGCCGTCCGCCGCGGCCGGGGAGGCGCCGTCCCGGGTACTGAGGTCGGCGCCGCCTCCTGGACCGAGCGTCGTGCTCGCGCGGGCATCGACGGCGGTGGCGGGCGCCCGCACGGAACCGGCTCCGGCGGGCTCCTTCGCGCCGCCGGGGCGCGACGGCGAACCGCCGCCGGAGACCGCCGAGGCGACGAGCATGACGATGGTGGCCAGGCCGAGCAGGGCGACGACCACCAGGACGATCATCCCGACGGGGCTGCTGCCCCTCGGCGGCGCGGTGCCCTGGAAGGAGAACAGATCGGTGCCGAGGCCGCTGGGCGGGGTCGCGACGTCCCCGTCCCCGCTCCACGCCCCGCCCGGCCCCGCCGGCGGATGGGAGCCGCCCGGCACACCGGTCCCGCCCGGACCGCCCATGAGGCCCGGACCGCCCGGACCGCCCGGACCGCCCGAACCGCCGGGACCGCCGGGACCACCCGGACCGCCCATGAGGCCCGGACCGCCCGAACCGCCGGGACCGCCGGGACCACCCGGACCGCCTGACCAGGCGGGGCCACCGAGGCCGCCCGCGCCGTCCGGTGCGCCCATGCCGGCCGAGTACGGCGCCGCCGGTTCGCCGGGTGCGTACGCTCCCGGCCCGGGACGGGCGCCCGGCGCCCGCGAGGCGGGCGGCGTCCCGGCCGGGGCGCTACCCGGCCGTCCCGGCGCGGCGCCCGGCGGCCGGCCGGGTCCCCCGGACGCGGGGCCGGGCGGCGGAGAAGCGGGTCCGTGCGGCGGGGACGCGGGGGCGTGCGTCCGGGAGGGCGCGGCGGGCGCGGGGGGAAGCGGGCTGACCACGGTCGCCTGGTCGGCCGCGGCGGCTCCCGCGGGGCCGGCGGACGGCTCGTCCGTCCCGGGAGGCCGTCCAGGGCCGCCAGGGCCGCCAGGGCCGCCAGGGGCGCCGGGGCCGCCAGGGCCTCCAGGGCCTCCAGGGATGCGCAGGCCGCCCTTGGGACGGATGACCATCATGGTCTGGTCGGTGTCCGGCTCACCCTCGGCGGACGCGGCGGCGGCCTGGGCCTTGGGGACGGTGGTCTGCGGGTCGGGGGCGGGGGCCTGGACCTTCGGGACGGTGGTCCGCGCGTCCCGCCCCTCGGCGGCGGATGCCTGACCTGTGGCGGCGGAGTCGCGCGGACCGGCGTCCCGTCCCGCGGCGGCGGAGGCCCGCCGGTCGGACTCCGGAGTGGAGGAGGCGGCGGGGCGCGGGGCGGAGGAGGTCTTGGCCACGCGGCGGAGCATGGCGACGGCCAGGTCGAAGCTGAGGCGCTTGGTGTGGTCCTTCTCCAGCAGCCCTTCCAGCGCGGGGCGCAGCGGCCCGGCCTGCGTGGGCGGGTCGGCCTGCTCGGTCATCAAGGCCGCCAAGGTCTCGCTGACCGACTTGCGCTCGTACGCGGGACGTCCCTCGACCGCGAAGTACAGCGTCGCGCCCAGCGACCACAGGTCCGACTCGGGGCCGGTGTGGTCGCCCCTGGCCCGCTCGGGCGCGGTGTAGCCGGGGGAGCCGATG
The DNA here is from genome assembly GCF_040607455.1 of Sphaerisporangium sp. NPDC005289. NCBI lineage: Bacteria > Bacillati > Actinomycetota > Actinomycetes > Streptosporangiales > Streptosporangiaceae > Sphaerisporangium > Sphaerisporangium sp. NPDC005289. The sequence goes on from NZ_JBEXGS010000006.1 coordinate 172,519, forward strand.
ACCATGCCGGTCCTGGTGATGTTGCTGTCGCCCTCGGACTTGGCGATGCCGAAGTCGGTGAGGACGACCCGGCCGGTGTCGGTGAGCAGCACGTTGCTGGGCTTGACGTCGCGGTGCAGGACGCCCTGCTTGTGGGCCGCGCCGAGCGCCCCGAGCAGGTCGAGCCCGATCTCGGCGACGAGCCGTGGCGGCAGCGGGCCCTCCTCGTCGACCACCTGCTCCAGCGACCGGGCCTCGACGAGCTCCATGACGATCCACGGGCTGCCGTCCACCAGGATGGCGTCGTGGACGGTCGCCACCGAGGGATGCACGATCTTGGCGGCGTTGCGCCCCTCGCGGATCATGCGCTCGCGCAGCTCTTCGCGCTGTTCCTTGGTGAGACCCGAGTCGTGCCGGATCTCCTTGACGGCGACGTCACGGCCGAGGAGGCGGTCGTGCGCCCGCCAGACCGTGCCCATCGTCCCCCGCCCGAGGGCGGCGATCAACTCATACCGGTCGGCGAGCAGCCGCATCTGCTGTTCGGGCATGACTAAGAAGATAGCGATAGTGCCTTGAGCCTTGCTTTCCCCTTACTTACGCATATTTCTCGGCCAAAACCGACGGGGAAGCACCATCCGCACGATATCGGACAGCTGGCGGATCATCTGGCCCACTTCGGGGTTGGCCGGAGCGCGCCGGCGACCGGCCGCCGGGTCCACCGGTTTGCGGTGCACGCCCTCGGCGGGCCTGCGCGGCCCACGCGGCGCCGGCACGGGGGCCGGGCTCTCGGAGGGCCTGTCGGAAGGCGCGGCGAACGCCCGTTCGGGCCGGGCGTCCGCGCGGTGCTGGCCCCGGTGCGCCGTGCGGCGCGGCGAGGTCGACACCCGGCCGCCGCCGTCCCGAGACCCGTCGCCGTCGCCGGGACCGCCGTTCGGGGAGTCGTGCGGCCCGCCCCGGCGCCCGCCCCGCACGGTGTCGCGCGCGCCCATCGCGGCGTGCGGCGCCTGCGGGCCGCCGGACGACGTCACCGGCGTGCGGCCCGTGCGCTGGGCGGGACCGCCGAGCGGCTCCTCCGCCGAGCCTCCGGCGGCGACGCGCGCCAGCATGAGCGAGGCGCGCATGCCGTCGAGCCGCGCGTCCGGGTCGATCTGCAGCAGGCCGCTCAGGATGGGGGCGAGCGGCCCGGCGCGTTCCATGGGGATCGGCTCGCCGCTGGTGAGCGCGGCCAGCGCGGCGGCGGCCGTGCGGCGTCCGTGCAGGCCCCGGCCTTCCACGGCTGTGTAGAGGGTGGCGCCGAGCGACCACAGGTCGCCCGCGGGGCTGGCCCGGTCGCCGAGGACCCGCTCGGGCGCGATGTAGCCGGCCGAGCCGAGCACGATGCCGGCCTGGGTGATGGACGCGTCGCCTTCGAGGGCGGCCAGGCCGAAGTCCGTCAGTACGGCGCGGTCCTCGGTGACCAGGACGTTGCTGGGCTTGACGTCGCGGTGCAGGATGCCCTTGGCGTGCACGGCGCGCAGCGCCCCGAGCACCTGGCGGCCGATCTCGGCCACGCGGCGCGGCGGCAGCGGCCCCTGCTCCTTGACCATCTCCTCCAGAGACTGCGCTCGCAGCAGCTCCATGACGATCCAGGGCCGGTCGTCGTCGGTCACGACGTCGAAGACGGTGATCACCGACGGGTGGGCGACCATGGCGGTCGCCCTGCCCTCGCGTTCGGTGCGGGCGCACAGCTCGGCCCGCAGCTCCTCGTCCAGCACGAGCGGGAGGCGGACCTCCTTGACAGCCACGTCACGGTCCAGAAGGACATCGTGGGCGCGCCAGACCGTGCCCATGCCGCCACGTCCCACCGGCTCCACAAGCCGGTATCGCGAGGCTAGCTCGTATCCGACTGGCGCGCGCATGGGTGGCAGCTTACCGATTTGTTCATCGCCGCCTGTAGAGGCCATGCCGATTCGCTGTTGAGATCTTCGGTCAGATTTGGTCAGGTTCGGCGACCGATCGTGAGCACGGGACCACTGGTGTCCTGGAAGAAGTCGTCACCCTTGTCGTCCACCACGATGAAGGCGGGGAAGTCCTCCACCTCGATCTTCCAGACGGCCTCCATGCCGAGCTCCGGATACTCGATGACCTCGACCTTCTTGATGCAGTCCTGCGCGAGGCGGGCCGCCGGGCCGCCGATGGAGCCGAGGTAGAAGCCGCCGTGCGCCCGGCACGCCTCGGTGACCTGCTTGGAACGGTTCCCCTTGGCCAGCATGACCAGCGAGCCGCCCGCCGCCTGGAAGCGCTCCACGTAGGAGTCCATGCGGCCGGCCGTCGTCGGGCCGAAGGAGCCCGAGGCGTAGCCCTCGGGCGTCTTGGCCGGTCCGGCGTAGTAGACCGCGTGGTCCTTGAGGTACTGCGGCATCTCCTCACCCGCGTCCAGCCGTTCGGCGATCTTGGCGTGCGCGATGTCGCGAGCCACGACCAGCGGGCCGGTCAGGGACAGCCGGGTCTTGACCGGGTACCGCGACAGCTCGGCGAGGATCTCGGCCATCGGCCGGTTGAGGTCGACCGGCACCACGTCGTCCGACAGGTGCTCGTCGGTGGTGTCGGGCAGGAAGCGGGCGGGGTCGGTCTCCAGCTTCTCCAGGAAGACCCCCTCCGGCGTGATCTTGGCCAGGGCCTGCCGGTCGGCGCTGCACGAGACCGCGATGGCCACCGGGCAGGAGGCGCCGTGCCGGGGCAGGCGGATCACCCGCACGTCGTGGCAGAAGTACTTGCCGCCGAACTGGGCGCCGATGCCGAGCCTCTGCGTCAGCTCGAAGACCTTCTTCTCCATCTCAAGGTCGCGGAAGCCGTGGCCGGAGGTCGAGCCCTCGGTGGGGATCGCGTCCAGGTAGCGGGCCGAGGCGTACTTGGCGGTCTTCAGCGCGTACTCGGCGCTCGTGCCGCCCACGACCACGGCCAGGTGGTACGGCGGGCAGGCGGCGGTGCCGAGGGAGCGGATCTTCTCCTCCAGGAACTCCAGCATCCGCTTCTCGTTGAGGACGGCCTTGGTCTCCTGGTACAGGAACGACTTGTTGGCGCTGCCGCCGCCCTTGGCCATGAACAGCAGCTTGTACTCGTCGGGGTGGCCGTGCGGGTCCTCGGCGTACAGCTCGATCTGGGCCGGCAGGTTGCTGCCGGTGTTCTTCTCGTCCCACATGGTCAGCGGGGCCATCTGCGAGTAGCGCAGGTTCAGCTCGGTGTAGGCGTCGTACACGCCGTGCGCGATGTGCTCGGCGTCGGCGCCGTCGGTCAGCACGTGGCGGCCGCGCTTGCCCATCACGATGGCGGTGCCGGTGTCCTGGCACATGGGCAGCACGCCGCCGGCCGAGATGCTCGCGTTCTTCAGCAGGTCGAGGGCCACGAAGCGGTCGTTGCCGCTGGACTCCGGATCATCGATGATCTTGCGGAGCTGGGCGAGGTGGGACGAGCGCAGATAGTGGGAGATGTCGTGGATCGCGGTCGCGGTCAGCAGCCGGAGCGCCTCCGGGGCCACCTCCAGGAACGTGCGGCCCGCCGCCTCGACCTTGCGCACCCCCTCCGCCGTGATCAGACGGTACTCCGTCTCATCCGGACCCAGCGGGAGAAGGTCGGTGTAGTCGAACTCGGGCATCGCTCGTGCTCCTCCGTAGTGTGGCGTGCTCGCCGCCGTCCTGTTGCAGGGTAAGGCTCTCCGTGGCCGCCCGCCGACCCGGGGCCGCGCCGTGCCGGGGCCCCGGGCGGGGAATCTGTGGTGGCCGGGCCGTGTCACCTGGGGCATTCGTGGGAAGGAGATGACGTCCGCCGGTAGGGCACCCTCCGAAGGTCGATAAGTGCGCGTTCGATAATGGACGTAGGCACGTGTCCGAGATCGGGGGGAAATCATGGACCCGGGCTACATCGTGGTGGTCATCTTCGGCGTGTCGGTGGTCGCGGCCGTCCTGGGCGTCGCGCTCGTCACCATCGTGCTCCGCGGCATCAGGGGCGAGCCGGTCCAGTGGCCGGTGGCCCCCGACGGCCGGGCCCGGCGGCGCGAGATCGAGGCGCGGCGGCGCGAGGGCATCGAGAGCGGTCAGGGCGCGGGCCCCCGCGAGGGCGGCGAGCACCCGGAATGGACCGGCAGGGACCTGGCCGGCGACGACCTGCGCCCGGCCGGCGCCCGTGACGAGAAGCACGCCCTGCCGGGGCGGGCGCGGTGGTGGTGAGCCGCGCCACGCCTCCCCTGCGACGGGCCCGGAACTCCTCCATGGGGCTGCCGGGCCCGTCGGCCGTCCGCCCCGCTGGCCTCCCCTCCGGGTGGCCGGCCGCCATGAGGATAGATCGTCCGAATGTCAGGACAAAGTCTTGACTCGCGGCATTCTGATCCTTAGAACTGGGGACGAACCGTCATGAGGTGATCGGAGCGCCGGAGGCAGCATGCGTGTGGGTTTGTTGGGTCTTGGCCGTATCGGCGCGTTCCACGCGATGACGCTCGCCGCTCACCCGGAGGTGGACGAGCTGATCGTGTCCGACGCGGACGAAGTCAGGGCGAAGGAGGTGGCCGGCCGGGTCGGGGCGCTCGTGGGGGACGCCTTCCAGACCGACGCCGTGGTCGTCGCCACCCCGACCTCCACCCACGCCGAGCTGATCCTGCGGGCCTGCGAGGCCGGCGTCCCCGTCTTCTGCGAGAAGCCCGTCGCCCCCACCATCGAGGAGACCGCGCGCGTCCTGCGCGCCGCCGACCGCAGCGGCGTGCTCGTGCACATCGGCTTCCAGCGGCGCTTCGACGCCGGGTACGCCGAGGCCCGCCGTGCGCTGGCCGGCGGCGAGCTCGGCGACCTGCACCGCGTGCACATGCTCACCGCCGACCCGCGCCCCCCGGCCGCCGAGTACATCCCGCTGTCGGGCGGCATCTACCGCGACTGCCACATCCACGACTTCGACATCCTGCGCTGGGTGACCGGCCGCGAGGTCGAGTCGGTCTACGCGACGGGCGCCAACCGCGGCGCCGCGTTCTTCGCCGAGGCGGGCGACGTGGACACCAGCGCCGCCCTGCTCACCCTGGATGACGGCACGCTCGTCACGCTCCAGGGCTCCCGCTACAACGGCGCGGGGTACGACGTCCGCATGGAGCTGGCCGGCACCCGGCGCACCCTCTCGGTCGGCCTGGACGAGCGGCTGCCCCTCGCCTCGGCGGAGCCCGGGGTCGCCTTCCCCGGCGGCGAGCCGTGGCCCGACTTCGGGGCGCGCTTCGAGCCGGCGTACGTGGCCGAGATCGGCGCGTTCCTGGCGAGCGTGCGCGACGGCGGGCCCAGCCTGTGCGGCGTCCGCGACGCGCTCGCGGCGCTGCGCGTCGCCGAGGCGGCCGAGCTGTCGCGCCGCGAGGGGCGTCCCGTCCGCGTCGCCGAGATCGTCCAGGTGACGGCATGAACGACCCGACCGGAGAGGTGAACGTGAGCGGCACGACGGAGACCGGCCAGGGCGGGGCCCTGCGCATCGCGGGAGCGCCGATCAGCTGGGGCGTGTGCGAGGTGCCCGACTGGGGTCACCAGCTCGACCGCGAGCGCGTCCTCGGCGAGATGCGCGCGCTCGGCTTCACGGCCACCGAACTCGGGCCCGACGGCTTCCTGCCGCCGTCCCCCGGGCACCGCCGCTCGCTGCTGGACTCCTACGGCCTGCGGGCCATCGGCGGTTTCGTCCCGGTCGTGCTGCACGACCCGGCCTATGACCCGGTGCCCGAGGCGAAGGCGATGTTCCGCTCCTTCTCCGAGGGGGACGTGGACACCGTCGTCCTGGCCGCCGCCACCGGCGCCGACGGCTACGACGAACGCCCGGCGCTGGACGCCGAAGGCTGGGCGACGCTGCTCGGCAATCTCGGGCGGCTGCTGTCGGAGGCCGAGGCGTTCGGCCGTGCCGTCACGCTCCACCCGCACGTCGGCACCATGATCGAGACGCGGGACGAGGTCGACCGGGTGCTCGACGGCTCGGCGATGCCGCTCTGCCTGGACACCGGTCACCTTCTCATCGGGGGCACCGACCCGCTCGACCTGGTGTCCAGGGCAGCAGCAAGGGTCGCACACGTGCACCTCAAAGACGTGGACGCCACGCTCGCCGAGCAGGTCCGCACCGGAAAGCTGACCTACACCGACGCCGTCCGCGCCGGCGTCTACCGCCCCCTCGGGCGCGGCGACGTGGACGTGGCCGGCATCGTCGCAGGGCTCGGCGCGGCCGGCTACCAGGGCTGGTACGTCATGGAGCAGGACGTCGTGCTGTCCGGCGAACCCCCGCGGGGAGAAGGCCCCGAGATCGCGGTCCGCGAGAGCCTCGCCTACCTCGCGGCGCTCTCATGACCGAACCCCGTCCCGGGATCGGTCACAGGGTCATGAGCGACCCCCGTCCCGGGATCGGCCAGAGCGTCATGAGCGAACCCCGTCCCGGGACCGCCCACGGCGGGGACGCCTTCGATGTGCTCACGATGGGCAGGGTCGGCGTCGACATCTACCCGCTCCAGGTCGGCGTGTCGCTGCGCGAGGTGGAGACCTTCGGCAAGTACCTCGGCGGCAGCGCCACCAACGTCGCGGTCGCCGCCGCGCGGCTCGGCCGCAGGGCCGCGGTGATCACCCGCACCGGGGCCGACCCGTTCGGGGCCTTCATCCACGACGCGCTGCGCTCCTACGACGTGGACGACCGGTACGTCACCGAGGTGCCCGGGCTGCCGACGCCGGTGACCTTCTGCGAGATCCGCCCGCCGGAGGACTTCCCGCTGTACTTCTACCGCTTCCCCAAGGCCCCTGACCTGGAGATCCGCGCCGGCGAGCTCGACCTCGCCGCCGTCAGGGACGCCGGACTGTTCTGGGCGACGGTCACCGGGCTGTCCCAGGAGCCGTCCAGGAGCGCCCACTTCGCCGCCTGGGAGGCGCGCCGCCGGGCGCCGCTCACCGTCCTGGACCTGGACTACCGCCCCATGTTCTGGGAGTCGGCGCGGGCCGCGGGAGAATGGGTGCGCAAGGCGTTGCGGCACGTCACGGTGGCCGTGGGCAACCTGGAGGAGTGCGAGGTCGCCACCGGCGCCCGCGAGCCGCGCGAGGCCGCCAGGGCGCTGCTCGGCATGGGCGTCGAGGTCGCCGTCGTCAAGCAGGGCTCCGGCGGCGTGCTCGGCATGACGGCGGAGCGCACCGTGGAGGTCCCGCCCGTGCCCGTCGAGGTCGTCAACGGGCTCGGCGCCGGCGACGCGTTCGGCGGCGCGCTCTGCGACGGCCTGCTCGCCGGGCGTGACCTGGAACAGACCCTCCGGTACGCCAACGCGGCCGGGGCCATCGTGGCCGGACGCCTCGCCTGCGCCCCGGCCATGCCCACAGTCAAGGAGGTCGAGGCCGTGCTCTCGGGGGAAGCCCATGCGTGACGAGGACCGCAGGAGCCTGGCGGAGTACCGCGCCAGGCATCCGGAGAAGATCGCGCAGGCCGCGGCCGAACGCCGCCGCCGGCCGTTGCTGCGCGACCGCGGCCAGCTGCTCATCATCGCCGCCGACCACGCCGCCCGCGGCGCGCTCAGCGTTCGGGGCCGCCCGATGGCCATTGCCAGCCGCGTCGACCTGCTCGATCGGCTGTGCGCGGCCCTGGCCCGCCCCGGGGTGGACGGCCTGCTCGCCACCCCCGACATCGTCGAGGACCTGCTGCTGCTCGGCGCGCTCCACGACAAGGTCGTCATCGGCTCGATGAACCGCGGCGGCATCCACGGCAGCGCCTTCGAGTTCGACGACCGCTTCACCGCCTACGACACCGACTCGATCGTGCGGATGCGGCTCGACGGCGGCAAGATGCTGTGCCGCGTCGGGCTGCGCTCGCCCGAGACCGCCGCCACGCTCGAATCGTGCGCGCGCGCCGTCACGAGCCTGGCCGGACAGGGCCTGATGGCGATGATCGAGCCGTTCTGGTCCCACCGGGACGAGGGCGTGGTCCACCACGACCTGTCGCCGGAGGGCATGATCCACGCCATCCACGTCGGCCAGGCGCTCGGCGCCACCTCCGCGCACACCTGGCTGAAGATCCCGGTGATCGCCGACATGGAGCGGGTCATGGACGCCACCACCCTTCCCACCCTGCTGCTCGGCGGCGATCCCACCAAGGCGCCCGACGAGGTGTACTCCTCGTGGGGCAAGGCGCTGCGCCTTCCCGGCGTCCGGGGGCTCGTGGTCGGGCGCGCCCTGCTCTACCCTCCCGACGACGACGTGGCGGCGGCCGTCGACACCGCCGCCGGGCTGCTGGAGGTGTCCTGATGTCCTACATCCCCGCCGGCTCGACCGCCGCCGCTCCCTGGGCGCTGCGCGTGACGCCCGAGCTCGCGGGATGGACCTACGCCGGGTTGCGCACGCTCAACCTGTCCGGCGAGACCGTCGAGTTCGCCACCGGCCCGGAGGAGATGCTCGTCCTGCCCCTTTCCGGGTCGTGCACGGTCGAGTGCGACGGAGAGCGCCTTTCGCTCCACGGCCGCCCGTCGGTGTTCGAGGGCGTCTCCGACTTCGCCTACGTGCCCGTGGAGGCGACCGTCCGCGTCACCGGGGAGGGCCGGTTCGCCCTGCCGTCCGCCCGTGCCACCCGGCGGCTCCCGGTGCGGTACGGGCCCGCGGGCAAGGTCCCGGTGGAGGTCCGGGGGGCCGGGCAGGCCAGCCGGCAGGTCAACAACTTCTGCGCGCCGGACGCGTTCGAGTGCGACAAGCTCGTCGCCGTCGAGGTCCTCACCCCCGAGGGCAACTGGTCGTCCTACCCTCCGCACAAACACGACACCCCCGGCGAGGGCGAGGCGGTGCTGGAGGAGATCTACTACTTCGAGGGCGGCCCCGGCTACCAGCGGGTGTACGGCTCGCCGGGCAAGCCCATCGACGTGCTCGCCGAGGTCGGCTGCGGAGACGTCGTGCTCGTCCCGCACGGCTACCACGGCCCGTCGATGGCCGCCCCCGGCTACGACCTGTACTACCTGAACGTCCTGGCCGGCCCGGCCGGCGAGCGGTCCATGGCCTTCTGCGACGACCCCCGCCACGCCTGGATCCGCGCCGGCTGGCAGGGGCAGGCCGTGGACCCCCGCGTCCCCATGACCACGGCCACCGCGAACGGCCCCGGCGGCACGAGCGAGACGGAGACCCCGGCATGACGACGATACGGCTCACCGTCGCCCAGGCGCTGGTGCGGTTCCTCGCCGAGCAGTGGAGCGAGCGCGACGGCGTCGAACAGCGGCTCATCGAGGGCTGCTTCGGCATCTTCGGCCACGGCAACGTCGCCGGCGTCGGGCAGGCCCTCGCCGAACAGGGAGGCGGGCTGCGCGACCCGCTGCCCTACTACCTGGCCAGGAACGAGCAGGCCATGGTGCACACGGCCGTGGGCTTCGCCAAGGCGCGCAACCGCCTGTCGGCCTTCGCCTGCACCTCCTCGATCGGCCCGGGGGCGACCAACATGGTCACCGGCGCCGCGCTGGCCACGATCAACCGCATCCCCGTGCTCCTGCTGCCCGGCGACATCTTCGCCACCCGCGCCGCAGGCGCCGTCCTGCAGGAGCTGGAAGACCCCCGCTCCTACGACGTCAGCGTCAACGACTGCCTGCGGCCCGTGTCGCGCTTCTTCGACCGGATCAACCGGCCCGAGCAGCTCCCCGCCGCCCTCATGGCCGCCATGCGCGTGCTCACCGACCCCGCCGAGACCGGCGCCGTCACCATCGCCCTGCCACAGGACGTCCAGGCCGAGGCCCACGACTGGCCGGTCGAGCTGTTCCGCAGGCGCGTCTGGCACGTCGCCCGGCCCCTGCCCGACTCCGCCGCCGTCGAGCGCGCCGTGGAGGCGATCAAGGCGTCGCGGCGGCCGGTCATCGTCGCGGGCGGCGGCGTCGTCTACAGCGAGGCGTGGGACGAGCTGGCGCGGTTCGCCGAGGAGCACGGCATCCCGGTCGGGGAGACCCAGGCCGGCAAGGGCGTCCTGCCCTATGACCACCCGCGCGCGCTCGGCGCCATCGGGCACACCGGCACGGCCGCCGCCAACGCCATCGCCCGCGACGCCGACCTGGTCATCGGCGTCGGCACCCGGTACACCGACTTCACCACGGCCTCGCGCACGCTGTTCGGGGACGTGCCCTTCGTCAACCTCAACGTCACCGCCTTCGACGCCGCCAAGCACTCCGCCGTCATGCTCGTCGGCGACGCCCGCGAAGGGCTGGCCGTCCTGGACCTCGCCGGCTGGAAGGCCGACCCGTCATGGACGTCCCGGGCCGCCGAGCTGGGGCGCGAATGGCAGGACGAGGTCACGAAGCTGTACGCGGGCGACGAGCTCACCCAGCCGGTCATGCTCGGCGTCGTCAACCAGGTCGCCGGCGCCGACGGGGTGGTCGTCAACGCCGCCGGCTCCATGCCCGGCGACCTGCACAAACTGTGGCGGGCCCGCGACCCGAAGGCCTACCACGTCGAGTACGGCTACTCCTGCATGGGCTACGAGATCGCCGGCGGCCTCGGCGTCAAGCTCGCCGCGCCGGAGCGCGAGGTGTTCGTCCTGGTCGGCGACGGGTCGTACCTCATGATGGCCCAGGAGATCGCCACGGCCGTGCAGGAGGGCGTCAAGCTCGTCATCGTGATCGTGGACAACCACGGCTTCGCCTCCATCGGCGGCCTGTCGGAGTCGGTGGGCGCGCGGCGACTGGGCACGGCCTACCGGGCGCGGTCGGCGGACGGCCGGCTGGAGGGCGACTTCCTGCCCGTCGACCTGGCGGCCAACGCGGCCAGCCTCGGCGCGGACGTCCTTCGCGCCTCCGACCCCGAGTCGCTGCGCGTCGCCCTCACAAAGGCCCGCGAGGCGACCGGCACTACCGTCGTCCACGTCGAGACCGTCCCCGGCCCCTCCCCGCAGACCACCGCCTGGTGGGACGTCCCCATCGCCGAGATCTCCACCACCCCCGAACTCCACAAACGCTACGAACACCAAAAACGCACCCAACGCCCCTACCTGTAACCCTCCGTCACCCTCCGAGCCCGGCGACCAGGTGGGGGAAGGCGCCGAGAGTCGGGTGATCAGGCTTCGGTGGGTTGGGGTGCCGGATGGGGGGCTTTGGGGTGGAAGCCTCGGGCGAGGGCGATGATGGCGGTGGCGAGGACCAGGGGGGCGGCGAAGGCGATCTGGTAGTCGGCGGCCTCGGCGATGCCGCCGACGAGGGCGGCTCCCACGATGAAACCGACGTAGTTGAACATGTTGACCCGGGCGATGGCGACGCCCGTGCCCGCCGGGTCGAGCCGTCCGGCGGCCGAGAAGGACTGCGGGGCCACCACCGACAGGCCGACCCCGGCGAGGCCGAAAGCCACGATGGCCAGCGGCTGGTCGGGCGCGGCGACGATCCCGGCGAAGCCGAGCGCGGCGAGCGCGCCGCCGATGCGGACGATCGCCGCGGGCCCGTACCGTCGCACGGCGAAGTCGCCGCCGACGCGCACGACGAAGGTGGCCGCCTGGTAGGCCCCGAGCGCCAGCGGCACGACGGCCGCCGTCGCATGCATGATCTTCTCCATGTAGACGGAGCCGAAGTTCGAGATCGACGCGTCGCCCACGTACAGGAAGGCCATCGCCAGGCACAACGGCAGGATCGGCCCCCACGGCACCCGCACCCCGCCCGCGGCCCGCGCGCGCCCGTTCCCCGCCACGGCGGCGGGGACGACGTCCGTGACCGGTACGGCGGGGACGGCGTTCTTGACCGGTACGGCGGCGGGGAAGGCGTCAGCGCCCGCCACGGTGACCGGCGTGGCATCGACCGCCGGACCGGTGTCGCCTGCCGCTGTGGCGACGTGTTCCTCTTCGGCCGTGAACAGGGTGCGGCCGGCGATCAGGGCGATGGCGACGCCGACGACCATGGCGACGGTGAAGATGGCCGGCAGGGTCAGCCGCATGGCGCCTCCCACCGACGCCCACCCGGCCCCGACGACCGCCGCCGCGCTCCACAGGGCGTGGAAACCGGTGAGGATGGGACGGCCGTACCTGCGCTCGGCCGTGACGGCCTGCATGTTCATGCCGGCGTCGACGGCGCCGAGACACAGGCCGAACAGCACGTTGGCCGCGACGAGCTGCGGCACGTCGGCCGCCAGGCCGGCGCACACCACGGCGAGTCCCGCCGCCGGCTGGGCGGCGCGCAGCACCCGGCGGCTGCCGTACCGCTTGGCGATCTCGCCGGCGAGCACGCTGCCGACGCCCGCGATCACGGGGACCACCAGCAGGAGGATCGACAGTTCGCCGTCGCTCAGGTGGTGTTTCTGCTGTAGCTGGGCCACCTGGGTGAGCAGAGTGGCGAAGGTCAGACCCTGGACGAAGAAGACCGCGAAGGTGGAAAGGCGCGCACGCCGGTCACGGGGGGTGGGCACTGCGGCTCCGGAAGAACATGAGGAGGGTTCAAGATTGGCCAAGGCTACGGTCGCGTCCCCCGCCGGTCAATGGTCTGTTGACGCCACTCCAGAGGTCAGGGCCACACCCGGTCGGTCACGGGGGTGTCGGGGGACGGCGAGATGCGCACCGCTCGCGTCTCCTGCACCGAGAACTCGTCCACCACGTGCCGGTTGTGGACCAGGAAGCCGACGAGCCCGGCGACGGCCTGCACACCCTGGTCGGCGCGGGCGTGGCCGGTCAGCAGGTAGATGTAGGGAGCGGAGAGCTTGTCCAGCAGGAAACGGCTGCCGTGCCGGTGGACGTCCTTCAGGGCCTTGATGGGGATGGGGCGGCGGGAGGTGAACCACACGGCGACGTCCCACATGGGGACCTCAGGCTCCTGCGTGGCCGCGTCCTCGTAGCAGGCGACGCAGCCCCGGCGGGCGTCCTGCCCGTGGGGGCACGCCCAGAAGGCGGCATCGTCCCGGTTGTTCACGGTTTTCGGCTCCTTCGTGGACGGGTCGGCGGTCATCACGGGCGGCCGCCAATGGAGCAAGGCGGCCTGAACAGGGCCGAGGTACGATTCTGACTGATCTCACGGCTCAATGTGCTTTTCCCCGGCCGTGTTCCTCCAGGTGACCTGTGGTGAGGGGTAGGTCCGGGGTCGGCTCGGGAGTTAGTGTCGAGGCGTGGAAGCCGAGCGCGGAGCGCACTACGACCGTTGGAACGGCCGCTGGCAGCAGCAGGGGGCTCCCGTGCTGCGGCAACTGCTGGCGGGTTTCATCGCCGCCGGCCGGTCCAACGCCGGCGGGCCCGCGCCCCAGGAACTCAGGGCGTCCGACGACGACCGCGAACGCGTGGTCACCGTGCTGCGCGACGCCGTCGCCGACGGCAGGCTCACCCACGACGAGCACGAGGAGCGCGTCGAGGCGGTGTTCGCCGCCCGCACGCTCGGCGAGCTGGCCGTCCTCACCGCCGACCTGCTGCCCGAGCACCTGCAGCCGCTGCGCGCCGACGGGCGTCCGGTGATGGCGCTGTTCCGCTCGGAACAGCGCGAGGGGCGCTGGGTGGTCCCCTCGCACTACTCGGTCACGGCCGTCGGCAGCGGCGTCACGCTGGACCTGCGCGAGGCGCTGCTGCAGAGCAGCCACATCACCGTGCAGGCCACCGTCGTCGGCGCCACGCTCACGCTGATCGTCCCCGAGGGCGTGCGGGTGGTCATCCCGGCCTCGGCGGTCGTCGGCGGGAAGCGGAACCAGGTGCCCGAGACGACCGCGCTGGACGCACCCGTCATCGAGGTCACCGGCGTGATCATGATGGGCAACGTCGTGGCCAAGTCGCCCAGGCCGCCGAGACGCGGCTGGGCGCGCCGCCGCAGGCCGTAGCGGCGCCGCAGGCCGTAGCGCGGCGGACGGCGGGCGGCCGGTGATCAGGTGGCGGTGTCGAAGTTGATCGCGCTGTAGGCCCGGAGCTTCCAGAGCTGGTGCTCGCTCTCGACCTTGCGCACCGTGCCCGACCTGCCGCGCATGACCAGCGAGTGGGTGACGGCGACCCCGCCGCGATAGCGGACCCCGCCCATCAGCTCGCCGTCGGTGATGCCCGAGGCGGCGAAGAACACATCGTCGGAGGTCACCAGGTCGTCGGTGGTGAGCACGCGGTTCAGGTCGTGCCCGGCCTCCAGCGCCCGGCGGCGCTCGTCGTCGTCCCGCGGCCACAGCTTGCCCTGGATCACCCCGCCCAGGCACTTCAGGGCGCAGGCCGCGATGATGCCCTCGGGGGTGCCGCCGACGCCGAGCATCAGGTCGACGCCGGTGTCCCGGCGGGCCGCCATGATCGCGCCGGCCACGTCGCCGTCGGTGATGAACTTGATGCGCGCCCCGGTGTCGCGGACCTCCTTGGCCAGCCGCTCGTGCCGGGGCCGGTCGAGGAGGACCACCGTGACGTCCGACCGCGAGCAGCCCTTGGCCCGGGCGACGGCGGCGACGTTCGCGGCCACGGGCGCGTCGATGTCCACCGCGTCGGCGGCCTCCGGGCCGGTCACCAGCTTGTCCATGTAGAACACCGCCGACGGGTCGTACATCGACCCGCGCGGGCTCACCGCGATCACCGAGATCGCGTTCGGCATTCCTAGTGCGGTCAGCCGCGTGCCGTCGATCGGGTCGACCGCCACGTCGCACTCGGCGCCGCTGCCGTCGCCCACCCTCTCGCCGTTGTAGAGCATCGGCGCGTTGTCCTTCTCGCCTTCGCCGATGACCACGGTGCCGTCCATGGAGACGGTGTTGATGAGCTGACGCATCGCGTTGACCGCCGCGCCGTCGGCGCCGTTCTTGTCCCCTCGGCCGACCCAGCGGGCCCCGGCCATCGCGGCGGCCTCGGTCACGCGGACCAGCTCAAGGGCCAGGTTGCGATCGGGCGCGCGCTCCTCGGTGGCCAGCGCGGCGGGTACGGACGTCTCTTCCGACATGGTGCGAGCCCCTCTGAGTTGGATGATGGCGATCGGGACGCCCTGTAGTGGACCTACCAGGTTCCCCGCCGTCTAATCCAGGCGTCGTGATGCGGACGCCGTCACGATCGTAGTTGTCCCCCTTCGGCGGCCGACGGAGGGATACTGTCACCGCATGAGCAGCGACACGGAACGACCGGTGACTGTGCGCACCTCCGAACGCGGCGCCGCCACGCGAGGCGCGCTCCTGGACGCCGCCAGAGAGATCTTCGTCACACGGGGCTTCGCCGACGCGGGGGTCACCGATGTCGTCTCCCGCGCGGGGGCCAGTGTCGGCAGCCTCTATCACCACTTCTCCGGCAAGGCCGATCTCTACCTGACCCTGTTCGAGGAGTTCCAGGGCCGTCAGACGCAGCGCACCAAGCAGGCCGTCCAGGCCGCCCGCGGCGACGGCGAGACCGACCCGATGCGGCTGTTCATCTCCGGCGCCCGCGCCTATCTGGAGGGCTGCTTCGACGAGCGCGAGCTGGCCGCGCTGTTCCTGCGCGGGGACGGGCCGCCCGGCTTCGAGGTGATCATGCGCGACCGCATGCGCCAATGGGCGCGCCGCAACGCCGCCCTCTTCGAGGAGGACAAGGGCCCCCTGGTCATCGTGGTGACCGGCGCCCTGGCCGCCGCGGTGTCGGAGGTCGTGCTCTCGCAGGACGTCGCCGCGGCGCGGAAGTTCTCCGAGGAGGTCCTGGCGATCATCGGGCAGATCCCGCGCCCGTAGCCCGCGCCGCGCGGGCTGAGTCGGGGGGCGCCCGCCGCGGCCGGTATTCTCCCTGGCTGTGCGCCGATTCACCCAAGGGTTCTACGGGTACGCGTTCGCCGTGCTCTTCTGCCTGGCGATCGTGGGCATCTTCCTGCTCATAGCGCCCCAGAGCCGCGAAGAGCACATCCCGCGGGTGGACTACACGATCACCGTCGCCAACCTCCGCCGCGTCGCCCCGTACGAGGTGCGGGTGCCCGACCCGGTGCCGGCCGGCTGGGTGCCCAACAGCTCCGAGGTCGACCAGAAGGGGCACGTCACCTGGCGGCTGGGGTTCGCCACCGCCAAGCGCTCGCACGCCCTGCTCGCCCAGAGCGACGAGCCCGGCGAGGCGTTCGCGAGCCGGCTGGCCAACACCGACAAGAGCACGGGAAGCCGGCAGATCGGCGGCCAGACCTGGCAGGAGCGCTACCGCCCGGACAAGAAGCAGCGCTCGCTCGTGCTCGTCCAGCCGGGCGTGACCGTCGTGGTCACCGGTCTGGCCGACTGGGACGAGCTGACACAGCTCGCGGGCTCCCTCAAGGCGCAACCCAAGATCACCGCCACCCCCACGGCGAGCTGAGCCCTCCCTCGAAAGGGGGCCGAACCTCGCCTCGGAAGGCGAGCTGATTCCTGCGCCGGAAGGGAAGCCGGACCCTGCCTCGGAAGGCGAGCTGATCCCTGCGGCGGAAGGGAAGCCGGACCCCGCCTCGGGAGGCGAGCCGAGCCCTGCCTCAGAAGGGGAGCCGAGCCCTCGCCTCAGAAGGGGGTGTTCTCCGCCTCCGCCTCCGCCTGGGACTCGGGGGCCTCGCGACGGGCCATGGCCGCGGCCAGCCTGACCCGCGCGCCCTGCAGCCACTCCTCGCAGATGGCGGCGAGCTTCTCGCCCCGTTCCCACAGCTCGATCGACTGCTCCAGGGTGAGGCCGCCGGCCTCCAGGCGCCGCACGACCTCGGTCAGCTCCTCGCGGGCCTGCTCGTACGACGGCGTCCCGTCTTTCTCCTCAGCCACGGGTCCCACCCTATGGGCATCCGGACCCGCCGGCCGGTCAGGTGGCGGGCTTGTCCACGGTGACCTCGACCCGGCCGTCGGAGAAGCGCAGGCTCAGCCCGTCTCCGGACGTCAGGCCCGCCGCCTGCCGTACGACGTCGCCGGAGGGCAGTTGCACGATGGCGTAGCCCCGTTCGAGCGTCGCGGCGGGCGACAGCGCGACGAGGCGGGCCCGCAGGTGCTCCAGGGAGTCCTCGGCCCGGTCGAGGGAGGAGGTGAGGCAGCGGCGCGCCCGGTCGCGAAGGCCCTCCACCTGCTCCGCCCGGCGCTCGACCTCGCGGACCGGGTCGGCCAGCGAGGGACGGGACCGCAGTGCCGCCACCCAGGACAGCTCGCGGTCGAGCCGGCCGCCCACCACGCGCCGCCCCCGGTCGCGAAGCTGGCGCACCAGGGTGAGCTGCTCGCCGACGTCCGGGACGACCTTCTTGGCGGCGTCGGTCGGCGTCGAGGCGCGCACGTCGGCGACCAGGTCCACCAGGGGATTGTCCTGCTCGTGGCCGATGGCGCTCACCACCGGCGTGCGGCAGGCGGAGACGGCGCGCACCAGAGACTCGTCGGAGAACGGCAGCAGGTCCTCCAGGGAGCCGCCGCCCCGCGCGATGATGATCACGTCGATCTCGCGGTCGAGGTCGAACCTGCGCAGCGCCTCGGTGACCTCGCCCACGGCGTACGGCCCCTGGACGGCGACGGCCTCGACCTTGAACCGCACGGCGGGCCAGCGGCGGCGGGCGTTCTCCAGCACGTCGCGCTCGGCCGCCGAGTCGCGCCCGCAGATCAGGCCGATGGTGCCGGGCAGGAAGGGCAGGCGGCGCTTGCGTTCGGCGTTGGCCAGGCCCTCGGCGACGATGACCTGCCGCAGCCGCTCGAGCCGGGCCAGCAGCTCGCCGATGCCCACGGGACGGATCTCCAGGGCGGTGAACGCGAAGGAGCCCCGGTTGACCCAGAAGTCCGGTTTGACGAGCACAACGACCCGCGCGCCGTCCACCGGCCGGGGGACGGTCGCCTCGTAGACGTTGCGCGGGCAGGTCACGCGCGCCGACACGTTGGCCACCGGATCGCGCAAGGTCAGGAACACCGTGCCGCCACGCGACGACAGCTCGGTGATCTGCCCCTCGGCCCACACGGTGCCGAGCTTGCCGATCCACTGGGCCACCATCTGCAGCACCGACCGGATCGGCAGTGGCTGCTCGGGTGAGGTCTTGGCCGTCATGCGGGCAGCCTACAAACCGTCCTCGGCTATTCGGCCGCTTCGAGCTTCGCCAGGCGCTTGGCGTACATCTGCACGATGTCGTCCC
This sequence comes from Sphaerisporangium sp. NPDC005289, assembly GCF_040607455.1. Classification (NCBI taxonomy): domain Bacteria; kingdom Bacillati; phylum Actinomycetota; class Actinomycetes; order Streptosporangiales; family Streptosporangiaceae; genus Sphaerisporangium; species Sphaerisporangium sp. NPDC005289. Next base: position 190,433 of record NZ_JBEXGS010000006.1, read on the forward strand.
GCGCGGCGGTCTGCCGCTCGTACTCGATCAGCGACCGGATCTGGTCGGCGGACTTGCCGCGGAGCCGGGCGCGCAGCGAGGCCATGGTCATCTCGGAGTAGCCGGGCATCGGCTCGGCGAGCGTCGGCGTGTCGCCGGCCGGGGAAGGCGCCGTAGAGGTGACGTCGGCGGCGGTGGTGGTCACCGCGTCGGCGAGCTTGCCTTCCGCGGTCTTGGTCCTGCGCGCCCGCGGCTTGGGCGCCCGCGGCTTGGGCGCCCGCGGCTTGGGCGCGGCGGCCTCGCCGGTGGCCGTGCTCTCGGTGCTCTCGGTGCTCTCGGCGCTCTGTGCGGCCTTGGCGGCCTTGGTAGTCCTGGTGGCCCTGGGCTTGGGCTCGGCGGGGGAGGTCCCGGCCTTCGCGGCGGACGCGGCCGTGCGGGGCTTGGCGGCGGCCCGGGACGCGCGCTTCGCGGGCGCGGCGGGCGCCTCGGCCGCGGGCTCGGCCGTGACACCGGCGGGCGCGGCGGGCGCCGCGGGCTCGGGCACGACGGCGGGCTCGGCGGTGGCGGCGGCGGGTTCCGGAGCAGCGGCCGGCTCAGGGGCGACGGCGGGCTCGGCGGTGGCGGCGGCGGGTTCCGCGGGCGTGGCAGCGGGCTCGGTGACAGCGGACTCCGCGGTGGCGGGCTCCGTGGCGGGCTCCGTGGCGGGCTCCGTGGCGGGCTCGGCGGCGGCCGGTTCCGCGGCGGCCGGGGCAGGAGTCCCGGCGGCGGGCTTCGCGACGGGAGCCGGGGGCGCGGCCTCGGCGGGAGCCACGGACGCGGCCGTGGCCGGGGCCGTGGTGGCGGCGCCGTCCGAGGGCTTGGCGGCCGCGCCGTTCTGGTGGTCGGCGGACACCCTGGGCCGGGGGGCGAAGATGACCGGCTCGCGCCTGGCGGGCTTCTCCTCCCGCTCCTCGCGCTCGTCCATGACGACCTGCGGGGAGGTCACGCCGGAGGCCCGCTCGTCGGCGGCGGCCTTGTCGTCGTCGCTGATGAGCCGCTTGATGCCGGTGCGGACGCGGTCGCCCAGCATCAGGGCCTGCCCGACTCCGCTGAGCGCGGTCTGCAGCACGTTGAGCGGCAGGTCCTTGGCCTTCTCCTTGAGTTCCCGGGGGTCTGTGACGGTTTGCCGGACGTTTTTGGCTATGGTGCGGACGATGTCGGTCAGTGACATGCCGGCTCCCTCAGAGGGTCTGATATTGGACGACCAGTCTGATCGGACTGGACCGCATGAGGTCAAGGGGCGGACGGACAGGGCCGTCGCACACGCACCCAAGCATAGGAAAGCAGATATACCGTGCGTGCCGCCGGAACCCGGGCCCACGGCCACCCAGGACGGCGAGAGCACATACCATGAGCACATGATTTCGGAGACCTCTGCGAGCCGACGTGTCCTGGTGGCCAAGCCACGCGGTTACTGCGCGGGGGTCGACCGCGCCGTGCAGGCCGTCGAGAAGGCTCTGGAACGCTACGGCGCCCCCATCTACGTCCGTAAGCAGATCGTGCACAACACCCACGTCGTCAAGACGCTCGAAGAGCGCGGCGCGGTCTTCGTGGAGGAGACCGAGGAGGTCCCCGAGGGCGCCATCGTCGTCTTCTCCGCCCACGGCGTGGCCCCGGCCGTCCACGAGGAGGCCGCCCGGCGGTCGCTGAAGACGATCGACGCCACCTGCCCGCTGGTCACCAAGGTCCACAACGAGGCCAAGCGCTTCGCCGCCAAGGACTACGACATCCTGCTCATCGGCCACGAGGGCCACGAGGAGGTCGAGGGCACCGCGGGTGAGGCCCCCGAGCACATCCAGCTCGTCGACGGCCTCGACGGGGTCGGCCGGGTCCAGGTGCGCGACCCCGAGCGGCTCGTCTGGCTGTCCCAGACCACGCTGTCGGTCGACGAGACCAACGAGACGGTGACCCGTCTGCGCGAGCGCTTCCCGAACCTCATCGACCCGCCGAGCGACGACATCTGTTACGCCACGCAGAACCGCCAGGTCGCTGTCAAGGAGATCGCGCGCGAGGCGCAGCTCGTCATCGTCGTCGGCTCCACCAACTCCTCCAACTCCAAGCGCCTGGTCGAGGTCGCCAAGGACGCCGGAGCCGACGCCTCCTACCTGGTGGACAACGCCTCCTTCATCCAGGACGCCTGGCTGGAGGGCGTCACCACGGTCGGCGTCACCAGCGGCGCCTCGGTGCCCGAAGAGCTGGTCGAGGGCGTGCTGGCCCGGCTGGCCGAGCGCGGCTTCGGCGACGTCGAGGAGGTCGAGTCGGTCCCCGAGAACGTCCGCTTCGCCCTGCCCCACGAGCTGCGCCGCGACCTGCGTCCCGCCGCCTCCCGCTGACGGCCCTTTCCACCTCCCGCAGGCGGGTCAGCGGGTGCCGAGGACGGCGCCCAGCGCGTCGGGCACCAGCGAGGTGTCGATGACCAGGTCGGCGCGGTCGCGCACGCGGTCGGCGGCGAAGTAGGCCCGTTCCTGGCGGGCCCAGCGCTCCCAGTGCGGGCGGTAGGCCTCGCCGTCGCGGCTCAGCGCCCGCGTGCGGCGCACCTCGGGCGGGGCCTCCACCCAGATCAGCCGCGAGAGGTACGGCGCGGCGGCCACGGACCCCGCGCCGGCGCCCTCGACCACCAGCGGCGACGGCGAGGGCACCTCGTGCCACTCGGCGTACGCGCCCCGCGTCCAGTCGTAGCGCCGCCAACGGGCGGGACGGCCCTCGGCGCGCGGGCGCAGGATCCACCGGACGAGCCGATCGGCGCCGCCGAGCAGCCCGTCCCAGCCCGGGTACAGGTCGTCCATGTGGACGAGGGTGGCGCCCAGCTCGCCGGCGAGCGCGCCGCCCAGCGTCGTCTTGCCCGACCCCGACGGCCCGTCCACGGCGATGACCCCGGCCGGGCGCCCGCGCACGGTCAGGCCTCGGGCTCTCGTGGCGTGCCGTACACGCGGGGCTCGAAATAGCCCTCGGGCTCGGGGACGTAGCCCTGCTCGGCGCCCGGCCTCGCCCGGCGGGGAGCTCCGGCCGCGGAGGTGGAGCGGCCGGCCCGCAGCTCGGCGCGCAGCTCGCTGACGTTGTCGGGCAGCCCACGGAACCAGGCGACGGCCAGCACGAGCGCGGAGCCGCCGAACAGCCACGGCGCGGCGGCCGACAGCCCGGTGAACAGGCCGAGACCGAGCGCCTGGAGCAGCGACGGCGCGCCGAACCCGCCGAACAGGGCGCTCACCAGGGTGGCGGCGAAGAACACCAGCGGCGGGGCGACCACCAGCGCGAGCAGGTCACGCGGCTGGACGAGCAGGACGGCGGCCAGGCACGCGGCGCAGAAGACCAGCCCGATGACCAGCATCGACCCGGTCGGCCGGGAGGCGAGCGTCGCGACGAAAATGAGCGCCACGGCACCGCGGGCGGTCAGCCTGACCCCTGGTCGCGCTCGCTCCTGTGCCACCACCGCCGCCCCCTCCGGGCCCGGGCCCCACGGCCGCTCCGGCCAGCCTCATGACAAGTCTCGCGTCAACTTACCGTTCAGGCGAGGGGCCGGGAACGTGCTTGCCGTCTCTTCACCAGCGGCTGGCGGCGTCTCTGCCTCCCGTCCCTGCCCGCCGTCCCTCCGCGTCATTCCCTCACCCGCCGGCCCGCCGTCGCCGGGCATTCCGGTCTCGTCTTCCGGTTCTCCGTCGGGGGACGCGTCCGCTTCGCCGGGGAAGGGCTCCTCGCCGATGAGCTCGGGCATGGAGGGGGTGCGGGGGAGGTCCTCCACCAGGTCGGGCTGGGGGAGGGGGGCGTCGACCACGCCCAGGTCGTTCAGCCTGCGCGCCGTGACGAGCACGCGGCCCTCCAGCGAGCCGACGGTCTTGTTGTAGGCCACGACGGCCCGGCCGAGCGCCTTGCCCACCGCGTCGACGTTGCGGCCGAGCGCCCCGAGCCGCTCGTACAGCTCCTTGCCCAGGTCGAACACCGCGCGGGCGTTCTCGCTCAGCGCCTGTTGCTGCCAGGCGTACTGGGCGGTGCGCAGCATGGTGATCAGCGTCGTCGGGGTGGCGATGTGCACGCGCCTGCGCATGGCGTACTCCAGCAGCCCCGGGTCGCGCTCGAGCGCAGGGGCCAGGAACGCCTCGCCGGGGATGAACAGCACCACGAACTCGGGGGCCGGGCTGAACGCCTGCCAGTACGTCTTGGCGGCCAGCCGGTCGACGTGGTCGCGCAGATGGCGGGCGTGCGCGTCCAGCCTGACCTCCTGCGCCCCCGCCTCGGCGGCCTCCGCGGCCTCCAGATAGGCGGCCAGGGACACCTTGGAGTCGACGACGATGTTCTTGCCGCCCGCCAGGCGGACCACCATGTCCGGCCGCACGACGCCGTCGGCGGTCACGGCGGACGCCTGCTCGTCGAAGTCGCAGAACCGCGCCATGCCCGCGATCTCGGCGACCCGCCGCAGTTGCAGTTCGCCCCAGCGCCCACGCGCCTCAGGGCGGCGCAGGGCGCGCACCAGGGCGCCGGTCTGCGCCTTGAGCTGCTCGGAGCTGTGCCGTACGAACTCCATCTGCTTGCCCAGCTCGGCCTGCGCCACCCGCTGCCCCGTCTCGCTCTCGCGGAGCTGCTCCTGCACCTTGGCCAGGGTCTCGCGCAGTGGGGCGACCAGATTCTCGACGGCCTGCCTGCGCTGCTCCAGGTCGCCCGCGGCGTCGGCCCTGGAGGCGGCGAACCGGCTCTCGGCCAGCTCCAGGAAGCGCAGGTTGTTGACGTCCAGCGCCCGGTTGGACAGCGACTGGAAGCGCTGGGTCATCTGCTCCTCGACGTAGGCGACCTTCTCGTCGGCGGCCTGCGCGCGGGCCTCGGCCAGCGCGAGCCGGCTCTCGGCGCCGGCCAGCCGGGCGGCCGCCCGCGACCGGGCGAGGGCGAAGCCGATGACCAGCCCGGCGGCCAGCCCCACCGCCAGCTGGAAGGCGAGTGCCATCACGTCCATCTTCCGCATGATTCCAGGCCCATCGCCCCCACGGGTGTCAGGAACGGCGCCGGGGCACCGTAAACTCGGCGAACGTGAGCTTGAGCATCGGCATCGTCGGCCTGCCCAACGTCGGCAAGTCCACGCTTTTCAACGCGCTGACCAAGAGCGGCAACGCCCTCGCGGCGAACTACCCGTTCGCCACGATCGAGCCCAACGTGGGCATCGTCGGCGTGCCGGACTCCCGGCTGGCCGCACTGGCCGAGATCTACTCATCCGTCAAGATCATCCCGGCGAAGGTCGAGTTCGTCGACATCGCGGGCCTGGTCAAGGGCGCCTCGGTCGGGCAGGGGCGGGGCAACCAGTTCCTGGCCAACATCCGCGAGACCGACGCGATCTGCCAGGTGATCCGGGTCTTCACCGACCCCGACGTCACGCACGTCGACGGCGACATCTCCCCGAGCCGCGACATCGAGACGATCAACACCGAGCTCATCCTGGCCGACCTGCAGACCATCGAGAAGGCCCTGCCGCGGCTCACCAAGGAGTCGCGGACCAACAAAGACCGCAAGGCCGTCCTGGAGGCCGCCGAGGCCGCCTCCAAGGTCCTGGACGGCGGCACGACGCTGTACGCCTCCGGCATGGACCTCACCGACCTGCGCGAGCTGCACCTGCTGACGGCCAAGCCGTTCCTGTACGTGTTCAACCTCGACTCCGACGAACTCGCCGACGAGGGGCTGCGCGCCCGCCTGTCGCAGGTGGTGGCCCCGGCCGAGGCGGTGTTCCTGGACGCCAAGATCGAGTCCGAGCTGGTCGAGCTGCCCGACGACGAGGCACTCGAACTGCTGCAGTCGGTGGGCCAGGAGGAGTCGGGCCTCACCCAGCTCGCCCGCGTGGGCTTCGAGACGCTCGGCCTGCAGACCTACCTGACGGCCGGGCCGAAGGAGACCCGGGCCTGGACGATCCGCAAGGGCGCCACGGCCCCCGAGGCCGCCGGGGTCATCCACACCGACTTCCAGCGCGGGTTCATCAAGGCCGAGGTCATCTCCTTCGACGACCTGGTCGAGGCCGGCTCGATGCCCGCCGCCCGCTCGGCGGGCAAGGCCCGCATCGAGGGCAAGGACTACGTCATGCGCGACGGCGACGTGGTGGAGTTCCGCTTTAACGTGTAGTCATCGATATGACTCCAGGTTGTCCGCCATCCACGTCGCGGCCAGGTCGGGACGGCGGTACCCGGGCGTGCGCAGCGTGAGGTACACGACGGCCGTCATGTTGTCCTTACGGAAGAGGACCTGCGTCCGGTAGATGTGGGTGCTGACGATGACCTCGCCTCGGGTGTAGCTGAAGGCCTCGTCGCCCACGGGCGGTCCCTGGCGGACCCGCGTCCCAGGGTTTCTTCTCGGCTCTTCCGCCATGCTGGTGCGCGTGGCGGCGAAGAACGAGTGGGCGAAGTCCGATGTCGCTGAGCGGATCAGCGTCAGATTGACGAAGACCCCGATGTCCTCCCTTATCCACATGCAGGAACCGTGGGTCTGGAACTGGCGTTTCACCGGAGTGCCGAGGAGCCGCCCGGCCTGCTGGGCGGTCAGCAGCGAGCAGGCCTCCGGGTCTCCCTTGTACAGGCCCTTCTCGGCCTGGACTGGGGACGAGCGCGCCGCGGAGCTCTTTGGCACGGCGGTGTTTCCTCTCGGCGTCGTCGTCGGCGTCTTCAGCCACACGCCGCGGGTCGCGACCCCGGCCGCGCTGACCATGACCACCGCGAGTATCGATCCCAGAAGCACCGACTTGCCGCGCGGCGTCGGCCGTCGGGGTGGCACGGAGCTCGAAGAGGGTTGGGTGGTCGGGACGCCGCTGCCCTGCCCGGAAGGCATCGCCGGGCCTGCCGGGATTCCGTGAGGCGGACCGCCGGGCCTGGGGAGGTGCATGGGCGGTGGCGCGGCGCCGGCCGCGACGGGCCGTAGCTGCCGGATCGCCTGGTCGCCGGAGGCCCGCCGAGCGGGATCCTTTTCGAGCAGGCCGGCCAGAACGGGCGTGAGGGGCCCGGCTCGCCTCATCGGATGGGGTTCCTGCATGAGCACGGCGGCGAGCACGGCCGTCGGATTCTCCCGCGAGTAGGGGGCATGGCCCTCGACCGCGGTGAACAGAGTGGCGCCGAGCGACCAGAGATCGGACGCCGGCCCGTCGACCTCGCCCCTGAGCCGCTCGGGGGCGATGAACCCCGGTGAGCCGGTCAGCATGCCGCTCTGGGTGAGAGACGGGTCTCCGGACAGGGTGGCGATGCCGAAGTCGGTGAGTACGACCCGGCCCTCGTCGGTGATCAGGATGTTGGCCGGCTTGAGGTCCCGATGGAGGACGCCGGAGCTGTGGGCGGCGCCGAGGGCGTCGAGCAGGCGCAGCCCGATTTCGGCGACCCACTGCGGGGGCAGCGGTCCGTGATCGCGGATCAACTGGTGAAGCGAGCGGCCCTGGACCAGTTCCATGACGATCCAGGGCCGCTCGTCGTCGATGACGATGTCGTGCACGGTGACGATCGAAGGGTGAGCGCGCAGCCGGGCCGCCGCCCGGGCCTCGCGCAAGGTGCGCTCGCGCAGTTCGGCGCGCGTGCCCTCGTCCAGGTCGGGCGGCAGCCGCACCTCTTTGATGGCGACGTGCTGGCGCAGCAGGTCGTCGGAGGCCAGCCAGACGGTTCCCATGCCTCCCTTGCCGAGGAGGGAGATGAGCCGATAGCGCCCGACGAGGAAGCGAGGGGATGGCGTATCCACAGAGGGCAACATAGTGCGAGGCAGCGGGATCGGCCGTGCGGCCGTCACCCATCACGAAACGCGCCTGACGGTGCGTGAGCCTGTGACCTGCGGATAGTAAGGCGTGGCCGTCAGGTGATCGGCAGGGCGGCGCGCCCCGCGTACTCTCCAGTGTTTGGGTCGGTCATGCGCTCCGCCGGGGCCGCCGGCCGTGTACGTGCCGCCGCGCGCCCGACCGCGCGGGCGGCCTGGCGGAAGGGAGGCAGTGCGTGCGGGCACTTCGCGACCTCCCCATGGATCGGCGAACGCGATCCCATCATCTGCCTGAGCAGCGGTTATGCCTCCACAGCATGTCCGGTTCACGGTGGTTTCTTGTCAGGTGCGAGCTTTGTCCTTAATGCGAATCTCGTCGGGGAGATGAGTCCAGGCTCGCGGACGAACAAGGGCACTCTGTCCTGCGTGAACTCGGTAGTGGCGTTCCTGATACCGGAGGAAGACCGACTTGGTCTGCTACGGCGATGCCTGCACCATGGGCGTGGCTTTCCTGGAACAATTGGTGAGGCCGCTAAAGTGAATACTTCACCATGGATAACAGGATCGATAGTAAGACGACACCGCGCCAGCCGGGGGGATCGGCGCGAGCGGAGGCGTGATGGCTCGCAGGTCAAACGTCCAGCACGGTCCGCGGACCGCTGGCGAACCCGAGCATTCGACGTACCCTCCCTCGCCCTACGACCCGGACCTTGACCCCGTGCCGGGTCGCGGACGCAGTGCGCCACGCCGTGGCGGGTGGTCCGGTGGGGGCGGGCGCTGGCTCGTGTGGACGGGCAGAGCGGTGCTGTGGGCGTTGATCATCGTGATCGTCGTCAACGGCGTCCGCGCGCCCATCGAGCGCATCACTCAGGGTGACCAGCCCACCGGCGCGTCGGCCGCGCCCACGGGCACGGGCTTCCCGGAGGCCGACGCCGCCGCGTTCGCCAGCCAGTTCGCGCTCGCGTATTTGAATTACGACGCCGCCAAGCCCGACGACCGGGCCGAGCGATTGAAGCCTTTTCTCCCGGTAGGGGCGGACACTCAATTCGGCTGGGACGGTGTGGGGCGAATGTCCGCCGGTAATTTCCAGCTTTCTGGCATTGAAGTGAGTGACGCGCAAAATGCGGTTGTGACGCTTTTCGCCCAGTCCGGCGCGCAGCGCTGGAAGCTCTCGGTCCCGGTCTACTACTCCGAGGGCAAGTTCGTCGTCTCCGGTCAACCGGGGCTGATGCCCGCGGGCGGCCCGGCGAACCTGCCCCAGCTTCCGCAGGCCGACCACGACGACACCGCGGAAAACGAGCTGCGACCGCAACTCGAGAACTTCTTCAAGGCCTATGCGGCCGGCGATCCGACCCAGTTGCAGCGTTATGTCGTCCAAGGCGAGACGCTCGACGGTTTCGACGGAAAGGTCACACTGGCCGAGCTGAAGAGCGTCAGCGCTCCTCCGGGCGGCGCCACCCGCGAGATCACCGCCGTGGTCAAGTGGACGTTCACCCAGGGCGCGGCACCGTCTCCGGCCGCCACCTCGGGCGACCAGGCCGGAGGCACCGGCGCGCTTGACCAGGCCTACCGGCTCACGGTGGTCAAGCAAGGCGGCAACTGGTACGTCAAGGACATTCGCGGCGGGACACGGACCGTTGAATGAGACCGCGGCGGCTATGAGAGGCGGCGAGGGAGCGGCCAAGGGAGCGCGACGATCCACAGCGGGTCGGCCGACCGGCGAGCGCGACCATGAGCAGGAGGACCAGAGTTGATAGTGAAAATGATCGTGGAGAACGCGCTGGAGGTCATGACGCCGTCGGCGCCACCGACCGGCGGCGTGAACACCGCGGGGCTCGCGGACTTCCTCCGGAGGTTCTTCGCCCCGCTGTTCCTCGTCGTGGTCTCCGTCGTCGCCATTTTCTTCCTCTTCACGCGGGAGATCACCAGATTCGTCCAGTTCATCATTCTGGCGGTCGCGATCGGTGTGATCTTCTACGTGCCCAACGTCATCGAGGTGACGGCCAGGGCGATCGCGGGAGCGCTCGGCATCAGATGAGCGCGACCAGGTTGCCGTGACAGGGAGAGGAGGATCGGGTGGACCTGCCTACCTATACCAATATCTGGCGCATTGAGAAGCGGCTCTACAAGCTGTACGACCTTCGGCTGCCGATGCCGCTTCCGATCGTCTGGATCGGTGTGTTCTTGGGCGTGCTGGTCCCCTGGTCGGTGCTCCTGCGCCTTCTCCAGGTCCCCATGGAGATGCCCTGGCACGTGCTGTACCTGGTGCCTCCGGGCATCGTGACGTGGCTGTCCACCCGGCCGGTGATCGAGAGCAAGCGGCTCAACGAACTGCTCCAGTCCCAGCTCCGCTACTTCGGCGAGCCGAAGACCTGGTGCCGCCTGGCTCCGGCCGACGAGCCCGACGAGATCACCTTCACCGCCAAGGTCTGGCGGTCGGCTCCGCAGGCCGCGCTCTTGGCTTCGGCCGAGACCGCGAAGTCCGCCTCCAGGTCCCGGCGCGGCGCCCGCGCCAAGCCCAAGCACACCGCCCCCCGCAAGCGGGCCGTCCCCTCCTGGGCCCCGGCACGGCAGGTCCCCTCCATCAAGGCACGCCCGGGCGAGGTGCGCCCGGCCGTGGCCGCCGCCGCGGCGGCCGTGACCTCGCTGCCGGCCGCCGAGCCCCCCGCCCGCCAGGCCGAACGCCCCCGCGTCACCCGGGGAACAGCCGCCGCCCAGCCCGCCGCAGCCCTCCCCGCCATCGCACCCCCCGTCCACGACCCCGCGACCCGGGCGACCGGCCCCGCGACACCCACTCCGGCCACGCCCGCCATCGGTCCCGCGACGTCCGCTCCGGGGTCCGGCATCAGCCGCGCGACACCGGCCATCGGCCCCGCGGCGTCCGTTCCGGGGTCCGGGATCAGCCGCGCGACACCGGTCATCGGCCCCGCGACGTCCGCTCCCGGGCCCGCCATCGGCCCTGCCACACCGGTCATCGGCTCGGCGACGCCGGTCTCCGGCCTCACCCCGGCCGGCTCCGAGGCTCCGGCCGGTCCTTCACGGCCTCGCGTCTCCACTCCTGATCGCGTCGTCGTCCGCCGCGATCCGGCCCCTGACCGGCTCGTCGTCCCGCGCCTGCCCTCGCCGGGCCGCCCCGCTCCCGAACAGGGCCTCTCACGCGACCGGGTCACCGAGGCACAGGGCCTCTCACGCGACCGCGCCCTCGAGGCGCAGGGCCCGTCAGGTGGTGACCGCGTCGCTGAGGAACGAGGCCTGTCGCGTGACCCTGCCTCCAAGCGGCAAGGGGTCTCGCGTGACCGTGCTCCCGAGCACCAGGGCCTGTCGCGTGACCCTGCCTCGGAGCGGCAAGGGGTCTCGCGTGACCGTGCCGCCGGGACGCCGGAGCGGTCCGGCGCGAAGGCCGAGGCGACTCCCGCCTCGGGCCAGGGCATCTCGGCCACGCCGCCGCCGATAGGCACCGAGGCGCTGCGCCGCCTGCGCCGGCTCGCTGCTTCCGCGGAAAGCCGCGGCACGACCAGCATCCCCGGCAGCACCCCTGCCTCGGGTATCGGTCGCCTCGGCATCCCCGCCGGAGGCATCCCCGTCCCAGGCGCCCCTGCCCCGGATCCGGCCGCCACGGCAAGCCCGGCAGGCACGACAAATACGTCCCCCACGGCTGGTGCGACGCCCACGGCGAGTACGCCGTCCTCGGCTGGCGCGGCGCCCACGGCCGGTACGCTCCCCGCGGCAGGCACGGCGGATACGGCGCCCGCAGCGGGTACGGCGGGTACGGCGCCCGCAGCAGGTCGGGAGGCCACTGCCGCCACGGCAGGTACGGCGGGTGTTCCGGACGCTTCTCGCGTCGCAGGGCCCGCCGGCGTCGCCGGGACCGCCGGGACCGGGCGTCCTGGGGCGGAGCCGAGCCAGGGCGAGCCGGTGGCCGGTACGCGGGCCGGTGCCGGAGAGACCGACGTCCGCGAGCAGCACCGCAAGGGGCAGCCGCCTCGTGCCGCCGCCCCGCAGTACCGGCTGCCCGAGTCTCGTACGGTCTGGCCGGTCTCCCGCACCCGCCCCTCCGAGACTTCCCCCTTCGAGACTCCCGCCTCCGAGCCGCGCCCCTCCCGGGCCCTCGCTTCGGAGCGTCCGTCCCAGAGCCCTGCCTCTGAACCGCGCTACTCCGAGGCCCCGGCTTCGGCGCCGGGCGTGTCTCAGAGTCCCGCTTCCAAGCCGCGTCCGTCCAAGGCCGCGTCTCAGAGTCCCGCTTCCGAGTCGCGTGCGTCCGAGGCCGCGTCCTTCGCCCCGCGTTCCTCCGAGGCGGCCGGTTCGCGGTCGGAGCCGGCGCCGCGCCCGTCCGAGGGGGCGAGTGGTCGCGGGGCCGAGGGCGTCGGGACCCAGGGTGTCGGGGCCGAGGCTCCGAGGACCGCCGTGCCGCGGGTTCCGGCGCGGCCGGCCGCGCGCGAGCAGGCGGCGCCGCCGCTGTCCATCCGCGCCGTGCCCACGGGTCCGGGCGCGCCCGCCGACCCGGCGGCGCCGTCGGTCCCCGTGCCCGTGCCCCGCCCGGGAGACGAGCCGCGCGTCCGCCGCGTCGAGTCCGTCGTCGGGCGCGACCAGTCGGGCGGCTGGCGACGGCTGGCCCAGGTGGTGGTCGGTGGCGGCGGCCCGAACCGCAACGACGGCATCGAGATGGACGAGGCCAGGGCCCGCACGACGCTCGCGGGCAGCCGCCGCGTCGTCGTCCTCGGCTGCACGGGCGGTGCGGGACAGACCACGACCACGCTGATGCTCGGCCACACCCTGGCCCGCTACCGCGAGGACCGCGTGGTCGCGGTGGACGCCAACACCGGCGACCACACGCTGACCGGCCGCATCGCCACCGACTCGCCCGAGACGCTGACCTCGCTTCTGGCCGGGCTCGACGGTGTGAGCGGTTACCTGAGCATGCGGGCGTACACGACGCGCTGCGAGTCGGGCCTGGAGGTCGTCGGCTCCGACTCCGACGCGGCCGCGGCCCGGCGGCTCGCCGACCGCGGGTTGTTCTCCGACGAGCGTCTCGCGCACGCCATGCGCGTGCTGGACCGCCACTACAGGCTGATCATCGTCGACCCGGCCGCCTCGATGGCGGCGCGCATGCTCGCCCACGCCGACCAGCTCGTGCTGGTGGCCCCCGCCAGCGAGGACGCGCCGGACGCGGTCGCGATGACCTTCGACTGGCTCGACGGGCACGGCTCCACCGAGTTGCGCCGGCGCGCGGTCATGGTGATCAACGGCGTGAGCCGCCGGAGCATGGCCGGGGTCGAGCAGGCGGAGGCGGTGGCCCGCGGCCGCTGCCGCGCCATCGTCCGCGTCCCGTGGGAGGACGAACTGGCCCCCGGGCACGCCGGCCCGGTCCAGCTCGCGCATCTGCGGGCCTCGGGACGCAGGGCGTACGTCGCCCTCGCGGGAGTTGTGGCAAGCGGCCTGGCGGTGGCGAACCGCCCGAGCGAGGAGGAAGTGGCCCAGTGAGCAGCATGCCGGCGCGGTGCGGGGAGGTAGTGGCTCAGTGACCAGCAAGCCAGCGCGGTGCGGGGAGCGGTCCGCCTGATGGGAAGATCGTCGCGGTCGAGGAGCAGGCTGGCCGTACGCTACTTCGACGATCGGATCCTCCTCACCGACACGTCGGCATGGGCGTATTTCCGGCTTCCGACGGTCAGCTACGAGTTCGTGACCGCCGAGGAGCGGGAGGCGCTGGCCACCAACATCACCATCGCCCTGGCGGCGATCCGCATGACCGACGCCGAGGTGCATCTGCGGGTGGCCCACCGGGCCTATCCCGCCGCCGAGTGGGCGATGGCGCTGAACGCGACCTCCGACGAGGGTGAGGGCTGGCGCGACTACCTGGAGGAGATGTACCGCCACGTCTGGGCCAAGGACTTCTGGACCAAGGAGGTCTACCTCGGCGTGCGGCTCGGACCGCGGGGCGCGCAGCTCGGCACGGGCGTGCTGGCGCAGTTGCTCGGCTACTACCAGCGCGGCGAGAAGAGTCTGGGCCTGGACGACGACCACGTCCCGGACGCCGAGATCGACAAGTGGACCGTCCAGGCCGAGCGCCTGGGCCGCGCCCTCGGCTCCAGCGCCCTGTACGCGCGCCACGCCAGCTCCGGCGAGATCGCCTGGCTGTTCCGGCACGCCGCCTCCGGGTCGCTGGGCGACCCGCCGTCCTCGGCCACCCCGTCCAGGCGGTGGGGGAAGGGCGAGATCGAGTCGCTGGTCGAGGGGCAGATCCACAACGGCCGGTCGTTCCTGCGCGTCGAGCAGCCCGAGGGCGACTCCTTCGTCGCCCATCTGTCGTTCGCCAGGTTCCCCGACCTGATGCCGTTCCCGGACGGCGAGCCGTGGCTGCACTTCATCGACCAGTTACCGTTTCCGGTCGAGGTCAGCTCGCGGATGCGCCTCATCCCGCCCACCAAGGCGAGCAAGGACGTCGCCCGCAAGCTGGCGCACGCCCGCGACATGGACATCCACATCCGTGAAGCGGGGGCCGAGGCGCCGATCGCCCTGGCCGAGCAGATCGACGCGGCCCGCATGCTGGAACACGGCATCACCAAGGAGCGCCTGCCGTTCGTCTACGGGTGGCACCGGCTGATCGTGGCCGCGCCGAGCCAGGAGATCTGCCTGCAGCGGGTCGAGGCGGTCGTGGAGCACTACCGCGACATGGGCATCGACATCGTCAACTCGACCGGCGACCAGTTCTCGCTGTTCTGCGAGGCGCTGCCGGGCGAGCGGGTGCGGGTCAACGCCTACGCCCAGCGGCAGCCGCTGCGCACCATCGCGGGCGGCATGGCGACGGCCACCGTCGACCTCGGCGACCGCATCGACGAGACCGGCGCCGGGTGGGCCGGCCCGTACATCGGCGAGACGCTCGGCCGGGCGCGGTCGATCGTCCACTTCGACCCGCTCGTGGCCGCGACGCGCAACCGGCCGACGGCCATCGCCATCACCGGCGAGCCGGGCGGCGGCAAAACGACCCTGGCGCTGCTGCTCATCTACCAGATGGCGGTGCGCGGGGTCACCGTCGCGGTCATCGACCCCAAGGGCGACGCCGAGTCGCTGGTCCAGCTCCTGCAGAAGCGCGGGCGCAAGGCCCGCATCATCCCGCTGGGCTCGGCGGCGCCGGGCCTGCTGGACCCCTTCTCGTTCGGGGACGACATCGCGGCCAAGAAGACCATGGCCACCGAGACGCTGCGGCTGCTGCTGCCGCGCATGTCGGAGGAACGCGAGTCGGCGATGATCCAGGCCGTCGCGACGGTGTCCAACGGCGCCGACCCGTCGCTGGGCAAGGTCGTCGACCACCTGGAGCAGGCCGAGGACGCCGCCTCGCGCAACCTCGGCGCGGTGCTGCGGTCCATGGCCGAGATGCACCTGGCCCGGCTCTGCTTCGACCCCTCCGGTGGCGACCAGATCGACTCCGAGGGGTGGACCACGGTGTTCACCCTCGGCGGGCTGACCCTTCCCGACGTCGCCACGGCCCGGGACGACTACTCCTACGAGCAGCGCCTGTCGGTCGCCCTGCTCTACCTGGTGTCGCAGTTCGCCCGGCGCCTGATGAACGGCCTGGACCGCCGCGCGCCCAAGGCGATCTTCCTGGACGAGGCGTGGGCGATCACCTCTACACCGGAGGGCGCCAAGCTGGTGCCCGAGGTGTCGCGCATGGGCCGTTCCAGGAACACCGCGCTGGTGCTGGTCTCGCAGAACGCGGGCGACCTGCTGAACGAGCAGGTCACCAACTGTCTGTCCTCGGTGTTCGCCTTCCGCTCGACCGAGCGCGTCGAGGTGGACCACGTGATGGCGCTGCTGGGTGTGGAGCCCTCCGAGGAGCACAAGGCCGCGTTGCGGGCGCTGGGCAACGGCGAGTGCGTCTTCCGCGATCTGGACGGCCGCGCGGGCCGCATCGGGGTGGATCTCATCTCCGAGGACCTGCTGCGCTGGCTGGACACCAATCCGACCCACGACAGGCCCGGCGAGGGCGCGCATGATCCTCGCGGGCGGACCAACAGGCCGGGAGCTGCGCAGGAGGTGCGGTCATGAGTCACCTTGGAAGCGGCGGCAGGACGTCCGTGTGGCGTGCGGGCATGGCGAGGGCGTCGGTGTTGCGTGCGGGCATGGCGAGAGCGGCCGTGTGGCGTGCGGGCATGGCGGGAGCGTCGGTGTTGCGTGCGGGCGCGGGGAGGGCGGCGGTGCGGCGTGCGGGCGCGGCGAGGGCGTCCGGGCGTCGCGGAGGCGCGGCGGGCGAGGGTGGACGCGGCAGGCGGCTGCGCCGCAGGGTCGTGCTGATCCTGGCCGTTCTCGTCGGCATCGTCGTGCTGCCCATCGCGTTCTCGCCGACCGTGGCGGGTGCGGCCGGCCCGTGTGACCTCTCGCCGGACCTGTCACCCGAGATCGTGGGCGGCGGCATGGACGGCCTGGTCAAGCCGCCCCCGCCCGACTCCGCCTCCGGCGGCGCCGGCGCGACCGGGACGTCCCCGGCCGCGCAGAACGCGGTCCCCGGCGTCTCCCCGGCGCCGCAGGGCGGCACGTCCGCGACGGTCGGCAAGGCGGCGGTCCCCGAGCCGCTCACCAACTACGACCGGTACGGCATGGCCGGCCAGTTCTGGCACACCTACGGTCTGGGGTGCAACGACGTCGCGGCGGTGCTCGGCAACGCCTGGGCCAACTCGGTGTTCTCCTGGGCCAAGGACATCGACCGCATGACGATCACCACCTACCAGGCGGCGGCCACCGAGGGACCGCTCCAGTCCATCAAGGACGTGGTGGACGACATCGTCACCAACCTGGCCGACGCCATGTACTGGCCGTACCTGCGGGTGATCGTCCTGCTCGGGGCGGTCTGGCTCGCCTGGTACGGGCTGATCCGCAAACGCGCCAGCACCACGGCCGAGGGCGTCATCTGGATGATCCTCGCCGTCACGGTCGCCGTGTGGTTCTTCAGCCGCCCCGGCGACTTCACCGGCCTGGGCAAGACCGTGACCGACAAGACGGCCGAGGTCGTCAACTCGGCGTTCAGCGGGCTGCCGGGCGCGGGCGGAGCGTCCTGCCTGCCGACCAAGGGCCAGGCCAACCCCAAGGCCGGACCCGGCGGCTACGGCCAGAACGGCACGCCGGGCGTGGACCAGAACGCCGACGCACTGTGGTCGACACTGGTCTGCAAGCCGTGGCTGATGGGCGAGTTCGGCACGGCCGACGCCAAGGCGCCGGTGGTGGCGGTGATGGGGCCGAAGCTGCTCGACATCCAGGCCACCGACCTGCAGGAACAGGTCTCCGGGCAGAAGCAGGCCTCCGGCGCGCACCAGACGAGGTACGAGGAGGAGGTCGCCAAGCCGCTCGAGAGCACCTCCATGTTCTTCCTCTTCCAGGGCAAGGACTGGACCACCCGGCTCAGCATCGCCATCGGGGCGCTCATGGCCGCCATGGTCGCGGGCGTGCTGATCTTCCTGGTCGCGGTGTCGCTCATTGCACTGAAAATCGGGTTCCTGCTGCTGCTCATCCTGGGCCCGGTGTTCCTGCTGCTCGGCGTGCACCCGGGCTCCGGGCGGATCATCGCGATGCGCTGGGTCGAGATGCTCGTCGGCACGCTGCTGAGACAGGCGGTGCTGGCCTTGGTGCTCGGCGTGCTCGTGTACGGGTACGCGCTGATCATCTCCACGAACCTGCCGTGGGGCATGCAGATCATGTTCATCGCGCTGCTCACGATCGCCGTGTTCTTCTACCGGCGTCCCTTTCAGCACCTGTTCGCGTCCATGGACGGGCACACGCTCGCCACCCGCATGCTCGGCGAGGCGGCCTCCGCGCCGACCCTGTCGCGCGCCGCGAACGCCCTGCCGCCGGTCGCGGCGGCCCGCATGGGCCGCTGGGGCCTGCGCAAGGCCGAGCCGGTCATCAACGCGGCGGCCATGGCGGGCGGGGGAGCCGCCGCGGCGGCGGCCGCGTCCGGGGTCGCCCAGGGCCGGGTCAGGGGCGAGGAGGCCGCCGCGGGCGGCCCGCAGCAGCAGGGCACCCGCGTGCCGGTGGGCGCCCAGCCCGCCCCGCTGGACGCCGACGGGCAGGCGGGCGCGCGGCGCAGGGCCGCCGGGCGCGGCACCGCCATCCCGCGTCCCGGAGCGGCGCCGCCGCTCAACCTGTCGGGACGCGCGGGCAGGGCGGGCGGCGGCCAGACGAGCCCCCGGCCGCCGACGCGCACCGGCGCGGGCGGCGGATCGCCCGCTTCGGCGGGCTCGAGCGGTGGCGGTGGCGGCGGCGGTTCGGTGGGCGGCTGGTTCGGCGGCCGGTCGGGCGGCTGGGCGTCCCGGTCCTCGGCGGCGGGCGGCTCCTCCGGCGGGTCGTCGGGCGGGTCCTCGGGTGGCGGGTCGTCCCGCCGGTCCGAGGCGCCGCGCGCGGCGCGTTCCACGGCCGGCGGCCCCCGCGGCCTGTCCGGCGGCGGCTCCTCCGGTGGTTCGGGTGGTTCGTCCGGTGGTTCGGGTGGCCTGTTCGGCGGAGGCGGCTCATCGGGCCGTTCCTCCGGCGGCCTGTTCGGCGGCGGCTCGTCCGGCCGCTCGTCGGGCGGCTCCTCCGGCAGGTCGTCCGGCGGCTCCTCGCGTTCGTCCGGAGGGTCGTCGCGTTCGTCCGGCGGGTCGTCGGGCGGGCTGTTCGGCGGCGGCTCGGGCGGCCGGTCCTCCAACGGGTCCTCGCGGGGCGGGCGCTCGGACGGCGGCCGCTCGGAGGCTCCGCCCCTGTGGCTGCCACCGCGCTCGGGCGGCGGGCGCGGTGAGGACGAGTCCGCGCCGTTCTGGCTGCGTCCGGGCGACGGAGACAAGGACTGACGATGGCGCAGGTGAACGACCGGCGGGGTCTCGTCTTCGCCGGGGTGGTCGTCGCCCTGGCGGCCGTGGGCATCTATCTGTCGATGCGCCCGGCCTCCGGGGGCGACGGCGAGCTGCCGCCCGGCGTGGTCACCACCACGACCGCGGCGCCGCCGCCGTCCTCAGCGGCCTCGCCGGCGCCGGCGATCACCCCCGGCACGTTCGACATCTACGGCTACCTGCCGCTCTCGCGCGAGCAGATCGCCCAGGCGGCCGACACCGCCCAGCGGTTCGCGGCCTCGTACGCCACCTACCGCTACGACGAGGACCCCGCCTCCTACGCCGAGCGGCTGAAGGCGTTCACCACCGGCGAGTTCGGCGCCGTCCTGGCCCGTGACGTGACCACGCCGGCCACCGTGGAGCAGAACCGCGCCGACGAGGTCGTCTCGCAGGGCACGGGCCGGCTGAAGTCCATCCGCGACATCTCGGCGGGGTCGATCGTCCTGGTGGTGACCGCGGCCCAGCGCATCACGGCCAAGAGCGGGCCGCAGAACCGCAGCGCCGACTACGCGGTCACCCTCACCCAGGTCGGCACCGACTGGCGGGTCTTCGACCTGCAGCCCGCCGACGCCGGCCAGGACGGAGACCCCGGAGGGGCCGACACGGGGGAGAACGGGGACACCGGCGAGGGGACCACGCAGTGACCTCACGGGTGCGCGTCGCGCTCCTCCTGGGGCTGGCCGGAGTCGTGCTGATCACGCTCGTCATCTCGCCCATGCTCATGAGCACCTTCCCCTCCTTCCTCGGCGGTGGAAGCGGCGTGACGACCGACTGCGCGAACGGCGACAGCGGGGTCGTCAACGTGACCAACGTGTCCGACACCGCCCGCTCCGACATCCCCGCCGACTACCTCCAGCTCTACAAGAAGCACGGCAAGAAGATCGGCGTCCAGTGGACGGTGCTCGCGGCCGTGGGCAAGCGTGAGACCGACCACGGCCGGTCCACCCTCGCGGGCGTGAAGAGCGGGACGAACTACGCGGGCGCCGCGGGTCCCATGCAGTTCCTGATCAGCACGTGGGGCGGCAAGGCGAAGATCAAGATCCCGTCGAAGTTCAGCGGGTACGCCTCCGACGGGGACGGCGACGGCTGGGGCGACGTCTACAACCCGGCCGACGCCATCCTTGGCGCCGCCAAGATGCTCAAGCGCAACGGCGCCCCCGGTGACCTCAAACGCGCGCTGTTCGTCTACAACCACGCCATGTGGTACGTCGAGCAGGTGCTGGAGATCGCCCGACGCTACGCGACCAGCGGCACGCTCGACCTGCCGCCCGAGGCCGACCCCGACTGCGACCCCCCGATCGTGGAGGCCGCTCCGGACCAGGTCGTCCGCGAGATCCTCGCCTACGCGCTGGCCCAGCGCGGCAAGCCCTACATCTGGGGCGGCACGGGACCGGCGGGGTTCGACTGCTCGGGGATCATCTACATGGCCTACCGGTCGGCCGGGCTGTCCATCCCGCGCACCACCTTCGGCCAGTGGCCGTTCGGCGTGAAGATCAAGAAGGGCGAGGAGCAGGCCGGCGACCTGGTCTTCTTCAACGCCGGCCCGGGGACGTCGTCCGACAATCCCGGGCACGTCGGCATGGTCGTCTCTCCGGGCAAGATGATCGAGGCCCGGTGCACCCTCTGCGGCCCGATCAAGGTCACCACCTACCGCGAGCGTCCCAACATCGTCGGCTACACCCGCCCCCTGCGCAACGAGGACGTCCTGGCCCAGCTCAAACGCCTCCGCACCTGACCCGCGTGCTCGGCGCCTCCCTCCTGGCCGAACCACGTCGACGAGGCGTGCGGCGCCTCCAGGAGGGCTCCGGCGACCACGACGGCCATGAGCGGCGCCAGAACGGCGAGGACGGCCCCCGCGGCGCCCCGCCGGCCGTCAAGGAGGACTGGTTCACCGCCCTGGCCGCGGCCCCGCTACTGATCGTCCACGGCGAGACCGGCGCCTACCGCTTCCCGGAAGTGGCTCCGGCCCGCAGGTCCGGGGAGGCGGCAGCGGACCATCAAGCCGCCGCCCGGATTCGGTCGGGCCATCACGGTCATCGCGTGGGCTCTCGCGATCGAAGCGACGATGGAAAGGCCCAGGCCAGAGCCGTCGGCGCTTCGCGTACGGTCGGGCGCCATACGGCGGAAGGGCTCGAACAGCTCGGGAATGCGATCCGCCGGGACCTCTGGACCGGTATTGGACACGACCAGCCCGTCATCCGGTGTCAGCCGTACTTCCACGCTTCCGTCGGGCACATTGTGCCGGACCCCGTTCTCCACCAGGTTGGTCACCAACTGGGTGAGCAGTACGGGGTCCCCCATCACGGTGGTGGGCCGGGACCGCAGCGTGACCCTGGGGAAGCCGGCCACAACTTCGGCGGCGACCCGGTCGAACCGCACGGCCTCGACCTCGTCGAGGCCGTGGTCGCTGCGTGCCAGCACGAGTAGTCCGTCGATCAGGCGCTCCGTCCGCCGATTGGCCTCCAGCAACTCCGCTCTGAAGCGCTCGATCCGTTCAGGTGTCGGGTCGGCCAGGCCGATCTGGATGGCCGCCCGCTGAATGGCGAGCGGCGTCCGCAGTTCATGCGAGGCGTTCGCGACGAACCTGCTCTGTGCGGTCACCGCGCGCTCGAGGCGGTCGAGCATGGCGTCGAAGGTGTCGGCCAGCTCTTTCAACTCATCCTTCGGCCCTTTGAGCGCGATCCGTTCGTCCAGATTCGTCAGCGACAACCGCCGGGCGGTCGCCGTGATCCGCCCCAACGGCCGCAGTGTGCGCCCGGACAGCCACCACCCGGCCCAGATCGAGACACCGATCAGCACGACCCCCACGACCAGCGTGATGATCGAGATGACGGGGCCGGTGGTGACGGCGTGCCGCTCGATGATGGGCGTGCCGTCGGGGCCGAAATCGACGACGGCCGACTTGGTCGTCGACTGGTACACGACGCCGTAGGCGAACAGGACGTTGACGGCCACCAGTACGGCCATGGACGTGGCGACGAACAGGACACTGTAGAGCGCGGCGAGCCGGAACCTGAGCGTCATGACAGGTGGTATCCGCTGCCGGCGACCGTCCCGATGACCGGAGGGTCGCCGAGCTTGGCGCGCAGCTTGCTCATGGTGACCCGGACGACCCCGCTGAAGGGGTCGGTGTGCTCGTCCCAGGCCCGCTCCAGCAGTTCCTCCGCGCTCACGATCGCGCCGTCCGCCCGCATGAGCACCTCCAGCAGGGCGAACTCCTTGCGCGACAGCGCCAGATAGCGGCCGTTCCGGAACGCCTGCATGCGTGGTGTGTCCAAAACGATGTCCCCGTGGGTCAGCAGTGGCGGGACGGGCGCCCGGCTGCGGCGTCCGAGGGCCTGGACACGTGCCACGAGTTCCTCGTAGTCGAACGGCTTGGGCAAGTAGTCGTCGGCGCCGAGGCCGAGCCCGGCGACCCGGTCGCGCACGGACGCCGCCGCCGTCAGCATCAGGATCCGCGTACGGGCACCCACTTGCGCGAGGTCCCGGCAGATGGCGTCGCCAGGCGTCCCCGGTAGGTCGCGGTCCAGAATGAGCACGTCGTAGTCGTGGACGCTCAGCCGTTCGGCCGCCGCCGTGCCGTCGTAGGCGACGTCGACCGCCATCGCGTACCTGCGCAGCCCCTCGGCGACCAGGTCCGCGAGAACCTTCTCGTCTTCGGCCACAAGCACACGCATGACCCAAGTCATACCCGCTCAGGGGTTACCTGGGCGTTAACGAGCGCGGAGACGACCGTGAAACGTCCCCTCCGCGATCGTCTGCCGCATGAGAAGACTCGTTATCGTCCTGGCGTTCCTGGTCGCGGGATGCGGCGCCATCCCGGGCCTCGGTACCGACGCCAAGAAACACGACCAGCTCGTCAAGTACGCCCAGTGCCTGCGAAAGCAGGGAGTCAACGCGTCCGACCCGCCGGCCGGTGAGGACGGCTTCAACCTCGACGCCCGTGGTGTGCCCAAGGACAAGCTCGAAGCCGCGCTGAAGACCTGCAAGAAGTACGCCCCGCAGGAGGAACCTCCGAGCGCGGATGACATCGACAGAATGCGCAAGACGGCCGCCTGCCTGCGCAAGAACGGCGTCGACGCGTCCGACCCGACGGCCGCCGAGCCGGGGATCAGAGTCGGCTCGCCGCCGCCCGGCAAGGACCTCGACGCCATCATGGCCGCCTGTCAGAAGGAGGTGGGGGAGTGAGACGGCTGGTCGCCCTGGCGCTCGTGCTGACCGCCTGCGCTCCGACGCAGGCGGCCACCCCGTCGTTCCCCACGACACCCGTCGTCCGTACGGACCTGGTGAGCAGGACCAACGTGGACGGCACGCTCTCCTACGCCGGCCGCACGACCGTGGCCGGCGGTGCCGGGATCGTGACGTGGCTGCCCGTTGACGGCCGGATCATCAGGCGCGGCCGGCCGGTCTACGCGGCCGACGGGCACGCCGTTCCGCTCATCTACGGGCGGACCCCACTGTGGCGAACGCTGTCGGTCGGGCTGCGGGGCCGGGATGTGCGGGTGGTCGAGCGGAATCTCGCCGCCTTGGGCTACTCGCTGGTCGTGGACGACCGGTTCACCTGGGCGACGGCGCAGGCCGTCAAGGCGTGGCAGCGCCACCTCGGCCGGCCCCAGACCGGCACGATCACCCCGTCGGACACCGTTGTGGAACCAGGCCCGATCAGGGTCGCCTCCCGTACCGCACGACTCGGCGGGCCCGCTTCGGGCCCGCTGCTCACCGTCACCGGCCTGAGACGTCAGGTCGTCGTCGACGTTCCCGTCGACCGGCAGCAACTCGCGGTCAAAGGCGGCAAGGTGGCCATCACGCTCCCCGGCGGAAAGACCACGACGGGGCACGTCACCACCATCGGCACCGTCGCCAAGGCGGCGACCACCGGCCAGACCGGGCAGGGCACCGAGACGGCCACCATCGCCGTCACGATCGGCCTGGACCACCCGAGGGCCGCGGGACGTCTCGTCGCGGCACCTGTCACCGCCGGGTTCGCCGGCGCCGTTCACAAGGGCGTGTTCGCCGTCCCCGTCGAGGCCCTGCTCGGGCAGGCGGACGGCACGTTCGCGGTCAACGTCGCGGGAAGGCTTGTCCCGGTCGAGATCGGGCTGTTCGCCGGGGGGCTCGTCGAGGTCACCGGAGTGGCCGAGGGCACGCAGGTCCAGGTGCCCAGACCATGAGCGTGATCGAGCTGGAGCACGCGTCCAAGACCTACCCCGGCGGGGTGTGCGCCTTGCGGGACGCGACGCTGACGATCGGTCCAGGGGAACTGGTGGCCGTCTGCGGGCCGTCCGGGTCGGGCAAGTCCACCATGCTGCACCTCATGGGGACGCTGGACCGGCCGAGCGAGGGCCGCGTCAGGCTGCTCGGCCACGACATGGCCACTCTGTCCGACCGGCGGCTGTCGGCGGTGAGAGCGAACTGGATCGGGTTCGTCTTCCAGCAGTTCTTCCTCACCGCCCACCTGACGGCCGCGGAGAACGTGGCCACCAGACTGCTCTACCTGGGCGTCCCCGCCCGCCGCCGCATCATGGCCGCGCACGAGGCGCTCGAACGCGTCGGGCTCGGCGATCGGCTCACCCATCGCCCCCACGAACTGTCGGGCGGCGAACGCCAGCGGGTGGCCATCGCCCGCGCCCTGGTCGCCCGGCCGGTGGTGCTGTTCGCCGACGAACCCACCGGCAACCTGGACACGGCCTCCGGCGCGGGCATCGTCGACATCCTGTGGAAACTGCACGAGGAAGGCACCACAGTCGTGGTCATCACCCACAACACCGACCTGGCCGAGGCGCTCCCACGTCGCGTGGACGTCTTGGACGGGAGGCTTCAGTGATTCCCGAACCGGCCCGGCTGAGCCCGTGGGACCTGGTCGCCGTCGGGCTGGCCGGGCTGCGGGCACGCCGGGGAAGGGCCGTGCTGTCGGCCCTCGGAGTGGCCATCGGGATCGCGTCGATGGTCGCCGTGATGGGCATCAGCGCGGTCAGCGGCGCCGGTCTCCAGGAGCAACTCGCCCGTGTCGGGACGAACGTGCTGACCGTGGCGCCGGGTCATTCGATCAGCGGGAAACAGGCGTCACTGCCGCTCGAATCGGTCGCCCGCGTCTCCCACATCCCCGGCGTGGTGGGGGCCACCGCCATCGCGTACGTGGAAGGGGCGACCGCGCGCCGTACCAGGCTGATCGACCCGGCGGTCACCAACGGAGTGGGAGTCGCCGCCGTGCGGCTGGACCTCCTTGCGACGCTGAAGGGGACGGTCAGGTCCGGCACGTTTCTCAACCCGGCCACCGCCCGCTACCCGGCCGTCGTCCTGGGCACGTACGCCGCAGACCGGTTCGGGATCGACCGGCCCGGACGGCAGATCTACATCGCGGGCCGGTGGATGACGGTCATCGGCATACTCGACTCGCTCCCCCTCGCCCCCGGCCTCGACAACGCCGCGCTCGTCGGCTGGCCGTACGCGGAGAAGGAACTCGGCTTCGACGGCCACCCCACCATCGTGTACGAACGGTCGGCCGACGACCGCGTCACCACGATCGCGAAGGCGCTCGCCGCGACCGCAGACCCCGAACATCCCGACCAAGTCCAGGTCAGCCGCCCGTCCGACGCTCTCACCGCGGAATTGGCCGCGCGTGCGGCGTTCAACGGCCTTTTCCTCGGACTCGGCGCGGTCGCCCTCCTCGTCGGAGGCATAGGCATAGCCAACGTCATGGTCATCTCGGTGCTGGAACGCCGTCAGGAGATCGGCCTGCGCCGCTCCCTCGGGGCCACGCGAGGGCAGATCCGTCTGCAATTCGTGGTCGAAGCGGTGGCCCTGTCCCTGTGCGGGGGCGTCACGGGGACCATCATCGGCCTGGCCGCGAGTCTGTTCTTCGCCTTCGCCCAAGGCTGGCCTTTGGTCCTCCCCACCCAGGTGATCACCCTCGGTGTCACCGCGGCCGTGCTGGTCGGAGTCGTCTCCGGCCTCTACCCGGCCCGCCGCGCCGCCGCCCTCACTCCGACCGAGGCCCTGGCGACGGGATGAACGCACCCTTCTCAGGCCGGGTAGCGGCCGGCATCGCCGGAGGCGAACGGCCTTGCTGTAGCGTGGCCGACCGGCACTTTGAAGGGACGACCGGGGAGGCCGCGTGGCGCAGTGGTCGGGGGATCCGAACGAGCCGGGGGACCGGCGTCCACACGGCCGACCGCCTCAGGGACATCCGCTTCCGGGACACCCACCGCAGGGTCCGCCGCCTCAGCCGGCCTGGTACCCGCCGCCCCAGCCGCCGTACGAGCCGGAGCAGGGCTATCCGCAGCCGGGAAGTCCCGCTCAGCCGGGTTCTTCCCAGCCTGGCCATGCACAGCCCACGGGCTTCCCCCAGCAAGGGTTTCCCCAGCCCGGGAGTCCGTACGGGGCTTCTCATCCGCCCCCGCCCCGGCCGAAGAAGAAGGGACGGGCGGTCCTGGCCGTGGTGGTGTCCTTGGTCGTGGTGTGCGGGGTGGCGACGGGCGGCTGGCTGGTCTGGCGCAACCTGGGCGGCGGCGGCGCCGGGCCGGACGCCGGCCGGTCCGGGCTCGAGGCGCTCAAAAAGGGCACGCTGACCGCGCAGGACGTCGCGAAGATCGACCCGGCCGCGCTCTTCTTCGCGAGCTTCAGGGCGACCGCCATGCAACCGGTCATGCGCATCACCGAGGAGTCGTACACCGATCACGGCAGGTTCCAGGCCGCCAAGCCCGACTACGTCTGGGAGAGCGGCTTCGACTACCGCACCAAGCAGTGGCGCCTGGCCTGGGGAGCGGCCGACCAGGGGGCTCCGATGTCGGTCTGCGTCGACGGCCACGCCTACCTGTACAGCTACCGCTTCAAGAACTGGACCGACCGCGGCACCGGCGACCCCATGTGCCAGACGAAGTCGGCCTACCGCTACATCACCGACAACCTCTCCTCCGGCGGCATGACCGCCGCCCAGGCGGACGCGTGGATCGCGCACCTGCGGGAGGAGTACAAGGGCCTGGTCAACCCGGCCGCGCCCCGGCTCGCCGAGGTCAAGGGCAGGCAGTACCTCCGGCAGGTCGTGGACATGACGCCGGTCAAGCGGGCCGACGGACTGTACTACGGCGGGCAGGCGCTGATGTGGTCGTTCAAGGCGTCGGGCCTCGACCCGCAGGCGCACCCCTACAGCTACCGCGGCGCGATGAACAGCGGCTACCACGCGGTCTACTACATCGACCCCCGTTCGCTGCTGCCCGCCTACTCCGAGATCGAGCAGACCCCGGGTCGCGGTTCGGACGGCGGCCCCGTGGCCGGGGGCGGCTGGTACAAGTGGCGGGTCCGGTACCACCTGCCCGGCGGCCTGCCCGAGATCACCCCCGGCGGCCCGCCGCCGCGGCCGAAGGTCGACTGGGGGATCGATGGGGGTCACCCTTGATCTGAGCGCCGGTTGGCGGCCTCCGGCGGCGCGATCCGGGCAGACTCCCTAGTCTTTACCCGCATGGAGAAGATTGTTGTGGCGGCGGCCATCGTCGAAGGGGGCAGACTGCTGGCCGCCCAGCGCGCGGGACCGCCGGCGATGGCCGGCGGGTGGGAGTTCCCCGGCGGCAAGGTCGATCCGGGAGAGAGCGACCAGGAGGCGCTGATCCGCGAGTGCCACGAGGAACTCGGCGTCGGCATCGCGGTGGGCGACCGTGTCGGCGGCGACTGGCCACTGAGTCCCGGGTACGTCATGCGCGTCTGGCTGGCCCGGCTCACCTCCGGCGTGCCGCACCCCCTTGAGCACTTGGCGCTCCGGTGGCTCACTCCTGACGAGCTCTACGACATCGCCTGGTTGCCCGCCGACCTACCGGTCGTCCGGGTCGTGGAAGATCTGATCCCCCAGGGTTGAACGCCGCCGAGGTGTGAGATAACAGTCACGTACAGTGATGTGTTTGTCGCGCATCGTATCGGGGGAACGGGGTTCTGCGGTGGCCGGTTGGTGGCAACGTGCTCGGGTGATGTCCGTCGTCGGAGTCGGCGCCGGCGCGCTGGTGCTGGGAAGCGGCACCTCGCCGCTCCTCGCGCGCGCGGCGGAACGCGGGTCGATGGACCCGCCAGAGTCCGTCGATGCCGCCAAGCTCACCGTCCGCCTGATGCTCGCCGGGCGGCCTGCGGAAAAGGCGGGGCCGGTCCGGGCGGGGGACGTCCTGCACTTCCGCGTCCGCCTCGACGCGCAGACCGGGCGGGCCAGGGTGGCGGTGTCCGCCAGCCCCGAGGGGGCGCTGTCCTCGGTCGGCTGTGAAGACCTCGCCCGCACGCCGGTGCGGCCCGACGCGCGCCTGCGCGTGTGCGACTTCAAGGAGGTCGCCGGCACCAAGGACGTCGACGTCGCGGTGCGGGTGCCGCACGAGGCGGAGCAGGTCGGCGTCACCGCCATCGCCCACCTGCGCGACCCCGCCGGCGTCCAGTGGATCCGGCGCACGGCCGAGGCCAAGCTGCTCATCGACGACAAGGGGTTCGGGGACCTCAAGGCCACCGACGGCCTGCTCCCCGGTCCGGCCGCCAGCCAGTCCCCGGGCGAGGTTCCGCCGGGCGGCGTCGCGGCGGGCGAAAGCGGACCGGCGGGCGGCGAGGCACGCGGTGACGGCACCGCCCTTCTGGCCGATCACGCGGCGTGGGGCGTGAAGCCCGGCGGCAGGCGCTCCACGGCCGGCGGCGACGATGACGACCCGGAGAGCATCGGCGCGACGACCGGCACGGGCGACACCACGGGCGACATCACGGGCGGCGACACCCGCGACCTCGGCGACACGGATGACGCCGATATCTCGGCCGACAAGCCGGGCACGTCCGGCAAGCAGGTTCCCGCGGCTCCGGCGTCACCGCCCCAGCGCCCCGACGCTCGCCCCCGCACCCCGTCAGTAGGCCCCACCGGCCCCGAACCGGCACAGGGCTTCGGGTCCGAGCGGGCCGGAGCCGACCACAAGGCCAAGCCCGAAAGCCCGGCCGCCAAGCCGGGCTCCGTGCCCGAACTCGCCGGAGGCCGTCCCGCCGAAAGCGTCGCACCTCCCTTGCTCGCGAGCCCTGAGGCCGTGGTCCCCTCGGTCGATGATCGTGCCGTCGTGGGCGCGGAGCCGGGTGGCCGTGAGGCCGAGGGGGCGGCGGTCGGCGGCCGTGAGGTCGAGGGATCGGCGGCCGGTGACGGTGAGGTCGCGGGGTCGGCCGCCGGCGGTCGTGAGGCCGGAGATTCGGCGGCCGGCGAGGGGAAGTCCCACGGCAAGACGGGCAAGACGGGCAAGACGGGCAAGCGGCATCGGGCGATCAGGCCCGAGGCGTCACGGGCCATGGCCGGGACGGACTCCGGCGACGCGCGTCCGGACGCGGTCGTCGCCGGACCGATGCCGTCTCTCCCGCACCCGGCCCCGGGTGTCCCGGCGCAACCCGATCAGCGGCTTCGTCCCCGTTCTGCGTATTTCGCCGGCCCGGCGCACCTTCCCGGCCCCATGCCCCTTGTGGCGCCGGCGTGGGCGCCCCAGGCGATGCCGCCGATGGGCGCCGGCGTACGGCTGCCCCTGGCGATGCCGCCCGCGCCGGTGCCGAGTCCCGCGCAGGTCCGGGGCCCGGTCATCGCTCCGGGCGCGGGCAGGGCCCCGAGCGCGAAGGCGGCGCCGCACGTCCAGCCCTACGGCGGGGTCCCCGGGCAGGCCGGGGCGCGGGGCCCGATTGCCGGGCAGGCCGGGACGGTCATCGCGGGCCGCGTTCCCGGCCGGGCGCCGGGCGCCGTCCCTGGGCAGGGCCGTGCTGAGGCGGGCGTCCCGGGCAAGGGCCATTCGGGGACGGGCGTGCCGGGGCGGACCAAGGTGCAGGGGCGGGGGGCCGCCGCCGGCCAGAGCGGTGCGGGACGGATGCTTCCCGGACAGGTGGGGACGGTTCCGCTGGCGGCGGGAGCGCGGCCGGGCGCCGTCCGGCCCCGGCCGGGGCAGGCCATGGGCGTCCCGGGTGGCGTAGCTCCGGGGGGTGTGCCGGGCGGCGTCGTTCCGGGCGGCGGCGCCCCGGGCGGTGTTCCGGGTGGTGTTCCGGGCCTCGTCGGTCCGGGGGGCGTGCCGGGAGCGGCTGTTCCCGGGGCGGTCGTTCCAGGGGGCGCTCCGGGCATCGTTCCCGGGGGCGTCCCCGGGGGTGTTCCGGGCGGTGCTTCTGGGGCCGGCGTTCCCGGCGCTCCCGGTGCTCCGGGGGCCGGTCCGCGGGGCGCGGCCGGGTCCGCCGTCCCGGGGGGCGGTACCGGGGCCGGCGCGGGGGTCGCTCCTGGGGCGGTCCTGCCGGGCGCCGTGCCCGGAGGAGGGCCACAGGGGTCCTCGGCGGGGGCTCCGCTGCCGCAGGATCCTCGCCCCGCCAGGCAGGGGTTGATGGCCGATGCGGGGGACGACGATCTCGAAATGGTCCGCGGCCTGCCCGCCGCCGGGGCGGCGGTGGTGATCCTGGTCGGCGCGCTGTGGTTGCAGCTGAGGCTTCGGCGCAGGTTCGCGGCGCGGAAAACCGGGGAGTCGAAGGAGCTCTGAGGCTCAAACACCCTTTACTGTTACTTTGGCCGGTCTAGACTTTCGTAGTGATCGGCAGGGTGGCACCTCGGAAGGCGGCATCGGTGAGCGGACGCGTGCATGTGACGGCCGTGTCCGCGGTGTTGGGGGCGCTCGGCCTGACCGGCGTCGTCCTGCTCGCCACGGCGCCGATGACCGCGCCCCGGGCGAACGCGGCCCAGGTCGTGATGGCCGACCCCACTGACCAGGTGGAGCCGACCGACCCGACCATCACCGACGACCCCGGGGCCGGCCCGCTGGACACTCCGGAGCCCGATCCCACCGTGACGGTGACGATCACGACGAGCCCTGACCCGACGGTCACCCGCACCAGGACCGTCACCCCGCGGCCGACCAAGACGGCGACGAAGCCTCCCAAGCCCAAGCCGACCGCGACGGCGACCAAGACGGCTCCGCTCGCGCCGCCGCCCACTCTTGAGAGCACGCCGTTCAACACCGCGCCGGCGATCCCGTCCAGCGCGCCGCTCATCACCCCCTCCACCCAGCCCGTGGAGACGCCGGCGCCCGACCCGATGGTGTCGCTGGCCCTGGCGAGCCCGACGCCGACGCCGAGCCCCTCGGAGTCCCTGGACGCGGCCGCGTCGTTCGACGACCCGACGCCCGACTCGGTGCCGATCGAGATCCGCAACGCCTCTCCCGAGTACGACCAGCTCACGCTGAGCAGGAAGCTCGCCATCCCCGGCGTGCTGCTGGCCGTCCTGGTGATGCTCGGCGTGCTGATCTTCGAGGGACGGGTGCGGCGGCTGGCGCACGCGGCGGCGGTACGCAAGGCGGGCCCGCGCTCGCCGGGCAGGCACCGCGGCGACGAGCTCCCCGCCGGCCTGCCGATGCCGGGCTACCCGATCTACCACGGCGGCACGGCGTACGCGCCGATCATCAGTTTCGTCCCGGTGCAGGGCTATCCGAACGTGCCCGGCGCGCCCCAGGGGTACGGCGCCCAGGACCCGCAGGGGTACGGCCTGCCGTACGACCCTCAGGGGTACGGCGACGCGTACGGCGTGGTGTACGAGCAGGGGCACCCCGGGTACGGGCACCCGGGCGACGGCGGCCCGATCGCGCTGCCGGCCGGGATGACCGGCGCCGCCGAGCCGTGGCCCCGTGCGGACGCACAGGGACCCGCCGGCCCCGGCGCGGGTTCCGGCCTCGCCATGCCCGGCACAGGGCCGCAGAACGGCGATCAGCTCGCTCCAGGGCCATGGACGCCGGACGCCGGCGCGCGCGACACGACCCTGCAGGCGCCGCTCCCCGGCGCCGTCCCGGCCGACAAGCCGAGCCCCGGCCTCCTCGGCCTCTTCGGTCGCCTCCGCCGCAAGGGCTGACCCACGGCGGCCCATCTCCGCGGCCGGAGCCGATCCGGCGCGGCGAAGATCCCTCCACTGCCGCAGGAAACCGACCGGCTTGATACAAGGCCGCCGGAAACCGGAACGGCCTGAGAC
Source organism: Sphaerisporangium sp. NPDC005289 (assembly GCF_040607455.1). NCBI lineage: Bacteria > Bacillati > Actinomycetota > Actinomycetes > Streptosporangiales > Streptosporangiaceae > Sphaerisporangium > Sphaerisporangium sp. NPDC005289. Next base: position 221,966 of record NZ_JBEXGS010000006.1, read on the forward strand.
GAGGCCGTCGGAAACGGACCAGCCCGAGACCGGCGGTCTCGGGCTGGGGGGTGGGCTGCGGTCAGCCGGTCTTGCCGGTGGTGGAACCGGACGCGCCGGAGCGCTTGAAGATCTTGTTGCCGAGCCAGACCAGCGGGTCGTACTTGCGGTCGACGACGCGCTCCTTCATCGGGATCAGCGCGTTGTCAGTGATCTTGATGTGCTCGGGGCAGACCTCGGTGCAGCACTTGGTGATGTTGCAGTAGCCGAGGCCGTGCTCCTCCTGCGCCGACTGCTTGCGGTCGGCCACGTCGTAGGGGTGCATGTCCAGCTCGGCGATGCGCATGAGGAACCGCGGGCCCGCGAAGGCCGCCTTGTTCTCCTCGTGGTCGCGGATCACGTGGCAGACGTTGTTGCACATGAAGCACTCGATGCACTTGCGGAACTCCTGGGACCGCTCGACATCGATCTGCTGCATGCGGTACTCGCCGGGCTCGACGCCCTGCGGCGGGGTGAACGACGGGATCTCCCGCGCCTTCTGGTAGTTGAACGACACGTCCGTGACCAGGTCCTTGATGACGGGGAAGGTCCGCATCGGGGTCACGGTGATCGTCTCGTCCTCCTCGAAGGTGGACATCCGCGTCATGCATCCCAGCCGGAGCCTGCCGTTGATCTCCATCGAGCAGGAGCCGCACTTGCCGGCCTTGCAGTTCCAGCGCACCGCCAGGTCGGGGGTCTGCGTGGCCTGGAGCCTGTGGATGACGTCGAGGACCACCTCGCCCTCGTTGACCTCGACGACGAAGTCCTCGAGCTTGCCCTCGCCGCCTTCGCCGCGCCAGATGCGGAACTTGGCCTTGTAACCCATCAGGACTCCTTAACGAGCGCGTCGTAGTCCGCCAGCTCCTCGGCGGTGACGTACTTACTGAGCTCCGCCCGGTCGAACAGTTGGATCAGGTCGTCGCGCATGGAGGGCTGATCGACCTCCTCGACGGTGACCTCGCCGTCGGGGGTGACCGCGCACCGCAGCAGCCGGCGGCGCCACTCGGCCGACATGGCGGGGAAGTCGTCGCGGGTGTGCCCGCCCCGGCTCTCCTCGCGGATCAGCGCCGCGCGCGCCACGCACTCCGACACCAGCAGCATGTTGCGCAGGTCGATGGCCAGGTGCCAGCCGGGGTTGTAGATGCGCCCGCCCGGCGCACCGGTGTTGGCCGCGCGCTCCTTGAGCTTCTCGACGACCTCCAGGGCCTCCTTGACCTCCTCGGCCTTGCGGATGATGCCGACGAGCTCGTTCATGGTGCGCTGAAGCTCGTGGTGCACCTCGTAGGGGTTCTCCCCGCCGGTCCGCGAGAGGGGGGCCACGGCCTCGATCTCGGCGCTCTTCATCGTCTCGGCCGGGGTGACCGGCCGGGCGGCGAGGCCGTCGATGTACTCGGCGGCGCCGGCGCCGGCGCGGCGTCCGAACACCAGCAGGTCCGACAGCGAGTTGCCGCCGAGCCGGTTGGAGCCGTGCATGCCGCCGGAGACCTCGCCGGCCGCGAACAGGCCGGGCACCGAGGAGGCGCCGGTGTCGGCGTCGACCTCCACGCCGCCCATGATGTAGTGGCAGGTCGGGCCCACTTCCATCGGCTCGGCGGTGATGTCGACGTCGGCGAGCTCCTTGAACTGGTGGTGCATCGAGGGCAGCCGCTTGATGATCTCGGCGGCGGGCAGGCGGCTCGACACGTCCAGGAACACCCCGCCGTGCGGGGAGTTGCGTCCCGCCTTGACCTCGGAGTTGATCGCGCGGGCGACCTCGTCACGGGGCAGCAGCTCCGGAGGGCGGCGGTTGTTCGCCTGGTCGTCGTACCAGCGGTCGGCCTCCTCCTCGGTGGTGGCGTACTTGTCCTTGAACACCTCGGGGATGTAGTCGAACATGAACCGCTTGCCCTCGGAGTTGCGCAGCACCCCGCCGTCGCCGCGCACGGACTCGGTGACGAGGATGCCGCGCACCGACGGCGGCCACACCATGCCGGTCGGGTGGAACTGGATGAACTCCATGTTGATCAGCTTGGCCCCGGCGAGCAGCGCGAGCGCGTGCCCGTCGCCGGTGTACTCCCAGGAGTTGGAGGTCACCACGTAGGACTTGCCGATGCCGCCGGTGGCCAGGACCACCGCGGGGGCGTCGAAGCAGATCAGCCGGCCGGTCTCGCGCCAGTAGCCGAAGGCGCCGCTGATGGCGGCCTCAGGACCGGGGCCGTCCTTCAGCAACTGGGTGATCGTGCACTCGGCGAAGACCTTGATGTAGGCCTCGGGGTCGCCGTGCAGCTTCTCGTCCTCCTGCTGGAGGGCGACGACGCGCTGCTGGAGGGTGCGGATCAGCTCCAGGCCGGTGCGGTCGCCGACGTGGGCCAGGCGCGGGTACTCGTGGCCGCCGAAGTTGCGCTGGCTGATCTTGCCGTCCTTGGTGCGGTCGAACAGCGCGCCCCAGGCCTCCAGCTCCCAGACCCGGTCGGGGGCCTCCTTGGCGTGCAGTTCGGCCATGCGCCAGTTGTTGAGGAACTTCCCGCCGCGCATGGTGTCACGGAAGTGCACCATCCAGTTGTCGGCCGGATTGACGTTTCCCATGGCCGCCGCGGCCCCGCCCTCGGCCATGACCGTGTGGGCCTTGCCGAACAGGGACTTGCAGACGATGGCCGTTCGCTTGCCCTGCTGCCGGGCCTCGATCGCCGCCCGCAGGCCCGCGCCGCCCGCTCCGATGACGACGACGTCGTATTCGTGACGCTCGATATCCACTGGTGTTCCTTACGCGAACGGGAAGTTGACGATGCCCTTGGCGACGAGCCGCACGTAGAGGTCGGCGATCATGACCGAGTACATGGAGAGCCAGGCCAGAAGCATGTGCCGCCGGTTCAGCTTGGAGACGAAGGTCCACATCTTGTAGCGCACCGGGTGCTTGGAGAAGTGGTTGAGTCGCCCGGCCGTGATGTGCCGGCAGGAGTGGCAGCTCAAGGTGTACGACCAGATCAGCACCACGTTGACCCACAGGATGACCGTGCCGAGGCCCACATGGCCCCAGTTGCCGTTCTCGTCCCGCAGGGCCAGCACCGCGTCCCAGGTGAGCACCAGGGCGATGAGGATCGCGCCGTAGAAGAAGTACCGGTGGATGTTCTGCAGGATCAGCGGAAGGCGGGTCTCACCGGTGTACTTCTTGTGCGGCTCGGCCACCGAGCAGGCGGGCGGCGAGAGCCAGAACGCGCGGTAGTAACCCTTGCGGTAGTAGTAACAGGTGAGACGGAAACCGGCCGGCAGGCCGAGGATCAGAATGCCGGGCGGCAGCGTCCACCAGTCGCCGAACGGCGCGAGCCCGAGGAACCGCGCGCCCTCAGGGCAGGAGGTCGCGAGGCAGGGCGACGAGAAAGGGGCGATGTAGGGCTCGATGAAGTAACTTTTATCGAAGATCGCCCAAAAGCCGTAGACGAGGAATGACGCGAGCGCCGCGAAGGTGATGGCCGGTGCGAGCCACCATCGGTCCGTGCGCAGGGTGCGGGCCGTGATCTGGGCCCGCTGCTTCCTCTGCCCCGGTTCGTTGATCGGCCGGCCGGCCGTTGTCTGGGTCATCGGAGAACTCTCCACCTCCCGCGGACCCCTCTGGTGTCAAAGGTGAGGGTCCGAGGCTTTCACGTAGGGCTGGATGCCGCGCGCGTCGTGGTTCGCGCCGGTCGCACAGCCGCGCGCGGGCCGGTGGGGCTCTACGTTACGACCCTGGGTACCCCGCGTGTGAGAAGGGTCACTCACTTTTTCGGCCGACCTCGTGTGATTCCTGTCACGTCCCTGTCACCCCCGTGTCAGGGCCTACAGACGTTGACCGTTCTTTGGCAGTTTCACGACCGACACGAAGAAATCGTCGATCTGACGGACCACTTTGATGAACTGGTCGAAGTCGACCGGCTTGGCCACGTAGGCGTTGGCGTGCAGGTGGTAACTGCGCAGGATGTCCTCCTCGGCCTCGGAGGTCGTGAGCACCACCACGGGGATGCTCCGCAGGGCGGCGTCGGCCTTGATGTCCTCCAGCACCTCTCTGCCGTCCTTGCGGGGCAGGTTGAGGTCGAGGAGGATCAGGTCGGGCCGCGGCGCGTCGAAGTAGGGGTCCTCCTGGCGCAGGAAGGCCATGGCCTGCTCGCCGTCGCTGACGACGTGCAGCTTGTTCTGCACCTTGTTGTGCTCGAACGCCTCCTTGGTCAGCAGGACGTCTCCAGGGTCGTCCTCGACGAGCAGGACGTCGATGAAGCGGTAGTCATCCATGCTGATCTCCAGTGATCGCGGGCAGGGTCCAGCGGAACGTGGTGCCGGGGTTGCCGGGGTCTGGCTCGTCCAGCCAGATCTTGCCGCCGTGGTACTCGACGATCTTCCTGCACAGTGCCAGGCCGATGCCGGTTCCGGGATACACGTCCCGTGGGTGCAAGCGCTGAAATATCAGGAAGATCCGATCAGCGTACTTGCTGTCGATGCCTATGCCGTTGTCCGCGCAGGCGAACTCCCACATGTCACCCTCCTGCCGGGCGGAGATGTGGATGTGCGGCGTCCGTTCCGAACGGAACTTCAAGGCATTGCCAATGAGGTTCTGCAGGAGCTGGGTGAGCAGCACGCGATCCCCGAACACCGTGGGCATCGGGTCGTGCGTGACGACGGCGTCGGTGTCCTCGATCTTCGCCGAGACGTTGCCCACGGCGGTGTCCAGCACCTTCTCCATGTCCGTCGGGGCCTTCTCGCCGCCCACCCGGCCCACACGGGAAAGGTTCAGCAGATCGTTGATGAGGAGTTGCATACGCTTGGCGCCGTCGACGGCGAAGGTGACGTACTGCTTGGCCCGCTCGTCGAGCTGGTGGCCGTACCGCTGCTCCAGCATCTGGGTGAAGCTCGCCACCTTGCGCAGCGGCTCCTGAAGGTCGTGGCTGGCCACGTAGGCGAACTGCTCCAGCTCGGCGTTGGAGCGGCGCAGCTCGGCCGCCTGGTCCGACAGCAGCCGCTGGGCCTCGGCGGCGCGGCGCCACTCGCGCAGCATGCGCCCGCGCATGGCGTCCACGCGGCCCGACAGCTCGGCCAGCTCGGCCGGCCGGCGCACCTGGAGCTGGTGCTCGAAGTCGCCCTGCGCCACCGCCCGCACCTGGTGGGTGAGCTGGGAGATCGGCCGCAGCACGATGTACCGGACGATGAGCGTGAAGGCCACCGCCGCGCCGACGAAGACCAGGCCTATCACGAGGAGCACGAGGTAGAAGGTCTTCCAGCCCGCCTCGATGCGCGCGCTGCCGACGTCGTGCAGGTCGCCGAGACGGTCCTGCTGCGCCGACAGGGCCGCGCGCACGGCGCCGAAGCGCAGGGTGTTGACGGCGGCGTAGGTGGTCGCGGTGCCGGTCTTCAGCGTGGGCACCTTGGCGATGACGACGTCGGCGTAGTCGCGCCGCCACGCGGCCGAGGCGACGGTGAGCCGGTCGAAGCCGGCGCGGACACCCGGGTCGGCCATGCGGGTCACCAGGGCGGCGAGCCGGGCGGTGGCGGCCGCCTCGGCCTGCAGACCCTGCCGGTAGTCGCGCAGGTACTGCTCTTCGTTGGTGCGCCCGAAGGCGCGGATGGAGCTCTCCTGCGTCGACAGGGCCGTGGAGATCTCCAGGGTGTGCAGGACGGCCGGGTCGATCACGTCGACGACCGACACGCGGGCGACCCGCAGGCGCTCGACGGTCATGACCGTGACGGCGGACCCGAGGGCGAAGGCCAGCGCCACGAGCATCCCGGTTATGGCGAACCACCGCCCGAGGGGCAGGCGCCCGACCCCGCTCGGCGGTGCGGGGGCGGGGAGGGGCGCCAGGTCGGTCATGGCGGGGGCCTGCGGCCGACCAGCACGGCCGCCAGATCGTCGCTGAGCGCGTCCCTGTGCATCTCCTGGACCGAGGTGATGATGCGGTCGAGGTCGATCTCGCCCTGCTCGCGGATGAGGCGGATGAGCCCCTCGGTGCCGAGCAGGTCGGGCCCGCCGCCCACCGTCGCCTCGATCAGGCCGTCGGTGTAGAGCAGCATCGACCAGTCGTCGCCGAGGTCGAGGTCGATCGTGGCCCAGTCGACGTCGGTGAAGATGCCGAGCGGAGGACCGGAGGGTGTGTCGGGCACGACGTCGAGGACGCCGCCGTCGACCCCGCCGCGCACCCACACGGGGGGCGGGTGTCCGACGACGTGGAGCTTGGCGGTGCGCAGGCCGGGGTCGATGGTGACCGTGCACATGGTGGTGAAGATCTCAGGGGACTTGCGTTCGTTGCGCAGGACGGCTTCCAGGGTCGTCAGCAACTCGGTGCCCGTGTGGCCGGCCAGCACGAGCGTGCGCCAGGCGATGCGCAGCGCGACGCCGAGCGCCGCCTCGTCCGGACCGTGGCCGCACACGTCTCCGATGACCACGTGCACCGCCCCGTCGGGGGTCTGGACGGTGTCCCAGAAGTCGCCCGCCAGCAGGGCCTGGCGGCGTCCGGGCAGGTAGCGGGCCTGGTGTTGCAGCCCGTCACGCGCCAGCTCGGGCTTGAGCATGGGGACGGGCAGCAGGCCGTGCTCCAGGCGGGCGTTCTCGCGGCTGAGGTGCTGGGCGTCGGCGAGCTTGCGCTGTGCGAGGTCGGCGCGCTTGCGCTCGATGGCGTAGCTGATGGCGCGGGCCAGCAGGCGCTCGTCGACGTCCTGCTTGACCAGGTAGTCCTGCGCGCCCACGGCGACGGCCTCGACGCCGACGTGGGCGTCGTTGAGCCCGGTGAGCACCAGCACGGCGGTGTCCGGTGCCATCGTGATCACCTGGCGGAGGGCCTCGAGGCCGGTGGCGTCGGGCAGCGACAGGTCGACCACCACGCACTGGACCTCGTCGGTGAGCCGGTCGCGGCTCTCGGCGAGGCTGCGCGCCCAAATGATCTTAGGAGGCGTCGCCGCACCGGCGAGCAGCTCCTCGACGAGGAACGCGTCTCCCGCGTCGTCCTCGATGAGGAGGATCGTCTGCATCTCGTGGGGCGCCGCCGGCGTGCCGGGCGAGAGCGCGGTCACTGCTTCCTCTTGTGACGTGATGACTGACCTTGCCTGTTGCCCTGCACCATATAGCGAAAGACGTTCTGACGCATGGAAGTGAAAAACCCTGACTTGGGGGTCCGAATAGGAAATGAAACGCCGTGCACGTACCGATCTGTAACCCCCACGCGTTACACGGCCGGCAGCTCGGCGAGCACCACGCCCTGCGGCAGCGACCCCTCCTCCGCGGCTTGCGACAGATAAGAGAGCAGCGTAGCGCGGAAGGCCTGAGCCGCCCGGGTCGGTTCGACGTCTTTGCGGTGAGCGAGCGCTATCGTGCGGCCGAGCCCCGGCGGCGCGAGCGGGGTGCCGGTCAGGCCCGGACGCCCGTCCAGCACCATCGAAGGCACCACGGCGACGCCCAGCCCGGCCTCCACGAAGCGCAGCACGGCGTCCATCTCGCCGCCCTCGACGGCGAACCGCGGCTCGAACCCCGCCTGGCGGCAGGCGTTCAGGGTCGCCTCTCGAAGGTCGTAGCCGCGCCGGAACATCACCAGCGGACGGCCGCGCAGCTCCTCGATGCGGACGTAGGCCCTGCGGCCCGTGGAGCCGGACGGAGAGGCGACGACGAGGTTCTCCTTGAGGATCTCCTGCGTCACCAGGGACGGGTCGCTGCTCTGCAGCGGCAGGATGATCAGCGCGAGGTCGAGCTGGCCCCGGGCGAGGTCGCGGACCAGGTCGCGCGAGCCGCCCTCCTCCACCAGCAGGTCGATGCCGGGATAGTCGCCGTGGAAGCGGGCCAGCGCGTCGGCCAGCAGCCCGGCGCACAGGGACGGGGTCGCCCCCAGGCGCACCCGGCCGCGGCGCAGCCCGGCCAGTTCGGCGACCTCGCGGCGGGCGGTGTCGGCGTCGGCCAGCATGCGGCGGGCCAGGGGCAGCAGCGCCTCGCCGGCCGGGGTCAGCGTCACGTTGCCCCGGGCGCGGCTGAACAGGGCGGCCCCGAGGTCGGCCTCCAGGGACTTGATCTGCTTGCTGAGGGAGGGCTGGGCGAGGCGCATGCGCTCCGCCGCGTGCGTGAAGTGCGAGGTCTCGGCCACAGCCACGAAGGACGCGAGTTGCTGTAGCTGCACGTCTCACAGCGTACGGGGACGGCTCCGACATCTCCCAGGTCGGCCCGCCCGCTGTGAGATTGCTCGCATCGGCGCCGCGCGCCCGGACCCACCGTGCCCGGCGAGCCATGGGGGATAGCGCCTGGCTATGGAGACCAGGCGTTTCATGACTTGGACGCCTGGAGGCCCCATCTCTACCGTCGGAAGACGTGACATCGACGATAGACCGAGGCGCCGCCACCGCTGTGGTGACGCCGCGCACCTCGCCCCCCAGGTCCTCCAAGCGCCCCGGCGCGCGCCATGGGCGGCGGCAGGGCTTCCTGCGCTCGTCCAACGGCAAGAAGGCCGTCATGGCCGTCAGCGGCGCCGTGCTGGTGCTCTTCCTCATCGGTCACATGATCGGCAACGCCAAGCTGTTCCTCGGCAGGGACACCTTCAACTCCTACGCCGAGTGGCTGCGCACCGTCGGCGAGCCGGCCCTGCCGGCCCGCACCGTGCTGACCCTCACCGAGATCGTGCTCGCCGCCGCCGTCGTGCTGCACATGTGGGCGGCGGTCTCGCTGGCCCGCCGCGCGGCCAAGGCGCGGCCGGTCAAGTACGCGGCGAAGCGGAAGTCGCAGGCCGGCGGCTACGTCGTGCGCACCATGCGCTACGGCGGCGTCATCATCGTGCTGTTCGTCGTCTGGCACCTGCTCGACCTGACCTTCGGCGTGGTCAACCCCAAGGGCTTCGCCGCCACCCCGTACGACCGCGTGATCGCGGGCTTCGACCCCTCGCGCTGGTGGGTGACCGCCTTCTACGTCGTCGCCCTGATCATGATCGGACTGCACCTGCGCCACGGCCTGTGGAGCGCCTTCCAGACCCTGGGCCTGGCCGGCGGACGCAGCCGGCACCCGCTCAACGCCGGCGCGGCCGTGCTCGCCGCCGTGCTGGTCCTCGGCTTCCTCGCCGTCCCCATCGCCGTGACGATCGGAGCAGTCAAGTGAACTACACGATCGGCGACCCGATCCGTGACACCAAGGCCCCAGAAGGCCCCATCGAGGACCGCTGGGACAAGCGGCGCTTCTCCGCCAAACTGGTCAACCCGGCCAACAAGCGCAAGCTCACGGTAATCGTCGTCGGCACCGGCCTTGCGGGCGGATCCGCCGCCGCGACGCTCGGCGAGCTGGGGTACAAGGTCAAGTCGTTCTGCTACCAGGACTCGCCCCGCCGCGCCCACTCGATCGCCGCCCAGGGCGGGATCAACGCGGCCAAGAACTACCGCGGCGACGGCGACTCGATCTACCGGCTGTTCTACGACACCGTCAAGGGCGGCGACTTCCGCGCCCGCGAGTCCAACGTCTACCGGCTCGCCCAGGTCAGCGTGAACATCATCGACCAGGCGGTCGCCCAGGGCGTGCCGTTCGCCCGCGAGTACGGCGGCCTGCTCGACACCCGCTCCTTCGGCGGCGCGCAGGTGTCGCGCACCTTCTACGCGCGGGGCCAGACGGGCCAGCAGCTCCTGCTCGGCGCCTACCAGGCGCTGGAGCGGCAGATCGCCGCCGGGACCGTCGAGATGCACACCCGCCACGAGATGCTCGACCTGGTCGTCAGCGACGGCCGGGCCCGCGGCGTCATCGTCCGCGACCTGGTCACCGGCGAGATCGAGACCCACCTCGCCGACGCCGTCGTGCTGGCCACCGGCGGGTACGGCAACGTGTTCTTCCTGTCCACCAACGCCAAGGGCTGCAACACCACGGCGATCTGGCGGGCCCACCGGCGCGGCGCCTACTTCGGCAACCCGTGCTACACCCAGATCCACCCCACCTGCATCCCGGTCAGCGGCGACTACCAGTCCAAGCTGACGCTCATGTCGGAGTCGCTGCGCAACGACGGCCGGGTGTGGGTGCCGGTGCGCAAGGGCGACGACCGGGCGCCGGGGGACATCCCGGAAGACGAGCGCGACTACTACCTGGAGCGGATCTATCCCGCTTTCGGCAACCTGGTGCCGCGCGACATCGCCTCCCGCGCCGCCAAGAACGTCTGTGACGAGGGCCGCGGCGTCGGACCGGGCGGGCTCGGCGTGTACCTCGACTTCGCCGACGCGATCGGCCGGCTGGGCCGCGAGGCCGTCGAGAAGAAGTACGGCAACCTCTTCGAGATGTACGAGCGCATCACCGGCGAGGACCCCTACACCCGGCCCATGCGCATCTACCCGGCCGTCCACTACACCATGGGCGGCCTGTGGGTGGACTACGACCTGCAGTCCACCGTCCCCGGCCTGTTCGTGATCGGCGAGGCCAACTTCTCCGACCACGGCGCCAACCGGCTCGGCGCCTCCGCGCTGATGCAGGGGCTCGCCGACGGCTACTTCGTCCTGCCGACCACGCTCGGCGACTACCTGGCAGGCGGCCCCTTCGGCGAGGTGGCCAAGGCCGACGTCGACGAGGCGATCGGCCAGGTCACCGGCAAGATCGGCCGTCTGCTGTCGGTCGACGGCACCCGCACCGCCGACTCCTACCACCGCGAGCTGGGCAAGCTCATGTGGGACTACTGCGGCATGGAGCGCACCGAGGAGAGCCTGCGCAAGGCCCTTGAGCGCATTCCTGAGCTGCGCGAGGAGTTCTGGAACAACGTCAAGGTCCCCGGCGAGGGGGAGGGCCTCAACCAGGCGCTGGAACGGGCCGGGCGGGTCGCCGACTTCTTCGACCTGGCCGAGCTGATGTGCCTGGACGCCCTGCACCGCACCGAGTCCTGCGGCGGCCACTTCCGCGCCGAGTCGCAGACCGAGGACGGCGAGGCGCTGCGCGACGACGAGGGCTTCGCGTACGTGGCGGCGTGGGAGTACGGCGCCGGCGGCACGCCGGTGCTGCACAAGGAAGAGCTCGACTACGAGTACGTCAAGATGACCCAGCGGAGCTACAAGTGAGCGCGGTCACGCGTCCTGAGCCCCGCCCTGCGACCGAGGAACGGTAAGCGGAACCATGAACCTCACCCTGAAGGTCTGGCGGCAGAACGGCCCCGCCGACAGCGGACGGATGGTGACTTATCAGGTCACAGACGTGTCGCCGGACATGTCCTTCCTGGAGATGCTGGACGTCCTCAACGAGCGGCTCATCCTCGAAGGCGACGACCCCGTCGCGTTCGACCACGACTGCCGCGAAGGCATCTGCGGCATGTGCGGCATGGTCATCAACGGCGTCGCCCACGGCGAGCAGCGCGCCACGACCACCTGCCAGCTCCACATGCGCCACTTCGAGGACGGCGCCACCGTCACAATCGAGCCGTGGCGCGCCGCGCCGTTCCCCGTGGTCAAGGACCTGGTCGTCGACCGGAGCTCCTTCGACCGCATCATCCAGGCCGGCGGCTTCATCTCCGTGCCCGCGGGCTCGGCGCCGGACGCGCACAGCGTCCCGGTGAAGAAGGACGACGCCGACTCGGCCTTCGACGCCGCCACCTGCATCGGCTGCGGCGCCTGCGTGGCCGCCTGCCCCAACGGCTCGGCCTCGCTGTTCACCGCGGCCAAGATCACCCACCTCGGCCTGCTCCCGCAGGGGCAGCCAGAACGCGACTCCCGCGTCGTGGCGATGGTCGACCAGATGGACCTCGAAGGCTTCGGCGGCTGCACCAACACCGGCGAATGCACCGCGGTCTGCCCCAAGGGCATCAGCCTCGACGCCATCGCCCAAATGAACCGCGACTACCTCAAAGCCGCCAAGTAACCACCCTCCACCCCCCGGGCAAAGGCCCTCACCTCCGCGCCCGGGGGGCGCTCCGGCTCGGGCCGTGTCTCCCAGGCGGCTCCGCCGCCATCGAGAGGCTCCGCCCCTCGAGCTCCCTACCGAAGGCGCCGTGGTACGCCTCTACCGCTCGCGCTGGGGATGGCCGCGCCGGAAATCGTGTGCGGACACCGTGCGGTCGATGGCGGGGGCGAGGTAGTCGAGGGTCAGGGTGGCACGGCGGGTGCGCCATTCCGGGGAGGCCGGGGCGGGCGCGGGCGTCTCGTAGCGACGTCGCCTGATGTCGTCGACGACCTCGGCCGGGGCGCCGAGCCGGGTGAGCACGTCCAAGGCCTCCCACTTGGTGATCAGGCGCCCCTCGCGCAGGGTCACCGTCGCTCTGGCCAGGGTCAGCAGGCTGAGATCGACCCAGATGTCCTCCTGGTACTCCTCGGGGAACTCCAGGGACGGACGCCAGTAGCCCGCCAGGTCGCCGGCGATGAAGCCCTTCAGCTCCTCGTCGGTCACCGGCGGCAGGACCGACGCCGGGGTGGGACCGTGGATGACCAGCCCGAACTCGTGCAGCTCGCGCCTGGTCACCGGCGTGACGGGGCGGTGAAACAGCTCCTGGTGAGCCCAGGTGAGATGGTCCTGCCCCGGATCGGCCGCCTCAGGGACGGCGACATAGCTGCAGTGCAGCTTCGCGGCGAGGGGCAGGTCTCTCTCCAGGCGCTCATGCGCCTCCTTGACAGCCCTTTCCTCCTCCGCCGTGCACGGCCGGGCGACGACGGCGATCAAGTCCAGGTCGCTGCGTCCGGGCTGGTAGTCACCGCCCCCCAGCGACCCGTGCGCCCATAACGCGACCAACGGCAGAGACGGCCGTACGGCGCTGAGGAACCGATCGAGAAGGACACGGGTGGCGTCATCTGTCATAAGGCACAGTCTGCGTCCGTCCGATGCGCCGTGACCTTCCTGCCGTGGGGCGGGTCGTCAGAGAAAGGCGGCGGGGCCGTAGAGGTCGGCGAGGGTGACGTTCGCGGTCGGGCGGTCTCAGGGCTGGGATCTCAGCACGTCTACCTCGCAGCCTGGGGAGAATGGGTCGAAGCCGTGTTCGGTCAGCCAGCGGATCGCCAGCAGGCTTCGCAGCGACCACCACGCGCGGATCACGTCGAGGTCGACGTCGGTGCCGTAGCCGGCAAGGACGTCGCCAAGGTGCTCGTGGTGTCCGAGCGTCAGGATGGCGAGGTCGAACAGGGCGTCACCCCGGCTCGCCTCGGACCAGTCGATCACGCCGGTGATCTCGTCGCCGTCGGCGAACACATGGCTGACCTGCAGGTCGCCGTGTGTGAACACCGGTGCCCACGGCCGGAGCGCGGCCTCGGCGATCCGGCGGTTGCGCGTCACCAGGCCGGTGGGAAGGACGTCGTTCGCGACCAGCCACTCGCATTCGCCGTCGAGGCGTGACGCGATCTCGGCAAGGCTCCGGCCGGGCCATGGCGGCAGTGGCGCGTCGTGCAGCTTCCGCGCGGCGGCACCCGCCGCGGCCCACGCCGCCGGCGACGCGGTCGACGGCTCGCCGAGGTGGCCGAGCGCCTTCCCGGGGAGGGCGGCGAGCGCGAGCACGGGCGGCTTGCGCCACAGGACCTCCGGAGTCGGGATCGGCGCCATGGCCATCGCCTCGACCTCGACGTCGGTGCGCGTCTGATCGGCGTCGATCTTCAGGAACACGCCGCCGACGCGCAGGGTCGCGCGCTCGTCATGGGCGACGACGACCTCGACCTCATCCACGTCGGCCATTATCGCGGAACGCCGCAGCACAATCCTGGTAATGATGTACCCGACCGGGTGGTGGTGCATTGCCCCAGGTCGCGACGGGGGTGAGGCCGGGCGGGGCGGTGTCTTCGCGTGGTCTGGCCGTCGGGCATGGGGAAGCACGAGCGGAGGGTGGCAGGAAGCGGTCAGGGGCGTGCAGCTTGCTGCCGTCGAATTGTCTGTTCTGAGGGCTTGCCGTGCCGGAGAGTTGTTTGTGCAAGGACACGAACAAAAGCCCTCCAGAAAAGAGACACGAAATGACCGCCACCGCTTTCTCCGCCGCCACCGTCACCCGTTCCGCCGGCACCACCTGGGACTCGTACTCGCGCACCGCGGGCACCACCTGGGACGGTTACTCCCGCGCCGCCGGCACCACCTGGGACTAGGCTGAGAAAATCCTCACGGCGGATTCCATCCCATTGTTTCGCGACCGGAAGCCGATACTTCCTGGAGATCCGTCTCCGGAACCGGCGCAAGTGAAAAGAGATAACAGACCGACCCGCCCGTGAGGGCCCCGTCCCCGATCACCGATTCCATTGGATCGGCGGGACGACGAAGACGATTCGCGCCGCACATTCCCCGATCTCCGGGACGAGCTCCGATGACAGGCCGACGCCTCGCGCGTCCACCGGCCCGCCGGACGGACCGCCGCACCGCGGCCCGGCGACACACCCGGCTCCTCCCGCCTCTCCTCGTCTCTCTCCGTTCTTCCGCGTCTTTCCACGTCTTCCGTCAGGCATCTTCTTCTCCTGTGCCCGAGGCACACCTGCCTGGACGCCGTGTGGTCACGGCCGCGCAGGCCGAGGGTGGCGAGCGTGCCATGGAGGTCTTCGGCGGCGTGCCGCCGGTGTCCTGGGCGGTGAGCACGCGAGGTCGGCACGACGTGCTCGCGGTGGCAGGAAGCGGTCAGGGGCGTGCAGCTTGCTGCCGTCGGATTGTCTGTTCCGGGGGCTTGCGATGGCGGAGAGTTGTTCGTGTAAGGACGAACACGAAAGCCCTCCAGAAAAGAGAAACGAAATGACCTCCACCGCTTTCTCCGCCGCCACCGCCGCCCGTTCCGCCGGCACCACCTGGGACTCGTACTCGCGCACCGCGGGCACCACCTGGGACGGTTACTCCCGCGCCGCCGGCACCACCTGGGACTGAGAAACCTTGTTCGAGATAAGAATCACAGACCACCGAGTAACGTCCGATCAAGACGGCGGAACGCCCCGCTGAGAGATGAACAGCACGACCGGCCGACCAGAATCGTCACCCTCCGCCTAGCGGGCCTGACGGAGTCGCCGGAGGAAATGTCGAAAGCGCAGCACATTTCCCGCGATCTCCGGCCTTTCATCCTGATATTTCCCAGGTTCTTTTCCGGGATCCGCTCCAGGACGGCTGACCCGCTCGCCGGGCCACACGCCACCCTCCGCTCTCCGGGGCCTCCAGGGCTTCCCGCGCCTCACCGAGTGCGGTGACCGCGGACGTGTACCGGGCCGCCCGCCGTACAACGGCGCCGGATTCACCGTCCCCCTCTCGCCGATCCGGCGCCGGAAAAGACCGCCGAGAGCGGGCGAAGAATCCCCTCCGGCGAAGGCAGGGGTCAGCGCCCCGGCATCCGGTGAAGGGCGCCTTGGTGTGCTGTGCCTGTCCGGGGTGATTCGGTAGCATTGCACCGCTTCATCCCCCCTGGTGGCCTCGATTCATCCGCCGATGGCACCAACCGCGTCCGCGACCTGCGCGGTCGTCCGGGGCTGTCCGCGCCGAGTGCTGTCATCTGGGGGATTCGTGGCCATGCCTCGCGGCACGCGCCGAGCGTCGGTCGTGCTGGCGTACGTCGCCTTCGTGTACGTCGGCGTCAGCGCCGGCGTCGGGGGCGTACTGCTGCCATCGCAGATCGCCGACTACCGCGTGGACAACGCCACGATCGGGATCACGTTCTTCACCTTCTCCGCCGGCTTCATGCTCGCCGGGACCACGGCCGGCGCGCTGATCCAGCGTCTCGGCATCCGCATGACCCTCGCCGTGGGCTGCGGCGCGTCCGTGCTGGCCGCGCTGTACACGGCGACCCTCCCGCCGTTCGTGGCGCTCGTGGCGGTGCAGGTGGTCGCCGGATACGGCATCGGCATCCTGGAGGCGGCGCTCAACACCTACCTCACCAGGCTGCCCAGGGCCACGACGCTGCTGAACCGCCTGCACGCCTTCTTCGGCGTCGGAGCGCTGCTCGGGCCGCTGCTGGCCGCGTGGATCCTCACCCTTGCGCCGTGGACGGCCGTGTGGCTGGCGCTGGCCCTGCTCGCCCTGCCGCTGCTGGCCGGCTTCCTCGCGATCTACCCCAGGGACGACGTCCCGGCCCGCGGCGGCCGGAGTGCTCGTGACGAGACTCCACGTGATGAGACACACGGTGATCTGAGCCCCCACGTCGCGGATGCCGGCTCGGCGGTCGCCCACGGCTTCCAGGCCGTGGATTCCGGCTCGGCCGCCGGCGGCGGCGTCCAGGCCCCGGGTACCGGCTCGGCCGCTTCCCAAGGGGCGGAGCCGGGCGGGCGCGGGCTGCTGGTCAGTGCCCTGCGATCGCCCGCGGTGCTGCTGGCGTCCGCGCTCCTGGCCGTCTACGTCGGCCTGGAGCTCGGTGTCGGCAACTGGGGGTTCACCTACCTCGTCGAGGAGCAGGCGCAGCCGAGCCTGATGGCCGGGTACACCATCAGCGGGTACTGGCTGGGCCTCACGCTGGGCCGGTTCCTCATCAGCCCCGCCGCCGCCCGCGTCGGGCTCGGGCCCGCCGGCATGCTCTACGCGTGCCTGACCGGCGTCACGGCGTCCGCCGTGCTGACCTGGCTGGCGCCGGTGCCCGCCGTGGCCGCCGCCGGGTTCGTCCTGCTCGGCTTCTTCCTCGGGCCGATCTTCCCCACGATCATGGCGATGGTGCCGAGGCTGACCGCCGCGCGCCTGGTGCCCACGGTCATCGGGGTCACGAACGGCGTGTCGCTCATGGGCGGAGCCGTGTTCCCCTGGCTGGCGGGCACGGTCGCCCAGCAGGTCGGAATGTGGACCCTGATGCTCTTCGCCGTGGTCCTCGGCGTGCTGCAACTCGTCATGTGGCGCTCGGTCGTCAGGCGAATGTCCGCGGAGCCCGTTCCCGACGTGGCACACATTTAAGGCGCCAATGAGATTTGGTGTTCGGTCCCGTTTCCCTGCTATGGCGTGGCATTCGTATTCGTGCTTCGAGGAAAGCCGCGGGGGCGGTCACGCCCGCGCGGCCGGCGTCTTCCGGGGGCTGAGAACGCCCCGCTGATCCGCGGCCGGCCGCCGGGCCGGCTCCGTGGTGGACGGACGGGTCCGCCCTATCGAGCGGACCGCCGCCGCCTCCGCGGCACGCCCGTCGGAAAGCCACCCGCACGGCCGCCGCCCGGCACTCCTCACACCATCGCTGACCTGGGAATATGTCGCGCATAGCCGTCGCGTGCGAACCGTGGCAGGAAGTGGTCAGGGGCGTGCAGCTTGCTGTCGCCGTTTCGTCTGTTCCGAGGGCGCGGAATGCCGGAGAGTTGTTCTCACAAGGACAGAACAGAACAACTCAGAGAAAAGAGATTCGAAATGACCGCCACCGTTTTCTCCGCCACCGCCACCCGTTCCGCCGGCACCACCTGGGACTCGTACTCGCGCACCGCGGGCACCACCTGGGACGGTTACTCCCGCGCCGCCGGCACCACCTGGGACTGAAAATCAGAAAGCCCGATCCGACGACATCGAATTGAACCCGACCGCACGAACCATCGACGAAAGACCGATCTGAAGAGCACCATCCGGCCGACAGAGAACGTCGGGCGCGCGATCGCCGCCCTCGACGCCATCGGCCGAGCAGGACACCAACGAAGCCTGCGGGTGTCAGCGCCACCGCCGCGGCAATCCCACCGGTCCGGCCGGCGTACCCCATGAGATCCCCCTCGCCTCCCTCGGCGTTCGAGCACGCCCAAAAGGCATCAGCCGACGCACGAGGTGAACCGTGGCGCCATGTGCGGCATGGGACCGGTCACCGCCGGGTCAGGGCCGTGGGGGAGAGAGCAGCAAGCCGTCGGCCAGGGCGCGCAGGGACTCGGCCAGGCGCGCGGCCTCGCCCCTCTCCAGCAGTTGCAGCACCGGATCGCTGTGCAGGCCGGCGAGTAGCAGGTGCGCCAGGAGCTCGGCGTCCAGATCGGGCCGCTCCGCGGCGATCAGCGCGCTGACGTGTCCGTGCCAGAACCGGTAGACCGGGTGGTCCTCTCGCCGCTGCGCCTCCTCCGGCTTCGGCGTCGCGCTGACCGCGTGCCCGAGCGCGGCCAGCAGCCCCTTGTTGCGTCCGGCGACTTCGACGACGGCGTCCATGAAGGCGAGCAGCCGCTCGCGCGGCGGCGCCCCCGGCCCCAGGGGCGGCGGGTCGTTCTGCACCGCCTCACGCAAGGCCAGGGCGCGTTCCTGCATCAGCGCCACCATCAAGCCCATGCGGTTGCCGAACCGGTGGAACACCGTCCCCTTGCCGACGCCGGCCGCGGCGGCCACCTGCTCGATGGTGATCTGCTCGGGCCGGCGGCGCGTCAGCAGTTCCTCGGTCGCCCGCAGAATCGCGCGCCGGTTGCGCGCGGCGTCGGCGCGCTCATGACGGCCGTCGGTCATCGGCTCCTCTTCCGTTCAGGCTCCAGCCCCTCGTCCGGACGTGCCGGCGGCTTCGCCCGGATCCCGATCGTCGCATCCCGGCTTCTTCCGCCGGACATCCTGGCGGCTCGCGCCCGCGAGGGTCCCGCTCGGCGCCCTTCCTTCGCTGAACGGACAACTGGACCAGCGGTCCACTTCGGTGTTAACTTGACCGGCAGTCCAGTTCATCGCGACTCCCAGGAGTGCTTCATGCGCCGAATCCGCTACTACGAGCACGGCGGCCCCGAGGTCCTGACCATGGAGGAGGTGGAGGTCCCGGTTCCCGGCGGCGAGCAGGTGCTCATCCGGGCCGAGGCCGTCGGGGCGAACTTCGTGGACACCGTGTTCCGCCGCGGCCCGGCCGCCGGGTCCCCTTTCCAGCGTCCCCTGCCCGGCCTGCTCACCGGGGATGTCGTGGGCACCGTCGAGGCCGTCGGCCCCGGCGTCGACCCCGGACTCGTGGGACGCCGCGTCGCCGCACTGGTGGCCGAGGACGCGTTCGCCGACCACGTCGTGACGGACGCCCGGTGGCTCGCCGAGGTGCCTCCGGGGCTCGATGACGGCGCGGCGAGCGTGCTGCCCATGGCCGCCCCGGTGGCGCTGCGCGTCCTGCGTGCCGGCCGGCTCGCGCCCGGCGAGACCGTGCTGGTGCACGCCGCCGCGGGCGGCATCGGGCATCTGGCCGTCCAACTCGCCAGGCTGCTCGGCGCGGGACGGGTCATCGGCACCGCGGGCTCGCCGGACAAGCTGGAGTTCGTCCGCGAGCAGGGCGCCGACGTCGCCATCGACTACACCGACGACACCTGGCCCGACCAGGTGCGGAAGGCGGCGCCCGACGGCGTGGACGTCGTGCTCGACTCCGTCGGCGGCGGTGTCCTGCGCAGCGGCCTGGACCTGCTGGCGCCCTTCGGCCGGCTCGTCGTCTACGGGGCCGCGAGCCGTGAGCTGTCGGAGATCCCGGTCGCCGGTCTGTTCGCGCTGCGATCCGTCACGGGATTCTCCCTGCTGGCCTGGCGGGCGGCCGACCCGGTGCGGGCGCGCGAGGAGATGGAGGAACTCGCCGGTCACTTCACGGCCGGGCGGTTGCGCGCCGTCGTCCACGCCCGGCTGCCGCTGACCGAGGCGTCCGCGGCGCACCGGCTGCTGGAGGAACGGGCGCACCGCGGCCGCGTCCTGCTGCTGCCCTGAGCCCGCCCGCGTTTCGCCGTCCCACGCCCGGGTAGTCGGAGGGGCCATCTCGCCGTCGTGCGGGCGCTCGCCGCGCCTGTACGGCCGGTGGGCCGGCGTCTCTACTCGCGCGGCATGGGTGTGGAGAGGTGATATGGCGCGGAGCGTGGCAGGAAGTGGTCGCGGGCGCGCAGCTTGCTGCCGCCGGATCGTCTGTATCGAGGGCTTGGAATGCCGGAGAGTTGTTCGTGCAAGGACGAACGACAAGCCCTCCAGAAAAGAGACAGAGAAATGACCGGCACCGCTTTCTCGGCCCGTTCCGCCGGCACCACCTGGGACGCGTTCTCGCGCACCGCGGGCACCACCTGGGACGGTCACTCCCGCGCCGCCGGCACCACCTGGGACTGACCGGCGGAGCCAAGGATAATCCACAGAGGAACCGAAAGCCAGAACAAGCCCGGAACGACGACGCGGGCGCACGGAAAGACAATGGAACCGCCCTCCGCCCGGCGGAACGAAAGCGGAGAACCCCGATAAGCATCGCACGCGCGGTCAGCGCCGCCGCGCCGGCGGCATCCGATTTCCCGGCCCGCGGGAAAATACCGGGCCTCGGATATTCGAGCGCAGCACATTCGACGCCACCTCGAGGGCGACGCCACTTCCAGGGCGGCGCCGCGCCTGCCTCCGCTCCACAGATCTCTCACCCCGCCCACCGGCGCAGCGCACGCGCATGGCCTCTACGGCGCCGGGTGCGCGCCCTGTTCGCCCTCCGGGACATCTCGCCGTACGCGCGGGCGGAAGCCGTCGAACAGGACCGCGAGGGCCCGGGGGGCCACGTGGGCCTGCCACTGGCCGCGTTCCACGGCCGTGCACGCGGCGGCCAGGAGGGCGAGGAGCTCGGGCATGCGCAGGTCGTCGCGGACGGCGCCCTCCCGCTGGGCGCGGGTCAGCATGGTCTCGATGAGGGCGCGCATGTCGCGGGCGATGTCGGACGTGCCGTCCTTGACGTCGACGCCCGCGCCGGTGAGCGCGTCCGACAGCGTCCGCTTCTCCGCCGACACCTCGACGATGCGGGTCAGGAACCCGAAGAACGCCCGCGCGATGTCGCCGGCGGCGAGCAGGGTCTCCCCTTCGGTGACGAGCTTGCGCAGCCGGTCGGCGATGATCGCCTGGTAGAGGGCTTCCTGGGTCGGGAAGTGCCGGTAGATGGTGCCGAGCCCCACTCCGGCCTCCTCGGCGACGGCTCGCATGGAGGCGGACAGCCCGTCGCGGGCCAGCACCGTCTCGGCGGCCTCCAGCACGCGCGCGCGGTTGCGCCGCGCGTCCGTGCGCAGGGGCCTGCCGGCCGCGTCCTCGGTCATCTCCGCTCCACCGCCATCTCGTTGACATCCGGAACAGGCGTTCCGTATGGTGTCCGACCATAAGCGGAACAACTGTTCCGATCCTAGCCTCGCGGGGAAGTCGGAGAGCACGGATGACGACGTACACGACGATGGGCCGTTCGGGCCTGAAGGTCTCCCGGGCCTGCCTGGGGACCATGAACTTCGGCGACACAGGGGTGGCGAGCTGCGACGAGAGGGAGGCGGCCCGCATCGTCGACGCCTTCGTGGACGCCGGCGGCACCTTCATCGACACGGCAGGCAACTACTCGGGCGGACAGTCCGAGGAGATCGTCGGCCGGGCCGTCAAGGGCAGGCGCGACTCGGTCGTCATCGCCACCAAGGCGTTCTTCCCGCAGGGACCCGGCCCCAACGACCGGGGGCTGTCACGCGTCCACCTCACCAGGGCGCTGGAGGCCAGCTTGCGCCGGCTCGGCACCGACTACGTCGACCTCTACCAGTGCCACGCCTGGGACGCCGACACGCCGATCGAGGAGACCATGGCGACGCTGGACGGCTTCGTCCGCTCGGGCAAGGTCAGGTACATCGGGTGCTCCAACTTCACGGCCGGCCAGATCGTGGAGGCGCAGTGGGCGGCCCAGCGGGTCGGGGGCACGCCGCTGGTCAGTCTCCAGCCCCAGTACTCGCTGATCAGGCGGGTCATCGAGGCCGAGATCCTGCCCGCCTGCGAACGGCACGGACTGGGCGCCCTGGTGTGGTCGCCGCTCGGCGGCGGCGTCCTGACCGGCCGGTACGCCGGCGGGACCGCGCCCGACCGCGACAGCCGGATCGGCCGGTTGCTCGCCTTCCCCGGCGCCGCGGGGCGTGCCTGGGCCGACGACCTGCTGAACCCGCGGACGCTCGCCGTCGCCGCCGAGGTGGGGAAGGTGGCGGACGAGCTCGGCGCCACGTCGGCCGCCGTCGCGCTCGCCTGGGTGCGGGCGCGCGCCGGGGTGACATCGGTGATCATCGGTCCGCGTACCGTCGCCCACCTGGAGGGCAGCATGGCCGGGTTCGCCCTCGACCTGCCGGAGGAGGCGGCGGCCCGGCTGGACGAGGTCTCGTGGACCGGCGACCTCACCCCTGTCACGGGCATGCTCGCCGCCGGCTGATCCCGGGCAGGTCATCCGCCCGCGGCGTCCTCGGCCTCCCAGCGCAGCAGGTCGCCCGGCTGGCACTCGAGCACCTCGCAGAGGGCGGCGAGCGTGGTGAAGCGCACCGCCTTGGCGCGGCCGTTCTTCAGTACCGCCAGGTTGGCGGGGGTGATCCCGACGCGGTCGGCGAGTTCGCCCACCGACATCTTCCGCTTGGCCAGCATCACGTCGATGTCGACGGCGATCGGCATCAGATCACCTCGTCCAGCTCGGCCTGCATCCGCGCCGCTTCGACGTCGCGCGCGACGGCCTGGGCGAGCAGCATCCGCAGCACGAGCACGATGAGCGCGACCCCCAAAATGGCCAGGCCGACCCCGCCCATGATGACGGTGACGCCCGGGTCGTCCCGCTGGCCCGGCGCGTTGAGGGCCGTGACCGCGAACCACAGGAGGGCGGCCGCCACGATCGCGCCGATCACGGCGTCCACGTACCGGAAGGCGGCGTGGGAGAACACGGTTCCGCGTCGCACCATCGCCAGCAGCCGCCATACGCAGACCAGGGCGACCTGGACCGACACCATGCCCAGGATCGCGATCAGGCGCAGCGGGGTCAGCGGGAGGGACCCCTCCTCCGGATCCGTGGCCAAGGCCCACACCATCCCTGCCTGTACCAACACGGTGCCTGCGAGCAACACCGCGAGCACGGCGCGAAGCGCGCGCACCGCCAGCTTTCCCATGACCCGTCCTCCCATCGAGTTACGATGGGAATCTATCGAATATCGATAGATGAGGCAAGGGTGGGGCTGGAGGCCGGCGGCGGCCTCCGCGTCGTGGCGGGACGCCGCCGCCCTCAAAGCCCTGGGCCGCCCCGCGGGGTGGCAGGAAGTGGTCAACGCGGTGCAGTTTGCTGCCGCTGAATCGTCTGTTCCGGGGGCTCACGATGCCGGAGAGTTGTTCTCACAAGGACAGAACAGAACAACTCAGAGAAAAGAGATTCGAAATGACCGCCACCGTTTTCTCCGCCGCCACCGCCGCCCGTTCCGCCGGCACCACCTGGGACTCTTTCTCGCGCACCGCGGGCACCACCTGGGACGGTTACTCCCGCGCCGCCGGAACCACCTGGGACTGAGAGACCGTCTGAACCGCAGATGACCTAGAGCGACCCTTCGATAAAAACGAAAATCGATTCACCGCGGCGATGGCGACCGCGAACCGGACCTCTTTCCTCAAGCCTCCGACGAACCAGCGCATCGCGCGATTCCCGGGACATCTGACATCCGGACGAAGTTTCCGGCTCCCGGACGACGGCGACGGCAGGCGTCGAAGCCACGAATGACGAGAACGCCGAATCACGTGACGGCGAGAATCGTGGCCATCACCTTCTTGTCCCGCCCCCTCGCTTCCCTCAGGCCGCCCGCCGGCCGAACCCCCCAGGCCCTCGAGGCCGTCCGGCCGCCGTCGCGTCGAGCCGGCGAGGTGCGACGAGGGGCAGGCGGCGGTGGCGTTCACAGGCGGCGGTGTGTTCAGTTCAGTTCGGCGCGGATCTCCTGGCGCAGGGCGGTGAAGTCGATGCCGGCGTCGGCTATGACGCGGGTGACCAGGCCGTCGCCCTCGCGGAGCAGGCCGAGCAGGATGTGGCCGTCGCCGATGTAGTTGTGGCCCAGGTGGATGGCCTCGCGCAGCGACAGTTCGAGCACCTTCTTGGCGCGCGGGCCGAAGGGGATGTGCCCGCCCAGGCTCCGTGAGGAGCGCCGAGGGTCGCGGTCCAGGGCTCCGGGACCGAAGGCGGCCTCGACCTTCTGGCGTATCGCGTCGAGGTCGATGCCGATCGACTCCAGTGCGTCGGCGTCGATGTCGTCCGTGCTGTCGCCTGTGTTCGCCCCCAGGACGCGGGCCACCGCGTCGCCCGCCGTGTCGTGGTCGAGGCCGTGGCGGGCCAGGACCCGCGCGGTGACCGAGTCGGTCTGGGCGAGCAGTCCGAGCAGGACGTGCTCGGGGCGGATCGTGTCGTGGCGCAGGACGGTGGCCTCATGCTGGGCGTGGGCCACGGCCTTCCGGGCGTCGGCGTGGAACCGTTCGAACATCTCATTTCTCCCGTCTTAGCAGTCCGCGGCCGCCCGCGTACTTCTTGTGGACCGCCTGCCTGGTGACGCCGAGCAAGACCGCGATCTCCTGCCAGGTCCAGCCCTGTTCGCGGGCGTTGTCGACCTGGAGTGCCTCGAGCCGCTCGACCAGAATCCGCAGCGCCCGCACGGCACGCAGGCCGACGGACGGATCGCGGCTGCCGGCGTCGGAGGCCAGCTGTGCCGTATCGCTCATAGCCGTCAATATAGGTTGACACGGCGTGGCGTGTCAACAGTGGTTGACGACCTGCCGAAAAGTGGAAGATCTATTGCGCACATCGGGGACGGTGCAGGGTTTTGGCAGGTGGCCCCGCAAGACGGCCGGAAAATCGATTGCCGGGCGGGGTCCCCGGCTGGAAGCCTGGAAAGGCCATGCGCTCCCTTCCCGTCGCCGATCCCGGCGTTCCCGATGCCCGCAGTCCGATCCGGTACCTGTGGTGGGTGGCGCGTGGGCAGGCGGGCCCCGTGTGCGTCGGCGTGGGCTACGCGATTCTGTGGTGGCTCAGCCAGGCCCTGGTCCCGCTGACGCTGGGCAAGGCCATCGACAGCCTCACCGCCGACGACACCGGCGGCCTGGTCCGCTGGTCGGCCACACTGCTCGGCCTCGGCGTCCTCACCGCCTTCGGCGGAGTGATGCGCCACCGCATGGCCGTCTACAACTGGCTGGCCGCCGCCTACCGCACGGTGCAGGTCACCGTCCGCCAGGCCACCCGGCTCGGCCCCACCCTGCCGAAGCTGCTGTCCACCGGCGAGGTGATCAGCGTCGGCAACTCCGACATCGCCCACATCGGCAACACCGTGGACATCCTGCTGCGCGGCGTCGGCGCCGTCGTCGCGATCGGCGCGGTGACGATCATCCTCCTGGTCACCTCCCCCCAGCTCGGCCTCATCGTCCTGGTCGGCGTGCCGCTGATGGCCGTGGCGCTCGCCCCACTGCTCCGGCCGCTGCACCGCAGGCAGCACCGCCAGCGCGACCTGCAGGGCGACCTGGCGACCCGGGCCTCCGACATCGTCGCCGGCCTGCGCGTGCTGCGCGGCATCGGCGGCGAGGCCGTGTTCGCCGGCCGCTACCGCGAGGAGTCCCAAGGGGTGCGCGAGGCCGGGGTGCGCGTGGCCTCGGTCGACTCCGCCATGGACGGCGCCCAGGTTCTGCTGCCCGGCATGCTCATCGCCTTCGTCACCTGGCGCGGCGCCCACTACGCCCTCGACGGCACGATCACGGTGGGCCAGCTCGTCGCCTTCTACGGCTACGCGCTGTTCCTGGTAGGCCCGCTGCGCACGCTCACCGAGGCCGCCGACAAGATGACCAAGGGGCACGTCGCCGCCCGTAGGGTCGTCCGCATCCTGTCACTTGAGCCCGAGGTCGCGGGCGCCGGCACGGCCACCGCCGAGGGGGGCGACCTGGTGGACGCCGCCTCGGGCGTGGTGCTGCGCGCCGGCCGGTTCACCGCCCTGGCCGGCGCGGTCCCCGAGGAGGTCATCGCCGTGGCGGAGCGGCTCGGGCACTACGTCGCGGCCGACGTCACCTTCGGTGGCGTGCCCCTGGGCGACCTGGCCACCGAGGAGGTCCGCCGCCGCATCCTGGTGGCCGACAACGCGGCGCGGCTGTTCAGCGGGCGCCTGCGCGACCAGCTCGACGTCGCCGGCCGCGGCTCGCGGGACGAGATGCGCGAAGCCCTGCACGTCGCCTGCGCCGAGGACATCGTCGACGCCCTGCCCGACGGTCTGGACTCGCACGTCGCCGAGGCCGGGCGCGAGTTCTCCGGCGGCCAGCAGCAGCGGCTGCGCCTGGCCCGCGCCCTGCTCGCCGACCCCGAGGTGCTCATCCTGGTCGACCCGACCAGCGCCGTGGACGCCCACACCGAGGCCCGCGTCGCCGAGCGTCTCGGCAAGGCCCGCCTGGGCCGCACGACGCTGGTCTGCACCACCAGCCCGCTCGTGCTCGACCGGGCGGACACCGTGATCTTCCTGGAGGACGGCCGCGTGCGCGCCGAGGGTTCCCACCGCTCCCTGCTGGCCTCCGACCCCGAGTACACCGCGACCGTGACCCGCGGGGAGAGCTGACGTGAGCGCCCAGAGACAGATCCTGCCCGTCGCCGACCAGGCCCAGGTGCGGGCCTACGCGCGGCGGCTGACGCTGAAGTATCCCGGCCGGCTGGCGCTGGCCCTGGGCCTGCACGGCCTGGCCGCCGTCGCCGGGCTCGCCGGGCCGCGGTTCCTCGGTGAGCTGGTCGAGGACGTGCGTGCGGGCACGGGCGCCGACATCGACGCCATCGCGCTGGCCATCGCCGGTTTCGTCGTCCTGCAGGCCGTGCTCATCCGTTACGCCGTCTACGCCTCGGCCAAGCTGGGTGAGAAGGTCCTGGCCGAGCTGCGTGAGGAGTTCGTCGACCGCGTCCTGGCCCTGCCGCTGTCCACGGTCGAGCGCGCCGGCTCCGGCGACCTGATCACCCGCACGTCGCGCGACGTCGACGCGCTGTCGCGCACCGTGCGCCACGCCGTCCCCGAGACGCTGATCGCCGTGGTCGCCGGGGCGTTCGTGATCGGCGCGCTCGCGCTGGTCGGGCCGCTGCTGGTGCTGCCGTCGCTGGTCGCCGTCCCCCTGCTGTGGTACTCCACCCGGTGGTACCTCAAGCGGGCCAGGGACGGCTACCTGCGCGAGAACGCCGCGTACGCCGAGATCACCGAGGGCCTGACCGAGACCGTCGAGGGCGCGAGGACCGTCGAGGCGTTCGGCCTGCAGGGCCGCCGCCACGAGCGCACCGACCGCGACATCGCGCGGTCGTGGGCCGCCGAACGGTACACACTGGGCCTGCGCACGGTGTGGTTCCCCACCGTCGAGTTCGGCTACGTGCTGCCCATCGTGGCGACGCTGCTGGCCGGCGGCCTGTTCTACCTGCGCGGATGGGTCGACCTGGCCCAGGTGACCGCGGCCACCCTGTACGTCCAGCAGCTCATCGACCCGCTCGACCGGCTGCTGTCCTGGGTGGACGAGCTCCAGGTCGGCGGGGCGTCCATGGCGAGGCTGCTCGGCGTGGCCAACGTCCCCGACGACCGCAGCGCCGGCGCCGCGCGTCCCGAGGGTGAGCGGCTGGCCGCCGAGGACGTCCGGTACGCCTACCGCGAGGGCCACGACGTGCTGCACGGCGTCTCTCTGCAGGTGGCCCCCGGGGAGCGGCTGGCGATGGTGGGCCCCTCCGGCGCGGGCAAGTCCACGCTGGGCCGCCTGCTGGCCGGCATCCACGGCCCGCGCACCGGCTCGGTGCGGGTCGGCGGCGTCCCACTGGTCGAGCTTCCGCTGGACGAGCTGCGCGGGCACGTCGCCCTGGTCACCCAGGAGCACCACGTGTTCCGCGGCACGCTGCGCGACAACGTGCTCATCGGGCGTCCGGACGCCGGCGACGAGGCGGTCGAAGAGGCGCTTTCAGCGGTGGACGCCCTCGAATGGGTGCGGGCGCTGCCGGACGGCCTGGACACCGCCGTGGGCTCCGGCGGCGTCACGGTGTCGCCGGCGCAGGCACAGCAGGTCGCGCTCGCCCGGCTGGTGCTCGCCGACCCGCACACGCTGGTGCTGGACGAGGCCACCTCGCTGATCGACCCGCGCGCCGCCCGCCACCTGGAACGGTCGCTCGCCGCCGTCCTCGCGGGCCGCACCGTGATCGCCATCGCCCACCGGCTGTACACGGCGCACGACGCCGACCGCGTCGCCGTCGTCGAGGACGGCCGCGTCAGCGAGCTGGGCTCCCACGATGAGCTCGTCGCCGCGCAGGGCGCCTACGCCGCCCTCTGGGAGAGCTGGCACGGCGCCTCCCGCCAGCCCGCCGAGCCGGGCGGGGCCCGGTGACCGGGGGCGGTCCGGTCACCGGGTGATCTCCTGCCCGGCGCGGCGATGCCCGCCGCCCCGCCGGGAGCCGTCCGCGGGTTCTCCGGTCAGCCGACGGGGTTCCAGCCGTCGGATCCGGCGAGATACCGCTGCGGGGTGTAGTTGGCCGCCTGGGAGTCGGCGAGCTGGGGACGGTTGGAGTTCGTCCCGGCCCCCGCGCCGGTGTTCCGGTATTCGAGGAACCGCGCGTTCTTCCATGAGTTGCCGGACATGTCGGTCCAGGGCTGCGAGGTCTTGATGGTCGCGCTGAGCGAGGACTCCCGGTAGAGCACCTGGGCGTCGGGACCCCAGGGCCGTCCCAGGTTGGTGGTGTTGCCGGTGGCGCCGGTGATCCGGGACTTGTAGATCAGCAGGCCGTAGGTCTTGGAGGCCGCGGTGCGGGCCGCGGTGAGCGGACCGCCGGTGCTGCGCTTCTCGTAGATGTCGCAGTTGTCGAACACGGCGGTGCCGCCGCCGAAGATGAAGTCGACCGTGCCCTCGACGTAGGAGCCTCTGACGTACGCGCGGGCGGAGTCGTTGACCAGCAGGGTGTCCTGGTCGCCGAGCAGCCGGACGTTCGTCAGGGTCGTGCGGTCGGAGTCCAGGCGCAACGCGACGGCCTGCTGGTCGACCGTGGTGCCGTTCTCGGTGTAGTCGTTGGACACGGTCAGGTTGGTCGCGGTGAAGTCGCGGGCGGACACGATGGCGGTGTAGCTGCTGAACGTGCCGCCGCTGCTGGCCGCCGACCGGTTGTTCACGATCACGGTGTTCGCGGGCGAGGAGCCCAGGCCCTGCAGGGTGACGTACGGCTTGTTCACCGTGACGATCTCACGGTAGGTGCCGGGCTTGATGGTGATGGTGACCCTGCTGGTGTTGTTCGACGGGACGGCGTTGATGGCCGCCTGCACGGTCCGGTACTTCCCGGTGCCGTCCGACGCCACGGTCGGCTGACCGGCCGGCGTGGGTGTGGGCGTCGGGGTGGGTGTCGGTGTCGGCGTCGGCGTCGGCGTCGGTGTGGGGCTGGGCGTGGGTGTCGGCGTGGGGGTGGGCGTCGGGGTCGGGGTCGGGGTGGTGGGCGAGCCGGTGCAGGCGGTGCCGTTGAGGGTGAAGGCCGCGGGGATGGGGTTGGAACCGGTCGAGGTTCCGTTGAAGCCGAAGGCGGTGGAGGCCCCGGTGGCCAGTGACCCGTTGTAGGAGACGTTGGAGGCGGTCACGTCGCTGCCGCTCTGGGTGATGGAGGCGTTCCATCCCTGGGTGACGGTCTGGCCGGCGTCGAAGGACCACTTCAGCTGCCAGCCGGAGATGGGATCGCCCAGGTTGGTGATCGTGACGTCCGCGCTGAACCCGTAGCCCCACTGCGCGGTGATGGCGTAGGACACCCGGCATCCCGCCGCGGCCGACGCGTGCGGCGGCAGCAGGACCGAGGCCGAACATACGGCGGCCAGCGCTCCGCCGGCCGACAGCAACCGCTTCAGCATCATGTGGCCTGTACCCCTTTCCCTGCGAAGTCGGAGGCGCGGGGGGAGCTAAGCCGATTAAATTGGGTTAGTCAACAAAGTAAGGGCACGTCACTCCGCGGGAGGGATCCATCTCCCGGCGTGCTAGCTGCGGTTTTGAGTACGGACGCGCGCCCGGTCACCGTCCACGGCGGGCGAAACGTTCATCGCCGGAGTCGTCGTGACGCCGGTGCGTCAATCCCTCCGGAGACCGGAGGGATTCCGCCGGGCAGGCCCCCTTTCCGGGGGAGGGCCTGCCCGGCGGCCACGGGGTCAGGCGCCCAGGGACTTCTTGAGGAAGTCGACCTGGAGGTGCAGGAGGTTCTCCGCGACGACCTCCTGCGGGGTCATGTGCGTGACGCCCGACAGCGGCAGCACGACGTGCGGACGCCCCGCGGCCAGCAGCGCCGACGACAGGCGCAGCGTGTGGGCCGCCACCACGTTGTCGTCGGCCAGGCCGTGGATGAGCAGCAGCGGCCGGGACAGCTTCTCGGCGTCGGGCATCAGCGAGGTCTGCTCGTACACCTCCGGCCGCTCGGCGGGGTGGCCGAGGTACCGCTCGGTGTAGGCGGTGTCGTACAGGCTCCAGTCGGTGACCGGGGCGCCGGCGATGGCCGCGTGGAACACATCAGGGCGGCGCAGCACGGCCAGCGCCGCCAGGTAGCCGCCGAAGGACCAGCCCTTGATGGCGACCCGGTTCAGGTCCAGGTCGTCGGGGTAGAGCCGGGCGGCGCCGTGCAGCGCGTCCACCTGGTCTTCGAGCACCGGGCCCGGCACGTTGTGCAGGATCTCGCGCTCGAACGCCGGCCCGCGGCCCGGCGTGCCGCGGCCGTCGGCCACGATCACCGCGAAGCCCTGGTCGGCGAACCACTGCGGCTCCAGGAAGATGCGGCCGTTGGCCATGACGCGCTGCGCGTGCGGCCCGCCGTAGGGGTCCATGAGGACGGGCAGCCGCCGCGAGCCGGGCACGTGCCCGCTGGGCAACAGGACGGCGGTGGCCAGGTCGCGCTCACCCGTGCGCACCAGCGAGACGCGCGGCTCCAGCCGGGGACGCTCGGCCAGCGAGGCGATGTGCAGGCGCTGCTCGCCGCGCCGGACCTGGACCGTGGTGCCCGGACCGTCCAGGGTCTGGGAAGCGATGAGCAGGGTGCCCGCGGTGAGCCGGCCGTTGTGCACGCCGGGCTCGGCGGTGAGCGGGGTGATCGCGCCGGCCGACCACGTCCACAGGTGGATCTCGGTCGGGTCGCCGCTCGCGCGGAACAGCACGGTGTCGCCGTCGACGCCGAGCACGTCCCGCACCTGCAGGGTCGGCGGGGTCACCGGGGCGTCGCCGACGATCAGGCGCCGTCCGCCGTCGGCGTCGGCCACCCACACCAGCGTGCCGTCCCCCAGCCGCGCGGGAACCCCGCCGACGACGTCCACCCACGCCTCGTCGGTGTCCTCGCGCACGAGCGTGGCCGCTCCGGTGGCCGGGTCGACCGACCAGAGCCTGATCGCCTTCTGGTCGCGGGGCATGGTGACGATCGACGGCCCGTAGCGGTCCCAGGAGGCGTTCACCAGGTACTCGTCCTCGAACGGGACGGGCACGCGCGAGCCGTCCAGCCCGAGGATCACCAGCTCCACCGTCGCGTTGGCCGTGCCGGCGGCGGGATAGGCGACGGCGGTGGGAGTGCGGCCGGGATTGGCCGGATCGGCGATGTGCCACACCTGGACGGGCGACTCGTCGGCGCGTTCGGCCAGCAGCGCCGTGCCGTCAGGCGACCACCAGTGGCCGCGCATGCGGTCGAGCTCCTCGGCGGCGATGAACTCGGCCAGGCCGTAGGTGACGTTCTCGGCCTCGGGCGCGGCCAGCGCGCGGTCGGCGCCGGTGGCGACCTCCTGCACGCGCAGCGCGCCGCCGGTCACGTACGCGACCGTGGAGCCGTCGGGGGACAGGCGCGGGTCGATCACCGGCCCGGGCGTTTCGAGCCGGCGCACCGTGCCCGACGACAGGTCGGCGAGGTAGAGCCCGCCGGACAGCGCGAACGCCGCCGACGTCACGGCGGCGTCGGTGGCGTAGGCGACGACGCCGCCCGCCTGCTCCCTGGCCCGCTCGCGCCGGGCCCGCTCCTCGGCCGGCAGGTCCTCGTCGGCGGCGCCGAGGTCGGCGGGGTCCACCACCAGGCGCTCGGCGCGGGAGGTGAGGTCGAGCTCCCACAGGCACGTCACGGGGTCGGTGCCCGACCGGCTGCGCAGGAAGGCGACACGGCCGCCGTCAGGGGAGATCGTGAACCCACGGGGCGCTCCCAGCGTGAAACGGCGGGTCCTTGCGTAAAGACGGGGAAAGCTCTCACTCATGCCCTCATCCTGCCAGGTGGGCTCATGGCATCGCCGTTCTGTCGGTCGGGTTGGCTAGCCTTCGGGCATGACAGATCGTCGATTGCTGCTCGTGCACGCCCACCCCGATGACGAGACCAGCGGCACGGGCGCCACGATGGCGAAGTACGCCGCCGAGGGCGCCCATGTCACCTTGGTCACCTGCACCCTCGGCGAAGAGGGCGAGATCGTCGTGCCCGATCTGGCCCATCTCGCCGCCGGCAAGGAAGACCGGCTCGGCGAGCACCGCATCGGCGAGCTCGAGGCCGCCTGCAAGGCGCTGGGCGTCGAAGACCACCGTTTCCTCGGCGGCGCCGGCCGCTGGCGCGACTCCGGCATGATGGGCGAGCCCACCAACGACAACCCCTCCTGTTTCTGGCGTGCCGATCTCGACGAGGCGGCCGGCGAGCTGGTGAAGACCATCCGCGAGGTCCGGCCGCAGGTGCTGGTGACCTACGACGAGAACGGCTTCTACGGCCATCCTGACCACATCCAGGCTCACCGCGTCGCCTGGCGGGCCTTCGAGCTGGCCGCCGACGCCTCCTTCGGCGAGGGCGAGCCCTGGCAGGTCGCGAAGTTCTACATCACGGCCATGTCCAAGTCGTCCCTGCGCAAGGTCGGCGAGGCGATGCGCGAGGCCGGCGTCGAGTTCTTCGCCGACGATGTGGAGGACATCCCCTTCGGGTCCGCGGACTCCGAGATCACCACGGTGATCGACGCCCGCGCGTACGGCTCGGCCAAGCTGGAGGCCATGCGGGCCCATCGCTCCCAGATCGACCTCACCGCGCCGTGGTTCGTGGTGTCCCAGAAGGCCGGCGAGGGAGCGCTCGGCGTCGAGCACTACATCCTCAAGGCCGGCGTCAGCGGCCCGGCGGGGCGGGCGCTGCCGGAGGAGGAGGGCGGGCTCGGCGAGCCGGGCGACCGCGAAGACGATCTCTTCGCGGGCATCGGCTAGCCTTCGGAACATGGACGAAGAGCAGGACAAGGCCGACCCATCGCGCCAGGCCAGGGCCGATGCCCGCCGCCCCGGCGACCGGGCCGAGGCCGACGTCCTGCGTCCCGGCGACCGGGCCGAGGCCGACGTCCTGCGTCCCGGCGACCGGGCCGAGCCCGACGTGCCGCGCCTCGGCGACCGGGCCGAGGCCGACGTCCTGCGGTCCGGTGATCAGGCTGAGGCCGACGTGGCGTGTGCGGGCGACCACCCAGGGGGCGACACTCCCCACCCTGTCCCCGACGGCCCCGACGGCCCCGACGGCCCCAGCGCCCCCGGCGCCCCCGGCGTTCCGGGCGGCGGTCCGGGAGATGCCCACGTCCCCACGGGTGGGCCCGAGGGAGCGTGGGTTCCTCCTGGCGGGCAAGGGCCCGTCGGTGGGGTCGCGGCGCAGGGGGAGTGGCCGCAGGCGGCTGAGTCCTGGACCGAGAGGTGGCGGGAGGGGTACCCGCCGGAGGCCGAGCCCAGTGCCGTGGTCACCGGTGCCGCCTACGGCATGCTGTTCGTGCTCGGTGCCGTCTACGGCGTGGTGTCCGGCCTGCAGCACTCGTGGGGCATCGGCGATCTCGTGCCGCCTGTCCCGATCGTCCTGTCGCTGATCCTGTTCGGTCTGCTGTACGGGGCGGGCCGGCTGATGGGCACCAAGCTGAGCGCTTTCGTCACCGGCATGGGGTGGATGCTCATCGCGCTGGTCTTCGCGATCAAGCAGCCCGAGGGCGATCTCATCGTGGCGGCCACGCCGGCCGGCTACTGGTATCTCGGCGGCGGGGCCATCGCCCTGGTGGTCGCGGTCCTGATGATCCCCTCGCCGGGCTCCTGGCTGCTGCGCCCGGGGCCGTTCGGCGGTGGCAACGCGCGCCCCATGAACATCTCGGATGGTATGTCCGCATAAGCTGGCCAGCGTGCATCAGGGACCCGCGGAGAACCGTCTCGATCAAGAGGTCTTCCGCAAGGTCACCGGCCGCTTCGCCACCGGCGTCGCCATCGCCACCACGCTGTCCGGCGGCGTCGACCACGCCATGACGGTCAACTCCTTCTCTTCGGTCTCCCTGGAACCCCTGCTGGTGCTGATCTGCGTCGAGAAGATCGCCAGATTCCACGCCGCCGTGCTGGATGCGGGGGTTTTCGGCATCTCGATTCTCGGCCAGGACGGGGAGGACGCCTCGCGGGCCTTCGCCACCCGCGGCCTCACGCTCGAACGGCAGCTCCACCGCTGGTCCCACCGGCGCGGCTCGCTCGGACTGGCCCTGTTCGACAGCGCCATCGCGACGCTGGAGTGCCGGACGACGGCCGTGCACGAGGCGGGCGACCATTCCATCGTGGTCGGCGGCGTCGTCTCTGCGGACCTGCCCCGGGACGTCGCGCCGCTGCTGTTCCACGAGGGCCGCTACCACCGTCCGGGCGGCTGAGCGACAATCGAGGCATGCGCGGTCGGCACCGGGCAAGGCAGGTCGTCAACTACGTCAACCTGTCGACGCCGCTCGGGTTGCTCATCGCCGTGGCCGGGCGGGCCCGGGTGCGGCGTGGCGAGCACGGCCTGTTGTACGCGCACGGGTACCGCATCCGCTTCCCGGTCGCGGGGGCCTTCACCGTGGGCAATGTCGTGGTGACGGCCCAGGAGGAGGGCTATCTGACCGGCGCCCTGCTCCGGCACGAGGCGCGGCACGCCACCCAGTACGCCTTCTGCGTCGGCCTGCCCATGCTGCTGCTGTACGTGCTGGCGGCCGGGTTCTCCCTGGTCGTCTGCGGCCACTACGCCTCGTGGAATCCGTTCGAGCGGCTCGCCGATCTGGACGAGGGCGGATACCCGAGGCACCCGGCCCGATGGCGAAGGCGCACCCTGGAGTGAGAGGAATCCCGCTTCGGCGGGAATGTCAGTAGATGACATATCGGGGAGGAAGCCCGCGCAGGCGGGAACGTTACTGGACGACACACCTGCGGTGAGCAGCAGATTTTCGACCACCATGTCGGCATCAGGGAGGACATGACGGATACCTCCGTCGGCTGAGGCATGTTTTCCGCCCACGGGGGATCATGACAGCAGAGTGGTGATCCCCAACTGGAAACAACCCGCCTCCACTCGGTGACGAACAGGAGGGTCGAATGTCGCAAACCGTCAGTCCTGAGGTCTCCCCGGTCGTTCAGCCGAGTGAGCCCGGCACGCCGCTCCCGCTCGCCACGCCGTCGCCCGGACGTGCCCCTTCGTCCCCGGAGCCGGCCGCCTCCGCGACGCTCTCCGGGCGCGCGCCCTCGTCCCCGGGCCCGGGGACGCGCCCGCCCGTCACCCCGTCCTACGAGCCCGCGACGCGCCCGGGCCCGGCCCCGTCCTACGAGCCCGCGACGCCGCCCGGCGGGCCGGCCGCGCCGCGGCGGTTCCCGGCCGACTTCAAGGACCGGCTGACCTGTCCGCTGCCCGACTTCCGGGAGATCGTCAGCGTCACCTGGCACGGCGGGCTGCGGCCGGACATCGGCGACGTCGACCAGATCCCGGTCCTGCGGGCCGGCCTGCCGCCTGTCGCCGCGCAGGACGCGGCCGTCACCTGGGTCGGCCACGCGACCTACGTGCTGCGCATCGGCGGGCTGACCGTGCTGACCGACCCCGTGTGGTCGCGCAAGATCCCCGGCGTGCGCCAGCGGCTCACCCCGCCCGGGCTCGCCTGGAGCGACCTGCCGCCGGTGGACGCCGTCGTGATCAGCCACAACCACTACGACCACCTCGACGC
This sequence comes from Sphaerisporangium sp. NPDC005289, assembly GCF_040607455.1. Classification (NCBI taxonomy): domain Bacteria; kingdom Bacillati; phylum Actinomycetota; class Actinomycetes; order Streptosporangiales; family Streptosporangiaceae; genus Sphaerisporangium; species Sphaerisporangium sp. NPDC005289. Next base: position 257,414 of record NZ_JBEXGS010000006.1, read on the forward strand.
TCCGACGATGCGCCGCCTGCCCCGCCACACACCGGTGTTCGTCCCCGCCAACCTCGCGAGCTGGTTCACCAAGCGAGGGTTCACCAACGTCACCGAGCTGGACTGGTGGGAGAGCGCCCAGATCGGCGAGGTGAGCTTCGACTTCGTGCCGGCGCACCACTGGAGCCGCAGGACGCTGTTCGACACCTGCAAGTCGCTGTGGGGCGGCTGGGTGCTGACCTCGCCGCGGCAGCGGATCTACTTCGCCGGCGACACCGCCTACGGGGACCGCTTCAAGCAGATCGGCGAGCGCTACCCCGGCATCGACCTGGCCCTCATGCCGGTCGGCGCGTACGAGCCGCGCTGGTTCATGCACGTCACCCACGTCGACCCGGCCGAGGCCGTCCAGGCGTGCCAGGACGTCGGCGCGCGGCGGATGGCGACCATGCACTGGGGGACCTTCGTCCTGTCCGGCGAGCCGCTGATGGCCCCGGTCCAGGAGACCCGCGCCGCGTGGATCGCCGCCGGACGCGACCGCGCCGACCTGTGGGACCTGGCCGTCGGCGAGACCCGGACCCTGACCGCCGGCTGACGCGGCTCGGGACGGGGGCGGGCGGCGGTGACGAAGGCGAGTCAGAGGACCGTCTCGCGGCGGCGTTCCCCGTCCACCGGCGGCATCTCGGCGAAGGTGAGCAGTGGGCGTCAGCGTGGGCGTCGGAGCGCCGGCGAGGCCTCGCCGGGCGAGGCCCCGGCGGGCCGCCGCCGATAATAAGGCGTCCCCGGCCGGTGATCAACGTCTTTTCGCCCTGTCCAGAAGCGGACAGCGAATGGTATGCGCCTTTTGCTGGAATTGCGGAAGCGTGTAGGTGTATGTCCGCAGGTGGGGCTTCGCTGCTCCGCTATCGCCTCCAATAAGTGCGAAGCCGGAATACCGGCATGCGGCTGTCCGACGCGCCGCTTTTACCAGCCTTGGAAACCGGGGTCAAGGCATTGATTAGCCCCTTAATGCATGGAATACCGGATGCATCCGCGTAAGCAAGCCACGGAGGAGCATTCAGGTGGAAAACCCCCCGAGCACCACAAGAACCCCACGATCCCCCCGTCGTCTGGCAGTGGCGCTTGGCACCGCCCTTCTTCTTGTCGGGATGGCGGCCGGGCAGGCCGCCGCGGCCCCCGCCCCCGCTCCCGTCAAGGACACCACCAGCCGCCCGATCGAGCCGGCCGGCGCGGTCCCGGGCGGTTTCGCCTCCTGGAAGGACCTGCTGGCCACCCAGGAGAAGCTCGTCAAGGCCGCCGACCGCATCACCGCCGCGGTCAAGGCGCAGGGCGGCGCCGGGTTCGCCGGCATCGTGGCCGCGCCGGAGAACCACGAACTGCGGGTCTACTGGAAGGGAGACACGCCCAGGCGCATCGGCGACCTGGTCGGCCAGGTGCGCCGGGAGGTGCCCGTCAGCGTCCTGCCCGCGGTCTACTCGGCCCGCGAGCTGGAGCGGGAGATGAACCGCCTGGTCCGCAGGTCTCCCGACGCGATCACCGCGATCGCGCCGAACGTCGACGGCTCGGGCCTCACCGTCTCGGGCGTCGACTCCGGCCTGACCCGCTCGAAGGTCGCAGACTCGGCCGTGCCGGTCACCGTGGAGGCGGGCGTCAAGCCGACGCTTGCCACCCGCTGGGACGACTCCCCGCCGTGGTGGGGCGGCGGCGCCTGGCGCAACGCCAACACCGGTGGCGGCTGCTCGACGGGCTTCGCGGTCACCTACGGCGGCACGAGCAGGATGCTGTCGGCGGGCCACTGCGGCGACGCCGGTCAGACGGCCACCGACCCGACCGGTCAGGTGATCGGCTCGATCTCGCCCGACAACAACGGCCTCGACGTGCTGCTGATCAACGGCACCTCCGCGGGCCGGGTGTTCAACAACAACGTCGGCTCCACCTCGCCGGAGTTCAGCAACCCGGTCATCGGCACCACCAGCTCCTACGTCGGGCTGTGGGTCTGCACCTCCGGCGCGTACTCGGGCACCAACTGCAGCATCCAGGTGCAGCAGGTCGGCGTCACGATCAACGTGGGCTACCTGATCACCGGCACGGTGCGGGCCGAGCAGTCGGCGCACACCAACGCGGTCGGCCAGGGCGACAGCGGCGGCTCGGTGGAGGTCGTCAACCCGTCCAACACCCTCCAGGTGTACGCGGCGGGCGTCAACACCGCGATCGACGGCAGCACCGCCGTGGCCTGCACCGGCTACGTCACCAGCGGCCGCACCTGCGCCTGGCGGATGTACTACTCCCCGTGGAGCAACGCGACCGCCGCCTTCCCCGGCATCGCCATCGTCCTCGGATGATCCACAAGATCTAGCCCGAGCGACCGGGGGCCGGCGCACACCCGCCGGCCCCTTCTCGCCGCCCGCACGCGGCCGGGCAGGCCCCCCGCCGACGTGGACGAAACACACACCGTCGGCCGTCGCTCGCGCGAGACGCCGAGGTCGTCGCCCAGGAGGATCGCACAGGTGAACATCCGCCCGAGTTCCCGCAGGTCACCCCGATTACGCCGCCTCGCCCTGGCGGTCGGACTCATGCTCGCCGCCGCGGGGATGGGCACCGCCCAGGCCGCGAGCGCCCCCGATCCCGTCAAGCCCCGGACCACCGGATCCGTCGAGCACACCGGACCGGTGCCGGGCGGCTACGCCTCGTGGAAGGACCTGCTGCTCGACCAGCAGAAGATGGTCAGGGCCGCCGACCGGATCACCGCCGCGCTGCCCGGCGACGGCGGCGGCTACGCCGGCCTCGTCGCGGCGCCGGAGAGCCGCGAGCTGCGCGTGTACTGGAAGGGCAGGCCGCCCAAGGCGATCGACGACCTCGTGGGCCGGCTGCGGCGCGAGGTGGCGATCAGCGTTCTGCCCGCGCGGTACTCGGCGCGTGAGCTGGAGGGGGAGGCGAACCGCCTCATCCGGGCGAACCGCGATCTGATCACCTCCATCGAGCCCCTTCAGGACGGTTCCGGCCTGAACGCCACCACGGCCTCGGCCGGCGCGACCCGCACGGCGATCTCCGGCGCGGCGGTGCCGGTCAGCGTGGAGCCCGGCGTGCGGCCCAAGGTGGCCAGCCGCTGGGACGACAGCCCGCCGTGGTGGGGCGGTTCGGTATGGGGGACGCCCTCGCCCGCCTGCACGACCGGGTTCGCGGTGACCTACCAGGGCGTCAGCAAGATGCTGAGCTCGGCGCACTGCGCGTCGGTCGGCCAGACCGCCGCCGACCCCACCGGCCAGGTCATCGGCACCGTCACGCACGGCAACGCCTCCCGTGACGTGCTCCTCATCGGCACCAGCGCCGGGAGTCAGGTCTTCAACAACCCGGTCAACAGCGTCGCCACGGAGTTCAACAACGCCGTGATCGGCACCACGAGTTCGGTCGTCGGGCAGTACGTCTGCACCTCCGGCGGCTTCTCCGGCACCAACTGCACCATCAGGATCACCGCGGTCAACGTCACGATCAACGTGGGCTGGCTGATCCAGGGCACCGTCCGCGCCGAGCAGCAGTCGTTCCTCAACGCGGCCGGCGGCGGGGACAGCGGCGGCCCGGTCGAGGTCACCAACCCGAGCAACACCAACCAGGTCTACGCGGCCGGCATCATCACCGCCACCGACTTCGCAACCCAGGTCCCCTGCACCGGTTACCGGCCCACGGGCCGCGTCTGCACCTGGCGCATCTTCTACTCCCCATGGAGCAACGCGACCACGGCGTTCCCGGGAATCACGCTTCCCTGACCAGGCGATCGACGGAAAGGGGCCGGCGCTCGATCGCCGGCCCCTTTCCTTGGCATTCACGCGATTCACCGGTGATCGTGGTGAACAATCGATTGAACCGCACGCGCCGAATAAAAAAACCATCGGAAACGGGCGGATGGCCGCGATGGCCGGCGCGCCGGGAAATACGGTGAACCGCCACGCGGTGGAATTTCGTCTTATGTTCGTCAGGTGCGTGACAACCGGGTAGGCCAGGAGGCGTCACCATGAACCAGACCCGTCGCATGGGCACGGCCATCGTGCTCCTCGGCTGCACCGTCACCGCCGTCCTCGCCTGCACCGCCCCCACCCCCTCCGACGGAGACACCCCGCCCCCCTCCACGTCCCCGCCCACCCCAGGGCAGGGCGCCTCACCGTCGACGAACGACCCGCCCGCGGGTCAGGACACCACGGACCGGGCGAACGGTCCCGTCCTGAACCAGGGCACCTCACGCCCCCCGGGCGGTCCGGCGCCGGGGCCGGGTGGTCAGGAGCGCCTGGCCGCCCTCGCCGCCCAGGTCGAGGACTTCCTGCGGCGCCGCTTTCCGGGCGAGTTCGCGGGCGTGGTCCTCGACGTGCCCGGTCACGCGGTCATCGTGTACCGGCGGCCGTCCGCGAAGCTGGACGCGGCCCTGCGCGACCGCTTCCCCGGGCAGCCGATCAGGCCGCGCGACGCGGCCCACTCGGCCCACGAGCTCGGCGCGGTCGCCCGGCGCGTCACGCAGGACGTCCACTACTGGAAGGCGCGCGGCGTCACCATCACCACGATCGCCGTCACCCCGGACGGCTCGGCCGTGGAGATCGGCACGAGCGACGTCGCCAGAGCCGCCCGCGAACTGCCGAAACGCTACGGCGATGCTCCTCTGAGGTTCATCACGTCCACCCCGACGCTGATCACGCCTCCCACCGCGCCGGGATGACCCGGCCCCGGACCGCCACCGCGGCGAGTCCCTCTCACGCCCGTCGAGCCCGACCGAGCCCGGATCCGGCCGGGCCAGGTCCTCTCACGCCCGCCGAGCCGGACCGGGCCCGGCGGTTCGGCCGGGGCCATGCCCGTCAGGCCGGGCCCGGCTCCTTGCGGGCCAGCAGGAACCCCTGTGGATTGGTCTCGGAGTCGCGGGGCTCGCGCACCAGGCGGGCCGTCATCTCGAACCCCGCCTTGCGCAGCAGGTCGGCGGTACCGTCCACGGGCAGCCGGTGGAACACCAGCGAGACCGGGTGGCCGAACGCCTCGGTGTAGACGCGCGGCTCGTCGCCGACCTGGAAGGCGAGCAGCAGGTGCCCGCCCGGCGCCAGCACCCGATGGAACTCGGCCAGCACGTCCGGCCGGTGCTCCGGTGGGATGTGGATGAGCGAGTACCACGAGACGAGCCCGGCGAGGCCGCCGTCCGGCAGGTCGAGCGCCGTCATCGAGCCTTCATCGAACCGCAGGCCGGGGTACGCCTCGCGGGCCAGCGCGAGCATCTCGGGCGACAGGTCGATGCCGAAGATGTCCACCCCCAGTTCGCGCAGGTGAGCGGTGATGCGCCCCGTCCCGCACCCCACCTCGGCGACCGGCCCGCCACCCCCGGCGACCTCCGCGAACGCGCCGAGCATCGCCCGCTCGAGCGGGCTGCGAGCCAGATCTCCCCGCACCATCTCGACATAGTCGGCCGCGATGGCGTCATACCCGGCCCGCGTGTCATCCAGAAAAGACATGTCCGTCATGCCGGAGCACTGTAGCCGTACCGGCGGCCGGTCATCGGTCGTTCCTGAGCCCAGCGAGGTCAGGACCAGGTCTGGCCTTCGGGGGTGTCGGTCACTTTGACGCCGAGGCCGGCGAGCTCGTCGCGGAGGCGGTCGGAGGTGGACCAGTCTCTGGCCTCGCGGGCCTTGGCGCGGGCGTCGAGGAGCTCGGCGGCGCCCGGAGGCAGGACCGGGACGGCGGGAGGCTTGCCGATGTCGGCCGGCAGGTCCAGGCCGAGGACGTGGTCCAGGTGCAGGAACGTCTCGAACTTCGACCCGGGGTCCACCGACTCGTCGCGTTCGAGCTCGCGGAGGGCGCGCAGCGCGGTGGAGGTGTCCAGGTCGTCGTCGAAGGCGTCCTGGGCGCGGCGGGCGTACTCGGCGGCGATCGGGCGGCTCGGGGACTCGGCCCATTCGGCGACGCGCTGTCGCCAGCGGCGGAGCGTGCGGTCGGCGGCGTGCAGCGTGTCCCAGGTGAGGTTCATCTGCTGGCGGTAACGATGCTCGAGGAAGGCCAGCCGCACCGCGAGGGGATCGAGGCCGGCGTTCTCGACGTCCGCGAGCAGGACGACGTTGCCGGTGGACTTGGCCATCTTGCGGCCGTCGAACAGCAGGTGCTCGCCGTGCACCCAGTGTTTGACGACGTCGTGCCCCACGGAGGCGTTGGACTGGGCGCGCTCGTCCTCGTGGTGGGGGAAGCGCAGGTCTTTTCCACCGGTGTGGATGTCGATGTGCTCGCCGAGGAAGCGCAGGGACATGGCCGAGCACTCGATGTGCCAGCCGGGGAAGCCGGTGCCCCACGGGGTCTGCCAGGTCATCTCGCGGTCGGCGCCCTTCCACAGCGCCCAGTCGGCGTGGAAGCGCTTGCGCGGGTCGACCCCCTCGACCCGGTGGCCGGGCTTGAGCGCGTCCAGCCGGTTGCCCGATATCTCGCCGTAGGAGGGGAAGCTCTTGGCGTCGAAGAACACCGAGCCGTCGTCCACGGCGTACGCGTGGCCCATGTCGATGAGCTTGGCGATGAGCTCGATCATCAGGTCGATGCTCTCGGAGGCGCGCGGGGTGTGCTCGGGGGAGCGCATGTTGAGCGCGGCGGTGTCGCGGCGGAAGGCGTCCTCGTAGAAGCGGGCGATCTCCAGCGCCGAACGGCCCTCGCGGCGGGCCTGGGCGAGGACCTTGTCCTCGCCGGTGGGGTCGATCGCGTCGTCGTCGACGAGGTGGCCGACGTCGGTGATGTTCTGGCACACCACCGACCGGATGTGGTGCCGTTCGAGCACCCGGCGGATCAGGTCGGGCAGCAGGTACGACCGGAGGTTGCCCACGTGGGCGAACCGGTAGACGGTCGGCCCGCAGGTGTAGACCCGCACGACCCGCCCGTTGTCGGGGACGATCGGCTCAAGCCGCCTGGACCGGGTGTCATACAGCCGCAACATGCCTCGAGCTTAGGCGATGGATCACCCTGTGTCCGGGGTCCGACCACTCCCGGCCACCCACGTCGCCTGCGTCGTCACGGCGCCTCGGGGTCGAGGAAGGCGAGGATGTCGCGGTCGCCGCGCTCGCGGAGCCGGGTGAGGACCTCCTCGCGGGAGGCGCCCTCGGGCAGGCCGATGCGGGCTCCGATGAGGCGCAGCGCCTCGGCCTCGGAGGCGACCGGCGCGGTGTACCCGATGAGGTGCAGCGCCATGTTGATCGGCGGCAGCCCCTGGGCGGCCTGCGGCAGGTAGCGGGTGAGCAGCTCGCCGCCGTCGGACACGGTCAGGAAGATCGAGTCGCCCTCGCCGGCGTTGTAGTCGGCCAGCACCGCCCTGATGGACCCCATCGTCGGCTGGTTGTGCCAGCTGATGACGACGTCGCCCGACGGGGTGGAGGTGGTGAGCTGACCGCCGGGGGCCATGCCGAGGTGGGCGGCGAAACCGGTGGGCAGCGGCGACCCGGAGCCGCGCAGGTGCTCGGCGTTGACGTCGACGCGGTGCCACCACCGCCCGTCGCGGCTGCGGAAGGAGCGGCGGGTCATCGACACGTCGCGGCGCGGCTGGTACGGCTCGGCCTGCTCGGGCGCGGCGACGCGGATCCAGCCGCGCTGGGTGCGCTCGAAGCCCGGCCCGCCCGCGTACGCGCGCACCGAGCTCTCGCTGACCTCGTAGCGGGTGGTCAGGTTGGCGACGATGCTGTTCACCGACGCCTCGCCGCCGGCCCGCTCGATCTCGCGGACGATCATCTCGCGGATGCCGATGTACTCCTCGCCGCCCCAGCGGGTCAGCCCGTACCTGTTGCGGTCGACGCGCAGGAACCGGTCGTCGGCCGTGAGCTGGTTGCGGATGCCGACCAGGCTGTAGTCCTCGCCGATGCGGCTCTGGATCTCCTCGGGGCTGAGCGGGCTCTCGGCGACGGCCAGCACGGCCTCGGCCTTCTCGTTGACGCTGCGCGGCCAGGGGACGACGTGGCCCTCCAGGATGCGCAGGTGCGGCACCGAGGACAGCCAGCGCTCGGCGACGTCCTCGCGGATGCCGAGCTGGGCGACCATCGTGACGGCCTCCGGCAACTTCACCGGGCCGTCGGTGAAGAGCTGACGCGTCTTCTCCTTCAGCTCGTCGGCGCCGCCGGCGACCAGCCAGCCCTCGACCTGGTCGTACCCGGTCAGCAGGGTGCGGATGAACCGCCAGGCGGGCACGCCGAGCGTGGTCAGCTCGGTGCGGTGCCAGGGCACCGCCGCCGCCAGGTCCTCGGCGGGCACAGCGGAGCCCAGGCGTCCCCGCAGCCAGGCCAGGTGGGCGGCGAGCGGGGTGGCCTCGGGGGTGGCGAGCCGGTTCTGCACGTGGTCGCGCAGGTCGCGCTCGATCTGCCGGATGCGCTCGCGGGTGACCGAGAACCGCTGCGCCAGCTCGTCCAGCGTCACCCGCCGCTCGGCGTAGACGCGGTCGGCGGCGATGGCCCGCTGCCGGTCGTCCAGCTCGGCGAAGATCTCGTCGATCAGCTGAGGGATCGGCCGGTCGGGCTTGGCGGGCGGGACCGGCGAGACGGCGGCGTCCCGCCCGCCGGCGAGCGGAGCGGCGCCCTCCGGCACGGCCCCGGTGTCGGAGGCCAGCAGCCGCGACAGCACGCCGCCGAACAGGGCGAGCACCTCGTCCCTGGACTGCGGGGTGCGCAGGCACTTGTCCGGGTCGGTCATGCGGAGCAGGGGGAGGATGTCGCCGAGCGGCAGATGTCCCCAGCAGGTCATGGCGAGATCGGTCAGCCGTCCCGCCACCTGTGCGGTTCCGGCGATCAGGCAGGCCCGGTCCAGGGGAAGCGCCTGCCACCACGCGTCCGGGAGACGGGTGTCGCTCGCGATCGGCTCGACCTGGCTGGGCGATGTCCAACGCAGGGGAGGCACGATGTCGCTAAGGCTCAGATTCATGGGGGTCCAACCGGCATGGGGCTTGAGTCGGGATGAGACTCGCTCTTATCCGCAGTTCAGGTTATTGGGTCATGGTGGCAGGAAGGGACTTGCACGGCCGGAATAGGACACGTACAGCCGTTCCGCCGCCCGTGTACACGCCATGTACAGCAGGCCGCGTTCTCGTTGCAGGTCATGGGCCCGCGCGGTCGGGTCGTCGTCGGCGGGCGTCAGCGTGTCCTGCGCGGGCACGACGCCGTCCGCGACGCCGACCAGGGCGACGTAGCGGAACTCCAGGCCCTTCAACCCGTGCAGGGTGCTGACCCGGACGCCGGCGGCCGAAGGGCCGAGGGCCGCCTTCACCTCGCGGACCAGCTCGGCGGTGCGTGCGGCCACGGCGATCTCGTCGGCGGGGACGCCGTCCTCCAGCCAGGCGGCGACGTGCGCGGCCAGCCCGGCCAGCTCGGCCGCCGGCGAGGTGTACTCGCGCACCTCCGGCCGCCGTCCGGGACGGGTGGCACGGAAGCCCACCAGGTCGGTGACGCCGTCCACCAGGCCGTCGACCGGCCCGCCTCCGCGCACCCGCACCGCCCAGGTGAGGATCTCCTGCGGCAGGCGGTGGGAGACCGACAGGCGGTGGCTCTCGGCCTTGATGCCGAGCGTGCTGAGCGCCACCCGGGTGTCGAAGACGCGCTGGTGGGGGTCGCCGACCACGAACAGGTCGTCCGGCCCGGGCGGCACGGCGGCCCGCAGCAGGCGCCACTGCGCCGGGTGCAGGTCCTGGGCCTCGTCCACCACGATGTGCCGGTACGGCTCGCGCCGCGGCGCGTCGTCGCCGAGCAGGTCGCCGGTGTCCTGGCCGAGCAGGGTGGAGGCCTGGGTGGCGAGCTGGAGCAGCGTGCGCCTGCCGGCGGCGCGCAGCCGCCCGGTCACGTGCTCGATGGCCTTCCAGACGGCGGTGCGCTCCTGGTCGTCCAGCTCCACGCTGCGGCCCGGGCGCCGCGCGGCCAGGTACTCCTGGACGGTGCACAGGTTCTGCGCCAGGATGACCTGCTCCCACTCGCGCAGCAGGAAGGCCGGGCTGTGCAGGTCCCCGGAGATCTCCGACGCCTCCTGCCACAGGGTGGCCAGGTCGGGGCCGCCGACCAGCAGCGGGGGACGGCCCTCGGCCTCGGCGACGATGCGGTGGGCCAGGCGCTCGACGTTGCCCACCTCGATGCGCGACCGGGCGGCGGCCTCCTGGACCAGCAGGTCCAGCTTGGCCGCGACGTCGGCCGCCACGCCCTGGGAGAAGGTGATCAGCAGGATGCGGCCGTCGGAGGCGCGGGCCAGGTGCGCGGCGCGGTGCAGGGCGACCAGCGTCTTGCCGGTGCCCGCCCCGCCGGTGACCAGCACCGAGCCCTCGAACTCGTCCTGGTGGGAGAGCCGGTACTGGGTGGGGTAGAGGAAGGTGCACCAGTGCGGGACGGCGAGGACGCGATCGAGCGCTTCGGGGTCGGCCACGAACGCCGCGCGGTCGGGGGTGCGTTCGAGCGCGACCGGCAGGTCGGTGACGTCCACGGCGGCGCCGTTCAGCGGTACGGCCGTCCGCGCCTCCAGCGCCCGCCACGCGTCGGCCACCGACCCACCCTGGCCGAGCACCCAGAGCGGGGCGAACTGGCTCTCGGGCAGCAAAGGCTCCAGCGCGTCCAGGTTGGCGTCGGTGGTGATCAGGCGCACCAGGGGGATGAGCAGGGTGTCCACGCCGAGTCCGATCAGGTCGGTGTCGCAGACGTGCGCGAACAGCCGTTCCTCGGTGGTCTCGGCCGACCGGCGCAGCGCGGGCTCGACCCGTTCGAGCGCCTCGGCGTTCCACACCTCGGCCACCCCGATCGCGGCGTTGACGGCGAAGCGGTGCCGCTGCGCGTAGGACCAGGCTTCGGCGTCCGGCAGGACGGTCAGCATCCAGTACACCTCCCGCTGGCGGACCACCACCCCGCGGTGGTGCTCGGCGAGCCGCAGCGTGGCCACCCGCGCGTCGCGGGTGTTGCGCACCCGCTCGGGGTGGGGGGCCGAGGTGGTGTTCCGCAGGAACCGGCGCATGGCGATCACCGCGTCCCGGCGCACGGGCTGGGCCAGCGCGTCCAGGTCCCGGAGGACCTCAGGGGCGATCGCGAGCCGGGGCATGCGGCTCCCGTCAGACCATCAGGGACAGCAGGTCGCGGTCCCCGCGTTCGCGCAGCCGGTTCATCAGGTCGGGCAGCCCCACCGGGCCCGTCATGCCGACGCGGGTGGCCAGCACCCGGATCGTCTCCTCCAGCGACTCGGCCTTGTCCTTGGTGGTGTATCCGGCCAGCCTCAGTGCCATGGTGTTCTTGTCCAGGTCGCCGGCCGCGGCGGGCACCAGCCGCGCCCGCAGCACCTTGTCCTCCTCGGCGACGGTCAGGAACAGGTGGGACCCGGGCTGGGCGCCCATCTCCTGCAGTAACGGCCCGAGCGACTCGATGACCGGGCGGGACTGCCAGCTCAGCGTGACGTCTCCGGCCGCGCCGGTCACCGTGTGGCCGTCCCCCGGGCTCAATCCGAGGTAGGCGGCGAACCCGCTCGGCAGCGGGCACTCGCCGCCGGCGAGCTGCTCGGGGGCGACGTCCACCCGCAGCCACCACAGCCCGTCGGGGTGCTTGAAGCACTTGCGGGTCATGGACACGTCCTTGAGCTGACCGGCCGGCGCGGCCTCCGGTGAAGGCGCGGCCTCGGCGGGCCGCTCGCCGGTCGTCGTGGCCTCGGCGACCCCAGGAGATCCGGAGTTCTCGCCGGTCTTCTTGGTGCTCTGGATGCGCAACTGCGGGACGTTCTCCAGCCACTCCTTGGCGACCTCGGGGTGGATGCCCAGCGTCGAGACCAGCTCCAGCGCGCGTGCCACCGTCGGCGGACGGTCGGCGTTGAGTATCAGCGCGCAGGTCTGCTCGCGCAGGTCGGCGATGTCGCCGGCGACCAGCCAGTCGTCCTGGACGGTGTAGCCGGGCAGAGTGGTGAGGACGAACTGCCAGGCGGGGACGTCCAGCGAACGCAGCTCCCTGGTGTGCCACTCGGCCGCGCCCATCAGGCGCGACTTGGGCGCGGCGACGCCGAGGGTGCCGGGGAGCTTCTCCAGATGCTGGGTGTACGGGGCGGCCTCGGCGCTGTCCAGCCAGGCGGCCAGCCGGGCGCGCAGCTCCTGCTCCAGGGCGACGATGTCCTCCGGCGGGACGGCGAACAGCTTGGCCAGCTCCTCGGGAGCGGCCGGGGCGTCGGTGAACACGTGGTTCTGCGCCACCGCCCACGTCTTGTCGTCCAGGTCGGCGAAGGCCGCGTCGATGAGCTCCGCGACGTCGTTGTCGGCCTGGCCGGCGTGGAACTCGTCGGTGCCGGTCGGGTTCGCGCCCGGGACGGCGCCGCCGTCGGCGGGCGTCTCGGACCCTTCTCCGGTCTCGGTGGCCGCGGCCTCCTGGTCCCGGCCGGGTTCGCCGGGCCGGCCGGCCAGGGACGGGGCGTCGGGGGCGCTCGGGGCCGTGCCGGGGCCGGCGGCGAGCGGGTCGGCCTCGGCCGGGCGTGGGCCGACGCCGAACGGGCCGGTGTCGCGGCCGGAGGCACCCGCCTCGGGGCCGGACGGGACGGCTTTGAACGGTTCAGAGCCGAGGAGGTCGGCTCTGAACGCCTCAGAGCCGAGCGGGTCGGCTTTGAACGCTTCATGCCCGAGCGGATCGGCCTTCAACGCCTCAGGGCCGGGCGGGGCCGCTCTGAACGGTTCAGGACCGAGGGGGTCGGCTTTGAACGGTTCAGGGCCGAACGGGTCGGCGTTGAACGGTTCGGCGCCGTTGGCGTTGAACGGCTCGGGCTCGGGGACGAACGGCCGCGGGCCCGGCGCGAGCCCCACGTCCGGCATGGCGGGCATGGCGGGCATGGGCCGCTCGGTGCGCGGCGGCGGGGTGAACATCGACGGGCGGGGGCCGCCCCTGCCGCCGGCCTGCTGCTGCAGGGCCGCCTCGGCCAGCCGGGCCGCGGCCAGGCCGAGCGGGTCGCCGGCGTCGATGCGGTTGCTGCGCCGTTTGGGCAGCGGAGGCGCGGGGCGGCGTACCGGGAGCGGGTCCGCCGGCGCGGGCGCGGAGGCGGCGAACGACGCGGCGGAAGCCGGTGCGGCGGCGCCGGAAGAAGCGGCGGACGCGGGCATGGAAGCGGCGAGGGGCGCGGAGGCCGCGGGGGACGGCGTCGCCGCGACGCCGTTGGCGGACCGCCCGGCGCGGGACGACGAGGCGCGGCCACCGGCGGCGTCATCGGCGCGGGAAGGGGATGCCTCGGCGGAGTGGGCGCCCTGGTCGCCCGCCGGCGCGAGCCGGGTGAACACCGCCGTGAACAGCGCGTTCAGCAACGGCTTCGCGCGGATGAAAGGCTGGTCGGCGAGCTCGCGGCCGGTCAGCGCGAGCAGGCCGGTGTAGGAGCCGACACGGTCGAGCGCGATCGACACCTGCGGCTCGTCGGCCTCCTCGGGGTCCATCACGTGCAGCGCGGGCAGGATGTCCCCGACGGCGGCGGCCGGCCAGTGCTCGGTCGCCAGCTCGGTGATCAGCTCGCCGAGCGCCTCGGGGCCGAGCACGGCGAACACCCGGCTGAGCGGCACCGATCGCCACCAGGCGTCGGGCAGGCCGGGCGCTTCCCGCAGCCGCGCGAACCCGGTCGCGTCACTCCAGCGAAGCGGAGGCACGAGATCACTCAGGCAGAAGTTCATCCCGTTCCCTCTCCGGTGATTCCAATGACCAGACCATAGTCTGGCAAACCGCGCGATCGTAGACGGCCGTTAGGCTCGCACAGCCGCGAATCGCAGCCTCACGTAGTCGGCCATCCACCCCGATTCGCGGCGTAACGCGGGGGCGGCCAGCTCGTTGACGCGGCGCAGAAGCGGCTCCACGGTGGCGGGCGGCACGGCGTCGAGCACCGAGCCGGCGAACATGCGGACCCAGTCGGCGGCGCCGCCGGGGCACTCGTCGAGCGGCGTGGGCCGATCGAAGTACTCCAGCAGGCGGACGGTGAACCCGCCCTTCTCCAGGCGCGTGGCGTACTCGGCCGGGGTGGGGAAGTACCACGGCAGCTCGGGCTCGGGCAGCCCGTACTCGCGCCAGGCGGTGAGCATGGCCGAGGTGAGCGCGGCGCAGTTGCCGGCGCCGCCCATCTCGGCGACGAACCGCCCGCCCGGGGTCAGGGCCATGCGCACGCAGCGGATCACCGCGTCGGGGTCGCGTCCCATCCAGTGGAGCGCGGCGTTGGAGAACACCGCGTCGCAGGGCGCCGGGACGCCGAAGTCGGCGGCGTCGCCGATCATGAAGTCCAGCCCGGGATGGTGGGCCCGCGCCACCTCGATCATCGTGGGGGAGCCGTCGATGCCGAGCGCGGTGGTGCCCCGGGCCGCGATGTCGGCGGTCAGCACCCCTGTGCCGCAGCCGAGGTCGAGGATGCGCTCGCCCGGCCGCGGGTCGAGCAGCTCGATCAGGGGCGCGCCCTGCGCCGAGACATAGCCGAAGGAGCTGTCATAGGCGCGCGCGTTCCACCGCATCAAGCTCGGCGTTTCGTGTCGCAAGGCGATCAGCTCGCATTCTCAGACATCGCTTCCCCGTGTCCGTAAGTACGAATACTTTAGAGCCTTGATGTCCTTGCGACACATCTGTCCGAAAGCTTGCCCCCGGGGACTCAGCCGATCGACCGGGGCCAGTTGGCCTTCAGGTAGGTCTTGCCCTCGTCGGTCTGCGGGATGGTGAGCAGGACGGGCGAGCGCGGGACGGGCGGGAGCTTGGCCGCCGCCTGCTTGTCGAGCCTGCCGGACATCTCCAGCGCCTCCATGCGCGCCGGGCGGGCGAAGCCCTTGAGGAAGAGGTTCTGGACCTCGTCGCTGTAGAGGAACTCCTCCCACAGGCGCGCGGCGGCCGGGTGGGGGGCCTTGTCGCTGATCGCCTGCACGTAGTAGGACGCGAGCGCCGCGTCGGCGGGCACCACGACCTTCCAGGCGGGCTTGTCGTCCCCGGCGGTCTGCGCGGCCTTGGCGGCGTTGACGTAGTCCCAGTCGACCAGCGCGTTGGCCTGGGAGGGCAGGCTGAGGCGGCCGGCTTTCTTCAGCTCGGCGAACAGGGCGAGGCCGCGCTCGGCCTTCGGCCGGCCGCCCTGGAGCGAGGCCGCCATGACGCCGTAGAAGGCCGCCGCCGTCTGGAGCGGGTCGCCGGCCAGGGCCACGGCGTACCCGGGCCTGGCCGCCAGGTCGGCGAACCTGGCCGGGGCGGCGACCTTGCGCGGGTCGTAGCCGATGGACATGTAGCCGCCGTAGCCCGCGTACCACTGGCCCTTGAGGTCCTTGACGGCGTCGGGGATGTCCTGCCAGGCGGTCACCTTGTACGGGGAGAAGCGCTGGGCGTTGGCGACCGCGACGTCGACCCCGAGGTCGAAGACGTCGGGCACCTTGTCGGGGACGCGCGCGGCCTTGGCCAGGTCGATTTCGCGCTGGCTGCTCGCGCCCGGCTCCAGCACGTTGATCCGCACTCCGTACTCGCCGGTGAAGCGGTCCATGATGGCGCCGTAGTTGACCCAGTCGCGGGGGATGCCGACCAGGTTCAGGGAGCCTTCCTTGCGCGCCGCCTCCACGAGGCGGTCCATCGTGCCGAACCCCTGGGCCAGGCTGGCCGCCCTGGGGTTGACCGGAGGCTGCTTGGTGTCTTTGGACGTCGTGGATGAGCACCCGGCCACGGCGGTGGCGAGGAGCGCTGCTGCGGCGACTGCGGCACGTGATGTCACGAAACGAATACTCAGCGTCATATCCTCCCGCGTCGAGGAGGCACGCGGAAGTTTGGGCCAGCATTGGCGGACCGGACGCACGCCGATGCAGCCGGGCTGAGGCGTGAAGCGCGGTGCGCGGCCGGGCGTGGCATGAAGCGCGGCGCGGCGCGGCGCGAGGGGAGGGGCGGGCGCGGGGCGGCGAGGCGACGGGAAGGGGCGGCGGGGCGGGCTGGGCGCGGGTCAGCGCTCGGGGACGACCCTTGCGGCGACGAGGGCCTCCTCGCGGACGCTCACCAGCGTGCCGTCGTGCTTGCGCACCTGGAGCAGGCCGTCCTGCCAGGACTCCAGGACGCCGACCGTGTCGCGGAAGCCGTCGGGATCGGCGCGGCGCACGGTGACGCGCCGGCCCACGTCGGCGGGTGAGACGGCGATCACGAGCCTTCCGCCAAAGTGCGGTGTCACACGCTTCGCCCCCCTCCCGTTTCGGACTCGTGGCCAGCACGGCAATACTAGGTCTAGCAACCCGCGGTCGAGTCGTGCGAAGGCGCGGAGAAGAAGGAGCCCGAGGTGACCTACGTCATCGCGCAGCCTTGCGTTGATGTGCTGGACAAGGCGTGCATCGAAGAGTGCCCCGTCGATTGCATTTACGAGGGCAACCGCATGCTGTACATCCACCCAGACGAGTGCGTGGACTGCGGCGCGTGCGAGCCTGTCTGCCCGGTCGAGGCGATCTTCTACGAGGACGACACGCCCGACCAGTGGAAGGACTTCTACAAGGCGAACGTCGAGTTCTTCGACGAGTTGGGCTCGCCCGGCGGAGCGTCCAAGGTCGGCAAGATCAACCGCGACCACCCGATCGTGGCCGTTCTCCCGCCCCAGGCGGAGGAGCACTGACCTACCGCACGTCTGGCGCCGCCGGGGTACCGTGACCTCCTGGTCGCGGTACCCGCCAGCACCGCGCGCCGACGTCTGAGATCCACCTTGGGGGTGTTTCGGTGATCGGGTTGCCCGACTTCCCGTGGGACCGGCTGGTGCCGTACAAGCAACGGGCGCTCGCCCACCCGGAGGGCATCGTCGACCTGTCGGTCGGCACTCCCGTCGACCCGGTGCCCGCCGTGGCGCGCGAGGCGCTCGCGGGCGCGGCCGACAGCCCCGGATACCCCCTCACCCACGGCACGCAGCGGCTGCGCGCCTCCGCCGCCGGCTGGCTGGCCCGCCGGCACGGCGTGAGCGTCGACCCGGCCGACGTGCTGCCGACGATCGGCTCCAAGGAGCTGGTCGCCTGGCTGCCCACCCTGCTGGGCGTGGGGGCGGGCGACCGCGTGGTCATCCCGTCCCTGGCCTACCCCACCTACGACGTCGGCGCGCGCATCGCCGGCGCCGAGCCGTACGCCGCCGACGGCCTGCTGGGGCTCGGCCCCGAGCGGGTGCCGCTGGTGTGGGTGAACTCCCCGTCGAACCCGACGGGCCGGGTGCTGCCCGCCGAGCACCTGCGCAAGGTCGTCGACTGGGCGCGTGAGCGCGGCGCGGTCGTCGCCTCGGACGAGTGCTACATCGAGCTGGGCTGGGAGGAACGGCCGGTCTCGATCCTGCATCCCGATGTCTGCGGCGGCTCCCACGAGGGCCTGCTGGCCGTGCACTCGCTGTCCAAGCGGTCCAACCTGGCCGGCTACCGTGCGGCGTTCGTCACCGGCGACCCCGCGCTGGTGAAGCGGCTGCTCGAGGTGCGCAAGCACGCCGGCATGATCATGCCGGCGCCCGTCCAGGCCGCCATGGCCGCCGCGCTGGACGACGACCGGCACGCCGACGAGCAGCGTGAGCTGTACGGCGCCCGGCGCGCCGTTCTGCGGCCGGTGCTGGAGAAGGCCGGCTGGCGCGTGGAGCACTCGACGGCGGGCCTTTATCTGTGGGCGACCGACGACCGTAATTGCTGGGATCAGGTCGCCGCACTGGCCGAAATAGGAATTCTGGTCGCGCCGGGCGACTTTTACGGGCAAGCGGGCACGTCGCATATCCGTATCGCCATGACGGCGACTGACGAACGGATCAATGCGGCGGTGCTCCGCCTCCAGTAGGATCCCGCGGCATGACCGTTGCGGTCGTGCTCGCAGTGAGCGCAGCCATTTTCGTCGTCGTGCTGGGCGCTTTCCTCGGCACGCGGCGGCCGAACAAGACGGCTCGACCGGCTCCCCGACCCCCTGAGCCGGCACCCGAGCCGACTTCGCCGCACCCGGCCCTGGCCCGCCCGGTCGTGTTGAACCCGGAGTACCTCGATCCCCGCACGATCAAGGTCGGGGACGTCATCGACCGCCAGGGCATCAGGTCGCGCGTCCTGGGCGCCCTGCACCTTTCCTGGCAGGGCGACCAGTGGACCGAATACCTGCTCGAAGAGGGCCTCGGCCACTACATGTGGCTGTCGGTCGAAGAACGGCAGGGCCCCGACGACCCGCCGCACCTCGAGGTCTACCTCTGGACGCCCGTGCCCACCCAGGGCATGGTGCCGGCCAAGAGCATGCTGATCATGGAGGGCGTCGAGTTCCACCCGATGGAACGCGGCACCGCCACCTTCCGCTCCGAGGGCACCACCGGCTACCCCGAGCGCGGCCTGGCGGACTTCGTCGACTACCTCGCGGCGGACGGGCGGCTGCTGAGCTTCAACCGGGTGCAGGGCCAGCCGTGGACCGCCGCCTACGCCCAGCCGCTGGCCCCCGGCTCGATCAACGTGGAGCGCATGCTCTAGCCGCGCGAGGCGCGGAGCGCACGCCGTGCCCGTGCGGGACGCGGAGCGCATCTGTGGCCGTGCGGGACGTGAACGCATCCTGTGGCCGTGCGGGACGCGGAGCGCGTCTGCGGCTGTTATGGGACGTGCGTGGAGGCGCTCCGGCGTACCCGTGCCGGTGGCGTCAGGCGATCTCGACGGTCTTGGCCGCCGCCTTGGCGTCGGCCACCCAGCCGTCCTGGCCGGCCGCCGAGCTCCACGCGACGCCCGCGTAGCGCACCTTGCGCAGCCCGTACTTCTGCGCGTGGGCGACCGTCCAGGAGGCGATCAGCCAGCCCCTGCGGTCGGTGGGGGCGGTAATGCGGTTGTCCGGGCTCGTCTGCTGGCCGAGGGCCCTGGCCAGCTCCTTGCGGGCCTTGGCGGCCTGCACGGGCGCCGGCTTGTCGGGGGCCGGGTACCAGCAGTGCACGGCCTTGGCCGCCCGGCCGGTGAACGCCGCGGCGAGGATCTTGGCGTCCTCCTCGTGCTGGGCGTACGCCGAGCCGTCGGCGGAACGCTGCACCGCCTGCGCCGCCTCGTGCAGGGGCAGCCGCTGGTAGCGCTTGACCTTGGTCAGCGCGGAGAAGAACTTGCGGGTCGCGTAGACCGGGTCCTGCAGCTGCTCGACGGTGCCCCAGCCCTGCGAGGGCCGCTGCTGGAACACCCCGACCGAGTCGCGGTCGCCGAAGGGGAGGTTCAGCAGCTTGGACTCCTGGATCGCGGTCACGTACGCGACCTCCACGGCGCGCTCGGGCAACCGGCGGTCGGTGGCGACCGCGGCGATCGTCGCGGCCACCTGGGCCTGCTCGATCTCCAGGTCGAGGGTGCCCAGCGCGGTCTTCACCTGGCAGTGCTCGCCGATCGCGAGGGGCTTGGCCCGGTTGAGCAGGTAGTAGACGCCGAAGAAGATGGCAGCGCCCAGCACGACGACGATGCCTGTGATCGTCAGAACCGCCCGAGAGAATCGCCGCGCCACGGACAAGAACCTACCGGCCCCGCCGGGTCGCCCGTGCGGCACTAAGCTCCCCTTGCATGAGCGAGACCTTCGAAAGCCCCTTGCCGGCCACCGTGGACGAGTTGTGGGAACGCCGCGCCGAGCTGTCGCCCGACGACGGCGAGGCCCGCGGTGTGATCGTCGGTGCCGTGGACATGCTCGACACCGGCAAGGCGCGTGTCGCCTTCGTCGACGGCGCCTCCGGCGAGGTGGTCGTGGACGAGCGCGCCAAGCGCGCCATCCTGCTCAGTTTCCGGGTGCTCGGCATGGTCAGGAGCCAGGTGGGCGACTTCCACCACAACGACCGCATCCCGCTGAAGACGTCCCTGGAAGGCGTCCGCGTGGTGCCGGGAGCCATCGCGCGCTGGGGCTCCTACCTCGCCTCGGGCGTCGTGCTGATGCCCTCCTACACCAACATCGGCGCCTACGTCGACAGCGGCACCATGGTGGACACCTGGGCGACCGTCGGCTCGTGCGCGCAGATCGGCCGCGACGTCCACCTGTCGGGCGGCGTCGGCATCGGCGGGGTGCTGGAGCCCCCGAACGCCGTCCCGGTCGTCATCGAGGACGAGGCGCTGATCGGCAGCCGCTCGATGATCGTCGAGGGCGCGCGGGTGGGCAAGGGCGCCGTCGTCGGCGCGGGCACCATCCTGTCGGCCTCCATGCCCGTCATCGACGTGCAGACCGGCGAAGAGCTCTCCCGCGGCCGCATCCCCGACTGGTGCGTCGCCGTCGGCGGCACGCGTCCCAAGGAGTTCCCCGGCGGCACCTTCGGGCTGCCGTGCGTCCTGGTGCTCAAGCGCCTGGAAGAGGGGCAGCGCCACGACAAGGCCGCGCTGAACGACGTGCTGCGCCAGCATGGCGTCAATGCCTGAGGTCCCGCCGCTCGACCTGGCCGGGGACGTGCGGGCGCTGACCGCGGCGCTCGTCGACGTCGAATCGGTCAGCGGAGGCGAGAAGGCCCTCGCGGACGCCATCGAGGCCGCGCTCGCGCCGCTGCCGCACCTCACCGTCGTCCGCGACGGCGAGGCCGTGGTGGCCCGCACCGAGCTCGGCCGCGCCGAGCGGGTGGTGATCGCCGGGCACATCGACACCGTGCCGCTCGCGGGCAACCTGCCCTCCCGGGTCGAGGGTGACCTGCTGTACGGGTGCGGCACCTCGGACATGAAGAGCGGCGTCGCCGTGGCGCTCAAGCTCGCCGCCGGGGTGCCCGCCCCGGCCAGGGACGTGACCTACGTCTTCTACGACTGCGAGGAGGTCGAGGCCGCGCGCAACGGCCTGACGCGCCTGGCCCGCACCCGTCCCGAGCTGCTGGCCGGCGACTTCGCCGTGCTCATGGAGCCCACCAGCGGCGAGATCGAGGGCGGCTGCCAGGGCACCCTGCGAGCCCAGGTGATCGTCCAGGGCCGGCGCTCCCACAGCGCCCGCTCCTGGTACGGGGTGAACGCCGTGCACGGCGCCGAGCCCATCCTGGCCCGGCTGAACGCCTACCAGGCCCGTGAGCCGGTCGTGGACGGCCTGGCCTACCACGAGGGCCTGAACGCCGTCGGCATCGCCGGGGGCGTCGCGGGCAACGTCATCCCCGACGAGTGCGTGGTGACGGTGAACTACCGCTTCGCCCCCGACCGCTCGATGGAGCAGGCCGAGGAGCACGTGCGCGAGGTCTTCGAGGGGTATGAGGTGCGCTTCACCGACGGGTCGCCCGGCGCGCGTCCCGGGCTGACCCACCCGGTGGCCGCGGCGTTCGCCGGCGCCATCGGCGGCACTCCCCGGGCCAAACTCGGCTGGACCGACGTCGCGCGCTTCTCCGAGCTCGGCGTCCCGGCGGTCAACTACGGCCCCGGCGACCCGAACCTCGCCCACCAGCAGGGGGAGTACGTCTCGCTGGAGATGATCGCCGACTGCGAGCGCAGGATGACCGCCTGGCTGGGCGACGCGGCGTCCTGAGCGTCCTGTGCGTCCTGGACGGGCGGCGCGGGCCCGGCCTGGAAGGGCGAGCGCGTGAAATGCTCGCCGGGGCGTCGCGCCGATCAACGCCGGCTGTGGGCACAAAAGAAAGTGGCTTTCCTCGCCGGCCATTTGGCGGGGAAAGCCACTTTCAGTCCCGAGCAGCACCCTCGGCTCTTAGACGTGGCCTCGCGAAGAATCGGTTCCGCTGCTCGGGACAGATTTTCCAAGATTCTTTACGGCCCCGGCGGGACGTCCCGTTCCGGTACGGCTTGCGCACTCCAGCGGGCGGTTAGCGTGATCGGCATGAGCAAAGCATCACGCGAGGAGCGCCGTCAGGGCCCCTCCCTCGTCCGGGGGAAGTTCCTGCCCGACTCCACCTACGACGAGAGGCTGCTGGACCGGCGCGGCTCGACCGAGTGGCTGCACATGGACCCCTGGCGGGTGCTGCGCATCCAGGCCGAGTTCGTCGAGGGCTTCGGGCAGCTCGGCGAGCTGCCGCCCGCCGTCACCGTGTTCGGCTCGGCGCGCACCCATGCCGACGACGCCGACTACGCCATGGGCGAGAGACTCGGCCAGGCGCTGGCGGAGGCCGGTTACGCCGTCATCACCGGCGGCGGGCCCGGCATCATGGAGGCCGCCAACAAGGGGGCGCGCCAGGCGGGCGGCATCTCGGTGGGCCTGGGCATCGAGCTGCCCTTCGAGCAGAAGCTGAACGACTACGTGGACCTCGGCATCGAGTTCCGCTACTTCTTCGTGCGCAAGACGATGTTCGTCAAGTACGCCTGCGGGTTCGTGGCGCTGCCCGGCGGGTTCGGCACGCTGGACGAGCTGTTCGAGGCGCTGACGCTGGTGCAGACCCGCAAGGTCACCTCGTTCCCGGTCATCCTGATGGGCGGCGAGTTCTGGGGCGGGCTGCTCGACTGGATCCGCGGCACCCTGGTGAAGACCGGCAAGATCTCCCCCGAGGACGTCAACCTGATCCAGGTCACCGACGACGTGGACGAGGCCGTGCGGATCATCGTCGAGTCCGACCGCGAGCGCAACGGCGCCCGCCAGGAACCCTGAGCGCATGGCGGGCTGTGATGCGAATCCCACGCCACCGAGCCCCTGACGAGGGAGGCTCGGTGGCGTGGGGGTTCGTGGGCCGGACGGCCGGTCCTCACGGTGCCCGCGGTCGATCGGCGGGCGGTGGGCCGGCGGGCCGGCCGTCTGCGGTGCGGCGGGTCGGCCGCACCGCAGACGTCCCTCATCTAGATCGGACAGAGGCCTGCGAACCGGTCGTCAGCGCCCTGTCGTCGCGGCGGGGGTCAGCTGTTCCAGGTCCACTTCTGGTTGTTGCCGCCGTGGCAGGTGTAGAGCTGGATGGTGGTGCCGTTGGCGGTGCCCTGTCCGGTGGCGTCCAGGCACAGTCCGGACTGCACGCCGGTGATGGAGCCGTCGGAGTTGACGCGCCACTGCTGGTTGGCGCCGCCGTGGCAGGAGTAGATCTGGATCTTGGCGCCGTTGCCGCTGCCGCCGGCGTCCAGGCACTTGTTGCCGTAGACCTTGATCTCGCCGGCCGAGGTGGAGGTCCAGGTCTGGTTGGTCTGGCCGTTGCAGTCCCACAGCTGGACGCCGGTGCCGTCGGTGGTGGAGGCGTTGGGCACGTCCACGCATCGCCCGGACGCGACACCCCTGATCGCGCCGTTGCCGCCGCCGCCAGGTCCGGTGGGAGTAGGCGTCGCGGTCGGCGTCACCGTGGGCGTCACCGTGGGCGTCGGGGTGGGGTTGGGAGTGGCCGAGTTGAGGGCGTTGAGGACCGAGGTGTAGGCGGCCTTCTTGTTGCCGTTGCCGTCGAACAGCAGCGCGGTGGCGCCGGAGCCGAGCCAGGAGTCGGTGTCACGGACACCCCACACGGTGATGCCGACGCAGCGGGACACCGCAAGGCAGTCGTTGGTCACCGACTGGTAGGTGCTGGCCGAGCCGCCCTGGATGTCCAGCTCGGTGATCGCCACGTCCACGCCGAGGGCGGCGAAGCTGGAGATCGTGGTGCGGTAGTTGCTGTTGTAAGGGCTGTTGCCGTTGAAGTGCGACTGCAGACCCACGCAGTCGATCGGCACGCCGCGCGACTTGAAGTCGCGGACCATGTTGTAGACGCCCTGCGTCTTGGCCCAGGACCAGTTGTCGATGTTGTAGTCGTTGTAGCAGAGCTTGGCTGCCGGGTCGGCGGCGCGCGCGGTGCGGAAGGCCACCTCGATCCAGTCGTTGCCGGTGCGCTGCAGGTTGGAGTCGCGCCGCCCGCCGGAGTTGCCGTCGGCGAAGGCCTCGTTCACCACGTCCCAGTAGGCGATCTTGCCCTTGTAGTGGCCCATCACGCCGTTGATGTGGTTGATCATCGCGTTGCGCAGGTTGCTGCCCGACATGCCCTGCATCCAGCCCGGCTGCTGGTTGTGCCAGGCCAGCGTGTGGCCGCGCACCCGCTTGCCGTTCTGCACCGCCCAGTTGTAGACCCGGTCACCGGCGCTGAAGTTGAACTGGTTCTGGTTGGGCTCGGTCGCGTCGATCTTCATCTCGTTCTCGGCCGTCACCATGTTGAACTCACGGTTCGCGATGGTCGTGTACGCCGAGTCACCGAGCTTGCCCGAGGCGATGGCCGTACCGAAGTACCGCCCGCTCTGCGCCGCCGCCGCACCCAGCGTGCTCGCCGCGGCGTCGGCCGGGCCCGGCAACGTCAGCGCCGCGACCGTGCCGAGCACGCCGAGAGCGCCGGCGAGCGCGACCCGAAGCCCTTTGAGCGGTCGCTTGGTTCCGGTGGGGGGTAGGGCGTTTGTGCCCATGCCTGAACCTCCATGAGTTACTGAATCAGGAAGAAGCGGGGAAGCCGCGCGAGCGGCATGGCCGGCGGGATCGACGCCGCGTCCCGTCGCCGGAACGCACCACCGAGGCGTCGCGGACGGCGTCCCTCGTCGCAGCACCACCGAGCTGGCAGGAGGAGGCCGCCTCGGGGAGTCAGTCTGGAAACCTGGCCGAAACAAGTCAAGGCCATCGCGAAACTTTCGGATTCCCTGAAGTTCGCATATGCGCTCTGACCTCGGTTATAGCGGTCTGAAAATTGCGGTCGCATCGGGCCGAGGAACGACATCGGGGTGTAACTTTCATCACCGCCCTCGCGAAGCCGGGTGCGGTGGCGGCCATAACGGCAGATGAGTCCCTCCGCCGCGTTCGCCGGCCGTCGCGCGCCTCGCCCTGGGGCCTTGACTGCGCGTTCCGGCTCGTATTTGCTCCGCCCAACCACCACCTCGACCGATCCGACCGAGAAGGGGGCGCGATGTAAGGTGACGCCGTGGCAATGGCGATTTGTGTGTTCTGCGCGTCCAGCCAGAAGATCGATCAGAAGTACCTCGACCTCGCGGAGGAGGTCGGCACCGAGCTGGCCCACAGGGGGCACACCCTTGTCAGCGGCGGAGCCACGGTCTCGTGCATGGGCGCGATCGCCGGCGCCGCCCGCCGGGCCGGCGGGCGCACGGTGGGCGTGATGCCCCAGGCGCTGGTGGACCTGGAGATCGCCGACACCGACTCCGACGAGCTGATCATCACGGGCGACATGCGGGAACGCAAGGGGACCATGGACGCGCGCTCGGATGCGTTCCTGGTGCTGCCCGGCGGCATCGGCACGCTGGAGGAGCTTTTCGAGATCTGGACCGCGCGCGTGCTCGGCCTGCACGACAAGCCGCTGGTCATCCTGGACCCGTGGGGCCTGTACGAGCCGCTGCGCCGCCTGGTCGACGGCATGTACGAGCAGGGCTTCACCCGCCCGAACGTCTTCGACGCCATCTCCTGGACCACGACGGTCACCGAGGCCCTGGAACACCTGGAGAAGCCCGCGCTGCCCCTCACCCCCCACCCCGACGAGATCGGCGAGTCGGCCACCGGCTGACCGGCCCCCCGTTCAGGCGAGGCCGCGGCGGGCCAGGGCCGGGGGACGCCTGCCGGCGAGCGACTCGGTCATGTCGACCGCGCGCCGCACCTGCTCCTCGTGGTCGGTGCGGAAGACGCGGGCCCCCAGCCAGGCGAACACCGCCGCCGCGGCGAGCTGGGCGGTCTCGTCGCCCGACAGGGTCACCACGACGGTGCGCCCGGCGCCGGCGAGTCGCTCGACCTCGGCGGCCGACCGGGCCACCGCCCAGGAGGGGTCGAGCGGGCGGTCGGGGCCGGTCACGAGCACGGGCGTCATGCGACCGATGCTGCCATACAGGTGCCGCCATACCGGTGCCCCATGCCGGTCGCCTCACCCGGCGGGCCACTCCGAGCAGCCCCTCCGCTGATGCGTGGCGGCGTACGGGATCAACAAGGCGCGCTCAAAGGCACCCATGTGGCACGATTCGTATGTGCTGGTCCTTCTCGCTGTCGCCGCGATCGCCGTGCTGTACTGCGTGGTCATCGTCTCGCAAGGGCGCGGCGGCGAGCTGACGGAGTTCGCCCCCGACGTCCCGCCCCTGGAACTGCCCACTCCGCGGCAGCTCACGGCCGTCGACTTCATGGCGCTTCGGCTGCCGATGAGCCTGGTCGGCTACCACACACAGACGGTGGACGAGACGCTTCAGCGGGCCGCGGTGGCCATCGGCGAGCGTGACACCCACATCGCCGTGCTGGAGCAGCGCGTCGCCGAACTGCTGGCGGGGCGCGTCCAGGCCCGTCAGGAGGCGCAGACGCGGCCGTCCTGGGCGCCCGCCCCCGAATCGGGGCCGGTCAGGAAGGGCCAGGGGCTGGCCGCCGCGCCGCACCCCCTCGGCGAGTCCGAGACGCTGTCCTCCGGGCCGGAGGGCCCGTCGCGGTACGACGGCGCCACGGGGCCCCGGGTGATCGCGACGTCGGAGCCCATCGCGATGCCGGAGGAGTATCCCGCGCCGCCGAGGACCTTCTCGGGCCTGACGGCCCGCCCGCTGGACGAGCGGCCGGCGGAGGAGGGGACCGCCTCGGGGCTGGGCAGGCGCTCACCGGACCCCGAGCCGGGCTCGAAGCACCACCGGCCGCCCGCGCCGGAGGCGCCGCGGGACGCCGGCGCCGCCGCGCCCGAGCCGGACGGCGAACCGCCCGCAGGGCACGACGCCCCAGGCGGCGACACCGCCACGGCGGACGACCGCCCCGAGTCCACCGGCCAGAGCGGTAACCTCGACGTTCGTGGAACCTGAGCTCATCAGATGCGGCTGGGCGACCAGCGCTCCGGACTACATCTCCTACCACGACGATGAATGGGGCCGGCCGGTCCGCGGCGATGACCTGGTGTTCGAGCGGCTGACGCTCGAAGGCTTCCAGTCGGGCCTGTCGTGGCTGACGATCCTGCGCAAACGCGAGAACTTCCGCAAGGCGTTCTCCGGGTTCTCCATCGAGGCGGTCGCCGCGTTCGGTGAGGCCGACGTGGAGCGGCTGCTCGCCGACGCGGGCATCATCCGCAACCGGGCCAAGATCGAGGCGGCGATCGCCAACGCCCGCGCCGCCGCCGCGATCCCCGGCGGGGTCTCCGAGCTGGTCTGGCGCTACGCCGACCCCTCCTCGCCCGCGCCGCGCACCCTCGCCGACCTGCGGTCGACCACGCCCGGCTCCACGGCCCTGGCCAAGGAGCTCAAGCGCCACGGCCTGCGCTTCATCGGCCCGACCACGGCCTACGCGCTGATGCAGGCCATCGGCCTGGTCAACGACCACGTCGCCGACTGCTGGGTGCGCGACGGCATCGCCTGAGAACGGCGGAGGCGTCAGCGGCCCTCGTAGACAGGCCGCTGCTTGGCCAGGAACGCGCGGGTGGCGCTGTGGTGGTCCTCGGTCTTGGCGCAGGCGTCCTGCAGGTCGGCCTCCATCGAAAGGGCGTCCTCCAGAGGTTGCGCCGCGGAGAAGTCCAGGGCCTGCTTGATGGCGCCGTACGCGAGCGTGGGGCCCTGCGCGAGGCGCACGGCCAGGTCACGGGCGCTCCGCGCCAGCTCCTCGGCCGGCACGACCGAGGTCACCATGCCGAGCCGCGCCGCCTCGGCGGCGTCCACGGGGTCGCCCAGCATCAGCAGCTCGCGCGCCTTGGCCGCTCCGACCAGACGAGGAAGGGTCCACGAGGCGCCGGAGTCGGGGCCGAGGGCGATGGCGCTGAAGGCCATCGCGAAACGGGCGTTCTCCGCCGCGACCCTGAAGTCGCACGCCAGCGCCAGCGACACGCCCGCGCCCGCGGCGTAGCCGTTCACCGCGGCCACCACCGGCTTGCCCATGCCGGTGATCGCCAGGACGATCGGGTTGTAGTGGGCGCGGACGGTGTCGTCCAGACCGGCCCCGGCCGCGAGGTTCTCGGCGTGCTCGCGCAGATCCTGGCCGGCGCAGAACCCGCGCCCGGCGCCGGTGAGCAGCACGGCGCGCACGTCCGCCTCGTCCCGGGCGCGTTCGAGCGCTTCGAGCAGGGCCGCCTTCATCACGATGGTCAGGGCGTTCATCGCGTCGGGACGGTTGAGCGTGATCGTCGCGACGCCCTGCTCGACGGCGTAGAGCACCTGCTCGCCGCCGGGCCGCGCGTCCATCGGCTGCTCCATCAGTGGACTCCTTTGTCCAGGTTGCGGTCGACGAAGGCGGCGGCCGCCGGGAGCAGCCGGGCCGCCTCCTGTTCGAAATAGGCACGGGCCTTGTCGCCCGGCCAGGCGGGCGGGAGGAGCTCGGCCGGCAGGCCGGGATCGCGGAACAGGAAGTTGCGCCATCCGTGGACCAGCCTGCTCCGCGCGGCGAAGATCTGGTCGTCCGGGGCGTCGCACGAGACGGCCCCGACCAGGTCGGCGGCCTGCCCCATCCACTCCTCGTAGGCCCGCGCGATGGCGCCCAGGTCCCACGCGCGGGCCACCAGCTCGCGCGGGTCACCGTCCAGAGTGCTCACGAAGCGGTCGGCGCGGACCCGCTGCTCCTCCAGCAGGGCGTCCAGCTCCGGCGAGGCGCGCGGCCCGACCCAGGTGGTCTCGCACAGGGGGGCGTAGCCGAGGAAGGCCAGGTCGGCACGCAGCCGCTCGCGCCTGGCCCGGTCGCGTACCGGCTGGAAGACCAGCACGTGCCACCGGCCCGGCCACACCGCCGAGCCCGTGCGGTAGATGCGCGAAGCGGCCTCGTCCAGGCGGCGCAGGCACTTCGGCGTGAGCGCGTACCCCGGCCCCTGGGCGAGCCGGACGGGGGTGAGCCAGTCCTGCCGCACCATCCGCGAGATCGCCGTGCGGACCGCCGGAGCGGCGATGTCGAGGGGGGCCAGCAGCCGCACCAGGGCGGCCACGGACGCCCGTCCGGAGCGGATGCGCAGGTGGTCGCCGTAGAGGTCGAAAAGCGCGGCGCGGGCGTTCACATAGACCAGTTTGATCGGCCGCAGGGCCCCGGACAACGCATTCTGGGAGGAGATCGTTACCCATGCGCGCTCGCGAGGCGGGATAATGGGACGTCACAGAAGACGTGAAAGCGGCGGGCGGCCGGGCGCGCACACGGGCGCGGCGGTGTCGTCCGGCCGAGGCAGGAAGGGATACACGCATGGCGGCGATGAAGCCGCGGACTGGCGACGGTCCGCTGGAGGTCACCAAGGAAGGACGGGGCATTGTCATGCGGGTCCCTCTGGAGGGTGGCGGCCGGCTCGTCGTCGAACTCTCACCGGACGAGGCCAGAGCCCTTGGCGACGCTCTGAAGAACGTCGTCGGCTGACATACCCCTGATACGACCCATCGACACAGGCGACTTGACGGCCCCGGCGGCCGGGTCAGACCCCATGCCGGGGCTGTCGCACTTTCCAGGCCGGGGAGGCCACCATGCCCATCGAGACCGAGCTGAGCTTCGTCGACTCGCCCGCGCAGGACGCCGACCTGCTGGCGGTGCCGTTCGGGAGCGAACTCACCGCCGAGGTGGAACTGCCCGTTCCGGTCCCCGCCCTCCTCGCCCACCACGACGCCAAGGGCGAGCCCGGCGAGGTCGTGGAGGTGCCGGTTTCGCACGGCGACGCGGTGCGGCGGGTCCTGCTGTACGGCATCGGCGACGGCGGGCCGCGCGCCCTGCGCAAGGCCGGCGGCGTGCTCGCCCGGCGGGCCCGGGGACGCCGGGCCATCGACATCGCCCTGCCCCCCGGCGCCGGTGAGGCGGGCTGGGCCGCCCTGGCCGAGGGAGCGCTCCTGGGCTCCTACACGATGCGCATCGGGGCGGTCCGGGCCAGGGCCGTCGAGGAGATCCGCCTGTCGGGCCCCGAGCGGGCCCGCGCGGCCGTCGAGCGCGCCGAGGTGACCGCCCGCGCCACGGCCCTCACCCGCGACCTGGCCAACACCCCGTCCTCGGAGAAGAACCCCGCCTGGCTGGCCGCCCGCGCCGCCGAGATCGCCGGGCGCGAGGGCCTCGGGGTCAAGGTGTGGGAGCCGCGCGAGCTGGCCGAGGGCGGGTTCGGCGGCATCCTGGCGGTGGGCCAGGGGTCGGTGAGCACGCCGCGGCTGATCCAGCTCTCCTACGAGCCCGAGGCTCCCGCGGGCCCGCACATCGTGCTGATCGGCAAGGGCATCACCTTCGACAGCGGCGGGTTGTCCCTCAAGCCGACCGAGGGCATGAAGTTCATGAAGACCGACATGGCGGGCGGCGCCGTGGTGATCGCCGTGCTCGGGGCGCTGCGCCGGCTCGGCGTGCGGGCGCGCGTCACCGGCCTGGTCGCCGCCGCCGAGAACATGCCCTCGGGCAGCGCGCAGCGGCCCGGCGACGTGATCACCCACTACGGCGGCCGCACGGTGGAGGTGCTCAACACCGACGCCGAGGGAAGGCTCGTGCTCGCCGACGCCCTGGCCTACGCCGACGACGTGCTGGAGCCCGACACCGTCATCGACCTGGCCACGCTCACGGGCGCCGTCGGCATCGCGCTGGGACGCGACATCGGCGCGGTGTACTCCACCGGCGACGACCTGGCCAAGGAACTGCTGGAGGCGGGCGCGAGGTCCGGCGAGGCGCTGTGGCGGATGCCGCTCATCGACGAGTACCGCGCCGCGCTCGACTCCGAGATCGCCGACCTGACCAACGTGGACTCCGCGAACAAGTACGGCGGGGGCTCCATCACCGCGGCGCTGTTCCTGCGCGAGTTCACCGGCGGGCGGCGCTGGGCCCACCTCGACATCGCCGGCGTGGCCCGCACCACCGCGGACGACGGGGTCTTCACCAAGGGCGCGACGGGGTTCGGCGCCCGCCTGCTGCTCGACTGGTT
This sequence comes from Sphaerisporangium sp. NPDC005289, assembly GCF_040607455.1. Classification (NCBI taxonomy): domain Bacteria; kingdom Bacillati; phylum Actinomycetota; class Actinomycetes; order Streptosporangiales; family Streptosporangiaceae; genus Sphaerisporangium; species Sphaerisporangium sp. NPDC005289. Next base: position 287,951 of record NZ_JBEXGS010000006.1, read on the forward strand.
CACCGCGCACTACGCCTGAGCCGGGCCGGCCGCCGGCCACGCCTCAACCAGGTCGACCGCCGGCCACGCCCGGACCGGGTCCACCGCGCACCACGCCTGAGCCCGGCCCGCCGTCCGTGCCCGCCGTCAGTTGGCGATCTTGACGGCGGCCAGGAGGCCGTCGCCCAGCGGCATCATCAGCGCGCGCAGCCGGTCGTCCGACCTGATCAGCTTGCCCAGCTCGCGGATCGCCACGGTGTCCGGGTCGCGCTGCGCCGGGTCGGCGACCCGGTTGTGCCACAGCGCGTGGTCGAAGGCGACGATGCCGCCGAGCCGCAGCAGGCGCACGGCCTCCGCCAGGTAGTCGCCGTACTCCTGCTTCGCGGCGTCGCAGAACACCATGTCGTAGCCGCCGTCGGCCAGGCGCGGCAGAACGTCCAGGGCCCTGCCGCCGATCAGGCGCACCCTGCTGCCGGAGAACCCGGCTTCCGCGAAGGCGTGCCGTGCGAGCCTCTGGTGCTCGGGCTCGGCGTCGACGCTGGTCAGCGTGCCGTCGGGACGCATGCCGCGCAGCAGCCACAACCCCGAGACGCCGCAGCCGGTGCCGACCTCGACCACGGACCTGGCGCTGATCGCCGTGGCGAGGAAGCACAGGGCCGCGCCGCCGCCGGGCAGGATCGGGACGGCGCCCACCTCCATGCCGCGCCGTCTCGCGGCGCTGAGCACCTCGTCTTCGGAATGGAACTCCTCCGCGTAGGCCAGCGTGGCCTCCACCGGACTGGTCGGCGTCGGGGCCATCGGCCTCTCCTCCCCGCCTTCGCCGTGGCACGTATTGGTCGCAGCCTAGGGGAGTCGGGGCCGAACGGGAACTCACGCCACAACGGGTACGTTGCACGCTTTGAACGACCTTTGTTCAAGGCCTTCGAAGAACACGGTCCGGCCTCAATGGCCGGTGGGTACGCAGGAAGGGACGAAAGCAGGCACTATGGCTGTAGCGGTGGTCCCGGAGAGAGGAGTGCTGGTGGAGGACAACCACCAGGCCGATACTCCCGACAGTGCGTCGCCGGGGAGCGATCCCCGGCTACCCGACGGAGGTTGGACGCCTCCCACATGGGAGGAGGTCGTCCGCGCCCATTCGGCGCGCGTCTATCGCCTCGCCTACCGGCTGACCGGAAACGTCCACGACGCCGAGGACCTCACGCAGGAGGTCTTCGTCCGGGTGTTCAGGTCGCTGTCGAGCTACACGCCGGGCACCTTCGAGGGCTGGCTGCACCGCATCACGACGAACCTGTTCCTCGACATGGCGCGGCGCAGGCAGCGCATCCGCTTCGAGGGGCTCGGCGACGACGCGGGGGAGCGTCTGCGCGGCCGCGAGCCGTCCCCGGCGCAGGTGTACGACGACGCCCAGCTCGAACCGGACATCCAGGCGGCGCTCGACTCGCTGCAGCCGGAGTTCCGCGCCGCGGTGGTGCTCTGCGACATCGAAGGCCTGTCCTATGAGGAGATCGCGGCGACGCTCGGCGTGAAGCTGGGCACCGTCCGCAGCCGGATCCATCGCGGTCGCAGCCAGTTGCGCGAGGCGCTCGAGCACCGTGCGCCCCGTCGCGACGAACTCCCCCCGACCGTCAGCAGGGAGGGAGCATGAGCCATCTCGGAGAGCGCGCCTCAGCGCTGATCGACGGAGAGCTCGGCCACGCCGAGCGCGAGCGCGCCCTGGCGCACCTGACGTTCTGCGCGGACTGCCGCGCGGAGCTGGACGCCATGCGGGCGCTCAAGAGCCGTCTCAGGTCACTCGAACCGCCCGCCGTGCCGGCGGACCTCACCATGTCCCTGCTGCGGATGTCCGAGCCGGGGGGCCCCGTCCCGCCGCGCGTGCGTCCCTTTCCCACTCCGTCGTACTCGCTGAACGGCGCCCCGGCCGACAACCGGCCGGGCCGCCGCGGCGGCTTCTCGGGGCCGGGACGGCAGGCGGGCGGCCGCCGCGCCGGGTACGTCGCGGTCGGCGTCGCCTCGGCGGCCGTCGCGCTCGGCACCTTGTTCATGGTGGGCGGCGTGAACAACCGGCCGCCGGCGCCGCCGGTGGAGATGTTCGCCAACCAGCACCGGGCGACCGCGCCGGCCGGCCAGGTCGTGCCCGGAAGGGGCGTCACGCCCACCAGCCACCCCTGACGCCCGGCCCGCGCAGGGCCGCGCCGTCAGGCCGGGAGCCGGTCCCGTGCGGGCCGCTCCCGGCGCTGTAGTGGCTCCAGAGGCCGGTCAGCGAGCCGTCCGGTCTACGTCACGGCCGGGGCGGGCATACGATCGGGGGGACCCGTCAGGGCGTTTACGGCGCTCGTATGCGGTCCGAGCGACAATCTGTCGTAGCCACGTAGACCGGCCTCGGGAGTGAGCCTTCGATGACCGACGAGACACGTACCTTCGACAGCGGGGACGTGGCCACTCCACCCCAGCGGTCCGGGGATGGCTCGACATCGGAGTCTCCAGGCGGCGGCATGCGGGTCAGGCCCGAGTTCCTGCCCGCGTCCGACGCCTGGCCGTCCGGCGAGCCGGGGCGCGACCCTTTCGCGGGTGAGCACTCCGGCCAGGGGCGTGAGGCCTCCACCGCCCAGTACGGGGCGCAGGGGCGCGATCCGTTCGCCGCCGAGCCCGGCGCCCCGGCGCGCGACCCGTTCACCGCCGAGGGCGGCACCATGGCGTTCGGGGCCGAGGGCCACCGTCCGGCCCCGCACTCCGGCGACGCCACCGGACTGATCCCCTTCGCCGCCGAGGGCAGGCGGCCCGGTGACGACTCCGCCTCCGGGTGGGGCAACCCCGCCGGCGGCCCGCTGCCGCCCTCGCCGGGAGGCCCTGGAGGTCCGGGAGGCCCCGCGGGCTTCGGCGGCCCCGGTGGCTTGTACGGCGCGCCGCCGCCCCCGCCTCCGCGCGGCGCCTACGGCATGGGCCCCGGCTGGGCGCCGCCGCCCGGCGCGCCGCCGGCCGAGACCGGCGGCTCCGGCTCGCGCGGCCCGCGCACCGGCGTGCTGGCCACCCTCGCCGTCGTCATCGCGCTGGTCGCCTCGATTCTCGGCAGCCTCGGCACCTACCTGCTCACCCGGTCCGGCGGCTCGGGCATCAACCCCTCCTACAGCCTCGGCACGCCGAGCGGCGTGGTCGTCAACCGTCCTCCCGACTCCGTGGCCGGCGTGGCCTCGAAGGTCCTGCCGAGCGTCGTCTCCCTCGAGGTGCGAGGCAACAGCGAGGCGGGCACCGGCTCGGGCTTCCTGATCAAGGGCGGGTACATCGTCACCAACAACCACGTGGTGGCCGCCGCGGCCCAGACCGGCACCATCAAGGTGACCTTCAACAACAAGAAGTCCACGACCGGCACGATCGTCGGGCGCGACCCGAGCTCCGACATCGCGGTGGTCAGGCCGGCCGACACCTTCGGCGCCCCCGAGATCTTCCTGGGCAACTCCGACCGGGTCGTCGTGGGCGACCCCGTCATCGCGATCGGCTCGCCGCTCGGGTTGTCCGGCACGGTCACCACGGGCATCGTCAGCTCCCTCAACCGCCCGGTCACCGCCGGCGGCGAGAGCGGCTCGGAGTCGTCGTTCATCAACGCCATCCAGACCGACGCGGCGATCAACCCCGGCAACTCGGGCGGCCCGCTGGTCAACGCCGCGGGCGAGGTGATCGGCGTCAACTCGGCCATCGCGACGCTCGGCAACTCCTCCTTGGGCGGGCAGAGCGGCAGCATCGGGCTCGGGTTCTCCATCCCGGTCAACCACGTCCGGCGCATCGCCGAAGAGCTCGTCACCACCGGCACGGCCAAGAAGTCCCGCATCGGCGTCTCGATCGACGAGAACTACACCGGCGAGGGCGTCCGCATCGCCGCCACTCCGCAGGGCGGCCAGCAGCCGGTCACTCCCGGCGGCCCGGCCGACAAGGCGGGGCTCAAGCCCGGCGACGTCATCCTCTCGGTCGACGACACCCCGGTGACCCAGCCGTCGGAGCTGATCGTCACCATCCGCAGCAAGGCGCCCGGCGACAAGGTCACCATCAAGTACCAGCGGAACGGCAGCGAGCGCACCACCACCGTGACCATCGACGCCGTGCCCGTCCCGACGCCGCAGCCGTCCTGATCGGCGTCGGCTCATTGCGCCCCATGCCGGGTCACGCATTACTCTGGGAAGAACCATGTCGCCGTCGGACGAACCCGGCCGACGCCAGGCGTGGGCGTAGGAAAGCGTAGGAGATCACCGTGTTCGGACTCGGCTGGCCTGAGGTCTTGGCACTCGTGGTCATCGCCCTTCTCGTCTTCGGGCCCGAGAAGCTGCCCCAGGCCGCCGCCCAGGCGGGCCGCACGCTGCGGCAGATCCGCCAGATGGCCAACAACGCCAAGAGCGACCTGCAGGAGAACCTCGGTCCCGAGTTCGCCAACTTCGACCCGACCGACCTGCATCCGAAGAACTTCGTCAGGAAGCACCTGCTCCAAGATCTCGAGGACGACTGGAACCGGCCGGCCGCGGACCACACCCCCGGCCAGAGCGAGCCGTACACCGACGCCTACGGCGGCACGGCCGACGTGTACGCCACCACGGCCGGCGACGAGCTCGGTTACGGCGAGATCCCTCCGTACGACGCCGAGGCCACCTGAGCCGCGACGCCGAGGTCGCCTGAGCCCGTGACGCCGGGCCATCTGGCCGGGTGGCGTCCGAGGTCGGCGCGACGGCGAGGCCGGTCCGAGCCGCACGACATGCCGAAGGGCCGCCCCTGAGACCGGGGGCGGCCCTTTCGCGTGTCCGTCGTAGGACGGGCCCTCCCGGTCGCCGAGCGGCCGGAAGGGCGGGGCGCTCAGCGGCCGGACGGGGACAGGCCCAGTTGCAGGCCCTTGAGGCTGCTGGACCGCCTGCTCAGGCCGTCGGCGATGCGCCGCAGCTCGGTGGCGGCGGGGGAGTCGGGGTCGGTGAGCACGAGCGGCTTGCCCTCGTCGCCGCCCTCGCGCAGGCGCAGGTCGATCGGCACCTGGCCGAGCAGCGGGACGCGCGTGCCGAGGGTGCGGGTGAGGCCGTCGGCGACGGCCTGGCCGCCGCCCTCGCCGAACACCGCGATGCGCTCGTCGCAGTGGGGGCAGGGCAGCCACGCCATGTTCTCGATGACGCCGGCGATCTGCTGGTGGGTCTGCGAGGCGATGGACCCGGCGCGCTCGGCGACCTCGGCCGCGGCCTGCTGCGGGGTGGTCACGACCAGGATCTCGGCGCCGGGCATGCGCTGCGCCACCGAGATCGCGATGTCGCCGGTGCCCGGCGGAAGGTCCATCAGCAGCACGTCCAGGTCACCCCAGTAGACGTCCGCGAGGAACTGGTGGAGCGCGCGGTCGAGCATCGGGCCGCGCCACACCACCGGGCTGTTGCCCGGGGGCTTGAACATGCCGACCGAGATGACCTTGATGTCGTGGGCCACCGGCGGCATGATCATGTCTTCGACCTTGGTCGGCCGGTCGCTCACGCCGAGCATGCGGGGGACGGAGTGCCCGTAGATGTCGGCGTCCACGACGCCGACCTTCAGGCCCGAGGACGCCATCGCCGCGGCCAGGTTGACGGTGACCGACGACTTGCCGACCCCGCCCTTGCCGCTGGCGACGGCGAAGACGCGGGTGAGCGAGCCGGGCTTGGCGAAGGGGATCTCCTTCTCGGGGCCCCGGTTGCCGCGCAGGCTCGTCTGCAGGGTCTTGCGCTGCTCGGCGCTCATGACGTCCAGCTCGACCTGGACGCCGCTGACGCCCTCGACCTTGGAGACGGCGGCGGTGACGTCGCGGGTGATCGTGTCGCGCATCGGGCAGCCGGCGACGGTGAGGTAGACGCCGACCCGCACCACCCCGTCGGGGGAGATATCGACGCTCTTGACCATGCCGAGGTCGGTGATCGGCCGGCGGATCTCCGGGTCGTTGACCGTCGCCAGGGCGGCCGTCACCAAATCTGGGGTGGGTGCCATGGATCCATGCTACGAACCCAGGGCCGATCCGACGAACTCCGCCTCTCCTGTAACGGATGGTGGTGATCGGCGAGGACGCCGCGGCGGCTTCACGCGGCCTTCCGGGACGACCGCGCGACGTCCATGGTGACGGAGATCACTCGCGCGGGAGCGGGCCCCGGCGGGCCGGTGGGGCCGGGGAGCACGGCTCGTGGCGCACACCGACCGGCTCCGCGACGCGACGCGGTCGCGCGCGTGCACTGCTCCCGCTGAGCGCCTACTGCCGCTGAGCCCTACTCCCGCTGAGCGCCGCCGGCGCCGTCGGGATGGGCCGGGGACTCGAGGATGTCCTCCCGCAGGTGTTCCAGCTCGAACCTGATGTAGTCGCGGGTCGCCAGCTCGCCCAGCGCCAGGCGCAGCCCGGCGATCTCCCGGGTCAGGTACTCCACCTCGGCCTGGTTGCGCTCGCCCGCCAACCGGTCCTGCTCGCCCTGCACGCGGTCGCGGTCGGCCTGGCGGTTCTGCGCCAGCAGGATCAGCGGGGCAGCGTACGACGCCTGCAGCGACAGGATCAGCGTCAGGAAGATGAACGGGTAGGGGTCGAACGCCAGGTTCGCCGGGGCCAGGGCGTTCCAAAGCACCCACACGGCGATGAACCCGGTCATGTAGACCAGGAAGCGGGCCGTGCCGAGGAACCGGGCGATCTGCTCCGACAGGCGGCCGAACGCCTCGGGGTCGTAGTGCGGGCGGATGGTGCGGCGGATCTCGCGGGGCTGGTCCAGCCGGTTAACCGCCACCGCCCACCTCCCGCGCCTGGCCGCCGGTCGTCCCGGGGAGGCCGTCCCCGTTCGGCTCGCGTTCGTCGCGCTCGCGCCAGTCCGGCGGCAGCAGGTGGTCCAGCACGTCGTCGACCGTGACGGCGCCCACCAGCCGGCCCAGCTCGTCGACCACCGGGGCCGCCACCAGGTTGTAGGTCGCCAGGTAGGACGTCACCCCGGGCAGGGACAGGTGCGGCCTGATGGGGTCGATGCTGCTGTCGATCGCGCCGCCCACGAGCGAGGACGGCGGCTCGCGCAGGAGCCGCTGGAAGTGCGCCACGCCCAGGAACTTGCCGGTCGGGGTCTCGCTCGGCGGCCGGGCGACGTAGACCTGCGCGGCGACGGCGGGGGTGATGTCCTGGCGGCGCAGCTCCGCGAGCGCCTCGGCGATCGTCGCGTGCGGCGGCAGCACGATCGGCGTGCTGGTCATCATGCCGCCGGCGGTGTTCTCGGCGTAGGTCAGCAGGCGCCGGACCGGGGCCGCCTCGCGGGGCTCCATGCGGGCCAGCAGCGCCTCCGCCTGCGCGGCCGGCAGGTCCTGCAGCAGGTCGGCCGCGTCGTCGGGGTCCATGGCGGCCAGCACGTCCGCCGCGCGCTCGGCGTCCAGCCGGCTGAGGATGCCGATCTGGTCGCGCTCGGGCAGCTCCTCCAGCACGTCGGCGAGCCGCTCGTCCTCCAGCGCCGAGGCGATCTCCGCGCGCCGTTTGTCGGGCAGGTGGCGCAGGGCGTTGGCCAGGTCGGCGGGGCGGGTCTCCTCGAAGGCGGCCAGCAGGCCGGCCGCGCCCTGGTCGGCCTGCGCCACGCCGAACCCGGTGACGTCCGACCAGCCCACGACCAGCGTCTCGCCGCGCCGCCGCCGCAGTCCGCGGCCCGCCGCGCCGCGCAGCACCGCGACCTTGGTGATGAGCCACTCGCCGGTCCTGCTCTGCTCCATGGCCAGGTCGAGCACGGTGACCTTCTCGCCGGCGAGGTCGACCGACAGGTCGAGCAGTTCGCCGATGGCCAGGGACTCGGTGGAGTGCTTCTCGAAGCGCCGCAGGTTGATGGTGCCGGTGAAGATCACGGCGTCGGCCTCGATGCTGCGAACCCGGGTGATCGGCAGGAACACCCGGCGGCGTGGCTGCACCTCGACGACCAGGCCGTGCACGCGGGGCGCGTCGTTGGGGCGCATGGCCACCACGATGTCCCTGGCCCGGCCGATCTGGTCGCCCGCAGGGTCGAACACCGGGGTGCCGGCCAGCCGGGCGACGAAGATCCTCACCTACCGCAGCGTACGAGGTCGCGGCACGCGCGCCGCGCCCGGCCCCCGTAAAAGCCGTCTCAACCTACGGTCGCACCTTGATCCCGCCGGACGCCATGTGACAGGATCAAAAGCATCTGACGGTCATTACAGGACGGTGGCGTATGAGAGGCGGAGTGCTCGCCATAGCGGTCGGGTCGGCCACGTGCTTCGGGTTCTCCGGCTCGATGGCGAAACTCGTCGGCCTGGGCGGCCTGACGCCCCTGCAGGCGGTGTGGGTGCGCATGGCGGGCGCCGCGCTGCTGCTGGCCGCGATCCTCGCCGTCTTCCGGCCGCGGGCGCTGCGCGTCCCCAGGGGGCGCCGCGGCTTCTTCACCGCCTACGCCCTGATCGCCGTCGCCGGGGTGCAGGCGCTGTTCTTCCTGGCCATCACCCGTCTGCCGGTCGGCGTGGTGCTGCTGCTGGAGTACGCCTCGCCCGTCCTGGTCGTGTGCTGGGTGCGGCTGGTCCGCCGCGTGCGGCTGCCACGCGCCGCCTACGCGGGGGCGGTGGTCGTCCTCGCCGGCCTCGGCGTCGTGGTGGAGGTCTGGCACGGGATGGCCCTGGACGGCGTCGGCCTGCTGCTCGGCCTGATCGCCTCGGCGTGCTGCGCCGGGTACTTCCTGATGAGCGACGGCTACGGCGACGACGTCGACCCGCTCGGGCTCATCGCCTGGGGCATGGCCGGCGCCGCGCTGGTGCTCGCGCCGCTCGCCCGGCCCTGGGAGGTGCCCTGGAGCGCCTTCGGGACGAGCGTCACCGTCAACGGCCGCACCATCCCCGTGCTCGCCGCCGCGCTCTGGCTCATCGTCGTCGCGACCGTCCTGGCCTACGTCACCGGCGTCACCGCCGTGCGGCGCCTGTCGGCCGCCATCGGGTCGACCGTGTCGTCCCTGGAGGTGGTCGCGGGCGCGGTGATCGCGTGGGCGCTGCTCGCCGAGCGGCTCGGCGCCGCGCAGATCATCGGCGGCGCGATCGTCCTCGGCGGGGCGCTGCTGGCTCAGACCGCCACGTCGGGCGTCAGCCGCACGATCGAGGCGCCCGAGGCCGCCCACCGGCCCGCCAGCCCCGTCGCGTCCGAGGCGTTGAGCCGTTCCTTGACCAGGGCCGCCAGCGCTCCGGCCTCGGTCTCCGACGGCGCCGACTGATCGACCGGCGTGACGTCGGCCTCGAAGGAGACCAACTCGGCTCCGTTGTCCTTGCTGCGCAGCGTCACCCGCACGCGCGAGGACTCGGCGAGGCCGGGAAGCGCCTGCTCCCCGCCGCCGGTGACCAGGTAGATCGCGCCGTCGTGCCAGACGTGCCACGCCAGCCGGTCGCGGCCCGCCAGCGAGACCCACAGGACGCCCGACTTCTTGGCGCCCTCTTCGATCAGCGAGAGACTCATACCTCGCAATCTACGGCCGGGGTCCCGTGCCGTCCCACACCCCGGGCGCCCGCGGTCGCGCGGGCGCCCGAGGAGTCCGCCGGCTCAACGGCTCGGCGGCTGGGCGGCTGGGCGGGCTCACAGAGCTCAGCGGCTCGTGTGGCTCAGTGGCTCATGTGGCTCGCCGGCTCAGCGGCCGGCGAGCTTCCAGGCCGCGGGGAGCAGGCCCGCGGCCGCGACGACCTTGATCGCGTCGCCGATCAGGAACGGCACCACACCGGCGGCGAAGGCGGCAGGGAAGTCCATGCCGGTGGCCACCATCAGCCACGGCAGGCCGACGGCGTAGATGAGCACCGTGCCGAGCGTCATCGTCGCGAGGGTGCGCGCCGGGGTGCGGTCGCCTCCCCGGCCGGCGAGCACGCCGACGACCGAGGCCGCGAGGATGAAGCCGACGACGTACCCCAGCGTGGCGTTGCCGCCCGAAGAGGCGAACCACGGCACCCCGAGCTGGCCGATCAGCAAGTACAGCGACATGCCGAGGAAGGCGCGGGGCAGGCCGAGCGCCGCGCCGGCCAGCAGGACGGCGAAGGTCTGCAGCGTCAACGGCACGGGGGTGCCCGGCAGCGGGATGCTGACCTGCGCCGCGAGCCCGGTCAGGCCCGCCGCCCCCACGACCAGCACGACATCCCGAACCAGCTTTCCGGGGATGAGATCGGACAATACGGCGGGCCGAAGCGCCGCAGAGGCATCAGAAGCCATGACTATCTCCCTTACCGAGGCTATCTACGTCATTGTCCGTACAAACACTCGGAAATCGGTACAGGATCCGTGCCAACAACGGGTCCCCCCCTTTGTGACCGGCCCACAGCGGGCCGAAGAGGCCGGGGAGGCTAGCGTGTGCGCATGCGCTCACGTCGTTCGTGCCTCGCCGTGCCCGGCAGCAACACGCGTTTCCTGGAGAAGGCGCAGGGCCTGCCGGCCGACGAGGTCTTCCTCGACCTGGAGGACTCCGTCGCGCCGCAGGCCAAGGAGCAGGCCCGCAAGAACGTCGTCCAGGCCCTCCGCGAGGGCGACTGGTCGGGCAGGACGCGGGTCGTGCGGGTGAACGACCTGTCCACCGCGTGGACCTACCGCGACGTGATCGACGTCGTCGAGGGCGCCGGGGACGTGCTCGACTGCCTGATGCTGCCCAAGGTCGAGGACGCCGTCCAGGTCGCCTGGCTCGACCTGCTGCTCACCCAGATCGAGAAGGCGGCCGGGCTGCCGGTCGGGCGCATCGGCGTCGAGGCGCAGATCGAGAGCGCCCGCGGCCTGGTCAACGTCGACGCCATCGCCGCCTCCTCGCCGCGCCTCGAGACGCTCGTGTTCGGCCCGGCCGACTTCATGGCCTCGATCAACATGAGGAGTTTGGTCGTCGGGCGGCAGCCCCCCGGATACACCGAGGGCGACGCCTACCACTATGTGCTGATGCGCATCCTGATGGCCGCGCGTACCTTCGACCTGCAGGCCATCGACGGCCCGTACCTGCAGATCAAGGACCTCGACGGGTTCGGCCTGGCCGCCCGCAGGTCGGCGGCGCTCGGCTTCGACGGCAAATGGGTGCTCCACCCGACGCAGATAGAAGCGGCCAACGAGGTCTTCTCCCCCTCACAGGAGGACTACGACCACGCCGAGCTGATCCTCGACGCCTACGAGCACGCCACGACGGTGGACCGCCGCGGCGCGGTGATGCTCGGCGACGAGATGATCGACGAGGCCTCCCGCAAGATGGCCCTGGTCATCGCCGCCAAGGGCCGCGCCGCCGGTCTTCCCCGCACCAAGGCGTTCGAGCCCCCCGCCTCCTGACCGCGCGGCGCCGGCTCAGAAGGTCACGCCGAACGTCGTGAAGAACCAGAACGACGAGGTCAGCCAGAGGCCGGTCAGCGCGGCGAAGGCCAGCCCGCCGAGCAGGGGCAGCGTCCAACCCGGTAGGTCGCGCTTGGGCAGCGAGAGCATCTTGGCGACGAACACCCCGTAGAAGAACGAGCCCAGCAGCGAGTGGACCAGCACCCGCGGCACGTCGAACTGCGCGCCCAGGGCGTACAGGCAGTGGAAGGCCACCGGCACCGACACCAGGAAGGCCGCGCGGCCCGACCAGCGGTGCAGCGTGCCGGTCCAGGACGGGGCCCGCAGGCCGGGGATCCTGCCGTACATCGCGAGCGCCGAGACCAGTTGGACGATCGCGAGCACGAACGCGGCGGTCGCCAGCCACGACTTCATGGCCTGGGCGCCGGAGAAGCCGGCCAGGCCCACGGCGTATCCGGTCGGGGTGTGCGCGCGCCCGTAGACGCCGAGGGCGACGGCCACCAGTCCGCCGACGATGAGGGGGACGAGGTAGGGAGCGGAAACGGAAACCCGCACGGGCGGGTCCTGCCGCTGAACGGGGGGAAGATCGGGGACGGTCATGGCGGGCGTTCCTTGTCGTGAGGGAGATCGTCTGTCCCGGCGGCGACCGGCGGTCGTACGAACGCGCGGGTCGTCCCGGTAGGGGCTGGTCGGAATCGGCGGTCGTCGGGGGCGGCGGCGTCAGAGGGTGTCGATGAAGGCGTCGGTGTCCTCGGGGATCAGTCGCGTGCCGCCGACGGTCACCGGGGAGCCGGGGGTGAGCCTCGGAGCGGCCTGCGCCGCGTCGCCGACGTCCACCAGGCCTACCTGGCGGCCGCCGGGCAGGACGATCCAGCCGCCGACGACCTTGGCGCCGCGGACGACCGCGGTCGCGCGGTACAGGCCCGACGGCTTCTTCACGAGCGGGGCGGAGAAGCGCCACTTGGCCTTGCCGACCTGGAGCCTGCCCTGGGCCTTCCCGCCGCCGAGCGCCGCGGTGATCAGCGAGCCGCCCTTGCCCGTCAGGGTGAGCGTGTTGTTCTCGGCGGTGCCCTTGAGCCACGACTCGATGCGGCCGTCGCAGAAGTAGGCGACCGCCTTGCCGTTCTTGATCGAGACCGCCACCAGCCCGCCGTTGCCCTGGGCGACGCCCGCGTACTCGGCGCGCTTGGGGGTGGGGTCGGCGGGCTCGGCCGGGGGAGAGGCGGACGCGGTCGCGGCGGCCGTCTCGCCGGGCTCCGGAGCGACCGAGGTGGTCGCCTTGGCGACCGGGGCGGAGGCGGAGGAGGCGGAGGCGTTGTCGGTGCGCGGCATGGTCTGCGCGCTCAGGACGCCGATCCCGAGGGCGAGGACCACCCCCGCGCCGAGCGTGTGAAATGGCCCTGGCCTTTTCATGATCTACTCCTGAAGGATGTCGGGTTGTCGCATGCAGCATCGATCCTGGGCACGGCGGCGTCTATGAAGAAATGCGCACAACGGTTGCCAGGATCGAGAGGTTCTCCCAGAGCGCCGGGCGACCGCCGGGCGGTGAGAGGGTGCGAGGACAATGACGTATATGCACGACCCGTCACAGGCGCACCAGCCACAGCCGGAATCCGGGTCCACGGGCCAGGAGCCTCCGCCCGCCGACCGGCCGCCCCACCGGCACCCCGCGCCCGGGAACGGCCCGGCCCCCGCCCAGGGCACACCGGCCCAGAGCACGCCCGCGCCTGCGTCCGGCACACCGGGCGAAGGCGACCCTGTGAACGATGCCGGCACACCGGATCAGGGCGGTCCCGCGTACGGAGCCGGTGCGCCGGGTCAGGGCGGTCCCGCGTACGGAGCCGGCGCGTCGGGGGAGGGCGGCCCTGTCCGGGACGACGGCGTGCCGGGGGAGGGCGGCCCTGTCCGGGACGACGGCGTGCCGGGGGAGGGCGGGCCGTCGCAGCGGCCGGCCGAGCCGCCGTCGTCGTCGCAGGGTGATCGGTGGCATCGGCCCGGCCCGCCGGCGGGAGGTGATCCGCGGTACCGCCCCGGGTCGCCGCCCGAGGGGGTTCCGCCCTACTACCCGGGTCCGCCGGGCCATCCGGGCGGCCCGCAGGCGTGGCAGGGGCCGCCGGAGCCGGCTCCGTGGGCCGTCCCGCCGTACTGTGGCGCGCGCTATGACCACCTGGCGCGTAACGCGGCCCACCGCTGGTGGCGCCCGATCGTGGGGACGGCCATCATCGCCATCGCCTTTATGGGCGCTGGCCTGGTCGTGATCTTCGTCGGAGTGGTCGTCGCCGAGTTCACCGGCGTCCCCGTTCTCATGTCGGACGACCGGCTCTTCGGGCAGCCGGTGTTCGAGCTGGCCGTCCTGCTGCTGTCGATCGCGGTGGTCCTGCCGGTGGTGTTCCTCACCGCGTGGCTGGTCCAGCGCCGGCGGCCGGGGACGCTCTCGTCGGTGGCCGGGCGGCTGCGCTGGCGGTGGCTGCTGCTGTGCGTCGGGGTGGCCTTCGGGGCGCTGATCCTCGGACAGGCCGCCATGATCGCCACGTACGCCGTGACCGGAGAGGACATCGGCGCCCTGTTCGGCTGGGCCGGGTGGGGCCGCTTCCTGCCCGGGCTCGTGGTCATCCTCCTGCTGGTGCCCTTCCAGGCCGCGGCCGAGGAGTACATGTTCCGGGGCTGGGTGATCCAGGCCTTCGGCGCGTACGTGCGGACGCCGTGGCCGGGCATCCTGCTGGGCGCGGCCCTGTTCACCTCGCTGCACGCCTACACCGACTGGGGCATTCTGGACGTGTTCAGCTTCGGTGTGCTGATGGGCTGGCTGGCGGTGCGCACGGGCGGCCTGGAGGCGCCCATCGCGCTGCACGTGGTCAACAACGTCCTGAGCTTCCTGCCGGCCGCGGCCGCGGGCGAACTGGAGGGCGCGATGCGGCAGGGCGCGGTGCCATGGCAGGCCCTTTCCGGCACCCTGGTCCAGTTGACCTTTTTCGCGGTTGTCGTCGTAATAATCGCCCAAAAGCGGGCAATTCAGGCTGTCGCTCGATAAATCTGACTAGAGAGGTCTCGCCAGAATGCCCCTCGGCGTGTTGCCCTAAAGATGTGCGGGCCGGTGGTCGGCCCCAGGGAGGTGCGCGGTGCCGGCGAGGGCGAGCAGCGGCCATGGTTCTGTCCCGTTATGTGATCACCGGGCAGGGTTTGGGTATCGGTACGATCGCACGTGATCCGTTGCACGGGCGACGGATGCGCTGGAGTCCGGTGGAACGGTCCCAATATGCGGACCGAACGCCGGGGTAGCCTGCCGACGAGGAGGTGCTGAGCGTGGTCTCGGGCCCCCACGACCCGCGCTCGTCATGGCGGCCGGCGGACGACGACGCCGACCGCGACGTCACGCCACACCCTTCCAGGCCCCGCCAGGCCCGGACCTCTCCCCACGTTCTGCACCACTCCCCGCCGGGGCCGTCCGACTCGCCTTCGCGCGGCCTGCCCCTGGACTCCCCGTGGGCCCTTCCGCCCTTCGGCGCGCCGACCCCGGACGAGCGGCCCCCGGCGGACGATGACGACGAGCGCGCCGAGGCGTCCAGGCCGTCCTCGGCGGGCCGCCATCCCTACGCGCGGCCGTACGGGGGCGGAGCCGCCGAGCCGCGCCACAGCGCCGGCCGGGCGTCGCCGGAGCCGCCGGTGGAGACCTCCTCCGCCTGGGCCCCCGAGGCCCCCTCCCCGCGCGGCGTCCCGTCCGAGCACACCCCCCAGTACGACTACGACGCCCATCCCGAGTACAGCGCCGAACCCGGGTACGGCGCCCGGCGCGACCATGGCGCCCGCTCCGACTACGGCGCTCCGGCCGAGTCCGACTACGGCACTCCGCCGGAGCCCGACTACGGCGCTCCGGCGGAGTACGAGCACGAGGCGGCGCGGGCGCAGGACGAGCCGGCCTGGCCGCCGCGCCGCATCGTCGACCGGCCGGACAAGCTGGTCGCCTCCGGGCCCCCGCGCACACCGTCCGGCGGGCCGCCGGCGCAGGGGATCTCGCGGGACCTGCCGGAGATCCGGGTCGAGCCCAGCATCCCGGCCGAACCCGAAGACGAGCCCCGCGCCCCGCGCCGATCGCGCTCCCACGGCGCCTCGTCCCCAGGCGCGCCCCAGCAGAGCGACCCTTACACGCCCGGTGACCCGTTCCCGCGTGACCCGTACGCGACCGGCGGCGCGTCCGAGAGCGACCCGTACGCGCCCGGTGACCCGTTCCCGCGTGACCCGTACGCGACCGGCGACGCCGCCCAGAGCGACCCATACGCGCCCGGTGACCCGTTCCCGCGTGACCCGTACGCGACCGGCGGCGCGTCCGGGAGGGACCGGTACGCGACCGGCGGGTTGTCCGCGCAGGGGGATCCGTACGCGGCCTACGACGACCCCCACGCTTTCGGCGATCTCTCCGATGAGGCCGCCACGGCGGGTGACCCCTACGCGGCCGGCCACGGGGCTCACGACGTCCCGGCGTTCGGCGCGCAGCCCGAGGAGCGCATCGGCCGGCCTCCCGCGGGACGGACGGTGCCGCCCGACGTCCTGGTCGCCTCGGGCCCGCCCCGACCGCGCGGCGGGCGCGGCCGCCACCACCGCGACCAGCCCGCCCCCCGGACTCCGCGCCAGACCCGCCGCCCCCGGTGGCGTGGCCCGGGACGCGGCGTGCTGACCCCGATCTTTGTGGTCGTCGTGCTGCTCGCGGCGGCCGGCCTCGGACTGGTGATCGTCAACTGGGTGAACTCCCCGGCCAGTTCAGGACTGCGGCTGGCCGCGGGCGACGGCGGCTCGGGCGACCAGGCGTTCGTGGCCCCGCCGGGCGTCAGCGGCAACGGCTCCAGCCAGGTGCTCAACGCCGTCACCTCCGTCGGCTCGACCGTCGTCGCGGTCGGCAGCGACACCACCAGCCCGGTGCCGAGGCCGCTGTTCCTGGTCTCCTCCGACCGCGGCAGGACCTGGCAACTCGGCCGGGTGAGCGGCGCCACCGGCTACCAGCCCGCCGGGTCGGCCGGCCTGGTCACCGGCGGAGAGGGCCGCTGGCTCGCCGCGGGCACCGAGGTGCCCGGCGCGGCCGGGGTCAGGGGCATGTGGACCAGCACCGACGGGCGTTCGTGGACGGCCGTCGACCCCTCCCGGCTGTCGGCCTTCTGGAGCGGCGACCGGATCACCGACCTGGCGCGCACCGCCGGCGGCTTCGTGGCCGTCGGCTCCACGACCTTGACGGACGGCGGCAGCGGCCCGGTGGCCTGGGTCTCGCCGGACGGGCTCGCCTGGAGCCGCGTCGACACCGGCGAGATCGGCGCCACCGACAAGGTGCGCGCCATCCGCGCCGTCGTGGCCAGGGGGGACGCCGTCGTGGCGCTCGCCGACCCGGGCAAGGGCGACACGACCTCGGTCATCCTGCGCTCCCCCGACGGCGGCAGGACCTGGCTGCGCACCGCCGCCGCGCTGCCCGGCGTCCGCCCGGAGCCCGGCGCGCTCGCGGTGACCGGCAAGGGGTTCCTGCTGGTCCCGACCCTGCAGAAGTCCGGCGCGGGCGAGGTGCGGGTCTACTGTTCCGAGCTCGGGGACGAGTGGCGCCAGTGCGGGGTGATCGGCGGGCTCGGGCGCGAGGCGACCGGCGTGCGCGGCCTGGCCTCCTCCGCGGCGGGCGTCGCGGCGGTCGCCGAGTCGGGCTGGGAGAGGTACGCCGTGTTCACCAGCACCGACGGCGAGAGCTGGACCGAGAGCACCGACCTCGGCCAGATCCCCGGCACCCTGCGGGGCCTGGCGATCACCGACGCGGGCACGCTGGTGGCGGCCGGCGACCAGCGGTCCGGCGGCCTGGACAACCTGCCGGTGCTGATGATGGCCGGCAAGGGCGAGCCCGCCGCCCCGGTGCCGCTCGCGCAGATCAGCGGGCTCACCCGCTCGGCTCGCGAGACCACCGCGCTGGTCACCGCCGGGGAGTCCTTCGTCGCGGTCGGCTCGGTCAAGGGCGACGCCGGCATCTGGACCAGCGCGACCGGGCAGAGCTGGAAGCCGGTCGCCTCGCCCGCACTGGGAGGGGCGGGCCGGCAGGCGTTCAACGACGTCGTCCACGGCCCCCACGGCTGGCTCGCGGTGGGCAGCACGACCGCCGACTCGGCGTTCGTCCGTCCGCTGCTCGCCACCTCCAGCGACGGCAGAACCTGGCGCGCGGGCCCCGAGTCGCCCGCGCTCGGGGCCTCCGGGCGGTACGCCGTGGTCCCGCGCGTGGTCGCGGCCGGGCGGAAGGGCTACGTCCTGGCCGGTGACGACAGCGGTCCCGGCGGCGTGGTGGCCGCCCTGTGGTTCTCGCCCGATCTCAAGCGCTTCTCGCGGGCCGCGCCGCAGAGCCTCCCGGCGGGCGGCGCCGACGTGCGCGTCGAGGACATCGTCGCCACGGGCGACGGCTACCTCGCGGTCGGCGGGTCGGGCGCGGCGGGCCGCACGTCCGGGGTGGTCTGGTCGTCGCGTGACGGGCTGAACTGGACGGCGCGCAAGCGGGTGATCCCCGAGGGGGCCCGCTCGGCGAGCCTGCGCAGGGTCGTGGTGCACGATCAGCGCATCGTGGCGGTGGGCGGCGCGACCGACGACAAGGGTGTGGAGCGGCCCTTCGCGGCCGTTTCGACCGACGACGGTGTGACCTGGGCGTACTCCTGGC
Organism: Sphaerisporangium sp. NPDC005289; assembly: GCF_040607455.1. Taxonomy (NCBI): domain Bacteria; kingdom Bacillati; phylum Actinomycetota; class Actinomycetes; order Streptosporangiales; family Streptosporangiaceae; genus Sphaerisporangium; species Sphaerisporangium sp. NPDC005289. The sequence goes on from NZ_JBEXGS010000006.1 coordinate 305,854, forward strand.
TGCCTGCCGACGCGACGGCGACCGTGCTCGATGTCGCGGCATCCGGTGACGGGCTGGTGGCCGTCGGCTCCTACGGGCCGCCGGCCACCGAGGACAGCGCGGTCTGGACGTCCCAGGACGGCACCGACTGGCAGCGGCACACGCTGACCGGCGACGGCATGACCGGGGACGGCGCCCAGTGGCTCGGCGCCATCGCCGTCGACGGCGACCGCGTCGTGGCCGTCGGCCGCTCGACGACCTACGCCTCCGACCACCTCACCTTGTGGCGCACCTCCTTCAGCCGCTGACCTCCCGTCCGGCCCGCCCGGGACCGTGGCCCGCCCGCCCGGGACCGTGTCCTGTCCGCCCGGGACCGTGGCGCGTCCGCCGAGGATCGTGGCCTGCCTGCCCGGGACCCCGGCTCACGCGCCGGATGCGGCGGGGAGGACGTGCCAGGTGGTCAGGACCTCGAGGAGGCCGGAGGTGAGAGGGAGACCGGCGAGCTCGTCCGGGGCGAACCAGCCCACGGCGGCGGCGTCGTCGCCCGCATGCGGCGTCCCCGCCCCTGCGGTGGCGAAGTAGTCGTGGATCTCGTACACCACCCCGCCGGGACCCGGGCGCTCCACGGTGCCCGCGAGCCCGCCGACCGACACGGTGAGCCCCGTCTCCTCCAGCAGCTCGCGCCGCAGCGCCGAGTCGTCCGACTCGCCCGACTCCACCCGGCCGCCGGGCAGTGACCACAGCCCCTCGCCCGGCGGCCGCCCGCGCCGGACGAGAAGCAACCGGCCCGCGCCGTCGAGCACCACTCCGCCAACGCACCTCTCCCGCATGTGCCAAGATTACGCCGCGATAACGGGATGGCCCTTGACTTACCCGCGCCGGCGGAAGCACCGTGGGTAACTGTGAGAGCCGCGCCCACCTGCCCTCGGTGTTTCGGCACGCTACGGCCGCCAAGCGCATGGTCAAGCGCTTGGCGTTGCGGCGTGCACGGTGCCGTACTGCCCTTCCACACCCGGCGTCCCTCCAGCGAGGCGCTGGAGGCGATCCGCAAGGAATCCGCGGTCCCCTTCTGGCTGCCGTGGCCGCTGCCGCCGAACTGGCTGGTGACCGGCTTCGGCGACGCGGGCGACGAGCGCACGGGCGCCCGCGCGGGCGTGGTGGTCTGCTCGGGCCCCTCGGTCACCCACGGGCCCGCCGACCTGATCATCGTCGCGGAGGAGCCCGGCATGGGGCTCGGCGCGGCCTTCGCCGGCCTGGACGGTCCCGACCCGGGTCCCGGCTTCGACGCGGGGCCGCCCAACGCCAAGGTCGAGGCGCACGGGCACCCCACGGCGCTGTGGTGGGTCGAGGGGCGGCCCGACCGCGCCGTCTATGTCGGCGAGGCGATGGGCGACTGGCTGTGGGTGATCGGCTGGCCGGCCGAGGCGGGGTGCCTGGTCGCCCTGGCCCAGCTCTCGCTGCGTGACCTCCGCGAGCACGACCAGGAACTCGACCTGCCCTACGGGGCCTTCTCGCCCCGGCTGGGCGAGGAACCGTGACCCCCTCGGCGAGGCTCCACGGCCGTCCCCGGCGGGGGGACGGGCGCGCCGGAGCCGATCGGCGACAATGCGTCCCCGGTAAATATCGAGACGGGCACGAGTGTTCGGTAAGGTCGTGGCCGTGACAGCGCGTATCGAGCGAGTGGTGACCGAAGGCGTCGTGACGATCGACGGCGCCGAGCACAAGGTCGAGAACAACACCTGGATCGTGGGTGACGACGAGGAAGTCATCGTCATCGACCCCGCGCGCGACGCGGAGACGATCCTCTCCAACGTGGGCGACCGCGAGATCCTCGCCGTCGTCTGCACCCACGGCCTGCCCGACCACGTGGGCGGGGCCATCGAGGTGGCGGCGCGCGACGAGGCGGTCGTGGCGCTCAACCGCAAGGACCGCCAGCTCTGGCGTGAGACCTGGGCGGAGACCTACCCCGACATCGACATGGAGGACGAGGGCATCTTCGGCGTCGCCGATGTCGAGCTGGAGGTCATGGCCACGCCCGGCGTCACGCAGGGCGGCGTCTCGCTGTACGTCGAGGCGCTCGGGGTGGTCTTCACCGGCAAGACCCTGCTGGCCGACGGCCCCGGCAAGCTCGGCGGGGAGTATCCCGCCCTGGCCGACCAGCTCACCGCCATCGGCGAGCGGCTGTTCACGCTGCCGCCGGACACGCGGGTGCTGCCCGCGCACGGCGAAGAGACCACCATCGGCGAGCAGGAGCCGCACTTCGACGACTGGCTGGCCGGGTCGCTCACCCGCACGGGAGCGGCCGACGACGATGACGAGGCCGTGGCCGAGGGGCCGCTGGCCGACGGCACGCGCGTGTCGGGGATCAAGCTGAGCTTCGACGAGTGACGTGCAGCAACTCGGCCTGGAAGGCATGCCGCGACGGCTGTACTCCTGCACGCCGTCGAGGCTGAACACCTGGCTCGACTGCCCCCGTCGCTACCGCTTCACCTACCTCGACCGGCCGGCCCCGCCGAAGGGGCCGCCATGGGCGCACAACAGCGTCGGCGCCTCGGTCCACAACGCCCTGGCCGGCTGGTGGCGCGAGCCGTACGAGCGCAGGACCCCCGCCATGGCGGGGATCCTGCTCACCAAGGGCTGGATCACCGAGGGTTTTCGCGACCAGGAGCAGTCCACGCTGTGGCGCGACCGCGCCAGGGCCATGGTGTCGGGCTACACCAGCACGCTCGACCCGGCGGACGAGCCGGTCGGCGTCGAGCGAACCGTGGCCACGCGCACGGCGGTGATCGCGGTGTCCGGGCGGGTCGACCGCATCGACCGGCGCGGCGACGAGCTGGTCATCGTCGACTACAAGACCGGCCGGCGCCCGCTGACCGAGGACGACGCCCGCTCGTCGCTCGCGCTGGCCATCTATGCCGTGGCGTCCTCGCGCGTCCTGCACCGCCCGTGCCACAAGGTCGAGCTGCACCACGTGCCGACCGGCGAGGTCCTCGCGTGGGAGCACACCGCCGAGTCGCTCGGCCGGCACCTGAGCCGCGCCGAGGACATCGCCACGGAGGCCTCCGAGGCCGACGAGCGCTACCGCGAATGGTCCGCCGCCACGGCGACGGCCGGCGCGAGGACGGCCGGTGCGGGTTCGGCCGGTTCGAGGGCGGTCGGCGCGCCGAGGGCCGTCCCGGCCGGCGGGCCCGTCACCGTGCCGCCGCAGATCGACGCCGGCTTCCCGCCGCGTCCCGGCCCGGTCTGCTCATGGTGCGACTACCGGCGCCACTGCCCCGAAGGTCAGGCTGCCGGCTCCCCGCACCAGCCCTGGGACGGCCTGGCCGCCGAATCCGGCTGACCCCGCCCCCCGGCCTGGCCGGCGGCCGGTGGCGCCGCAGGTCAGGTGTGGGGGAGATGTTGTTCGGCGTGGTTCCAGAAGCGGGTCAGGGCGTGAGCGGTGGTCTCGGGTGCCTCCACGGCGGGGGAGTGAAGGGCGCCGGGGACCACGACGCATTCGGCGTCGAGCCGCTTGGCCATCTCCGACTGGATCGAGGGGGACCAGCCGTCGTCGTGCTCGCCGTAGAGCACCAGCGTGGCCAGGCCGACCTCACGGAGGTCCTCCAGCCGGTCGGCGGTGTCGAGCACCTGCCGGGCCATCGCGACCAGCCCGGTCAGCGAGTTGGAGAACAGCCTCCTGCGCAGGAAGGCGAGGATGTCGTCGGGCAGGCCGGCGACGATGGCCTCGGGTTCGAGGCGGTGCGTCCACAGGTGCGCGAGGCCGACCTCGGGTAGCTCGCGGAGCATGAGGCGGCACGCCTGTTCTCTGGGCCCGGTGATGCCGGACGGGCCCGAGCTCATCAGCGTGTACGAGGCGAGCTTCGTGGCCCCGCCGATGACGGCCTCGCGGGTGACCAGGCCGCCGAAGGAGTGCCCGAGCAGGTGGACGGGCTCGCCGTCGCCGACGGCCGCGGCGACGTGGTCGATGTCCTCGCCGAGGGCCTCACAGGTGTAGGCGGCCGGATCGTCGGGCCCCTCGGTCTCGTACTGCCCGCGCATGTCGATCGCCACGACGCGGCGCCCGGCCTGGGCGAGCGTCTGGAAGATCGCGATGAAGTCTTCCTTGCTGCCGGTGTACCCGGGCACCAGCAGAGCGGGCCAGCGCTCGGGGACGCCGCTGACGGGCAGCGCCTCCAGGGCCGCGAACGTGCCCACGGGAGTCGTGATCCGCTGCGCGCGGACACCGGGAGGCAGGGTCAGGAATCGCGGCGTGCTCACGCGGCACCACAATACTGACGGTCCATCAGCGCGACACCGTCAAACGCCCTATGCCGGTTTGCTGGTTGACTTTCCACTCTCTCACCCGATCAGATGGCGGTTCACCGCGATCAGCGCGCGCCGCTCGAACGGCGGGCCGCCCCCGAGGGCGTCCCGCCGTTCCGGCCGCTCAGGCCACGGAACTTCATGTGCCGCCTGGTCAGCCCCTCCGGGGACGCTGGTTGGACGGCCTGCGGCGCTGCTGCTGGCGCTCGGAGGCCGCGGAGGGGGCCACGTCATCGTCGGTCGCCAGGTCGGGCGACCGGAAGATGATCGAGAACGGAGAGGGCGGGATGATCCGCTCCGGCTCGGGGTGCGCGACGGGCGCCTCGTGCTCGATGGGCGCGACGGGCGCGACGGGCCCGGGAGGCGCCGCCGCGTCGAGCTCGTCGACGCCGATCAGCGCCTCCTGGGCTACAGGCGCGATCGCGTCGTCGTCCCGCACGACGGGAGAGGCGACCTCGGCCAGGGCCTCGGTGAGGGCAGCCCTGTTCGCGCCCCTGCGGGAGCGCTTGAGGACCGGCGCCTCGGCGGCGGCCGGCTCGGGAGCCCGCTCGACCGTGGACGGCTCGGGAGCCTGGCTGACCGCGACCGGCTCCGGAGCCTGCACGGCCGTGGACGGCACGGGCTCCGGTGAGGTCGTCACGGGTGCCGGGGCGGTGAGGACGGCCGGATCGGCGGGCTCGGGGGCGAGGATGTCGCCCTCGAACACCGTGCCGGCGTCCGTGCCCACGGGCTGTCCCGCCTCCGCCGCCTGGCCGGCGCGGGTGCGGCGGCGCTGGCGGTTGCGGGCCGGCCGTTCGCGGCGCTCCTCGCGCTCGCGGCGGTCGTCGCGGTCACGGCGGTCGTCGCGGTCACGTCGATCGTCACGGTCGCGGCGCGAGCGGTGCCGGCCGGTCTCGCCGAGGTCCTCGATCTGCTCGGCCTCCAGGCCCGCACGGGACCGCTGCGCACGCGGGAGCACGCCCTTGGTGCCCTCGGGGATGTGCAGGTCGGTGTAGACGTGCGGGGAGGTCGAGTAGGTCTCCACCGGCTCGGCGAAGTCGAGGCCGAGGGCGTTGTTGATGACCTTCCAGCGGGTGAGCTCCTCCCACTCGACGAAGGTCACCGCCACGCCGGTGCGCCCGGCCCGGCCGGTACGGCCGATGCGGTGCACATAGGTCTTCTCGTCCTGCGGGCAGTCGTAGTTGACGACGTGGGTGACGTCGTCGATGTCGATGCCGCGCGCCGCCACGTCGGTGGCGACCAGGACGTCGACCTTGCCGTTGCGGAAGGCGCGCAGCGCCTGCTCGCGCTGCCCCTGCCCGAGGTCGCCGTGCACGGCCGCCGCGGCGAAACCGCGCTCTTTGAGCTGCTCTGAGACCATGTCGCAGGCGCGCTTGGTCTCGCAGAACACCATCGTCAGGCCATGGCCCTCGCACTGGAGCATGCGGCCGACGATCTCGATCTTGTCCATGCGGTGGGTACGCCAGACGAACTGGATCGTCTTGGAGACGTCCTCGCTGTCGGCGTCGGCGTTCTCGGCGCGCACATGGGTCGGGCGCGACAGGTAGCGGCGCGACAGCTGGACGATCTCGCCCGGCATGGTGGCCGAGAACAGCATGGTCTGCCGCTCGGCCGGGACGAGCTTGATGATGCGCTCGATGTCGGGCAGGAAGCCCAGGTCGAGCATGCGGTCGGCCTCGTCCAGGACCAGCATGGACACTTGACCGAGGTCGAGGTGCTTCTGCTTCACCAGGTCCAGCAGGCGGCCGGGCGTGCCGACGACGACGTCCACGCCCTGCTTGAGCGCCTCGATCTGCGGCTCGTACGCCCGTCCGCCGTACACGGTGAGGATGCGGGAGCCGAGCTTGCCGCCGGCGACCACGAGGTCCTCGGTGACCTGCAGGGCCAGCTCGCGGGTGGGCACGACCACCAGGCCGCGGGGCTTCTTGCGGTTCTTGCGGGGTTTGCCGACGCGCTGGAGCATCGCCACGCCGAAGGCGTAGGTCTTGCCGGTGCCGGTGCGCGCCTGGCCGATGACGTCCTGCCCGCTGATCGCGAGGGGTAGGGCCATCTCTTGAATCGGGAACGGGGAGACGATGCCCTCGGTCTCCAGGGCATCGGCGATCTCGGGTATGACTCCAAGGTCTCGGAACGTGGTCAGCTCGGCCTGCCTAAGTCTCCTGCGAAGGCGGGCTTCCGGGACCGCTGGCAGAAGGAACCTCATGCCGGGTCCGCGCGGAAAAGCCAACCTTCATCTCGTCTCGGCGACCGCCCGCGGCGTAACGCGCGTGGGGGCTATCAGGCGATGATCTCCCTGAAGACATACTGCGGTCGCACTCTTACAGAGCAGTGTACTCGATACCACAAGAGTGAGCCGATTTCTTGGTGTTCGACATCGCGAACGGCCGTGTCTTCAGGGGTTTCTCCCGCCTCGAGGCCATCCCCTGCCCCCCAGAACGGGCTCCGCGGACAAGGTTCGCGGCCGGGGTGCGCGGGCGGCGGCCCACGGGCCGGGGCGGGACTCGTACCCTGCATCCATGAGTGATTCCCCTGCCGGTGTGGTCGATCTGCTCGGCGTCCTCGCCTACGCCGAGCTGACCGCGTTCCTCAGGCTCGCCGAGGACGCCGCCACTCTCGCCCCCACGCTGACCGACCGCGCCGAGCTCAGCGATCTCGCCGCCGCCGAATACGCCAACTTCCGGCTCCTGCGCGACCGGCTGTCCTCGCTCGGCGTGGACCCCGAGGGCGCCATGGCGCCGTTCGTGGCGGCGCTGGACGACTGGCACGCGCAGACCAGGCCGGGCGACTGGCTGGAGGCACTGGTGAAGGCGTACGTCGGCACGGGCATCGCGGCCGACTTCTACCGCGAGGCGGCCCGGCACGTGGACAAGGAGACCCGCGAGATCGTCGACGAGGCGCTGGCGGAGGAGGTTCGCTCGCAGTTCGTGGTGGAGCGGGTGCGCGCGGCTTTGGCGGACAACCCCAAGCTGGGCGGCAGGCTCGCGCTGTGGGCGCGGCGCATGGTCGGCGAGGCGCTCAGCCAGGCCCACCGGGTGGCGGCGGCGCGCCCCGACCTGGCCCTGCTGCTGGTCTCGGCCATCGCGCAGGCCCAGGACGACGCCGCCTCCGAGGCCGCCGGCGGACGGGCCGAAGCGGTGACCGACCTGGTGGAGATCGGGCGGTTGTTCGCCCGGCTCACCGAGGAGCACGGCCGGCGCATGTCGGCACTCGGCCTCGTCCCGGGGCCCTGAACGCGGAGTTTCGGACTTCTGGCGGAACAGGTGCCGTGATCGAGGGGCGCGAATGCCCCGAGCGGTTGTAGCGTGCGAACATGAGGGCCTCGCGCCGCTACGGCAGTTTCCTGATGAGATGTGGACCGAACCGCTGGACATCCCGGCCGGTGTTGCGAAGGGGGAGCGCCGGCTGCCCGGCGGTCAGTCACAAGCGGGACGAGGTGCGGCCCGCACGCCGTCCCTGTGGTTGCTCGCTCCAGTCGCGAGAAGAGTGCGCGGGCGTGTAGAGCCCGCGACGGTCGTCGCCGGGGGCCTCAGCGCGGGCCCCCGCTTCACCGCCCGCGCCCCGGGGGACACGCCCCCGAAGCGGACGGTCAGACGGTGCCGCCGAACCCGACAGGACGCGTCTCGTCGCCGCCGATCTCGACGAAGCCGAGCGCGGACACCGGGACGACGATGCGCTTGCCCTTCACATCGGTGAGGGAGAAGACCCCTCGATCGGCCGCCAGGGCGTTGCGCAGCTCCTGCTCCACGTCTTCGACGGACATCTCGGTCTCGACGATGATCTCTCGGTGCACGGAGCGCACGCCTATCTTGACTTCCATCGGGCTGCCTTTCGACGTCGGCGGGGAAGATGTGCTGGTGCCATCGTTACTCTTCGGCGGGCGGGCGACCGGCGTTGATCGCGTCAAGCGAACAGCCGGAGGCCGTTGATCGCCGCAGGCGAACAGCGGGACAAGGGCTCAGGTGGTGCGGGGGAAGCCGCCGATGCCCCGCCAGGCGAGGCGGGCCATGAGCTGCGTCGCGACGTCCTTGGGGATGGAGCCGTGGCTGGCGAGCCAGTAGCGGGCGCTCACCTCGGCCATGCCGACCAGGCCGACGCCGAGCAGGTGGGCCTCGTCGCTGGAGCAGCCGGTGTCCTCCTGGATCACCTGGCTGATCATCTCGGCGCTCTCGCGCAGCGAGCGCTCCATGCGCTGGCGCACCGGCGCGACGTTGCGCAGGTCGGACTCGAAGACCAGGCGGAAGGCCTCACCCTGGCTGGAGACGAAGTCGAAGAACGCCCCGATGGCGGCCTGGACGCGCTGCTTGTTGTCGGTCGTGGAGGCCAGCGCCTCGCGGCAGCGGTTGGCCATGTCGTCGACGTGCAGGTCGAGCAGGGCCAGGTAGAGCTCGAGCTTGCCCGGGAAGTGCTGGTAGAGCACCGGCTTGCTGACGCCGGCCCGCTCGGCGATCTCGTCCATCGCGGCCGCGTGGTAGCCGTTCTCCACGAAGACCTCCTGCGCCGCGTTCAGCAACTGGCGGCGACGGGCCATCCGGGGCAGCCGGGTGCCCCGGGGCTTGGCGTCCGGGGTAGCGGTCACGGGTCTCTCCTTGAGGACGGTTCACCCGCCGCGCGGCCGCTGGCAGCGCGGCGGTCGGTGCTGATCATGGTTCCGGTGCGAGGTTGACATCCTACGCGCGGGTAATCGGGATCAGCGATAGTCGTCGTCGTCCAGGTCCACGACGCGCTCCTGGTCGGCGGCGTCGGCCGGGTCGGCGTCATAGGGGATCTCGAGCGGCCACTCGCGCCGTTCGCCGCGAATGATGAGGTGCTGCTCGATGGCGTCGGCCTCGGGGACCTCGGTCCGCAGTTCCTCGGCGACATCGTCGAGGGGCTCCAGCGCGTCCAGCGGGACCTCGCGGCCGCTCAGGTCCATCTCCGACATCTTCCGTCCCTCCGTAGGCGGTGAGCGCTCGGTTCGCGCGCTCCATACCCCGATGCGTCCAGACTACGGCCCCTCCCCGGCCTGACTTCGCTCCGGCGGCGTCATGAGGTCGCCGAGTCGTGCGACGCGGTCGAGGACGTCCTCGGCGGTGAAGACCAGATCGCCCGGACGGGCGCAGCCGGCGACCTCCTCCCAGGTGATCGGCGTGGAGGCGGTGGGGACGGGGTTGGCGCGCAGCGAGTAAGGGGTGACGGTGGTCTTGGCCGGGTTGTTCTGGCTCCAGTCGATGAAGACCTTGCCGGGGCGGAGCTTCCTGGCCATCTGGCTGACGATCTCCTCCGGGCTCTCCTTCTCCAGCCGCTGGGCGAGGGCCTTGGCGTACCCGGACGGGTCGTCCTCGCGGCCGGTCCACGGCACATACACCTGCATGCCCTTGTTGCCGCTGGTCTTGGGGCACCCCGTGAGGCCGTCCTCGGCCAGCGCCTCGCGCAGCCGCAGCGCGACCCGGCAGCACTCGACGATCGTCGCGGGGGCGCCCGGGTCCAGGTCGAAGACCATGGTGTCCGGCGGCAGCGCGCGGCCCTCCTCGTCCACCCGCCACATCGGGGTGTGGAACTCCAGCGCGGCGAGGCCGGCGAAGTAGACCAGCGTGGGCAGGTCGTCGACGATCGCGTACTCGATGGTGTCGCGGTCCTTGGTGCTGCCCGGGGCGGGCAGGCGGGCCGTGCGCACCCACGCCGGCGTGTGCGCGGGGCGGTTCTTCTCGAAGAAGAACTGGCCGTCCACGCCGCCGGGGTAGCGCTTGACGGTGAGCGGGCGCCCGCTGAGGTGGGCGAGCATCGCGGGTGCGACCCGGCTGTAGTAGTCGATCACCTCTGCCTTGGTGAACCCCGCCTCGGGATACAGCACTTTGCCCAGGTTCGTCAGGGTCAGTTCCCGTTGATCGACCTTGACCCGGACCTTGTCCGCCACTCGCACCACTTCCCCTGAGGTTTCTTTTCCCGTGCTCTCGTCCATCACCGTTCGAGCAGATAGTGGCTTGACCGGATACGGCATTCCACACTGGGTATCTGCCCATTTGGATACTGCTTTGCGCCCTTGCCGCTAGCGAACATGCGTTCGATAGTGGGGCTGAGGTGAGGAGAGGTCATGCGTAGCATCTGGAAGGGTGCCATCTCGTTCGGTCTTGTCACGATTCCCGTGAAGCTGTACTCGGCCACCGAGCAGAAGGACGTGTCGTTCCACCAGGTGCACCGCGAGGACGCCGGCCGCATCCGGTACAAGCGGGTGTGTTCGGTGGACGGCGAGGAGGTCCCGTACTCCGAGATCGCCAAGGGCTACGAACTGGCCGGCGGCGAGATCGTGGTGCTCACCGACGAGGACTTCGCCGACCTGCCGCTCAGCACCTCGCGCCGCATCGACGTGCTGCAGTTCACCCCGGCCGAGCAGCTCGACCCGATCTTGTTCAACAAGTCGTACTACCTGGAGCCCGAGTCCGCGGGCGTGAAGCCGTACGTCCTGCTGCGGGACGCCCTCGAACGGACGGGGCAGGTGGCGATCGTGAAGGTCGCGCTGCGCCAGCGCGAGTCGCTGGCCGCCCTGCGCATCCGCGAGGGGGTGTTCGTGCTGGAGACGATGCTCTGGCCCGACGAGGTCCGCGAGCCCGGCTTCGAGTTCGTGGACGAGGACGTCGAGGTCCGCCCGCAGGAGCTGCAGATGGCCGAGTCGCTGATCGAGACCATGGCCGGGGAGTTCGACCCCACCGAGTACCACGACGCCTACCGCGAGGCGCTCCAGCAGGTCATCGAGGCCAAGGTCGCGGGCAAGGAGCTCGTGCGGCCTGAGGCGGCCGAGCAGGCCGGCCCGGCGGTCGACCTGATGGCCGCGCTGCGCGCCAGCGTCGACGCGGCCAAGCGCGAGCGCGAGGGCGGGCGCGAGAAGGCCCCGGCGGACAAGAGGAAGCCGGCCGCGAAGGCCGCCGCCGGCCAGGCTGAGGAGAAATCGGAAAAGGCGGAGAAGGACACCAAGAAGCAGGCGCCGAAGCGTCGCGCCCGCAAGTCCGCCTGAGGCCGCCGTTTCCGCCGTGGGTCATCCACGGCGGGGACGGCGGGTAACGGGCAGACCGGGCAGGGGGTGTGCCGGGACTTTTCCCGAAATGGACGGAATCAACCCTGAATGGTGGCGTCGTCGAAACGCCTGCGGTCACCGAGCGCGGGGAAGGCCCCGGAGCGGAAATCGCTCCGGGGCCTTCCATTAGGTGCTAAGCGGCCCGTCGTGCCTCCGGGTGGGCTCGCCACCCGGAGGGCCGCCTAGGATCTTCGATCAACGGTCGCCGTGGTCGTCGTGCTTGCCGTGGTGCTTGTGCCCGTGCCAGTGGTGCTCGGGCTTCCAGTGACGGCGGTCGTCGCGGAACCAGTTGTTGTGCCCGCCGCCGTGGCTGTTGTGGCCGATGATGGCGCGGAAGAAGCGCGCCTCGACGACCTTGAAGAAGCAGTTGCGGTGGCCGCCCCCGCGGCTGTGGTGGTGACGACGGTGCTTGCTGAAGCCCTTGCCGCCGCCCCAGTCGCCGTCGCCGTCGTCGTCTCCGTAGCCGCCCCAGCCGCCGTGGCCGCCGTGGTGGCCGCCCTGGCCGCCCCCGTGGTGGCACTGGCCGCCGCCGAAGCCGCCGCCGAAGCCGCCGCCACCGCCGCCGAAGCCGCCGTCGAAGCCGCCGAAGTCGTCGCCCCAGCCGAAGTTGGTGGTGACGGCCGCGGACGCGGACGCGCTCGTGGCCGTGGTCGCGCCGAGGCCGACGACACCACCGGTGAGTGCAGCGGTGACGGTCAGCATGGCCGCGTATTTCTTGACGTCGGGCATTGCGTTTTCCCCCTTGACGCATCGGGTTGCCCAGCGGACGCATTTACTGGATTAGGAAGTAAATGCCGGATGACTCGTTATGAGTCTTCCCACATGTCTAGTTTTCCGGGCGACCCATACGACAAACGGTGATCGCTGCCTTTTGGCAGCTACTTAACCTGCCCTTATATCTTTCAGATCGTTATTTCCCGATTTGTCCGATATTTCCCGCGATCTTGTACCCTCTCCCCCCACCCCTCAGGACCCCAGCCCCGGCCCACAGGGGCCCCGGCAGCCCTGGACGGGGGTTATCGTCGAAACCGAGGGTGAACGCGAGGGGGAAAGACGGTGGACGAACCGATACCGCACTGGCCAGGAGAGCTGCTCGACCTCGGCGACCTGGCCGTCTATGTGCGCTCGACGCCCGAGGGGCCGCCCGAGAAGGCCGTGTTCGTGCACGGGCTGGCGGGTTCGGCCACCAACTGGACCGACCTGATGGGCGAGCTGCGGGACGAGGTCAGGGGTTACGCCCTCGACCTGCCCGGAGCGGGCTACTCGCCCGAGCATCCCGGCGGCGACTACTCCGTGGCGGCGCACGCCGCGGCGGTGACGTCGCTGATCGAGCTGCTCGGCGGCCCGGTCCACCTGCTCGGCAACTCCATGGGCGGCGCCGTCTCGGTGCGGGTCGCGGCCACCCGGCCCGACCTGGTCCGCACGCTCACCCTCGTCTCACCCGCGCTGCCCGACCTGCTGCCCCGCTACGGTCCCGCCCGCGTCGCGATGTCGGCCACCCCGCGCATCGGCGAATGGGCGATGACCCGGCTGCGGGCGCTGCCGGCCGAACGGCGCATCCGCGCGACCATGGAGATGTGCTACGCCGACACCGGCCGGGTGCATCCCGACCGGCTGGAGGACGCCGTGGCCGAACTGCGCCGCCGCGACGAACTGCCCTACGCGGGCCCGGCCCTGGTCGGCTCCGCCCGCGCCCTGGTCGGCGAGTACTTCCGCCGGGGCGAGGAGAACCTGTGGCGGCTGGCCGGGCAGGTCACGGCGCCCACGCTGGTCGTCCACGGCCGGCACGACCGCCTCGTGCACCCGCGGATGGCCGCGCGCGCGGGCCGCACGTTCCCCGACGTGCGCCTGGTGCTGCTGCCGCACGCGGCGCACGTCGCACAGATGGAGTGTCCCGGCCTCGTGGCCCGCCACGTGCGCCTCCTGCTGCAGGACGGCGCCCGACGGCCGCTGGCGAGGACGGGGTGAAATATCCGCAGAAAGCCCAGAAGTCGAGGGATACGACCTTCGTCGGATAAGATCGCCGATTCGGGAATGCGGGGGCGACCGGGTTAGGTTGTGACAGACGGCGGGGCGCGTAGCCTGACGGGCGAGCCGCCAATTAGTGAATCCCCTGAAACGGGAGCGTAGAACTGTGTCGTTGCCACCGCTGGTAGAGCCGGCCGACGAGCTGACCGTTGACGAGGTGCGCCGCTACTCTCGCCACCTGATCATCCCCGACGTCGGGATGGCCGGGCAGAAGCGGCTGAAGAACGCCAAGGTGCTGTGTGTGGGCGCCGGCGGCCTCGGTTCCCCGGCCTTGATGTACCTCGCCGCGGCCGGAATCGGCACGCTCGGCGTCGTCGACTTCGATGTCGTTGATGAGTCAAACCTTCAGCGGCAGATCATCCACGGCCAGTCGGACGTCGGCCGGCTGAAGGCCGAGAGCGCCGCGGCGAGCGTGCGCGAGATCAACCCCCTGGTCAACGTCGTCATCCACAACGTCGCCCTCACGACCGACAACGTGATGGACATCTTCGCCGCCTACGACCTCATCGTGGACGGCACCGACAACTTCGCCACCCGCTACATGGTCAACGACGCGGCCGTGTTGCTGGGCAAGCCCTACATCTGGGGCTCGATCTACCGCTTCGACGGCCAGGCGAGCGTCTTCTGGGCCGAGTACGGGCCCTGCTACCGCTGCCTGTACCCCGAGCCGCCCCCTCCCGGCATGGTCCCCTCGTGCGCCGAGGGCGGCGTGCTCGGCGTCCTGTGCGCCTCCATCGGCTCCATCCAGGTCAACGAGGCCATCAAGGTGCTGACCGGCATCGGCGAGCCGCTGGTCGGCCGTCTGATGATCTACGACGCGCTGGAGATGAAGTACCGGGACGTCAAGGTCCGCAAGGACCCCGAGTGCCCGCTGTGCGGCAAGAACCCGACGATCACCGAGCTGATCGACTACGAGGCGTTCTGCGGCACGATCTCCGACGAGGCGGCGCAGGCCGCGACGGGCTCGACGATCACCGCCCAGGAGCTCAAGGACATGATGGACCGCGGCGACGACATCTTCGTCGTGGACGTCCGCGAGCAGAACGAGTACGAGATCGTCAACATCCCCGGCGCCGTGCTGATCCCCAAGGGCGAGTTCCTGCGGGGCACGGCCCTTGAGCGGCTGCCGCAGGACAGGAAGATCGTCCTGCACTGCAAGTCGGGCGCCCGCTCCGCCGAGGCGCTGGCGGTCGTCAAGAGCGCCGGCTTCTCCGACGCCGTCCACGTGGGCGGCGGCGTGCTGAGCTGGATCAAGACGGTGGACCCCTCGCTGCCCACCTACTGACGCGACCTCGAAACGCGACCCGCCCTCCCCAGCGGAGGGCGGGTCGCGTTTTTCTTGGCCTCGCTCCGCTCGGCGTGCTCGGGGCGCCTTTGAGGCGGCGCCGTTCGTCGTCGTCCGCGAGCGCTCGTTCCTCGCACTCGCTCCCTCCTCCTCACAGCACCGCCGCGCCCCGAGCGGGTCCTTTCGGCCGATCCGTGGGATGGTTCGACGGGCTTAGTGCCCTTGATGCGGCCGGCTTCGGGTGTTGCCGGGACGAGGTGGGGTCCGGGGGTCATCCGTCGGTGAGGGAGAGGCCGGAGCGGGCGACGATGTCGCGGAGGGCGGCGACGTGGGAGGTGTAGGCCCGGCGGCCCTCCGGGGTGAGCCGGAGCCAGGTGCGGGGACGCTTGCCGACGTGGCCCTTGCGGATCGCCACGTACCCGGCCGACTCCAGCGCGGCGGCGTGCTTGGACATCACCGAATCGCTCACCTCGACCTCGTCGCGGACGAAGGCGAACTCGGCCTCCTCCACCGCCGCGAGCAGCGACATGACGCGCAGCCGCACAGGGGCGTGGATCGCCGGGTCCAGTTCGGCCATCAGCCGGCCTCGACGGCGGCCGCGATGCGCCGGGTGATCCACCGGCCGACGAGCGGGCCGGTGACCGCCATGAACGCCGTCATCGCCAGGCCCGCGTAGGTGCGGGCGTAGGGCACCCCGGCCCCGGACAGGGGCAGGGCGACCGCCAGGCACAGGCCGACGCAGACCGCCACCCAGGCCATGAACCAGAGCAGGATCGAGCCGGTGATCAGGCTGCGGTGGGGTCGCTGCCGCTCGAAGAGCACCAGCGCGCCCACCGACCCCGCGAGCGCGAGCGTCAGGACGACGATGCCCGTCGCGGTCGCCGCCCCGGGGGTGCCGGGTTCGGTGAGGAACTGCATGCCGGTGACGAACAGGGCGACGCCGGTGGTGTACCAGGCGGGGAACCAGGGCCGGGACCTGATCATCCGGGCCTGCGACTCGCGGATCTCGCGCAGGGCGCGCGCGGCCTCCTCGGGCGAGATGTCCGACGCGGGCCCCGAAGGGGTGTGTGCAGCACCCCTTGGGGTGGTGCGCGACGCGTGCTCGGAAAGGGTGTGCGCGGCGTCTTGCGGGGTGGTGTGGGCGGGGTCTCGGGGGGTGACGCGGGGGGCGTCTTCGGGGGTGGCGTCCATGTCGGCTCCTCACTTTCCACTTAGGAAAGTACTTTCCACTTTCCAAAGCGTCAAGTACTTTCCAATGGGGTTTATGCGGATGGAACGCCGGATGTCCGCTTGTCCGGGGCGTTAAGGTCGGGCAGGTGAGTGTCCTGCGTACGTGGCCGTCCCTGGTGGTGGCGTCAGCGCTCACTCTGGTCTGCGCGGTGGCCGCCGCCGTGTCCGCCGGAGCCGCGGGCACCGAGTTGACCCGCGGCCCGAGCGCCGCCGAGGTCCATCGGGCGTCGGCCGAGGAGACCGCGCGCCGCTGGCAGGTGTGGCCCGCGGGCAGGATCTTCCCCGCGGCCCTGCCGTACGTCGCCGAGCAGGGCGGGCAGGAGTACGCCCGCAGGGTCGGCATCTCCTCCCGCACCGACTGCTCGGCCGCGGTGGACGCCGCGCTCCGCGCGGCGCTGAAGGCCGCCCGCTGCCGGGCCGTGCTCCGGGCGACCTACCTGGACGCCCTCCAGGGCGTGGTCGTGACCGTGGGCGTCGCGGCCTTCCCCGACCAGGACTCCGCGCTCAGGGCCCGCGCCGCGTTCCCGCCGGGCGGCGTGCCCTCGCCGGGGCTGCGCGCCCTGACCTTCCCGCAAACCGTCGCCGACCGCTTCACGGCCGCCGCCCGCCAGGCGTCCTCGCTGGCGCAGGCGGGCCCGTACCTGGTGGTCACCACGGCGGGCCAGGTCGACGGCAGGCCGGCCCGGTCGGTCGGGCACCAGCGCTCCACGATCTTCGCCTTCGCCTCCGACCTGGCCGAGCGGGTGCTGACCGCGCTTTCCACCCCGGCGCGGCCCGACTGCGCCGGCAAGGACTGGCAGTGCTGAGCACGACGCCCGTCCGCGCCGGGCGGTCGCGAGAAGCGGCGCGAGGGCCGGTGCGAGGAGCGGCGCGAAGGCCGTCGCGAGAACCGTCGCGAGGATCGGCGTGGCGACCGCGCGCGACGCTGTTCCTCGCCGGGGCCGTGATCCTGGCCCTGGCCGTGCTCGCGCCCGCGCTCGTCCTGGCCGCCGCGCCCGCCCGCGCCGACCAGGTGCGCGGCAGCCAGCGCCAGGTGCTGCGCACCCTGGACGTGGCGCACGCCTGGCGGCTGACCCGGGGGGCCGGCGTCCTGGTCGCGGTCCTGGACTCGGGGGTCGACCCCCGGCACCACGACCTGGTGGGCTCGGTGGTCACCGGTCCCGACCTCACCCGGGGCGCCAACCCGCGCGGCACCCCGCCCCGCCGCCTGCACGGCACGTACATGGCCTCGCTGATCGCCGGGCACGGGCACGGGCCTGGACGTTCCGACGGGGTGATCGGGGTGGCGCCCGCCGCCCGCGTGCTGTCGGTCCGGGTGATCCTGGAGGACGACGAGCCGGGCTTCCACGCCTTCAACTCCCAAGCGCGGTTCGAGAACGTCGTCGCGCGCGGCATCCGGTACGCCGTCGACAAGGGCGCGCGGGTCATCAACATGTCGATCTCCAAGGACCGGCCCACCCGGCAGGAGCGGGCGGCCATCCGGTACGCGGTCTCCAAGGGCGTGGTGCTGGTGGCCGCCGCGGGCAACGACGGCGCGGGCCGCCGCGACGGGCCGTACTCCTACCCGGCGTCGCTGCCCGGGGTGATCTCCGTCGGCGCCGCCGACCACGGGCTGCACAAGGCGTCGTTCTCCAACCGCAACTCGCTGGTGCAGGTGGCGGCGCCCGGCGTCGACGTCTTCGGGGCCGGGCCCGGCGACCAATACTGGGTCGGGCGGGGCACCTCGCAGGCCACGGCGCTGGTGTCCGGCGTCGCCGCGCTGATCAAGGCCAGGTATCCGCGGATGTCCCCGGCGCTGGTCGCCCAGGCGCTCACGACCGGGGTCACGCGCAGGCCCGCCCGCGGGTACGACCCGGGCGTGGGCTTCGGCGTCGTGAACGCCGCCCGCGCGCTCGCCGAGGCGTCGAGGCTGGCGCGCCACCGCCACACCGCCTCGGGGCCCGGCGCCCAGGACGCCGACCTGCCCATGTCCGCCGGGCTCGGCGCCGGGCCCGCGCCGCTGCCGCCGGTGCGTGTGGTGCGCCGCGACACGGGCATGATCACTCTGTACGGCGGGATCGCCCTGGCCGCGACCGCGGGCACGGGGGTGAGCCTGGCGGCGGTGGTGGTGCTCCTGCGGCGCGGCGGGCGCGGCAGGCGGGCGAGGGCCGCCAGAGGCGCGAGGCGGACACCAGGCAATGTAAGGGAGGCGAGGGGGCCGGTGGCGGCGGGCGCCGACGTAGCATCGAAGTATGTCGCCTGAGGAGCCACGGGCGCGGCCGGTGACGCCCTGGCCCGCGCGTGCCGGTGGCGCGCGCGGCGCGCCCCGGCTCCCCACGGGCGGCCTTCGCCCGCGCTCGGGGCCCTTCCGGTCCGAGGCCGGCCCGGCCGGTGGGGGAGCGCGGTCGTGGAGCGGCTCGCGTGCCCGCGCGGCGGGCCTGCGGGCGGCGCGAGACCGCGAGGAGCTCGAGCGCGGCATCCGGTTTCGCTCCCTGTTCTTGCTGATCATGGGCACGATCCTGGCCATCGCCGCGATCAACGTGCTGCTCGGCGCGGTCGGGGTGCTGCAGGAGACGCGTTCCCGGCCGCTGACGGTCGCGGAGCGCGCCCGCTACGCCGAGCAGGACGTCGCGCGGCGCTGGCAGGCGTGGCGGGCCGACGCCGTCTTCCCGGCCCAGGTCGAGTACCTCGGGCTCTCCCGGGTCCGCCAGTTCGCCCGCCGCGTGGGCATCGCTCCCGAGGCGCGGTGCCCCTCCGTGGTCGACGCCCCCGTCGCCTCGGTGCTGCGCGAGCACGGCTGCCGCACCATGCTGCGCGCGACCTACGTCGACCAGACCTCGACCTTCGTGGTGACCGTGGGGGTGGCCGTGCTGGCCGATGAGGAGAAAAGGGTGGACACCGCCGCCGACCTTCCCGTGGACGACCGCGTCGGCGTCCGGCCGGTGGCCTTCCCCGGCACGGCCACCGACCGGTTCGGGGCCGCGCAGCGCCAGCGCACCGGCTGGACCGGCGCGGGCCCGTACATCGTCTTCTCCACCGCCGGGTACGCCGACGGCCGCACCCGCGCCGCCGTGCCGCCCGAGGAGATCACCCACAGCGAGCTGTGGCCGACGGCCCAGTCGATCGCCGGGCACATCGCCCGCGGTCTCGCCGCGCCTCCCGACATCCCCCGGTGCACCCAGGGGAACGTGTGTTGAGGGCGGCCGGCGCGCTCGGCGCGGCGCTCGCGCTCGCCGGGCTGCTCGCCGGGCCGGCGGCGGGGCAGGACGTGCGCGACCGGCAGCGGTGGGTGCTCGACGCGATCAACGCCGAGCAGGCGTGGAAGACCAGCCGCGGCGCGGGCGTGACCGTCGCCGTGATCGACAGCATCGTCGACGTCAAGACCCCGGTCCTGAAGGACAAGGTCACCGTCGCGCCCGACATGCGGTCGAGCATCTTCGACGACGAGACCATCTCCTCCGGCCCGCACGGCACCGCGATGGCCTCGCTCATCGCGGGTTCGGGGCGCGACGGCGGGCTCATCGGCGTGGCGCCCGAGGCGCGCATCCTGTCGGTCCCGGTGATCGACGAGGGCGAGCCCGAGGACAACCTGGTCGCGCCCGACGACGGCCTCGGCCTGCCGGCCGAGAGCCCGCTGTCGCGGGCGGTGCGGTACGCCACCGACCACGGGGTCCAGGTCATCAGCATGTCGCTGGGTGAGTACGCCGCCCAGCGCGCCGACCGCGAGGCGGTCGCGTACGCGCTGGCGCGCGGGGTGGTGCTGGTGGCGGCCGTGGGCAACGACGGCGACACGCAGGCGGCGCAGAAGCGCGGCACCTCCTTCTGGAGCTTCCCGGCGGGCTACGCCGGGGTGATCGGCGTCGGCGCCGTCGACCGCCGCGGCCGGCCGGCCGCGTTCAGCAGCGACAACCTCTCGGTGCTGGTCGGCGCGCCCGGCGTCGACGTCCCGGCGGCGGTCCCGGGCGGCGGCTACGTGGAGGTGGAGGGGAGCAGCGCCTCCACGGCCCTGGTGGCCGGGGTGGCCGCCCTGATCAAGGCGAGATACCCGAGCCTCACCCCCGACCTGGTCTCCCGGGCGGTCTCCTCCTCCACCAAGGGGGGGCCGCGCGGCGGCTATGACGACAAGGCCGGGTTCGGCGTCGTCGACGCCGCCGCCGCGCTCGCCCGCGCGGGCGAGCTCGTCGGCTACCGCGGCTCGGTGGCGGTGCGCAAGGGCCTGCACTTCGGCGGCGGCACGACCGCCCCGGCCCCCACCCCGCCGGGGGCCGACCCCGTGCGGCTGTGGGTCTACGGCGCCGGCATTCTGCTCGGCCTGCTCGGGTTCGGCGGAGCCGTCGTCGTGCTCACCCGGCGGGCCGAACGGCAATGATCACATGCGGGCCGCGAACAGGGCGCTGTTTGGCGGAGGTTCGGTGGCATTTCGGATGCGTTCTGACCGTTGTGGCCCTTTTCCATACCGGCGAGCGGTCAAGATTCGCTAGGGTTCCCGTCTCGTGGGATACGAGTTGCGCGTACAACGCCTATCGCCGCTCGCCTACGCCGAGCTCACCGAGGTGACGGCGTCGGCGGACGCCGGCCTGGAACTGCGGGGAACGCCGGAGTCCGGCCAGATCTTCGCCCGCCACGGCGAGACCGAGCACGCCGTCGCCCTATGGCAGGGGCGCCTGTACGGGGAGCCGACCTCCGACTGGCAGGTCGCCCAGCTCGCCCGCCTGGCCGAGATGCTGGGCGGCAGCCTGGTCGGCGAGGACGGCGAGGCGTACGGCATCCGTGAGGGCATCGTCGAGCAGGTCAACGGGGAGGCGACCTACGAGTTCGGCAAGCTGGAGGAGATCATCTCCCTCGGGCCCGCCCAGTGGAGCACGTGACCGGAGACCCGACCCCCTTCGCCGAGCGGGTGCTCGACCTGGTCGAGCGCATCCCGCCGGGCAAGGTCATGTCCTACGGTGACGTCGCCGAGTACCTCGGCGAGGGCGGGCCGCGGCAGGTCGGCCGGGTGATGTCCACCTGGGGCGGCGGTGTCCCCTGGTGGCGCGTCGTCCGCGCGGACGGCCATCCGGTGCGGGGGCACGAGAACCGGTGCCTGTCCCGCTGGCGCGAGGAGGGCACGCCGATGAGGGGGGAAAGAGCAGATATGCGCCACGCCCGGTGGCAGGGAGATCATCAGTGATTTCTCAGTAACTCGCATTACCATTCCAGAAACGCCCCTCGCGGTGAGACTGGAAAGGCGGTGCCTCCCCGATGGCCACCGGTGCCACGCCCGCGCGGAACGGTGACATCGTCGCCGACCGGCTGCGGGCCGCCCAGGACCTCCATGACAGGGGAGATCCGCTCGACGCCGTGATCGCGGCGGTCGACCCCGCGGGGCTGACCCGCGCCCAGCGCCGCAGGCTGCACTACGAGGCGCTCAACGGGCCGCTCGGCCTGCGCCTCGAGACGGCCGCCCGCCGGGACGCCAGCCGCCTGCGCCAGGCCATCGACCTGCTGCGCGACTATCTGTCCGGCGTCGACGCCTCGGTCAAGCGGCGCCTGCCGGTCGCGCGCCGGCTCGCCTACCACCTCATCGAGCACCGCGACCCGCGCGAGCTCGCCGAGGGCGACGAGCTCGCGGGGCTGGTCGCGGCGACCGCCGAGCCGTCCAAGCGGGTGCGCCGGGGCCTGGCCTGGTACGCCGACCTGCCGGTCATCGCGCCGCGGCCGCTGTTCCG
Organism: Sphaerisporangium sp. NPDC005289; assembly: GCF_040607455.1. NCBI lineage: Bacteria > Bacillati > Actinomycetota > Actinomycetes > Streptosporangiales > Streptosporangiaceae > Sphaerisporangium > Sphaerisporangium sp. NPDC005289. Next base: position 327,413 of record NZ_JBEXGS010000006.1, read on the forward strand.
GCTGCGCAGGTCCGACCTGGTCCCGCTGACCGAGGTCGCCGACGTCTCCTGGCACGAGGGGCGGCTGCGGGTCACCGGGCACGCCTATCTGGTGGGGCTGTCGGTGCGCAGCCGGCGCCTCAACCGCGCCACCGTGGTGCTGCGCGGCCCGCGCTGGGTGCCGCCCATCACGGCCCGCACCCGCCGCGCCTACCGGCCGCAGGCCACGCACGACGCCGCCGAGCCCGGGTGCAACTACGACTGGGCCGGCTTCGTCGCCGAGGTCCGCCCGTGGTCGCTGCGCTGGCGCGCGGCCCTCCGTGCCGCCGTCCACGGCGCCCAGCGCATGCTGCGCGGCCGCCCGGCGGTCCCCGACACCACGACCTGGTGGGCCGACATCGTCATCTGGAGCCGCGGCGCCCGGGCCACCGGCGCCCTGCGCGGTCCGGTGATGGGCCGCACCGAGCGGCCCGCGGGCCTGCAGGTCCGTCCCGGGTGGTGGGTGCGGCCGGCGTGGACCTCCGACCGGGTGTTCCAGGTGGTGCTGCAGCCGACGCGCGCCGAGCTGACCGGCGTGACCCACGACGGCGACCAGGTCGAGCTGACCGGTTTCCTTCCCGGGGTCAAGGCCACCAAGGGCCGGGCCCGTCTCGGCGGCCACCGCATGGCCGCCGACTTCACCCCGGTCGAGGGGGGCACGCGCTTCTCGGTCGCGCTGGCCGTGCCGGCGCTGATGAAGGAGCAGGACGCCCGCAGGCTGTGGGTGGAGCCGCGGGGCGATCCGGCCGCGCCGGTGATGATGGACGACGACGCCGAGACCCGCATCGGGGTCGGACGCCGCGAGATCACCGTGCTGCGCGACCGCCGCGACCGCGCCGTCGTCGCGGCGCACCGCGTCTGGCCGGTCATCACCTCGGCCGGGTGGGGCGACGACGGGGTCCTCACCCTGGCGGGCACCTACCCCGACACCGAGCCCGGCCAGCGCGACCTGGTGCTGCGCCAGCGCGCGGGCCTGACCTACCGCGTGCCGCTGGCGCGTTCCGGGGCCGGTTTCTCCGTGCGCGTGCCGCCGGGCGCGCTGCCGCGTTTCGGCGGCACGGTGGCGCTGGGGTCGGGCACCTGGAGCCTGTCGGTCGCGGGCGGCAAGGGCACCACCGCGCCGCTGCGCGTCGACCACCGCCTGCTCGACACCCTGGACGAGGGCGTCCACATCGTCGACGGCCGCGAGTACCGCCTGGTGGCGACGCGTTTCGACGTGCCCGTCCTGGTCGCGGCCGAGCGCCGTCCCGACGACGAGAAGGGCGCGGGCGGCCTGTGGGCGCTGCGCCGGGTGCACTACCCCGCCGAGCGGCGCCGCGAGCTGCGCGACGCGACGGTGTACCTCTCCTTCGACGGCCGGTCCTACTCCGACAACGCCCGGGCGGTGTACGAGGAGCGGCTGCGCCGCGGCGACGACCGCGAGCACATCTGGGTGGTCAAGGACGGCGCGTTCGTCCCGCCGGACTCCGCCGCGCTCGGCCTCGGCCCGGGCATCGCGCCGACCATCGTGCGCGAGGGCAGCCGCGAGCACTACACCGCGCTGGCCCGGTCGCGGCACATCATCACCAACACGCTGCTGCCCCAGTGGTTCCGGGCCCGCGAGGACCAGATCTGCGTGCAGACCTGGCACGGCACGCCGCTCAAGCGCGTCGGCGGCGACCAGCGCCACATGTCCCGCGAACCCCGGCCGGCCGCCTGGTACCGCCAGGCCGCCGAGGTCGCGAACTGGGACCTTCTGGTCACCCAGAGTCCGTGGGCGTCGGAGGTGCTGCGCCGGGCCTTCGGGTACGGCGGGGAGATCCTTTCCTCCGGCCTGCCGCGCAACGACGTGCTGTCCTCGCCCGAGCGGGCGGAGCTGGCGGCGGCCGTGCGGCGCGGTCTGGGCATCCCGGCGGGCAGGCGGGTGGTGCTGTACGCGCCCACGTGGCGCGACCACGACCGCAGGAACTCCTCGGTGCGCCTCGATCTGGCCGAGGCCCGGCGGGTGCTCGGCCGCGACCACGTGCTGCTGGTGCGGGGCCACATGATGCAGGCGCCGCCGGTGGGCGCCGGGCTGGTGGTGCCGGGGCCGGCTTCGCTGGTCCGGCCGGGGCCGGTCAGTCGGGAGTACCCCTTCGCCCTCGACGTCACCACTTATCCCGATATCGCCGACCTGCTGCTGATCGCGGACGTGCTGATCACCGACTACTCCTCGGTCATGTTCGACTTCGCCGCCACCGGCCGCCCGATGATCTTCTTCGGCTACGACTTGGAGCGTTACCGCAACTCCCGCGGTCTCTATCTCGACCTGCGCACCCAGGCCCCCGGGCCGCTGCTGAGCGAGAGCGGCGACGTCATCGAGGCCGTGCGCCTGATCGACGCCCTCTCCGGCGACTTCACCGACCGCTACGACGAGTTCGTCCGCACCTACGCCCCCCGCGACGACGGCAAGGCCACCACCCGTCTCGTCGACCACACCTTCACGGCGGACCCCCACCACACCCCCGCCCGCTGACGCCGCCGACGCCGCCCGGGGGGCGCGTCGCGCGGCACCGGGGGAACATGAGCCCCCCTTGTGCCGCTTGACCGCATCCGCAACAAGCCTGTTACGCCCAAGGGTTGACCTTGACCGACGGTACGTGGATAACTGACCCGGGGGGTCATGCAACCCGTACCTTGGAGCAGTGGATGAGCGGCGTGCCCGCGCCCGCACTGGTAGGCCGCGCCTCCGAGTTGCGGGCTCTGATCGACGCGATGACCCGCCCGCCGGCCGTGGTCCTCGTCGAGGGCGAGGCCGGCATCGGCAAGACGCGTCTGGTCCGCGCCGCGCTCGGCCGTCTGGCCTCGGGCGACCGGGTCGTCCTGCTCGGCCACTGCCACCAGATCCGCGAGCCCTTTCCCTACGGCCCGGTGTTCGAGGCGCTGCGCGACATCGCCGGCCGGCTCCCCGAGCCTGGGGCGCTCAACCCGGTGACCGGCGCCCTGCGCGGTTACCTGCCCGAGCTGTCCGGCGCGCTGCCGCCGTCACCGCCCCCGCTCGAGGACCCCCGGGCCGAGCGGCACCGGGTGTTCCGCGCCATCCGCGCCCTGCTGGCCGCCGTCGCGCCCGCCGTCCTGGTCATCGAGGACCTCCACTGGGCCGACGACGGCACCCGCGATCTGCTGCGCTTCCTGGCCGACCAGCCGCCCGCCGGGGTCGCCCTCGTGGCCACCTATCGGCGCGAGGACCAGGGCGCGGGCCGCTCGCCCCTCGGCCGCGCCTACCGCCACCAGCCCGACACCACCAGCGTCGTGGTGCCGCTCGCCCCGCTGGACGTCTCGGACGTGGCGAGCCTGGCCGGGGCGCTGCTCGACCGGTCCGACCTGTCGTCCCGGTTCGTCGAGCGGCTGCATGAGCGCACGGCCGGCATCCCGTTCGTCGTGGAGGAGGTCGTGCGGTCCCTGCCCGGCGCGCTGGACCCGGACGCGCTCGACCGCGTCGCCGTGCCGCTGCTGCTGCGCGAGGCCATGGCCGACCGCATGGCCGGGCTGTCGGCGGCGGCCGTCGGCGCGGTGCAGGCGGCGGCGCTGCTGCGGCTCCCCGCGGGCGAGCAGTTACTCACGGCCGTCGGCGGCACCTCGGCCGGGCTCGGCGAGGCGCTGCGGGCCGGGGTCCTGCACGAGCACGCGGGCGGCCGGTACGGCTTCCGCCACGCGCTGGCCCAGCAGGCGGTGTACGACGCGATCCCCGGGCCGGAGCGCAGGTCCGGGCACGAACGGGCGATGGGCGCGCTGCTGGCGATGGACTCCCCGCCCATGGTGCAGCTGGCCTTCCACGCGCGGCACGCCGGCGACACCGAGGCGTGGCTGCGCCACGGCACCGCCGCCGCCCAGCAGGCCGCCGCCCTCGGCGACACCGCCGTGGCGGTCGAGGTCATCGAGGGCATGCTGGACGACCCCGGCCTGCCCGCGCCCGAACGCGGCCCGCTCGCCCTGATGCTCGGCCGCTTCGCGGCGACCGGCCTGTCCCACCAGCGGGTGGTGCGGCTGCTGCGCCACGTGCTGCGGGACGACTTCCTGTCCCGCGACCTGCGCGCCGAGGCCCGGCTGAGCCTGGGGGTCGTGCTGTCCAACCAGGCGGGCGACACCGCGGCGGGCCGTCCCGAGATCATGGCGGCCTGCGCCGAGCTGAGCCACCGGCCGACCCTGGCCGCCCGCGGCTGGGCCAGCTTGGCCATGCCGGGGTGGGGCGTCGAGCCGCTGGCCAAGCACCAGGAGTGGATGGAGCGTGCCGAGGCGCTCGTGGCGACCGCCGACGACCCCGAGCTGACCGCGGCCGTCCTGGCCAACCGGGCCTCCCTGGAGATGATCATCGGCTCGCCCCGCGCCTTCGCCGTGGCGGCGACGCTGCCCTCCGGCGACCCATCGACGGCGGTCCGCCGCGAGGCCGCCCGCGCGTACTGCAACCTGCACGACTCGGCGACGACGCTCGGCCACTACGCCGCCGCCGAGAGGTTCGGCCGGGAGGGGCGGCGGCTGGCCGCGGAGACCGGCGCGAAGTACCCCGCCTACCTGCTGGACGTCTCGACCATCCGCAGAGAGTGGCTGACCGGCCGCTGGGAGGGCCTGCGCGACCGCGCGGCCGCCCTCGGGGAGCTGGCGACCGAGACGCCGCTCATCGTGGTGGACCTGTGGCTGGTGCTGGGCTGGCTCGCCGTGGCCACCGGAGAGTGGGACGAGGCGACCAAGCACTTCCACAGCGCCGGCCTCGACGCGCCCGAGGCGCGGTACGTCCCCATCGTGCTGGCCGCCGCCGGCGGGATGATCGAGCTGCACCTGGCCCGCGGCGCGCTCGACCGCGCGGTCGCCGAGGCCGAACGGGCGGTGGGCCTGCTGCGCCGCAAGGGGGTCTGGGTGTGGGGCGCCGGCCTGGTGCCCTCGGCCGTCGCGGCCATGGTCTGGGGCGGGCGGACGGGCCGGGCCGCCGACCTGGTCGCCGAGTACGCCCGCGGCATCGCCGGGCGCATCGCGCCCAACGCCGACGCCGCGCTGGAGGTGGCACGCGGCGCCCTGGCCGCCGCCGAACGCCGGCACGCCGACGCCGCCGCCCGCTACGCGCAGGCCCGCGAGGCCTACACGGCCATGCCGCAGCCGTACGCGGCGGCGCGGGCCGGCGAGGGGGAGGCGAGGGCCAGGCTCGCCCTCGGCGACGGCGGCGCCGCAGCGGCCTTCACCGAACTGGCCGAGCGGTACGGCGAGATGGGCGCCACCCACGACGCCGCCCGGTGCCGGCGCGTGCTGCGCGACATCGGCGTGGAGATCCACCTTCCCCGTCCGCGCGCCAACCGGCCGCTGCGCAACGGCGCCGGCGCGCTGTCGCAGCGCGAGCGGGAGGTGGCCCGGCTGGTCGCGCTCGGCCGCACCAACCGGGAGATCGCGGACGTGCTGTTCCTGTCCAGGCGCACGGTCGAGAGCCACGTCGCCACCGTGCTGCGCAAGCTCGGCGTCCGCTCCAGGACCGAGGTCACTCTGCCCGTCTGACCGAGCCGTCCAGGCCGCAGACGCGCAGGCGCCGGGCAGGGAGAAGCCCCCGGGACCAGGTGCGATCCCGGGGGCCTCGAAGTGAGCCGGCCTAGACGGTGATGGTCCAGCTGTCCAGGTAGCCGGTGTCGAGGAGGTAGTTGTCGCTGACCTCCAGCGCCCACTGGCCCGCCGCCACCTGGCTCACGGCGACCGAGTAGGTACGGGTGCCGAAGGACGCGCAGCTTCCGCTGCCGCTGGACTTCAGCGTGTAGTAGGTCCCGCTCGGCCCGCGCAGCCGGATGCCCAGGTCGTACGCGCAGGGGTGGTTGATGGTCACGCTGACCTGCACCGGGGACACCGCGTTCCCGCTGGCGGTCGAGGTGACCGGGCTGGTGACCGTGGATCCGTCGTTGATGGTGTAGTCGGTGCCGTTGGTGAACGTGCGGGTGCCGGAGGTGCCCGTCACGGTCAGCGAGTACACCGCGGTGTGGGTGGCGCCCGTCCCGGTTCCGGTGATCGTCACGCTGTAGGTGCCGGCCGGGGTCGAGCTACTGGTGGAGATGGTCAGCGTGGACGACGAGCCCGAGGTGACCGAGGACGGGCTGAAGCTCGCGCTCGCGCCGGAGGGCAGGCCGGACGCCGACAGCGCGACCGTCTGCGCGCTGCCCGCGGTGGTCGCCGTGGCGACCGTCGAAGTGGCCGACGAGCCCGGGGCCACCGAACCCGCGGTCGGGCTCAGCGCCAGCGAGAAGTCGTTGCTGGAACTGGGGGTGCAGGACGGCTCACCGGACTGCGCGGGCACGTTGATCGAGTTCCACGCCGCCTTGGTGGTCGCGCACTCCGTGCTCGTCGCGCCGTACAGCTCCACGGCCGCCGCGAGGGAGGCCGAGCGGATGTTGGCGTACCGCCAGCTCGACGTCTTGCGCTGCAGGGCGCCCATGTAGATCTTGCCGGCCTTCTGGATGCCGAGACCGGTCACCGAGGAGGGGCCGCTGGAGCAGATCGGGCTGTTCGGCTTGCCGCCGCCCGGCGCGGAGCCCTCGGCCAGCAGGTAGAACCAGTGGTTGAGCGGGCCGGCCGCCGAGTGCACCTCGGTGCTCGGGATCGAGGACGACCAGCAGTTGGGGTCGCCGGCGAGCGACGGGTTGTACATGTACCTGATCGGCCCGTCCCCGACGAGGTCGACCTCCTCGCCGACCTGGTAGTCCGGCGGGTCGTTGGGATTGTTGGCGTAGGCCTCGGTGAGCGAGCCGAAGATGTCGCCGGTGGACTCGTTGATGCCGCCGTTCTCGTTGCCCGAGCCGGCGCCGCCGGGGGTGGTCTGGAAGATCGCGTGGCCGAACTCGTGGGACACCACGTCGATCGGCGTGGCCTGGCGGGCGCCGTCCTGCGAGTGCCCGAAGTTGGTGTAGCTGCCGTTCCAGTAGGCGTTGACGTCGTTCAGGCCCACGCGGGTCGGGAAGCCGCCGCCGCTGCCGTTGATGCCGTTGCGGCCGAGCCACGAGCCCAGCATGTCCCACTCGCGCTGGACGCCGTACAGGGCGTCGACGCAGGCGGTCTCCAGGTTCGTCCCCGAGCCGTTGCCCCAGGCGTCGTCGGTGCCGGTGTACGCCGAGCCGTTCTGCCCGCCGCAGCGCAGGCCGCTGCGGGTGGAGTCGGTCATCGAGTACGAGCTGCCCGAGCCGCTGGTGTTGATCGTGACGCTGCCGTAGTAGTAGCCGGTGCCCGTACCCGCGCGCACGTCGTCGTAGGAGTCGGCGATCTCGCCGGTGGCGGCGTCGACGAAGACGTGCTGGATGCTCGGCTTGCCGGCGGCGATGCCGGAGACCGTCGCCTCCCACGTCAGGCGCGGCTTCTTGCCCCAGGCGAGCATCACCAGGCGTGGGGCGGCGCTGTCGTCCACCCGCTCCAGCTTGGTCTTGGCGGTCGCGGTGGCGCTCTCCGCGCTCACCGCAGGCGTGGTCGACAGGCCGGTGGGCATGGCGGCGGAGGCGGCCGCGGTGTCGCGCACCCGTCCCGAGGAGTCGGCGATCACGACCGCGTCGCCGCCGACCACCGGAAGGCCCTTGTAGGAGCGCTCGTAGGCGACGGAGTAGACGCCGCCCGCGCCGGCGGTCACGTTGGTGCGCTTGTAGACCTCGTTCAGGCTCAGCCGGAGGTCGTCGAGGCCGCTGGCCACGGCCTGGTCCGCGGCGGCCGCGGCACGCTGCGACGGGTCCGCGGCGGCGCGCTCGGCCGCGGCGACGGAGGAGTTGACCTCTTTCTTGGCCCCGGGCGAGGGCTTGGCGCCCGCGGGGGTGGCGGGTGCCACCACGGCGACCGTGGCCACGCAGGCCACGGCGGCCAGTAGAGCTCTGCGCCTCATGCGCATTCTTCCTTTCTCTGCCTCCCACCTGCGCCGGTCGCCGGTCGGGCGGGCACGGCCGTCGCACCGCAGGGGGGTAGCCCGGCGGCATGACAGGTGGGATTGGGGGGTGATGAGAGAAATGAATGGCGAGCCCGGCGGACGGAGCGGTATGGGCGGGGGGTCTGGCCGCGCCATCCGCCGGAGAACATCTCCCATGGCGGGAGCGACGGCTACGGCGGGAGGGGCGGGAATGTCACGTCAGGGCGCTCCTGTTCTCGCGTCCCGGGCCGGGAGCGAACCGGCCCGCGCCCGAGACGCTAGGTGCGCGCGTGAGGCTTGAACATCCGTAGGTACATCCGTACATGTACGGAAAAATGCTCTGAAGTGGCTCTTATCCGGGTGGAGAGCACGCGGGAACAGCGCGCCACTCTTCGGCCGGCTGATCGCGGGCCGGGTGGTGGAGGGCCGGGTGGTCAGGGGCCGGGGGTCGGGGGACGGGCGGCTCGGTCAGCCGCGGCCGTGCGGGGCGGTCCAGTCGGTCAGCGGACCGGCCGGGACGATGCGGGACGGGTTGATCTGAGGGTGGGTCTGGTAGTAGTGCCGCTTGATGTGGTCGAAGTCGGTCGTCCCGCCGAAGGCCGGGCGCTGGTAGAGATCGCGGGCGTACGCCCACAGGTTCGGGTAGTCGACCAGGCGGCGCAGGTTGGCCTTGAAGTGGGTGACGTACACCGCGTCGAAACGCACCAGCGTCACCCACAGCCGCACGTCCGCCTCGGTCAGCCGGTCGCCGAACAGGTACCGGCCGGAGGCGAGGCGCTCCTCCAGCTCGTCCAGGGTCGCGAACAGGGCCTGGACCGCCTCGTCGTAGGGCTGCTGGCCGGTGGCGAAGCCGCAGCGGTACACCCCGTTGTTGACGGTGGCGTACACCCGGTCGTTCAGCTCGTCGATCTGCGGCCGCAGGTCGGCGGGGTAGAGGTCGACGGAGGTGTCGGCCCACCGCTCGAACTGGGTGCCGAGGTCGATCGAGATGTCGGGGAAGTTGTTGCTGACGATGCGCCCGCTCTGGCGGTCCCACAGCACGGGGACCGACACGTGCCCGTCGTACCCCGGATCGCTCGCCTCGTACGCCTCGCGCAGCAGGGTGAACCCGTTGACCGGGTCGGCCGTGTGGCCGGGGCCCTCGCGGAACGCCCAGCCGCGCCCGTCGCGGACCGGGTCCACGACCGACATCGACACGACGTCCTCCAGCCCCTTCAGCGCCCGTACGATGACCGACCGGTGCGCCCAGGGGCAGGCCAGCGACACGTAGAGGTGGTAGCGACCCGGCTCGGCCGGGTACCCGCCGCCGCCGTCGGCGCTCACGCGGTCGCGGAAGCTGTACGGCGGGCGGGTGAACGCGCCGGTCGCGCTGGTGGACTTCTTCAGGCCGTAGTCCCCGTGGACGGTGAAGTCCACCGGGCTCGCCACGGCTGCCGTATCTGTCACCGAGGTGCTCCTTCCTGGCCGGCACAGGGCCTCCCGCTCAGGACTACACCATCGCCGCCCGGCTCGGGCGGCGGGGCCGCCTCCGGGCGGCGGCGGCGCGGGCGCAGCCCGAACACCAGGCCGGCGACGACCAGCGCCGCGCCCGCGATCTCGGCGCCGTTGGGCCGGCCGGTGCCGAGGACGACGGTCCCGACGATGGCCCCGACCGGCAGGAAACCGGAGAACAGCCCCGCGCGCTCGGCCCCGAGGCGGGGCAGCGCGTCGTACCAGCAGAAGAACGCGAACGCGGTCACCACGACCGCCAGGTAGACCAGCGCCGTCGCCTCGCCCGCCGTGGGAACGCGCAGCGCCGCCCGTCCGTCCACCACCACGCCCGCCACCAGCAGCAGCGGCACCGCCGCGATCGTCGCGTACGCCGAGACGCGCACCGCGCCCAGGCGCGCCAGCAGGGGGACGGCGAGCAGCGAGAACCCCACCTCGCACGCGAGCACGCCCAGAGCCAGCACGACGCCGAGGGGCGTGCCCCCGCCGAGCCCGGTGGCCACCCCGGCGCCGCCCGCCACGATCGCGGCCGCCGCCACCAGGTGCGGGGTGGGCCGTCGCCGCTCCATGAGCGGCCCGGCGAGGGCGAGGACGACCGGCACGGTCGCGACGACCGTCCCCACGGTCGCGGGGTCGGCGTGCCGGGTGGACTCGATGACCAGGACGTTGAAGACGGCCAGCCCGACGACGGCCAGCAACGTGATCAGCCCCATCTCCCTGCCGGTCAGCCGCAGGTGGGGCAGCCCGCGCGCCCGCATGACCGCCAGCAGCACCAGCCCGCCCAGCGCGTAGCGCAGGGCCTGGCCGCCGTAGACGGGGTAGTGGTGCAACGCCGGGGACACCGCGGTCAGCGTCCCGACGCAGAACATCGCCGTCGCGGCGCCCGCCGCGCCCCGCGCCCGGCCCCACCGGCCGGCCGCCGCCCGCACGCCGCCGGGCGGCCGGCCGTTCTGCTTCCGCGGTCCCATGGCCACCGCGCTCCTTTCCGCGTGGCCGGTCGGGTGCCCCGCGGGGTCCGGCCGGTCGGCGCTTTTCCTGAACGGTTTCGGTCCGGTCAGCCTGGCAACGGAAGGGCCGGGTCAACAGGTCCAAACGCGTGCCAACCCGCAGGGCCAACGAATGACCGGCGCGGTCGGCGTGTCGGATCGGCGATGCGGAGAATGCCTCGATATCGTGACCTGTCACCCAGGTCGGCGGCCGGATCGGGCACCGTACCGCTCGAGTCGGCACGATCTACACCTGTGGTCTGGTGGAATAGCGTGCTGTGAGTGGTCAGACGTACCGGCTGGTGCGGCGGGGAAGCGCGGGGCAGGCGATGCCTCCTGCTCTCGACGAGCACCAGCGAGCGGTCGTGCGCCACCAGGGCGGCCCGCTGCTCGTGCTCGCGGGCCCCGGCACCGGCAAGACCACCACGATCGTCGAGAGCGTCGTCGACCGCGTCGAGCGGCGCGGCACCGACCCCGAGCGGGTGCTCGTCCTCACCTTCAGCCGCAAGGCCGCCGAAGAGCTGCGCGAGCGTATCACCGCGCGCATGCGCCGCACCACGAGAACGCCGCTCGCGCTCACCTTCCACAGCTACGCCTACGCCCTGCTGCGCCGCGAGGCCGTGCTCGCGGGCGACCCGCCCCCCCGGCTGCTGACCGGCCCCGAACAGCTCCTGGAGGTCCGCCGCCTGCTGCACGGCGAGCTGGAGGACGGCGCGGCGCAGTGGCCCCCCGGCATGCGCGAGGCGCTCAAGACGCGCGGGTTCGCCGAAGAGCTGCGCGACTTCCTCGCCCGTGCCGCCGAACGCGGCCTGGACGGCGACGACCTGGTCGTCCTCGGCCGCGAGCACGGCCGGCCCGACTGGGCGGCGGCCGGCCGGTTCGCCTACCGGTACGCCGACCGCTTCGACCTGGACCCCACCCCCGCCCTCGACTACGCCGAGCTGATCCGCGCCGCCGCCGGCCTGCTGAACGACGTGGAGGTGCGGCGGCGCGAGCGCGCGGCCTACGACGTCGTGTTCGTGGACGAGTACCAGGACACCGACCCCGCGCAGGAGTTCCTGCTGCGGCGCCTGGCCGGCGACGGCCGCGACCTGGTCGCCGTGGGCGACCCCGACCAGTCCATCTACGGCTTCCGCGGCGCCGACGTGCGCGGCATCCTCGGCTTCCCCGATCGGTTCCGCACCACCGAGGGCCGCGAGGCGCCGGTCATCGCGCTGCGGGTGTGCCGCAGGAGCGGTCCCGATCTGCTCGCCGCCTCGCGCCGCGTCGCCGCCCGCCTGCCGGCCCCGCCCGCCGTCCCCGGCGCCGAGCCGCCTTCCTCGCCCGCGCGCTCGCGCGGTGACGGCCATCGCGAGCTCACCACCCCCGAGGGCGCCGACCCTGGCGAGGTCCGGGTGCTGCTGGCCGACAGCGAGAGCCAGGAGGCCGCCGTGGTGGCCGACACCCTACGCCGCGCCCACCTCCTCGAAGGGGTGCCCTGGAGCCGCATGGCCGTCCTGGTGCGCTCGGCGAGCCGGCAGGTGCCCATGCTGCGCCGCGCGCTGCTCACCGCCGGAGTGCCGGTCGTGGTGGCCGGCGACGAGGCGCCGCTGGTCCAGCAGTCCGGCGTCCGGCCGCTGGTCACCCTGCTGCGCGTGGCGCTCCACCGCTCCGCGCTCGACGTCGCGACGGCCGAAGACCTGCTGACCGGCCCGGTCGGCGGCACCGACGCCATCGGCGTGCGGCGCCTGCGCCGCGCGCTGAGGGCCGCCGAGCTCGCGGCGGCCTCCGCGGACGACGGCACGCCGCAGCCGCCCCCGCGCTCGTCCGACGAGTTGCTGGTGGCGGCCCTGCGCGACGTCCGCGAGCTGGTCCCGGTCGAAGACCACGTCGCCGCCTGCGCCGAGCGCGTCGCCCGGCTGATCGCCGTCGCCCGCGAGGCGGTCCAGCGCGGCGACACCGCCGAGGAGGCTCTGTGGGCGGTCTGGCAGGCGTCCGGGCTGGGCGACGCCTGGACCGAGGCCAGCATGGCCGGTGGCGCGCGGGGCGCCCAGGCCGACCGCGACCTCGACGCCGTGGTGGCGCTGTTCGACCAGGCCGCGCGGTTCGTCGACCGCCTCCCGCACGCCGGGCCCGAGGTCTTTTTGGACGACCTGTCCTCCCAGGAGATCCCCGGAGACACCCTGGCCGAGCACGCGCCCGACGGCGAGGCCGTCCGCGTCCTGACCGCCCACCGCTCCAAGGGCCTCGAGTGGGACATCGTGGTCGTCGCCGGCGTGCAGGAGGGCGTCTGGCCCGACCTGCGCCTGCGCGGGTCGCTGCTCGGCGTCCAGGAGATGGTCGAGCGGGCCGGCGGCTCCGCGCTCGACGGCGCCGACGCCGCCGGGGCCGCTCTGGCCTCCAAGCTGCTGGCCGAGGAGCGCCGGCTGTTCTACGTGGCCGCCACCCGGGCCCGCCGCCGGCTGGTCGTCACCGCCGTCGGCGGCGAGGACACCGACGAGCGGCCCTCGCGGTTCCTCACCGAGCTGCTGCCCGGGGCCGTCGAGGAGGCCGCCGTCGACGACCGCGCCCGCTGGCTCAGCATGTCCGCCCTGGTCGCCGACCTGCGGGCCGCCGTGTGCGACCCCGGCAGGCCCGAGCCGATGCGCCGCGCCGCCGCCGCCCACCTGGCCCGCCTGGCGCGGGCGGGCGTCCCGGGAGCCCACCCCGACGAGTGGTACGCGCTCACCCCGCTCTCGGACGACCGTCCGCTGAGCTGGCCGGAAAACGTCGTCCGGGTCTCCCCGTCCGCGGTGGAGAACTTCACCAAGTGCGGGCTGCGCTGGCTGCTCGAGACGGCCGTGGGCGCCTCGGGCACCGACATGTCCCGCAGCCTCGGCAGCGTCATCCACGCCATCGCCGTTCTCGCCGTCGCCGGGCAGGAGGGCGACACCCTGGGCAAGCGGCTGGACGAGGTCTGGGGCGACCTCGACTTCGGCGGGGTGTGGTTCAACCGCAAGCAGCGCCAGGTCGCCGAGCAGATGGTCGCCCGCTTCCTCGCCTGGCACGAGCAGAACCCCCGCGAGCTGGTCGCGGTCGAGGAGGCCTTCACCGCCGAGCTGTCCGACGGCGTGCACATCCGCGGCCGGGTCGACCGCGTCGAACGCGACGGCGAGGGCCGGGCCGTGATCATCGACATCAAGACCGGCACCACCAAGCCGTCCGACCAGGACCTCGACCGCCACCCCCAGCTCGGCGTCTACCAGCTCGCCACGCTGCTCGGGGCGTTCGAGCGCCACGGCATGACCGAGCCGGGCGGCGCCGCGCTCGTCCAGGTCGGCAAGGCCGCGGGCAAGGAGGCCAAGGAGCAGCGGCAGGGCGCGCTCGGCGACGACCCCGACCCCGGCTGGGCCAAGACGCTGGTCAGCACCGTCGCCACCGGCATGGCCTCCGGGGTGTTCACCGCCACGGTCAACGACGGGTGCCGAACCTGCGCCGCCAAGGCCAGCTGCCCCGTCAACGACGGCGGAGGCCAGGTGTGCTGACGCCCCCTCCCGACCCCTCTCCGCGCCCGTCCTCATCACCTGCGGCCGGGCCGGACGACACCAGGCCCGCGCTGATCAGCCCGGCCGAGCTGGCCGAGAAGCTCGGCATCCCGCCGCCCACGCCCGAGCAGGCCTCCGTCATCGAGGCGCCGCTCGAACCGACCGTCGTCGTCGCCGGCGCCGGGTCGGGCAAGAGCGAGACCATGGCCGGCCGGGTGGTCTGGCTGGTCGCCAACGGGCTGGTCCACCCCGAACACGTCCTCGGCCTCACCTTCACCCGCAAGGCCGCCGCCGAGCTGGCCGCCCGCGTGCGCAAGCGGCTCTCCCGCCTGGCCGAGGTCGGCCTGGCCCCGGCCGAGCTGCTGGAGGCCGAGCCGACCGTCTCGACCTACCACGCCTACGCCGCGCGGCTGGTCACCGACCATGCGCTGCGCGAGGCGATGGAGCCGACCATGCGCCTGGTCAGCCCGGCCGTCTCCTGGCAGATGGCGGCCCGGGTGGTCGGCCGGTACGACGGCCCGATGGACCGCGTCGACCTCGCCCCGCCCTCGGTCACCGCCGCGGTCCTCGATCTGGCCGGCGAGCTGTCGGAGCACCTGCGCTCCCCGGCGGAGGTCCGCGAGATCGGCCACTGGCTGGACGAGCGTTACGCCCGGCTCACCGGCCGCCCCACCCTGTCCCAGCGCCGGCCGGTCCGCACGCAGGACATCCGCGAGCAGTTCCTGCCCCTGGTCGAGGCGTACGAGCGCGAGAAGCGCCGGCGCGAGGTCATCGACTACGGCGACCAGATGGCGCTCGCGGCCCGCATCGCCGACCGCCACCCCGATGTCGGCATGATCGAGCGGGGCAGGTTCTCGGTGGTCCTGCTGGACGAGTACCAGGACACCAGCCACGCCCAGCTCGTCCTGCTGCGCGCCCTGTTCGGCGGCGGCCACCCGGTGACCGCCGTGGGCGACCCCTGCCAGTCGATCTACGGCTGGCGCGGCGCCTCCTCCGGCAACCTCAAACGGTTCGTCCACGACTTCCCGACGGCGACCGGCCGGCCCGCCCCCGTGCGCAGGCTCTCGGTCAGCTTCCGCAACGGCGAGCGGGTGCTCGACGTCGCCGCCCGCGTGCAGGGCCCGCTGCGCGCCGAGGCCCGCGAGGTGCCCGTCCTGGTCCCCGGCGGCAACCGCGTCGCCCGCGGGCGGGTGGTGTGCGCCTTCCACGACACCGCCGAGGACGAGGCGGCGTGGGTCGCCGACGGCGTGGCCCGCATGCTGGGCAGGGAGATCGCCCCGGACGGCCTGCCGTGGGGCGAGGGTGAACGCGACAAGCTACGCGACAAGCTCAAGCCGGGCGGCACGTGGGGCGGGGCCATGGCCCTGCAGCCGCAGGACGTCGCGGTCCTGGCGCGCAAGCGGGCCCAGTTCCCCGCGCTGCGCCGGGCCCTTGAGGCGCGCGACATCCCGGTCGAGGTCGTCGGGCTCGGCGGCCTGCTCACCGTCCCCGAGGTGGCCGACCTGGTGGCGACGCTCCGCGTCCTGTACGAGCCGACGGCGGGCGACGCGCTCGTCCGCCTGCTCGCCGGGCCGCGCTGGCGCATCGGCCCCGCCGACCTGAAGGTCCTCGGCGACCTGGCCAGAGAGCTGACCATGGCCACCCGCCGCGGGCCGGCGGCCGACGACCCGCTCGAACAGGTCGTCGTCGACATGCGCGAGGAGCGCGGCAGCCTGGTCGACGCCCTCGACGAGCTGGCCGACCGCTCCGAGTGGCTCGAACGCTTCTCCCCGCTCGCCCGCGCGCGGCTGCCGCGCCTGGCGCACGAGCTGCGCGTCCTGCGCGCCCACGCCGGGCAGCCGCTGCCCGACCTGATCGCCGAGATCGAGCGGCGGGTCGGCCTGGACGTCGAGGTGGCATCCCGCGGCGGCGGGCCGCTGGCCGCCCGCGCCGACCTGGACGCCTTCCTCGACGCGGCCTCCCGGTTCGCCGGCGACGCCGAGGACCCGACCCTGGGTGCCTTCCTCGCCTACCTCAAGGCGGCCGAGTCGGAGGAGTTCGGCCTGGAGGCCGGGCGGGTGGGCGAGACCAACAGCGTCAAGCTCATGACCGTCCACGCCTCCAAGGGGCTTGAGTGGCCCGTCGTCATCGTGCCGGGGCTCTCGCAGCTCACCACCCAGCGCGGCGGCCTGGCCAAGGGCAGCGTCTTCCCGGCGACGCCGGCGACCAACTCCCGGTGGACGGAGAACCCCCGCAAGCTCCCCTACCCGCTTCGCGGCGACCGGGCCGACCTGCCGGCTCTGGAAGGGCTGGAGAAGGACGACCTGGCCGAGTTCGACGAGCGCTGCCGCGAGCGCGACCTGATGGAGGAGCGGCGGCTGGCCTACGTCGCCGTCACGCGGGCCCACTACCTGCTGATCGCCTCCGGGTACCGCTGGGGGTCGGCCGCCAGGCCGCTGGAGCCCTCCAGCTTCCTGCGGGAGGTCCGCGACTCCTGCGGGCAGGTGGCGTACTGGGCCCCGGACGTCGAGGAGGACGCCGCCAACCCCCTGCTGGCCGAGCCCGCTTCGGCCGCCTGGCCGGCCACCCCCGAGGGCGAGCGGTACGAGGCCGTCCGCACCGGCGCCGACATGGTCCTGGCCGCCCTCGCCGCCTCCCCGCACCACTCCTCGGGCGCGTCCCCCCACCCCCCGGCCTCCTCTGGCGTGTCTTCCGATCACCCGGCCTCCTCGGGGGCATCTCCGGATGGTCCGGCCTCCTCGGGGGCATCTCCGGATGGTCCGGCCTCCTCGGGGGCATCTCCGGATGGTCCGGCCTCCTCGGGGGCATCTCCGGATGGTCCGGCCT
>NZ_JBEXGS010000006.1:344196-381159 GCF_040607455.1 Sphaerisporangium sp. NPDC005289
GCCTTCTCGGGGGCATCTCCGGATCGTCCGGTCTCGTCCGGCGTGGCCTCGGACCACCCCGTCATCTCGGGCGCGTCCCCTGATGACCCGGCCTTCTCCGGCGGGTCCGAGTCGCCGGGCGGGCCCGTCGTCGCCGCGGGGATGGGTGCTCCCGGCGGCCCTGCCTCGCCCCCGATGCTCCCGGCGGTCCCTGCGCTCCCGGCGGACGACTTCGCGTGGGAGGAGGTCCCCTGGGACGACGACGTCCCGGAGGACTTCCCCTGGGATGACCTGCCCCTCGACGACGCCGTCGCCGAGGATCTCCCGCCCCTGGAAGATCCCGCCGAGGACGACCTCTGGCCCGAGGTCCCCCCGCACACGACCTCCTGGGACGCCCCTCCGCCGCCGTCCCCGCGTCCTGGCGCCGTCCTGTCCGACGCGGCGTCCTCCGACGGCGCTCGCTCGGAGGAGACGTCCTCCGACGAAGTCCCCTCCGACACGGTCTTCTCCGACACGGTCTCCTCCGATACGGCCTCCTCCGACGGCGCCCGCTCGGACACGGCGCCTTCGGGGTCGGCGTCCTCCGACGCGGCGACCTCGCGGGCCGCGCCGGCGCCGTCGCTGGACGACCTTCCGCTGAAAGAGTGGGAACGCGAGCGCGTCCGGGCCTGGGCGCGCGACACCGAGCTGCTGCTCCGCGAGCGCGAGCAGAGCAGGCGGCGCGGCGGCGCGGTCGTGGAGCTGCCCGCGCATCTGACGGTTTCCTCGCTGGTCACCCTGGCGGCCGACCCCGCGGCGCTGGCCCGCCAGATCCGCCGCCCGCTGCCCCACAAGCCCGCGCCGCTCGCGCGCAGGGGCACCGCCTTCCACCGCTGGCTGGAGGGACGGTGGGGCCAGCAGCGGCTGATCGACGACTTCGAGCTGCCCGGCGCCTCCGACGAGCTGTCCGGCGCCGACGCCCAGCTCGCCGAGCTGCAGTCACGGTTCGAGGAGAGCCCGTGGGCGGCTCTGGAGCCGGTCGACCTGGAGGTCCCCTTCGAGACGATGATCGCCGACCGGCTGGTGCGCGGCCGCATGGACGCGGTCTTCGCCGACGGCGACGGGTACGTGGTCGTCGACTGGAAGACCGGCGAGCGTCCGCGCGGCGGCGCCGCCAGGGCCGCCTCGGTGCAGCTCGCCGCCTACCGCCTGGCCTGGTCGCACCTCGCCGGAGTTCCCCTGGGGAAGGTCGGCGCCGCCTTCCACTACGTCAGGGCCAACCAGACCGTCCGCCCGGTGGACCTGCTCGACTCCGCCGGCCTGGTCCGCCTCATCGAGTCGGTTCCCAAGGACGGGTGACGGCCGGGCCGCACCCGCCGCCGGTGTTCTCACCCGGTGTTCTCACTCGGGGCCGGAGCCGACCGGGGCGTCGAGCGAGAGCTCGTCGTTGGCCAGCAGCGAGAGCCAGCGCAGGGTCTCGCAGATCTGGCCGATGGGGAACTGGAACTCCGGGGCGTCTCCGGCTGGGCTGACCAAGAACGCGGTGCCCCACAGTCTCGTGCGCACCGTGACCTTCGCCCGTGTCTTCCCGTCCGGCCCGTAGACGGTCAGCTCGGGCGGACGGCAGGCGCGCTGCGCCGGGATCGCCTCGGTGCCGATGGCAAGGCGCATCCTCATGAAGACGCGGCAGCGGACGCCTTCGGCGAGCAGGTGGCGGCGCAAAACCGTGAGCAGGCCGGCGTCGTCGGCCGCGCGCTTCTCGGAAACGGTGTCATCGGCGCTCATCGTCATCGGCCCGATCTCGATCGGTGACAGGAGCCTTGACCGGTGCCGAATCCGCTGTTCTCTGCGGTGTCCCGCATCCGCTTTCATCGTCTATTTCGGAGTTATGTGCTTTCTCGGACATAGCCCCGCCCTCTCTGCGGCGAATCCCCCTGGTGCCCATCCCCACTTGGCGTTCGATCCTTACCCCGTGGAAGGGAATGTTCGCAACAAACGTTCGCCGCTTCCGCTGGAGAGCCGATCGGCCGCAATTGCGAGAAGGCGCCGAGG
The DNA here is from genome assembly GCF_040607455.1 of Sphaerisporangium sp. NPDC005289. Lineage (NCBI taxonomy): Bacteria > Bacillati > Actinomycetota > Actinomycetes > Streptosporangiales > Streptosporangiaceae > Sphaerisporangium > Sphaerisporangium sp. NPDC005289. The sequence continues at coordinate 346,207 of NZ_JBEXGS010000006.1, forward strand.
CTGCGGCAATTGCGGGAACGCCATGAAGGGAGGGCGAAATAGCTATGCCTAATCGCCGATTTCCTGGCAAGTCACGGAAATCGGAAAATCCGCTAACAAGGCGAGGGCGGAAGAGTCACGCGCGAGGGGCGCCGTACCAGCGCCAGGTGGCCGGACGCGGACGTCCGGGCAGCTCGCCGCGACCGGTCGCCCACAGCAGGGTGGGCCAGGGCTCGGTGTCGTCCGGAGCATCGGGGAACAGCCGGGCGAGGACGCGAACGCACAGGTCGGCGGGCGGCTCCCACGCGAGCCCGAGCCCGTCGATGACGTCGTGCACGTGGACCAGCGCCTCCACGACGCCCATCGCGGCGAACCCCTCGGGGTCGGACGCCCCGTACAAGTGGTACGTCCGGGTGTGCGGCGGCTTGGTGCGCACGATGGCGGCGAGCAGCGCCCCGGTCGCCTCCAGCATCCGCAACAGCCCGTCCGGCCCCGCCTCCGGGTCGGAGCGGAAGGCGCTGGCCGGGCCGCCGGGCCTGCGGCTCTCCCAGACGAGCGGCAGTTGCCGGTCCACGAACGGCGTCCGGGGGCCCTGCCGGATGGCGTAGGAGAAGAAGTCGTCGCTCAGATGCTGGATGGTCTCCCAGCGGTCCCACTCCAGCGAGCCGGCCCTTTGGTGCCAGGCGTCCTCCGGCACCCGCCCCAGGGTCTCCACGGCCATCAGGACGGTCCGGTCGAGATCGTCCGCCGTGACGGCCGACGAGGACGAGGCGGAAGGAGAGACCGGCTCCGGGGACACCTCTGCGTCCGATGATCGCGACATGCCCTCGACCGTATCGCCCGCGCCCGGGTATCCCGTCCGGCGCCCCCGCCCCGTGCCCGTGGCGCGGCACGCGCGGCCCGGCGCCCGTCGCGCGGGGCAGGTCTGCAGGCCCCGGCCGCGGGTCGCAGGTCCGTTCGCGATCAAGGAAGCCCTGTCCACGGGTGTGGGAAGCGGGCGGTGGGTCAGGACGCCGACAGCACCTGGTCCAGCCGGGCGGTGGGTCAGGACGCCGACAGCACCTGGTCCAGCCGGGTGGCGAAGGCCACGTGCTGGGAACCGAAGCCCCCGTGGTCGCCGGGGAAGGCGACCGGCTCGGTGCCGAGGATCTCGGCCAGCGCGATGGTGGCCCGGTACGGCGGCTCACCCTGCGACGCCTCGCCCACGGCCGGCACCACCCGCACCCCCGACGCGCGCAGCGCGGCGACGTCGACCGCGTAACGGGAGAACCCCGGCACCTCGTAGCCGATGAAGAACGCGAAGTTCCTCCCCATGCGCTCCATCATCTCGGCCATCCCGGCGTCCATCCCCCCTTCCGGGCCGTGCGTCGCCGCGGCGTCTCCCTCACCAGCGGCCTGGCCTCCGGACGCGCCTTCCGGCCCGTCCGCTCCTCCTCCGTCCCCCCTCTGGGCCCCGTTCGCCCCGTTCGCCCCGTCCGCCCCGTTCTCCTCGGACGGCTCGCCGCCGCCCATGCTCATCGCGGAGGAGAGCGCCTGACCCGCGGCCTCGACGCCCTCCTCGGTGAAGACCTTCTCGACCTGGTCGACGACGGCACGCCAGTGGTCGCGGTCGGGCAGCAGGTCGAAGACGGGCGGCTCGTGGGCGACCAGGGTGCGCACCAGCTCGGGATGGCGGGTGGCGAGCTCCAGCCCGATCTCGGCGCCGGAGCTGTTGCCGAAGACGTGAGCGGGCCGCTCCGCCGTGACGCCCACCGCCGTCAGCACGCGGCCGGCGTCGTCGCCGTGCACCTCGACGCTCTGGTGTTCCGGCGCCCCGTCGAGCGGGCTGCGCCCGTTGCCGCGCCGGTCGTAGGTGACCACGGTGTAGCGCTCGGCGAGCCGGCCCGCCAGGCCCGCGTACCCGGCCGCGTCGTACACCCCGCCGCAGATCAGCAGCAGCACCGGCCCTTCGCCCCGCACCTCGTAGTACAGCGTCGCCCCGGGCGCCTTGAGCGTGTTCGTCCTCACCGCGTCCACCGTCGTTCCTCCTAGAGGATCGTCGTCCCCGCCGATTCCGGCCTCTCACCAGGGAGTCGGAGCCGTCCCCGCCCTCTCGACGTCCCCCTCGGGGAAATTCTCCTCCGGTTCAGGTGAGGTAGTGGAAGCCGGGCTTGGGGTGCATGAGGAAGTCGTGGTGGGAGATGGTCCAGGCGTAGGCGCCGGCCAGGCCGAAGGCCACGATGTCCCCGACGTTGACCGTCATGGGGATCTGGCGGGCGAAGACGTCCTTGGGGGTGCAGAGCTGGCCGACCACGGTGACCGGCTCGGCGGTCGCGCCCGTGCCGGGGCGGCCGGTCGGCAGCACGGCCAGCGGCTGGTCGTGGCCCTTGGCCGCCGGGGTGCGCAGGTGGTGGGTGCCGCCGGTGACCACGGCGAAGACCTCGCCGTGGACGCGCTTCACGTCGATCACCCTGGTGAGGTACCAGCCGCAGTACGCCGTCAGCGCCCGGCCGGGCTCGACGCGCAACAGCTCGCCAGGCTCGCGCAGCTCCGCGAGCCCCCGTCCGTAGGTCTCCCAGTCGAACAGCTCGGACGGGTCGTGGTACGACACGGCCATGCCGCCGCCGAGGTTGACCTCCACGGCCGGCGCGTCCTGGCCGAGGTCCCGGCTCGTCGGGATGTGCCCTTCGCCGGACAGGTCGCGGGCGAAGCCCAGGACCGCCTTGGCCAGGTCGAGCAGGTCGGGCGCGCGCAGGCCGCTGGCCAGGTGGGCGTGCAGGCCGCGCGGCCGCACCCTGTTCTGCCGGCGCAGCAGCGAAAGGCACTCCCGCACCCCGCCGGGGTCCATGCCGAACGGCGTCGCGCCGCCGCCCATGGCCAGTGCGGCGCCCTGGACCGGCACGGCCAGGTTCACCCGCAGCAGCGCGTCGGCCGGGGCTCCGGTCTCGATGAGCCGGCGCAGCTCGCCGGGGCTCTCGACGTGCAGGCGGTGGACGTCCAGGGCCAGCTCGGCGTCGGTCTTGCCCGGGCCGCCGAACGCGAGGCGGGCCCGCGGCAGCACCGAGCGGACGTGCGCGACCTCGCCGCCGGAGGACACCTCGAAGCCGTCGGCGTACGGGGCCAGGGTGCGCAGCAGGGCGGGGTCGGGGTTGGCCTTGACGGCGTAGTACAGCTCGACGTCCCGCAGGGCCGCCCGGACGGCGGCGGCGTGCCGGTCGAGCGCGGGCAGGTCGTACACATAGGCGGGCAGGGCGTCGGCGAGGCGTTCGGCGCGTTCGCGCACCCGGTCGGGGATGTTCACGCCGGCACCCCCGCGAACGGGTTGGCCACGGGGACGTATCCCGCGTCGCGGTCGGCCGAGCGGGCCCACCGGGTGGTCAGGTTGGCCTTGGCGGGCAGCGGGGCTCCGGCCAGCAGGTCGCGCAGGGGGAGCGGGAGCCGGCCGCGGCCGGCGTGGCGGGCGACGCGCCCCCGGGCGTCCGCCCACAGCTCGTGGAGCAGGTCGTCGCGGGCGTGCGGCGCGGCCGTTCCCGCGACGGTGGCGGCGATCTCGGGGAGGTGGTTCACCATGATGCAGTAGACCACGCGGTTCCAGCCGCGCGCGGCGTCGTAGGTCGCGGCCCTGGTGACCGGATCCGGAAGCCCGGACAGGTCGTGGCGGCCTTCGACCAGCTTGGTGCCCTCCATGTCCCGAAATATCGCTTCAATCGGCATGCCGTCGGCGTCGATGCCGACCAGGACGTTCTGCAGGTGGGGCTCCAGCACCACGCCGTGCCCGAAATAGGCGTCCAGCACCGGCAGCGCCACGTGATCCACGTACGCGCCCCACCACCGCACCGGCTCGCGCCGCAGCGCGGTCACCACCGCCGCCGGCTCCGGCGCCTCGCCGTCCGGGACGGCGCCCAGGGCCGCCAGGGTCCCGGCGAGGATCGGAGTGACCCCGGGACCGGCGACCTCCCACGGGCTGGACCGGACGATGACGCCCAGCCCCTCCAGCAGGCGCGTCCGGAGCCGCGCCGAGCGGTACCCCGGTTCGGGCAGCCAGCGGGTGCCGGGCAGGCGCCGCGCCAGGTCGGCGAACACCGGCGTGAGCCGGGCGCTCACCTCGGCCGCCGAGGCCAGCTCGTACCAGGCGTTCTTGCGCACGCAGTTGGTGATGCGCACGTCGAGGCTGAACTTCAGGCACTTGCCGATCGCCGGCTCGTACACCGTGCGCACCGAGGAGGTCGGGACCGCGGGCAGCGCGGCGTCCCCGAGGTCCACCAGCCGCCCGTCCGCGAACGGGGCGGCCAGCTCGGCGGCGAGCAGCTCGAGCTGCCACGGGTGGGCGGGGAGCAGCGTGTACCCGGGCGGCGCCTCGCCGAGCCCGTCGAGGGCCCCGGAGTCGCCGCCGGTCGCCAGCACGTCGTCCCGCACGCCCAGCAGCCGCAGCGGGAACGCGGCGTGCGCCTCCGGCGCGTACCGGGCCCACCCCGCGCCGCCTCTGGACTTGGGGGAGGGGTGGAACGGGTGCCCGAGCACCAGCGCCTGCTCCGAGGCCAGCCACGGATCCTGGGGAGGCTTCGCGCCGGCCCGTTCGCGCAACATGACCGCGATGGCCGCACGGCTCGCGGCGACCTGCCCGGCGAACTCCTCGTTACGCCGGAGCGCGAGCCGACCGGCAACGGAGTCCTCCCGACCGGCCCCGAAGTCACCCGCCCCACCGTCCCCCGAAGCCGCGCCCACCTCGCCCTCGACCGCGCGGATCTCCTCCGCTTCGCCCCCGACCGACTGCACCTCACCCGGCCCGGTCCCACCTGGACGGGCCTCGACCGGCTGCACCTCATCCGGACGGACCTCACCCGGTTCCCCCCCGATCGGGTGGACCTCGCCCAGCTCAGCCTCACCCGGACGGGCATCGCCCGGTTCGCCCTCGACCGGGCGGATCTCCGTAGGTTCGGTCTCGACCGGCTGGACCTCGCCCGGCTCATTCTCACGTGGACGGGCCTCGCCTGGTTCGCCCTCGACCGGACGGATCTCCTCGGGTTCGGCATTGACGGCGCGGAGCTCGTCCCGTTCGGCGTCGACCGGAGGGATCTCGCCGAGTTCGGCCTCGACCAGGCGGACGAGGTGGTCGGCCGACAGCGGGCGCCAGGCGCCGTGCCACAGCCGTTCGGCGTCGCCGTCGAAGCGGAGTGCGATCCCTCCGGAGGCCGGCACGCGGATGAGGGTGCCCGCCAGACGCAGCAGCAGGTACGGCGCGGCGGCCCAGACCTGTCCGCGCGGTCCGGCGACCTCCCGCACGCAGCACCGCAGCAGCGCCGCCAGCGTCGCCCGCTCCGCGACGCCCCGCCACGCCGGCTCCGCGGCGACGCTCCGCCACACCACCTCGGCACCCTCGGCCTTCCCTGCGCCTTCCGCGTTCCCCGCGCCCTCCGCCTCCCCCGCGTTGCTTGTCCCCTCCCCGTAGTGGGCGGAGTCGCATACGACGCCGTTCAATGGTCGGCCTCTCTCCGGAGGTGGTGGCGCAGGTAGTTCGGCCCGCTGGCGCCGTAGTGCTTGTTGATGTCGGCCGAGACGATGCGCGACCGGGCCACCAGGGTTCCGGCGCTGACCATGGACTTGCCGACCAGGCGGGCGGCGTCCAGCGTGCGGGCGCGCAGCAGCCGCGCCACCGGGTCGCCGCCGTACTCGGCCAGCGCGCTCTCCAGCGCCGGCGCGACCAGCTCGCCGTGGCCCGCGCCGAACGCCACCGCGGCGGCGGCCAGGTGCAGAGTGATCGTGACGAACACGTCCGCGAGCGCGTGCGGGTCGCCGTTGAGCATGCGCGGGTCGGCGAACGCGGGGACCTCCAGCCCCGCCGCGAGCAGCCGTTCCGGGGAGGCGAGCAGCCCGTCGTCGTCCTTGACCAGCAACCGCATCGCCGCGCCGGGGCCCGCGTCCTCGTCGAAGACCAGGGCGAGGTTCTGCTGGTGCGCCTCCAGCGCGACGCCATAGGTGACGAACAAGCGGACATTCCAGGTGAACAGCACGCGCAGGTAGTCGGCCAGCAACGCGGCCACCTCGCCGCCCCGGTAACGGGCGGCCAGTTGGTCGATCACCCGGCCGCCGCCGGGGAACGGCGCGGTCAGGGCGGCGACCGGGACGATCTCGCCGGGGGGCAGCCTGCGCAGCATCCAGCCGAGGTGGTCGTGCCCCGCGTGCGCGTAGGTCTGCTCGTCGGCGACCAGCACGTCCAGGCCGTCCTCGCGGCGCAGGATCTCCCGCAGCAGCAGCTCCGCCCGCGCGCCGTCCTCCAGCGTGCCCGGTTTGATGGACCGCCGGTTGCGCGCGCCCAGCGTGCTCGTCGTCAGGGGCAGCTTGAGGTGCGTGCGCGGGTCCACCTCCACGGTGCGCATCGACAGCGTGGGACGCACCGCCAGGTACGGCTCGTCCAGGAGCAGCACACCGGGTATCGCGCGGACGGCGGTCACGGTCAGCGGGTGCACCGGGAAGCGCAGGTGCTCGGCGTCGTGCGCGGGCCACCACGCGGGAAGCGCGCCCATGGCCGCCGGCCTGGTCACCCGCTCGACCGGCACGACCGCCCAGCGCAGCGGGAAGGACGGCGCGAACTCGGGGGCGTAGGCGGCGACCTCGTCGTCGGCGAGGCCGAGGCGGGCGCGCGAGGTGGGGTAGACCGGATGGTCGGTGAACGCGGCGAGCGTCTCGTAGGCGACCGTCCGGCTCAAAGACGCCTCATCACCAGAGAAGCGGACGAAAGCGGGGAAAAAGGGACGGTGCTCGGACGACGCAACCCACTGCTGCGCGTCGGCCGGGGAAGCGGCACGCGGGTGGGGCGGCGCGTCGTCTTGCTGGGCGGTGGGCGGGGAAGCGGCGCCCCGATGGGGCGGTCGTGTGTCGTAGGCGGAGGCCGGCAGGACGGGGCGAAGGCGGGCCAGGATCTCGTCCCGGCGAGGGTCGTGCAGCTCGTACGCGCGCAGCGCCGCGCGGCACTCCTCGGCGAAGGCGGCCACGCCCTCCGCGTCCCCGGGGACGGCGCTCTGGACCAGCGCGTCGAGCACCTCGGCCAGGGTCAGCGACTGCCCGTGGGCGACCTTGAAGTCCTGGTACAGGTGGCCCGGTGTCAGGCGCACCCGCCGCCCGGAGGGCAGCACGAGCTGGACGCCGTCCTTGGTGCGGGTCATCCGGGAGGCCAGGCCGCCGTAGTCCTCGCGGACCAGCGCGTCCAGCACCCGGGCGGCCAGATACGGCTCGCGCGGTCCGCCGCCGCGCGGCCCCGCGTCCCGCACACGGCCGGGACCGTCCGCGCCATCCGGCGCACCCGCCCCGTCCTGGCCGCACTGGGCGTCCTGGCCGCACTGGGCGTCCTGGCCGCGCTGCGCGTCCTTGCCGCCATGGCCCACATGGCCGACATGGTCGCCATGGCCGTGTGGGGCGCGATGGTCACGGGAGGGCTCGCCGGCACGGAGGCCGGAGGAGGTCTCCTCGCGCTCGGCGGTGGCCCGGGTCACTCGACCACCCACGGGGCGCGGGCGCGGAAGGCCTCGATGGCACTGTCGACGGCCTGCCTGCCGGACCCGACAGCGCGGAGTATGCCGAGGTAGTCGCGGTTGGTGTGGGTCGGTTCCACGACGTCCCCGGGCGCGCGCAACGCGCGGTGGCGCAGGCGCACGCCGCCGATGGTCTCGGCCACGTCGCCCGGCCCCGCCTTGACGACCCCTGCCCGCTCCGCGACCAGGCTCAGCGCCGCGCCGTGACCGGAGACCGGCGGCGGGGCCTGTGCGGGCTCGCCGAGGTGCACCCGCAGGATGTGCTCGAACAGCGGCACCCCGAGCAGGTCGGCGAGCAGGAAGCCGCAGGTGTCGCCGATGAGCCGGTAGTTGACCTCCACGATCCGCGGACCGCGGGCGGTGATGACGTACTCGGTGTGGCAGGCGCCGAACCCGGCGCCGATCGCGGCGAGCGCCCGCACGACATGCTCGCGCGACCCCGCCTCGGCCCCGTCCGCGACGGACGGTCCCCGGGGCGGGTCAAGGGCGGTGGGGACGTGGTGGCCTGGGCCCGCGTCAGGGGCGTTCGGGACGGGCCGGCCGGGGAGCGCCCGCGGGTCCCAGTCGAGGCGCTCTTCCACGAAGTGCGGGAGGGGGCCGAGGGTGGTGTGGAAGCCGCCGAGGACGTGGAGCGCGCGACCGTCGCCGAGGGTCTCCAGGGTGTGCAGGGGACCCTCCAGGTACTCCTCGATCACGAGCGCGGCCCCCGGACGCCGCACGCGGACGCCCGCGACCGCCGCGGCCAGCTCCTCCGCGCCGGCGGCCAGCACGACGTCCTCGCTGGCGACCCCCTCGCGCGGCTTGACCACGACCGGGTACGCCGGCGGGTCCGGCACCGGCTCGCCGGGCCCCACCTGCGCGGACCACACCTGCTCCACTCCCGCGGCGGCGAGCCGGCGCCGCATGAGCGCCTTGTTCTTGGCGGTCAGGCAGGCGCGCCAGTCCTTGGCCGGCAGCCCGAAGTAGTCGGCGGCCAGCGCGGTCTCGGGCTGGATGTGGTCGGAGTCGGAGAAGATCGCGTCGGGCCGGCGGTGGCGGGCGATCGCGTCGATGACCGCGCGCGCGTCGCGCACGTCGGTGCGCAGGGTCTCCACCCCGGTGTACCGCTCGGGCCGGTCGGTGAGCAGCGTCACCTCACAGCCGAGCGCGCGGGCGGCCGGCAGGAATCCATCGGTGACCGAGTCGGTCGGGTTCAGCGCGGTGAGGTACAGCCGCACGCAGGACACCCCCGGAATCAGGTAAGGCTAACCTAACTTGACCGGGTGAATCCTAGCCGCACCGCGATATCACTCGCTGCTGGACATGCTAATCACGCTGAATGTCCGTGTTGTGGCCGCCCGCTGGGCATTTCGGTCGGCCATCTTCAGCGGCATAGGATGGACAACCTGCTGGGAGGGAGACGCACGTGGGAGAGATGTCGCAGGGCCAGCGGCTGCTCGGTCCCCTGCTTCTGGCGCGAGGAGGCGTCGACAGGTCCGCCCTGCACCGAAACGACGAGGCCTGGTTGAAGACCGCGTGGGCCGACCCCGCGACGCGCGTCCTGCTCATCAGCGACGGCAACACGCTGATCCGCCGCGACAACGGCACGGCGAACCTGGTGTTCGTGTCCCCGCACCAGGCGCCGCCCGGCGAGCGTTACCTGCTCGGCGTCGACCCCGGCGGCGTCGCCTACTTCGCCGTCGCGGTGAAGGGCGAGTTGCCGCTTCCCCCCTCCGCGCCGCTGCCCGAGGGCACCGAGGTCGCCGAGGCGATCCAGGACGTGCCCGACTGGGCCGACGTCGCCACCGAGGGGTTGCGCAAGGCGGGGGCCGCGCTCGGCGACCGCGACGCCGGCCTGCTGGTCAACGCCGTCGCGCTGGAGGCCTGGCACGCCACCCACGAGCACTGCCCGAGGTGCGGCGGCCGCACGAACATCATCAACGGCGGCCACATGCGGGTCTGCCCGAACGACGGCAGCCAGCACTTCCCCCGCGTCGACCCGGCGGTCATCATGCTCGTCCACGACGGCGACGACCGCTGCCTGCTGGCCCGCGGCCCGCAGTGGCCCGAGGGACGCTTCTCGGTGCTGGCCGGCTTCGTCGAGCCCGGCGAGTCGCTCGAGCAGGCCGTCGCGCGCGAGGTGTTCGAGGAGGTCGGCGTCACCGTCGCCGAGCCCCGTTATCTGGGCAGCCAGCCGTGGCCGTTCCCGCGCAGCCTCATGCTCGGCTTCTTCGCCAGGGCCACGACCACCGAGATCACCCGCGACCCTGAGGAGATCGCCGAGGCGCTCTGGCTCACGCGCGCCGAGCTGGGCGCGGCCGTGGAGAACGGCGACATCCGGCTGCCACCGGGGGTCTCCATCGCCCGCCGCCTCATCGAGACGTGGTACGGCTCCTACCTCCCGGGCGACTGGTAGCCGAGGAGGAGACGCCGGGTCGCGGCCGCCGGACGGGGGCGCCCGGCGGCGGAACATGGCGAACCGTCACCGGGACGGAGGCCCCGCAGCGAAACGGGCAACCCGCGATGAGATGGCAACCCGTCAGTGGGGAAGGGGGATCCGTAACGAGACGGGGTAACCCCGTCAGACCGGCAATCCGTCAGCGAGACAGGGCGACCGTCAGCGGGACGGGGGACTCGCGGCGGGACGCCGGCGAGCGGGCCGAGCCCGTCGCCGGCGGCCGCCGAGGGGGTCGCGTCAGGCCTTCGCCCGCGCGAGCAGCCCCTTGAGCTTGATGACCGAGGGGTTGGTCAGGGCGGTGCCGTCTTCGAGCACCACCGTGGGCACGACCTGGTTGCCGTTGTTGACGCTCTCCACGAACTTGGCCGCGTCTGGGTTGGCCTCGATGTCGATCTCCTGGAAGGAGATGCCCTCGCGCATGAGCTGGCCCTTGAGCCTCTTGCAGGGACCGCACCAGCTGGTGGTGTACACCTTGAGCGCCATAGCCTGATTTATCCCTTCATCGTCGGCATCACCTGGCAACACCGGCGCTCCCGCTGGTGTTCCCGGCATCCGACGCCCGCGTCAGTGCGAGCCGACCCGGCGCCGCGTCAGTGCGAGCCGACCCGGCGCAGCGAAGGCAGGTGTCCGGACGCGACCGACTTGGAGCCGCTCGCCGGCTTCGGCGCGGCGGGTGCGGCCAGCTTGCCGGCGACCCACTCGCGGACCCCCTCGGCGACGCCGGGCTCGCGGTAGAGCGGCGCGCTGTGGAAGTACCCCGGCACGACGCGGATGTTCATCGCCACGCCCACCTGGTTGAGCTGCTCCTTCAGCAGCTCGCTCTGGTAGGCGGGCACGAACTCGTCCGAGGAGTGCACCGTGAGGACGGGGGCGTCGTGCGCGCTGGCGTGCCAGGGCACCTCCATGCTGGACCAGACCCTCGCGCAGGCGCCGGTGGGACGGCAGCCGCCGGCCAGCGCGATGGCGCTCTGGCGGAGCTTGCGCTGGTCGAAGTCCGCGCCCTCGTCGCCGTCGGAGTAGGCGGTGAGCGGGGAGATCACCGGCGAGATGCCGACGACGCCGCGCAGCCCGGGCAGGCCGTCCTTGTAGGTGCCGACCGCGGTGGCGAGGTGGCCGCCCGCCGAGAACCCGACGACGACATAGCGGTCGGGGTCGAAGGAGAAGAAGTCGGCGTGCCGGCGGGCGGTGGCGATGGCGGCCAGCGTGTCGGTGCGCTGCGCCGGCCAGGCGGCCTCCTGCGACAGCCGGTAGTTGATGTTGAAGACGGTGTACCCCATCGCGGCGTACGAGCGGGTGACCTCGGTCATGTACTTCTTGTCGCCGCTGTTCCACCAGCCGCCGTGGATGACGAACACGCCCGGCCTGCGGCCGGCGTGCGGATCCCACCACACGTCCATGCGCTGGCGGGCCGACTGGCGGCCGTAGGCGTAGGTGCGCACGATGGTCGAGGCCAGCACGTCTTCACCGGGCGGTGCCTGGGTGGCGCTGGGGGAGGGTGTCGGCGTGGTGGTCGCGCCGGCGGGCGACGCGGCCGCCGGTGCGAGGAGTACGGTGGCCAGAGCGAGCGATCCCACCGTTACCGCGCTTCTCACTGGACGTCTTCCTTCCCCGAAACCATCGGCTCCCATTGTGGAGCAAACCTCGCACTCGCGCACGTACGAGAACCCCTGACGCGCACAGCCGAGAGCGTAGGGCACCAACCTGGGAGCGCTTTCAGGTTGTCCACATGCAGGCCGCGCGGGCGGCCGGCTGCTGGAAGGATGATGCCAGCACACCGTCCGCATCGCACGTTAGGAGGCCCAGTTTGGAGCGCGAAGACGCCCTCGCCGGGCTCGACCCGGAGCAGCGCGAGGTGGCCGAGGCGGTGCGGGGGCCGGTGTGCGTGCTCGCGGGCGCCGGCACGGGCAAGACCAGGGCGATCACCCACCGCATCGCCCACGCCGTCCGCTCCGGCGTCGTCGACGCACAGAGCGTGCTCGCTGTGACCTTCACCACGCGCGCCGCCGGCGAGCTCAAGCAGCGCCTGCGCGCACTCGGCGCGACCGGCGTCCAGGCGCGCACCTTCCACGCCGCCGCGCTGCGCCAGCTCACCTATTTCTGGCCACGCGTGATCGGCGGCGAGCCGCCGAGGGTCGTGGAGTCCAAGCTGCCCCTGTTGGTCGAGGCGTGCCGGGTGGCGCGGCGCACCCCCGACCGCGGCGAGCTGCGCGACGTCGCGGCCGAGATCGAGTGGGCCAAGGTCACCCAGGCGACCCCCGAGGAGTACGCCGCCCTCGCCGCCAAGGCCGGCCGCACGCCGCCGATCCCCGCCCAGGAGGTCGCCCATCTCTACGAGGCGTACGAGACGCTCCGGCGCCAGCGCCACCTGGTCGACTTCGAGACCATCCTCGAGCTCACCGCCGCGGTGATGACCGAGCACGAGGAGGTCGCCTCAGAGATCCGCCGTCAGTACCGCTACTTCGTGGTCGACGAGTACCAGGACGTCAACCCGCTGCAGAAGCTCCTGCTCGACACCTGGCTGGGCGGCCGCGACGACATCTGCGTGGTCGGCGACCCCAACCAGACCATCTACTCCTTCAGCGGCGCCACCCCGCGCTATCTGACCAACTTCGCCGTCGAGCACCCCTCCGCCACGGTGGTCAAGCTCGTGCGCGACTACCGCTCCACGCCGCAGGTCGTCGGGCTGGCCAACAGCCTGCTGGCCAAGGCGCGCACGCCCCACCGGCTCGAACTGGTCGCGCAGCGGCCCGACGGGCCGCGGCCGGTGTTCGCCCAGTGCGACGACGAGCCCGCCGAGGCCGCGGCGGTCGCCGCGCGGGTCAAAGAGCTCATCGCCCAGGGCGTGCCCACACGCGAGATCGCCGTGCTCTTCCGGGTCAACGCCCAGTCCGAGCTGTACGAGCAGGCGTTCACCGAGGCCGGCGTCCCCTATCTCCTGCGCGGCGCCGAGCGCTTCTTCGAGCGGCCCGAGGTCCGGCAGGCCGTCGTGCTGCTCCGGGGCGCCGCCCGCTCGGCCAACGACGAGCAGCCGCTCGCGCAGGCCGTCCACGACATCCTCGGCGGCATCGGGCTCACGGCCGAGGCCCCCGGCGGCGGCTCCGCCCGCGAGCGGTGGGAGTCGCTCAACGCGCTCGCCGAGCTGGCCGAGGACATGGCGGCCGAGGGCGGCGACCTCGCCCGGTTCGTCGCCGAGCTCGAGCGCCGCGCCACCGAGCAGCACGCCCCGCCGATCGAGGGGGTGACGCTCGCCTCCCTGCACGCCGCCAAGGGCCTCGAGTGGGACGCGGTCTTCCTGATCGGCCTCACCGACGGCATGCTGCCGATCGTCTACGCCGAGACCCCCGAGCAGATCGAGGAGGAGCGGCGCCTGCTCTACGTCGGCGTCACCCGCGCCCGGGCCCATCTGCACCTGTCCTGGGCGCTGGCGCGGTCGGCGGGCGGCCGCAAGGCGCGGCGCGCGTCCCGCTTCCTCGACGGCCTCACCGGCACGGCCGCCTCCGCCGCGCCCGGCCCGGCCCGGTCCGGCCCGCGTGAGCGCCGCGCCGCGCAGGCCCGCGTCGCCGTGCCCATCTCCTGCCGCGTCTGCGGCAAGACCCTCACCGTGGCCGCCGAGCAGAAGCTCGGCCGCTGCGCCACCTGTCCCGCCGACTATGACCAGGAGCTCCTCGAGCGGCTTAAGCTCTGGCGTACGAATGCGGCGAAAGAGGCCAAGGTGCCGACGTACGTCGTATTCACGGACGTTACGCTCCAGGCACTGGCCGAGCGGGTCCCCACCACCGAGGAGGACCTGCTCTCGATCGCCGGCATCGGGCGCGTCAAGCTCGAGCGTTACGGCCAGGCCGTCCTGGACATCTGCCGCGGAGGGGAAGTGACGTGAACGAGGCGCTCAAGGAGGTCCTCGACCTGCTCGACCTGGAGCAGATCGAGCAGGACATCTTCCGGGGCAGGAGCCCGGAAGAGCGCATCCAGCGCGTCTTCGGCGGGCAGGTGGCGGCGCAGGCGCTGGTCGCGGCCGGCCGCACCGTGCCGGGCGACCGCACCGTGCACTCCCTGCACGCCTACTTCATCCGGCCCGGCGACCCGGCGGTCCCGATCGTCTTCAACGTCGAGCGGGTGCGCGACGGCCGCTCGTTCACCACCAGGCGGGTCGTCGCCATCCAGCACGGCAAGGCCATCTTCACCATGTCGGCGTCCTTCCACGTCCTGGAGGAGGGCATCGGCCACCAGGCGGCGTCCATGCCGTCGGTGCCCGACCCCGAGACGCTGCCGCTGTTCCAAGACCGCATGCTCGACCTCGTCGGCGACACCGAGCCGTGGCGCAGTTGGCTGGCCAAGCCGCGCCCGGTCGACGCCCGCTACGTCACGCCGCTCACCTGGGAGGCCTACCGCGACCCCTCCCTGCGCGGCTCCGAGACGCAGGTGTGGTTCCGGTACGACGCCGACCTGCCGGACGACCCGCTCCTGCACGTCGTGCTGGCCGCCTACGCCTCCGACTACACGCTGGTCGACACCGTGCTGCTCACTCACGGTCTCGCCTGGGGCGCCTCCAACCTCACCGGTGCGTCCCTCGACCACGCCATGTGGTTCCACCGGCCGCTCAAGGTCGACGACTGGGTGCTCTACGCCCAGGAGTCGCCGTGGTCGGGCAACGCCCGCGGCCTCGCCCAGGGGCAGATGTTCACCGCCTCCGGAGACCTCGCCGTGTCGGTCGTCCAAGAGTGCATGATCCGTGTAGCAAATCCGTGAAATAGCAGGTAGAAAATAAGTTGCCGGGCCCCCGGGTCCGCGTTTAGAGTCATGCACAAGCCGGTCGGACGATCCCCGTCCAACCCCGCAATCACCTGGGAGGTGAGCCCCGTGAAGCAGATTCTCATTCCGACTTGCGCCACGCCGTGGCTCGCTTCCCCGCGTGGCAGTGGCATGCGCGGTGCCGCCCCGGTCATGGGCGCCGCCCGCTTCACCGCCCCCGTCGCCATGCCGGCCGCCGTTCTCACGGTCGCAGGCCCGGCGAAACTCCGACAGGAGAAGACCGCCCGCATCCTGGCCGATGCGGCCGGCTTCGCCTATGGCACCACCGTCGTGATCGCCGAGCACGCGGCCGCCCTCGGGCGTCCGTTCGGCGACGAGCAGACCAGCAGCACCGCCAATGGTGGGGTGCAGGGTCCGCCACCCTGGAGGCACCCGGTCATAACCTGACCGGGAACAAAAAGCGCCTCCAGGCCGCGGATCCGTACCCAGGATCCGCGGCCTTCTTGTTTTCCAAGCCGCCAGATCCGACACCCAAAGAGGTAAACGACCAGATCAACCAGCAAACAGAGAGGTGACGCAGATGGCGGTTTGGACGACCATGGACCTGGTCGACGAAGCCGATATCCCGTGTCGTACCGACCCCGACCTGTGGTTCGCCGAGTCCCCTGAGGACGTCGAGTTCGCCAAGGCCCTCTGCGGAGGGTGCCCGATCCAGAAGGCCTGCCTCGCCCGCGCGCTGGAGCGCGAGGAGCCGTGGGGCGTCTGGGGCGGAGAACTCGTCCTTCGCGGAGCCGTCGTTCCGAGGAAGAGGCCGCGGGGCCGTCCCCGCAAGACCCCGGTCGCAGCCTGACCCACCAGCACAGTTCTTCCACACCAGACTTCATGACCCGAAAGGCCACCACGATGAGCTTCCTGCCTACCTGGAGCAGCGAGATCCCGTATATCCGCCAGGAACTGGTACGGGACCGAATACAGGCCCTGCACAACGAGGCCGAGCAGCAACGTCTCGTCCTTCGCCTCCAGCGCATCCGCCGAGCCCGCAAGCAGGCCGAACGCGCCTCCCTGCGGCTCAGGAACGCCTTGACCCGCATGGCCTAGCGCGGTGACCACACATGTTCACCGGGCGCGGCTCCTCACTCCGTCGTCACCGGGCCGGCGCGCCGTGATACGGCGACGCCGGCCACGACGCCCGACCTGGTGAACTTCATCACCGGCACAATCCTCGGGCGGCCGCTCCTCTCTCACCGGGCGGCCGCCCCTTCCCGGGGTGGGCTCTCACCTCCCACCCCGCCCGGCCACCCGCCTCCCGCCGAGTGGCCGCGTCACCCGACCGGGTGACCCAGGGGCGGACCGGCCCGCACGGCCAGGTCCGCCCCTTTCGGTGTTCTCCGGATGACGGCCGGGTCCGCCCCTTTCGGTGTTCTCCGGATGACGGCCAGGTTCGCTCCGTTCGCCGTTCGCGGGGATGATGGGTACGCCCGCGAGCGGAGGGAAGAACGCCATGGTCCGCCAGGAAGGTCCCGCCACGGACGGCGCCGACCTCGCCGACCTCGCCGGGCTGCGGCGTAGGCTCGTCGAGCGGGTGCGCGAGCGCGGCGGGGCGCTCAGCGAGCCGGTGGCGGCCGCGCTGCGGTCGGTGCCGCGGCACCTGTTCGTGCCGGGCACGCCGCCGGAGGCCGCCTACCGCGACCTGCCCATCGTCACCAAGCGGGACGCCGACGGCCGGCCGATCAGCTCCTCCTCCCAGCCGACCATCATGGCGATCATGCTGGACCAGCTCGGGGTCGAGCCCGGCCACCGGGTGCTGGAGATCGGCGCGGGCACCGGGTACAACGCGGGGCTCATCGCCCACCTCGCCGGCCCCGGCGGTGAGGTGGTGAGCGTGGACATCGACCGGGACGTCGCCGACGCCGCGCGATCACACCTGACGGCGGCCGGCCACCCAGGCGTGCGCGTGGTGTGCGGGGACGGAGCGCGGGGGTTCGCCGCGCGAGCTCCCTACGACCGGGTCATCGCCACGGTGGGGGTGTGGGACCTCGAACCCGCGTGGCTGGACCAGATCGCTTCCGGCGGGCGCGTCGTCGTCCCGCTCGACCTGCGCGGGGTCCAGTGCTCGGTGGCCCTGGAGCGTGCGGAGGGCCACTGGACCAGCCGCTCGATCCAGCCCTGCGGCTTCATGCGCATGCGCGGCCCGGCCGCCGGTCCCGAGCGGACGTACGTGCTGGACCGGGACGCCCAGCTCATCCTGGAGTCGCCGGCCGGAGGCGACCTCGACGCCGCCGCGACCCGGGCCCTGCTGGCCGGTCCCGCCGCCGGACGCGAGACCGGTGTGACGGCGGGCACGGCGGAGGTCTGCGCCGGGTTCAACCTGTGGCTGGCGGTACACCAGCCGCACTGGTTCTCGCTGGCCGAGAGCGGCGCCTCCGGCCTGCTCGAACGGGCGCCGCTGGCGATGGAGGGGTACACGCTGACCTACGGCGTCCTCGCCGACGACGGCCTCGCGATACTGCGGCGCGGCGAGGGAGCCGACTCCTGCTTCGCCCTGGTCGTCGACGGCTACGGGCCCGGCGGCGCCGAGCCGGCCGAACGCCTCGCCGCGCACGTCCGCGAGTGGGACGCCGCGGGACGTCCCACGACCGGCGACCTCCGCCTGGACGTCCACCCGAGGGACACCCCGGACGCCGCCCTGGACGGCCGGACGGTCATCGACAAGACCCATACCCGTCTCGCCCTCTCGTGGCCGAACCGGCTGTGATGGGTGGGCTCGGCGGGTGAGGTCGGGTGGTCAGGACGCCGTTGGTGGGGTGCCGGCATCGGACGAACGGGACGAGCCATCGGTGAGGGGGAATCCGCGACCGAAGGCTCGCTCGACGGCGATGCGGGTAAGCCACCCGAGGGCCGCGGTGAACAACGGCGGCCACGCGACCGGCCCGAGGGAGTAGGCGATCAGCACCACGAGCGGGATCCACACGCGGTGCACGGCCTGGTAGAGCATGCCGGGCGGACGAACCCCCGCGAGCCGCGCCAGGTCGCACAGCGCGAAGAACAACAGCGCTGCCGCGGTGGTGGGCAGGCCGTACTTGACGCTCTCGAAGACCGCGAACGCCGCCAGGAACAGCGCGAGCGCCCCCCATCCGATCTTCCGCGGCCGGCCGCCGACCGGCGGGCCGGATCGCGACGCGTCATCGGGTGTGCGTTCGGTCGTCACACGTACAGCGTAGGAGGAGGGATCGGACAGCGCGCCGCCGCGTGAACCTGGATCGGCACGGACCTAGGCGGAGGCGGGAGGGCCGTCGGCGAAGCCGGGGACCCAGCGGACGACCTCGTCGCGGAAGCGGGCCGTGGCGCCGAGCTGGCACAGCACTCCGATGCCGGCCGCGTGCACCCGGTTGATCAGGACGTAGGAGGGAGGCAGGTTGAGCTGGCGCACGACGTTGTTCGGCCGCAGGTCGGTGA
This sequence comes from Sphaerisporangium sp. NPDC005289, assembly GCF_040607455.1. Taxonomy (NCBI): domain Bacteria; kingdom Bacillati; phylum Actinomycetota; class Actinomycetes; order Streptosporangiales; family Streptosporangiaceae; genus Sphaerisporangium; species Sphaerisporangium sp. NPDC005289. The sequence continues at coordinate 364,336 of NZ_JBEXGS010000006.1, forward strand.
CCGTCGCGACCTGCCGCTGCAGCCACTCGCGGCTGAAGGTGAACTCCTCCACCCGGGTCGGCTCGACGTAGGGGGCGAGGAAGGCCCGCAGCGCCTCGACGTCGACCTCGATGTGGGGGCGGATGAACCCCTCGTCGCGCAGCCCCTGGACGACGGCGCGCATGTCGCCCTGGTTGAAGATGCGGGTGAGCGTGCCGAAGACCTCCGGATAGCCGTCGGGCATGCGGTTGACCGCTCCGAAGTCGAGCACGCCCAGCCGGCCGTCCGGCAGGACGCGGAAGTTGCCCGGGTGCGGGTCGGCGTGCAGCATGCCCGCGCGGGCGGGGGAGCTGAACAGGAACCGCACGAACAGCAGCCCGGCGCGGTCGCGCTGCTCCTTGGTGCCATCGGTGATGATCTTCGACAGCGGGGTGCCGTCCAGCCACTCGGTGACGATGATCTGCTCGTTCGCGGCGATGACATCCGGCACGAAGAAATCGGGGTCGCCGTGGTAGGCGGTGGCGAAGCCGTGCTGGGCCTCCGCCTCGCGCAGGTAGTCGAGCTCCTCGGTCACCCGCTCTCTCAGCTCGCCGAGCACGGCCTTGATGTCCAGCCCCGGAAGCAGAACCCCGAACAGCTTGCCCAACCGGGCGAGCTGGTTGAAGTCGGACAGCAGGGCCTTGCCCGCGCCCGGATACTGGATCTTGACGGCGACCTCGCGCCCGTCCTCCCAGACGGCCTTGTGCACCTGGCCGATGGAGGCGGCGGCCGTGGGAGCGTCATCGAAGCTCTGGAAGTGCCGGCGCCAGTCGTCGCCGAGCTGTTCGGCGAGGACGGCGTGCACCGTCGCGGCCGGCAGGGGCGGCGCGGCGTCCTGCAGCTTGGTGAGCGTGGCACGGTAGGGCCCGGCGATCTCGGGCGGCAGCGCCGCCTCGAAGATCGAAAGGGCCTGGCCGAGCTTCATGGCCCCGCCCTTGAGCTCGCCGAGGACGCGGAAGATCTGCTCGGAGGTGCGTTGCTGGATCTCCTGCGCCACGATCTCGGCGGACTTCCCACCGATGCGCTTGCCCAGGCCGAGGGCGGTGCGGCCGGCGAACCCCAAGGGGAGCGTCGCCAGCTTGGCCGAACGCGTCACTGCGTGTTGGGGGAAGTCGCTCACGCGACCATTGTTAGCGGACCGAAGTGCTTTCGACTACAACGACATTGCGGATGAGCCTCCCACGACCGTTTTTTCCAACCCCAATCAGGCATTACGTCGACTGTGCAGTTCGTCACAGTGGGCTCCGCGCCGTCGACACAACTCAGTGTGTGACCGGCCGCATGCGCCGCGACCAGCGTTGACAGCACCGTGTCGCAGGCGATCTCACCGGCCGGGAACCCGCCCAGCCGGGCGCCGATCATGGGCCACGACGGGTCGCGGTCGCGGCGGATCAGCTCCAGGCAGCGCAGGCACGAGGTGACTCCGGGGATCACCAGCGGGCCGACCGAACCGACGCCCTCCGCTGCGCCGGCCAGCAGGTGCGGGATGCCCAGCGCGACCAGCTCGTGCGCTATGAGGCCGTCCAGCGGGCCCACCGGCGCCAGGACGACCAGGTCGGGACGGCTGGCGCCGTCGGCGAGCTGGGAGGCGGTGCCGCCGGTCCAGGCGTTGACGCCCGGCGCCACCCGGCGCGCTGCGGCCACCGCGCCGTCCTCCCTGCGGTGGCCGGCGTCGGCGAACGACAGCCCGCCGGGGACGACGTCCTCGTGCCGGGCCGTGCCCGGATCGACCACGCACAGGTGCCCGACGCCCGAGGCGGCCAGCAGCACGGCGATCTGGGCGCCGACCCGCCCGGCGCCGTACACGCGGACGTGCGCCGCGCGGCGGCGTCCGAACGCCGACAGCCCGCCGTCGCCCGCGTCGGCGGGTGACAGCGACAGCGCGTCGAGGTCGGGCCCGAGCCGCGCGCGCTCGTCGGAGGTCAGGTCGCGCAGCGGCGCGGGCCGCGTGGCGGCGTCGTCCAGCACGCCGTGCTCGGACAGCAGGGCCACGACCCGCCGGACGGTGGCCTCGTCGAGGTCGCCGCGGGCGATCAGCTCCTCCAGCGTGCGCGTGCCGTCGAGGCCCTCGACGAAGCGGCGCACGCGCGGCTCCAGATCGGTGAGCACCACCGCGCGCGACGGGTGGACGCCCAGTTGGAGGGTGCGGTCGTCACGGTGGAGACGGCGCAGTGCGGGCTTGAGCCGAGGCCGGGCGGGTGGCGCGGGCGGCCGCCGGCGGGACGGGGGAGGGGGAGCGGCGGGGAACCGCGGAGAGGAGGTCACGATCGCGCAGCCTGCCACGGACACCGCCCCGCCCGGCGGCCGTTGTCCCCACCTGTGGATAAGTTCGGCGCGGATTCACGGCGGTCGGTGGCGGCATGTGGGACACATGAGGGCGCTGAGTTGACTGAACATCAGGCGAACGTTGATTGACCAGGGAAAACGTTGTTCACCCCCTGTGGAAATACGGCACTGTCGGCTACCGTTCATATGTGCCCCCCGAGACAGTCGAGGTCCGCCGGAGTGCACGCCGCCGGCGGACCGTATCCGCATATCGCGATGGAGACAAGACCATCGTGTTGCTGCCTGCCGGTCTGAGCCGCACCGACGAGGAACAATGGGTCCGGCGCATGCTCGATCGCCTCGCCGCCAAAGAGCAGCGCAGGCGCCCGAGCGACGATGACCTGCTCGAACGGGCCCGCGATCTCGCCGTGCGCTACCTGGACGGCAAGGCGGTGCCCTCGAGCGTGCGGTGGGCGGAGAACCAGCGGCACCGCTGGGGGTCGTGCACCCCCGACCACGGCACCATCCGGCTGTCGACGCGCCTGCGCGGCATGCCCGCCTGGGTCGTCGACTACGTCATCATGCACGAGCTGGTCCACCTGCTGGTGCCCAGCCACGGTCCCCGGTTCTGGGCCCTCGTTGAGCGCTATCCCAGGGCCGAACGGGCACGCGGGTTCCTGGAGGGGTACTCCATGGCGGCGAACGGTACGGTCGAGGAATGCTGAACCCGCGCGACGGCCGTCTCGCCACAGGGGTGGCGGCCACCGCTGGAGCCCGATGAGGCAGGCCGCGGTCCTGGTCACTCCGGCCATGGGCAAGGGCGCCCCGCCCGGCGTGGACTCCGGAGAGTTCCTGCTGGCACTGGCCGAGGACACCTACGAGATCGTCGCCGGGCTTGACCTGGTCGAGCCCGTCATCCTGGCCGCCGGCGTCGACGGGCTCGAGGACCTCGCCTGGCCCGGCACGCGGGTGATCGCGCTGCCCGACTCCGGCGGCGTCGCCGAGGCGTTCGCCGCGCTCGCGCCGTACGGCGAGGACGCCGTCGTGATCAGCGGCGACGCCCCCGACCTGCCCCCGCTGCTGATCGGCAAGCTGTTCCGCGAACTCGGCCGCGCACCCATCGCGGTCTGCCCGGCCGAGGGCGGCGGGGCCGTGGCGATGGCGGCCCGGCTGCCGTTCCCCGACTGGGCGAAGGCCGGGCTGGAAGAGGACGACGTGGTCGCGCGGCTGCGCGCGCAGGCGCCCGGCAGGCGGATGGTCGCCACCGGCCCCGGCTGGCACCGGCTGCGCGTCCCCGCGGACGTCGCCCGGCTGGACCCGGGCCTGGAAGGCTGGGACAACACCCGGGCCCTGCTCACCGGCCGATGACGCCCCGCCAAGCGCCCCGGCGGTGAGGGCCGCCGGTCCGGCAGGGGGTCAGCCGGCGGCCGGCAGGGACAGCTCGGTGATGACCGCGCGGTGATCGGTGCGCGGCACGGTGTACACGTGGTAGCCGAGCACCGAGATGCGCCGGTCGGCGAGCACATGGTCGATGGTGATCAGCGGCGGCAGCTTCTTGTTCGCCGGCCAGGTCGGAGTCAGGCCGCCCCCGGCGGTGTCGCCCGCGTCGCGGTACCCGCGCGCGACCACCTTGCGCATCTCGGCGTGGTCGAGGCTGGCGTTGAAGTCGCCCGCCAGGATGCGGAACGGCCCCGACGCCGGCCCCGCCGGCAGCGCGCGCAGCCCCTCGGTCCACTCGGTGACCTGCGGACCCAGCGGCGGCAGAGTGTGCACGTCGACGATCTGGACCTGCGCGCCGCCCGGCAGGGTGAGCTTGGCCGCCGGCATGTTGTGCCCGATGACCTGGAACAGACCGTCCAGGCGGGTGATCGGATGGCGGGAGAAGATGCCGCTGCCCGCCGCGCTCCACTCGTCCTGCAGGTAGCGGTAGGGCATGAGGTCCTTCAGCCCTGCGGCGTCCAGGGCCTCCACGGCCCCCGGAGTGAGCTCCTGGGTGTTCAGGACGTCGGGGCGGTGGCGGCGCACCAGGTCCACGACGGTCTGGGCGTCGCCGTGGCCGAAGAAGAGGTTCGACGTCATGATCGTGAACGGCACCCCGGAGGACGCCTGCGCGACCGGCGCGTCCCCGAACGCGCGGGGCAGCACGCTGACGCCGAGCGCGGCGGTCGTCGCCAGAGCCACCGCGGTCACGGCCTTTCTGCGTGACAGGACCCCGAGCAGGACCGGCAGGAGCGAGCCCGCCGCGGCGTACGGAGTCGCGGTCATGATCTGCGCCGGGAACGATCCACGCTCCAGGCCGCCGAGCCGCCATACGGCCCAGGCGGCGAACGGGGTCACCGCGAACCAGGCGAGCTTCCCGGAAACGCGGAGGCGGAGGCGCCGGGACGGGGTCACGATCACGCCCCCCACCGGTGTGTCGGTCGTGATGTTCACCAGTCCCCCGGGCATCCTTCGGCAGTACCTCTAGAGCCTATCCAGCCTGTGTATGACCCGCGTGAAGACGCGGCGCGCGGACCTCGTGTCACCGCAGAAGCAGAGATCTCAGGCGGGCTGCTGCGGGCTCGCGTCCAGCAGCAGCGCGCGGGCGCGGCGCGCGAGCCGGCGGGTCGCCTCGTCCGTCGGCTCGGGGATGTCCTCGACGGGCACCCAGCGAAGCTCCAGCGACTCCTCGCTGATCACGAACTCGGCGCCCGGCGGCGCCACGGCGCCGTACTCGACGTCCAGGTGCCAGCTGTGCGGGGGATGGCACCACACCCGGTGCCGGTCGAGCGCGAGCGGGCCGGGCAGGAGCCGCAGGCCCGCGATGCCGGACTCCTCCGTCGCCTCGCGCAGCGCGGCTTCCTCCAGCGACAGGTCGGCCGGCTCGCAGTGCCCGCCCATGGGCAGCCACATCCCGGCCTTCGGGTGCAAGGTGAGCAGCACCTTGCACCCGTCGTGCGAGAGCACCGCGGTGGTGGCCGTCAGGTGCCCCGGCGCGCACGAGCGCCACATGGCGTCGTCGTACCGGCCCAGGTGCGAGAGGAACTCCTCGCGGAGCGACTCCTCGCCGGCGGTCGGCGCGGACCAGCCGGTCAGCGCGGCCAGCGCCCGCTCATGGAGCGTCACCCTTCGCCGGGCCCCGCGGACCCGCGTCCCGGACCGGCCTCGCCGGGCCCTTCGTCGCCCGGACCGTCCTGCGGCGCCTGGTCCTCCTCGAACGCCGACAGGTCGAGCTTGGTGTCGCCGCGGACGAACGCCTCGGGGTCGTCCAGGTCTGCGGCGGTCGGCATCAGATCGGGGTGGGACCACACCGCGTCGCGCCCGTCGACGCCGCGGGCGGCGGCCAGGGCCTGCCACAGCGCGGCGGCCTCGCGCAGCCGGCGTGGACGCAGCTCGAGACCGACGAGCGTCGCGAAGGTGCGCTCGGCGGGCCCGCCGGTCGCCCGGCGGCGGCGCATGGTCTCCGACAGGGCGGCGGCCGAGGGCAGCTTGCCTTCGGCGGCGGCGTCGACCACCGTGCCGACCCAGCCCTCGACCAGGGCGAGGATGGTCTCCAGCCGCGACAGCGCGACCTTCTGACGCTCGGTCTCCTCGGGCTTGAGCAGCGCGCCGCCGCTCAGAGCCTCCTGGATCTGCTCGGGGTTGCTGATGTCCAGCCCGCGGATCTGCTCCTCCAGGGCGGAGGTGTCCACGGTGATGCCCTTGGCGTACTCCTCGACGGCGCCGAACAGCTGGGTGCGCAACCACGGGACGTGCTGGAACAGCCGATGGTGCGCGGCCTCCCTGAGCGCCAGGTACAGGCGGATCTCCTCGGAGGGGATCTCCAGGCCGTGGCTGAAGGCGGCGATGCCGCCCGGCAGCAGCGCGGCGGTGTCCGACAACGGCAGCCCGATGTCGGAGGAGCCGATGACCTCGGGGGCCAGCGCGCCGAGGGCCTGGCCGATCTGGCTGCCGACCATCATGCCGCCCATCTGGCGCATCATGCCCATCAGCGGCCCGAGCTGCGCGGCCATCGCCTGGTCGCCGCCGAGCCCGCCGAGCCCGGCGCCGCCCAGGGCGCCGCCCATGGTGTCGACCATGCGCTCGGCGATCGGGTCGCACAGCTGCTTCCACACCGGGACGGTCTTCTCGATCCACTCCGAGCGGCTCCACGCCTCGGGCGCGGTCAGCCCGCTCGGCAGCTCGGTCACCTCGTTCAGCCAGAGGTCGGCGAGGCGGAGCGCGTCGACGATCTGGCGGCGCTCCCCCTCCATGACGCTCGGATCGCCTTCGGCGACCACGGCGTGGCGGGCGATGTTCTTGGCCATGTCCCAGTTGACGGGACCGGAGCCCGCCGGAGCCGAGAGCATGTCGGCGAACTGGCGCATGGCCGCGGCCATCTGCTCCGGATCGCCGAACATCGCGAACGGATTCTCGTTGGGGTCGTTTTCGCGACCTGGCAGGTCAGTCACCGCTCTACCTCGTGCAGGATGGAGGAGTCCACATCCGCCACGTTATCCGTCGCAGGGCGGATCAGTGCAAAGTGAGGACCTCGTGACTACCTCGAAACGCCTCCGCCCGCCGGTCGTCGCCGTCACGGGCGCGGCATCCGGTCTGGGGAGGGAGTTCCTCTCCCGGGTCGCCTCGTCTGCGGATTTCCGCCGCGTCGTGGCGATCGACGATCAGCGGGGGGACGTCGCGGACGTCACCTGGCGGGTGATCGACGTCCGAGATCCGCTCTTGGCGAACCGCATCTCCGACGTCGACGTGCTGGTGCATCTGGCCGCCGACTACCGGCTCGACTCCGACCCGGGCGAGCGCCGCGGGTACAACCTGCGGGCCGCCCAGACGGTGCTCACCGCCTCGGCCGCCGCCCGCGTCCGGCGGGTGGTCGTCGTGACCAGCGCCATGGTCTACGGGGCGGCGCCGGACAACCACGTCCCGCTGCCCGAGGACGCGCCGGTCGCCGCCGAGCCCGACTCCGGCGTCGTCGGCGACCACCTGGAGATCGAGGCGCTCGTGCGCCGCGCCCTGCGCAGCCATCCGGGCCTCGAGGTCACCGTGCTGCGGCCGGCCGCCATCGTCGGCGCCGGTGTGGACACCGTGGTCACCCGCCACTTCGAGGCGCCCCGCCTGCTCACGGTCAAGGGCTCCGCCCCACGCTGGCAGTTCTGCCACGTCGAAGACCTGGTCTCGGCGCTGGAGCTCGCGGCGCTCGGCCAGGTCTCGGGGGTGGTCACCGTGGGCAGCGACGGATGGCTGGAGATGGAGCAGGTCGAGGAGCTGTCGGGCCTGCGGCGTTTCGAGCTGCCCGCCGGGCTCACCTTCGGCACCGCCCAGCGCCTGCACCGGCTCGGCATCACTCCGGCCCCCGCGACCGACCTGCACTACGTCGTCTACCCGTGGGTGGTCGACTGCGCCTCCCTGCGCGCGGCCGGGTGGAAGCCCGCCTGGACCAACGAAGCGGCGTTCCAGCAGCTCCTGGAGCTGCGCGAGGGCCGCCACGCGGTCGTCGGCCGCCGCCTGCCGGGCAAGGAGGCCACCCTGACCGCCGCCGGGGCCACCGTCGCGGTCATCGGCACCGCCGCCATCGTCCGCCGGGCCCGCAGGCGCCGCCGCATCTGACCGTGCTTGCGTGGCCTCGCTGCGCCCGGCGGGCTCGGGGCGCCTTTGAGGCGGTGCGAGCGGCTCGGCGTGGTCGGTGAGAGACCGGATGTGGGGGGTGACACAGTAGGCTTCGAGGGGTGACCGCCATTCGTTTGCTGGGCATTCGGGACACTCCGCTGTCGGTGGAAGAGGTGCTCGCCGCCGTCGGCGACCACGGGGCCGGGGGGACGACGCTCTTCGTCGGCACCGTGCGCGATCATGACAACGGCAAGCCGGTGACCTTGCTGTCGTACTCGGCGCATCCGACGGCCGAGGCCGAGCTGCGCCGCGTGGCCGAGAAGGTCGCCGCGGACTTCCCGGTCACGGCGCTCGCGGCCGTCCACCGGGTCGGCGAGCTCAAGCTCGGCGACGCCGCGGTGATCGTCGCGGTGGCCGCCGCGCACCGGGGCGAGGCGTTCGAGGCGTCCCGCCGCCTGATCGACGACCTGAAGAGCGAGGTCCCGATCTGGAAGCACCAGGTGTTCACCGACGGCTCCACCGAGTGGGTCGGCGCCGGCGGGTGATCCGCCCCGCCGGGAAGCTGCGATTGACCTGGATGTCCGCCCTGTGTGTGTCCGCGTAACCACGGACGTGGTAAGCGCATAGAGTTGCCACCATGTCCCGACGACGTCTGACGTTGATGATGGCGGGCGTCCTCACGCTCGTGCTGGGTGGGGCGGGCGCGCTGCTTCCGGTGCCGTACGTCGCGCTGAGCCCGGGCCCGACCGAGAACACCCTCGGCGACGTGAAGGGCAAGCCGGTCATCAGCATCTCGGGCCACCAGACCTACCCGACCTCGGGCAAGCTCAGCCTGGTCACCGTCGCCTACCAGGGCGGCCCCGACGCGCACATCGACCTGCTCACGGCCCTGCGCGGCTGGATGGACCCGACGGTCGCCGTCGTCCCGGAAGAGACGATCTTCCCCAAGACGGTGTCGGTCAAAGAGGTCGAGCAGCAGAACACCCAGGAGATGAGCAGCTCCCAGCAGGACGCCACCGCGGCGGCGCTGAACGAGCTGAAGATCCCGGTCGGCTACCTCGTGGCCGTGGCCAGCGCCCAGAAGGGCAGGCCCGCCGACGGCAAGCTGCGCGCGGGGGACGGCATAGCGACGGTCGACGGCACCCCGGTGCGCACCGTCGACGAGGTCGGGGCGCTGGTCCGCAAGCACAAGACGGGCGAGCAGGTCGACTTCGGCATCGTGCGCGACGGCAAGCCGATGAACGTCCAGGTCGGCACCGTCGCCGGCAAGGACGGCCCCATCGTCGGGGTGATGATGGGCGGCACGCGCTACAAGTTCCCGTTCGAGGTGACCGTCAACGTCGGCGACGTCGGCGGGCCGAGCGCCGGGCTGATGTTCTCGCTCGGCATCTACGACAAGCTCACGCCCGGCGAGCTCACCGGCGGCAAGTCGATCGCCGGCACCGGCACGATCACGCCGGACGGCAAGGTCGGCCCGATCGGGGGCATCCAGCAGAAGATGGTCGGCGCCCGCGACGCCGGCGCGACGGTCTTCCTGACCCCCGCCGACAACTGCGACGACGCCGTTCCCGCCGTGCCCAAGGGCCTGCGCCTGGTCAAGGTCTCCACCATGCACGAGGCCGTCCAGGCGATCGAGGCGTTGCGCACGGGTTCCGGGCCGGTGCCGAGGTGCTCGTCCCGATGACGCCGTGGCCGACGTGATCGCCGCACGCGACCGCGCCGCGGGGAACCCGCCGCCCGTCCGGGGCGTTGGGTCACGTGGACACGCGCGTCTCATCCAGCGGCGCCGCACGATCTCCGACCCTGCCCGCGGGCGGCCTTCGATAGAGGGCGTCCGCCGGCGAACCCGGCGCACGTTGTGCCCCGGCGGTGCCCAGGGCTCGGAGCGTGACCGCGCCATCACCGGTGTAGGTTGCCAAGACACGGACCGTTACTCGTGAAATCTAGGGGTGGGCCTTGACCTTCCGGAACCCCGGCGCGGGTCGGGCGATGCGTTTGCCCCGCCGGCCGCGGCTTCTCGTGCCCGTCGCGATCACTCTGGTCGCGATCGTCATCTTCTTCTTCGTCTTCGCCGGCATCTTCACCGACTGGCTGTGGTTCGACTCGGTCGGCTACACCACGGTGTTCTCGACGATGCTGGTGACCCAGTTGCTGCTGTTCGTCTTCGGCGCGTTGCTGATGGGCGGCATCGTCGGCGGGAACATCCTCATCGCCTTCCGGTCGCGGCCGCTGTTCGGCATCGGCATGTTCGGCGGCTCCGCGCAGGGCGCCGACCGCTACCGCGCGGCGCTCGACCCGCACCGCAAGATGATCTTCATCGTCGGACTGGCGGTCCTGGGCCTGTTCACCGGGTCCTCCACCGCCGGCCAGTGGAAGACCTGGCTCCTGTTCATCAACGGGACGCCGTTCGACAAGGTCGACCCGCTGTTCAAGATGGACGTCTCGTTCTTCATGTTCACCTATCCGTTCATCCGGATGGTGCTGAACTTCCTGTTCACGGCGGTGATCATCTCGATCATCGCCGCGGCGATCGTCCACTACCTGTACGGCGGCTTCCGGCTCAACTCGCCCGGCCTGCACGCCACGCGCGCCGCCCGTGTCCACCTCTCGGTGCTGGTCGGCCTGTTCGTGCTGCTGAAGGCCGTGGCCTACTGGGTCGACCGCTACGGGCTGGTCTTCTCCGACCGCGGCAAGGTGTTCGGCGCCTCCTACACCGACGTGAACGCCGTGCTGCCCGCCAAGAGCATCCTGGCGATCATCGCGCTGATCTGCGCCGTGCTCTTCTTCGCCGGCGTCATCCGGCCCGGCGGCATGCTGCCGGGCGTCGGCCTCGGCCTTCTGGTGCTGTCGGCCGTCCTGGTCGGCGGCGTCTACCCGGTCCTGGTCGAGCAGTTCCAGGTCAAGCCGAACCAGCAGAGCAAAGAGCGGCAGTTCATCGACAGCAACATCAGGGCCACCCGAGATGCCTACGGCGTGGCCTCCACCGAGGTCACGCCGTACAGCGCCAAGACGCAGGGCAGCCAGCAGGAGATCGCGAGCGAGGCCTCCACGATCCCGGGCGTCCGCCTGCTCGACCCGACGGTGCTGCCCGCGACCTACGAGCAGCTCCAGCAGATCAAGGGCTACTACCAGTTCCCCGAGTCGCTCGACGTCGACCGGTACACCATCGACGGGGTGTCGCGCGACACGGTCGTCGCGGTGCGCGAGATCGGCCGGCCGCCCGACCGCAACTGGATCAACGACCACCTCGTCTACACCCACGGCTTCGGCTTCGTCGCCAGCCCTGGCAGCAAGACCGACCCCCAGGGCAACCCCGACTTCCTGGTCAAGGACATCCCGCCGACCAACGGCCTCGGCTCGTTCGAGCCGCGCATCTACTTCGGCGAGCACTCTCCCGACTACTCGATCGTCGGCGGCGGCAAGAACATCGAGCTCGACTATCCCGAGCAGAGCGGCAACGGCCAGGGCAGCGGCCAGGTGAACACCACCTACCGCGGCAAGGGCGGCGTGCCCATCGGCAACTTCTTCACCCGCATGCTCTACGCCGCCAAGTACGGCGAGACCAACATGCTCCTGTCGTCCAGCATCAACGACCAGTCGCGCATCCTGTACAACCGCGACCCGAGGTCGCGGGTCCAGCAGGTCGCCCCGTTCCTCACCCTGGACGGCGACCCGTACCCCGCGATCGTCAACAACCGCGTCCAGTGGATCATCGACGGCTACACCATGTCGGAGGACTACCCCTACTCCCAGCGCCGCAGCTTCGGCGACATGACCCGCGACACCTCCACCGACCGGTTCCTGACGCCGCAGCAGCCGCGCGACCAGATCAACTACATCCGCAACTCGGTCAAGGCGACGGTGGACGCCTACGACGGCACCGTCACGCTGTACAGCTGGGACGACAACGACCCGCTGCTCAGGACCTGGGAGAAGGCCTTCGGCGGCGTCATCCAGCCCAAGTCGAAGATCCCCCCGCAGCTGATGGACCACCTGCGCTACCCCGAAGACCTCTTCAAGGTGCAGCGCGACGTCCTCGGCCAGTACCACGTGACCAACGCCGACGCCTTCTACGGCGGCCAGGACTTCTGGAAGGTCCCCGAGGACCCGGCCAGTTCCAAGACCAAGCAGCCGCCGTACTACGTGACGATGCGGATGCCGAACGAGACCGATCCGAAGTTCTCGCTGACCACCACCATGGTGCCCAACAACCGGGACAACCTGGCGGCGTTCATGTCGGTGGACGCGACGGGCGGTGCGGACACCAAGATCCGCATCCTGCAACTCCCCAGTGAGACGACGATCCGCGGTCCCAAACAGGCGCAGAACGCCTTCGACACCAAGGCGGCGAGCGTCCTCAACGATCTGCGCATCGGCGGCACCACCGAGACGCTGAACGGCAACCTGCTCACGCTGCCGTTCGGCGGCGGCCTGCTGTACGTCCAGCCGGTCTACGTCCAGCCGAAGGTGCAGAACTCCGCGCGCTACCCGACCCTGTTCCGCGTGCTGGTGATGTTCGGCAACGACGTCGGCGTCGGCAACACGCTCAAGGACGCGCTGGACCAGGTCTTCGGGCAGAGCGCGCAGACGCCGTCCAACCCGACGACGCCCGGCGAGCCGCAGACGAGCGCGGTCACCACCGACCTCGCCACCGCCTACAACAACGCCCAGAAGGCCTACGACGACGGCCAGAAGGCCATCAAGAGCGGCGACTTCGCGGCGTACGGCGAGGCGCAGAAGCGGCTCGCCGACGCGCTGAAGCAGCTGCAGTCGGCACTGGACAAGCAGAAGGCCGCCACGCCGGCGGCCTCTCCGTCCGCGTCCCCGTCGGCGACGACCACACCCAACCCCGCGTCGGTCTCGGCCACGCCGACGCCGAGCGCCTCACCCGCGCCGAGTTCGTAGCCCGCTCTCGGGCCGGGGGCCGCGAGGCTCCCGGCCCGAGACCGGCGAGGCGCGACGATTTGCCAGTGCTCTCCACGGCCGATAGTCTCTTCAATGCAAGCCGACGCGGGGTGGAGCAGCTCGGTAGCTCGCTGGGCTCATAACCCAGAGGTCGTAGGTTCAAATCCTACCCCCGCTACCACGAAGGCCCTGGTCACAGAAATGTGACCAGGGCCTTTCCCGTTTCCCGGCCTCACCGGCTCCCCGCGGCGGCGGCTTTCAGACCAGCCGGGCGCCCTGGGCGGCGAACATCGCCACATCGATCACCGCGACCGCGACGGTCACCGCGAAGGCCGCCCGCCGCAGGTTCCCCCGCGCGGCCGCCAGACCGCCTCCCAGGGCCAGCACGACGGCCGCCAGCCCCGCCACGGCGGGCGCGCCGGCATGCCCGCCCGGACCGAGGGCGATGACGACCGACGCGGCCACGAGCAGGACGGCGGCGCCGACGCGGGCGCCGGTGGCCCCGAGGCGCTGCGGCAGGCCGCGCACGCCGAGCGCGAGGTCGTCCGGCAGGTCGGGGATCACGTTGGCGAAGTGGGCGCCCATGCCGAGCAGCGCCCCGGCCGCCATGGCCCACGCGGCCGGCCACGGGTGTCCGGGCAGCCCGAGGGTGATGAACGCCGGGAGCAGCCCGAAGGCGGCGGCGAAGGGGAGCGGCGAGGCCGCCGTGGCCTTGAGCCGCAGGTTGTACAGCCAGCCGCACGCCACGGCGGCCAGGTGTACGAGCCCCGCCGCGAGGCCGTTCGCCAGCGACAGCGGCACGCACGCCGCCAGGGCCACGAACGCGGCGCGGGCGACGGTACGGGGCGCCAGGCCCCCGCCTGTCCCGTCCGGAGTGCCGGGCCCGGCGGCGAGCGGCTTGTCGGCCCGGCCGATGGCCTGGTCGCGCCTCCGGTCGATCCAGTCGTTGCTCCAGCCGATCGACAGCTGACCGCTGAGCACCGCCGCACCGGCGAGCAGGGTGCCGCCGGCGCCCCTGCCGACGCCGGCCGCGAGGGCCGAGCCCATCGCCGTGACGACCACGGTGGGTCCCGGATGGCTGGCCCGGATCAGCGCGAGCATGTGATCTCCCTGCTTCCCCGCCGCCCACGCCGCTTCCGCGGCGCGAACGGCGCAATCGAACCTGTGATCGAACGCTGTCGGCCCTCTCGGATAGTCTGCCGCTATGCGGATCGCGGTGACGGCGGACGCGGAGGGCGGCACGCTGCGGCCCTCGGGGGAGCATGCCAGGCGAGTGGGTGATCTCGCACGGGCCGTCGGCGATCTCGAGCGCTCCGCTCGCCCCCGGTGGGTCTGGGCCGACACGCGCGCCCTCTACCCTCCGCTGATCGCCAAGGGGGTCCGGGTGGCGCGCTGCCACGACGTCACCCTCACCGAGTCACTACTGCTCGCCCACGAGGGCAGGTACGGCGAGCCCAGGTCGGCGCAGGCCGCCTACGCGCGGCTCCGCGGCCTGCCGGTGCCGGTGGACGAGGCCGGTCCGCACGCCGTCCAGGACACGCTCTTCGAGCCCGAGCCGGCCGAGGTCGACGTGAGCGAGGTGTACGCCGACCAGCTCAGGCGCATCGAGGCCGCCGAGCATCCGGGCCGGTTCCGCCTGCTCGTCGCCGCCGAGTCCGCCGGGGCGCTGATCGCGGCCGAGATGAGCCACGACGGCATGCCCTGGCGCGAAGACCTGCACGATGAGCTGCTGAGCGAACTGCTCGGCCCGAAGCCCGTGCACGGCATGCGCCCGGCCAAGCTCCAGGCCCTCGCCGACCAGGTGAGCGCGGCTTTCGGGCAGACGGTCAACCCCGACTCACCGCAGCAGATCGTCAAGGCGTTCAAGTCGGCCGGCCTCAGCGTCGCCTCGACCAGGTCCCATGTGCTCAAACAGGTCGACCACCCGGCGGTCGTGCCCCTGCTCGCCTACAAGGAGCTCGCGCGGCTGCACAGCGCCCACGGCTGGACATGGGCCCACCAATGGGTCCGCCGCCACCGGCTCCATCCCGAGTACGTCGTCGCGGGGGTGGTCTCGGGCCGCTGGGCGACCAGCGGCGGCGGGGCGTTGCAGATCCCCAAGGTGATGCGCCGGGTGGTGGTCGCCGACGAGGGGTGGAGGCTGGTCGTGGCCGACGCGGCGCAGCTCGAGCCCCGGGTGCTGGCGGCGATGGCCGGTGATCGCGGTCTGGCCCGCGCGGCCGGCGAGATCGACCTGTACGCGGCCCTCGCGCAGGCGTTCGGCGGAGCCCGCGACAACGCCAAGATCGCCATGCTGTCCGCGATGTACGGGGGCACCAGCGGCGACGCCGCGAAGCTGCTGCCCATCATGCGGCAGCGGTTCCCGTTCGCCTACGCCTTCGTCGAGGAGGCCGCCAAGGCCGGGGAGGACGGCCGGCTGGTGCGGTCCTGGCTCGGGCGCACGTGCCCGCCGCCGTCGGCGCACTGGCTGAACCTGGTCTCCGGGCCCGAGGGCGGTCGCGCGGCCCGCGACCGCGGGCGCTTCACCCGCAACTTCGTCGTGCAGGCGACAGCGGCCGAGTGGGCCCTCACGCTGATGGCGTTGCTGCGCGGGCTGCTGCCGTCCCCCGCGAGGCTGGTGTTCTTCCAGCACGACGAGGTGATGGTCCACTGCCCCGAAGAGGTGGTGCAGGAGGTGTCGGCGGCGGTGAGCCGGGCGGCGGAGGAGGCCACGCGGCTGCTGTTCGGCCAGACGCCCGTGCGCATTCCGATGGAGGCCGTCGCGGTCTCCTGCTACGCCGACGCCAAATAGCTCACGCCCGCTCGCGCTCGGCCCACGCGGTGGCCCTGATCAGCGACAACGACTTGCGACCCGCCCAGCCGAGCAGGCAGACGCTGAAGACGATCTGGATGGCACGCAGCCACCCGGGCGTGGCCGTGGCGGCGAAGACCACCACGCCCAGCCAGAGCATGCCGAACACCGCTACCAAGGTGACAGCCGCCCAGTTCAGCCCCCGCATCAACATGGGGGAAGTCTCCCAGGGCGACTCTCATGTCGCGGCAAAGCCAGTCATCTCGACACGTGAGCTTGCTGTGCCGATTTGGCGTGGAATATCGATCAGCGAGGCAGCCTGCGGGCGGTGCCCCCGCACCGGCGCATCCGAGCGCTCGCCCGGGGGCGGCTCGCCGGCCGCTGCTCAAGGTTGGCGAGCAGGGCCTCCGCCGACCGGACGTCCGACAGGATGCGCAGGACCTCCTCGTCGCCGTCGGGAAGCTGTCCCTTCTTGCCCAACTCGTGCCGCAGGAATGTCAACGGGTCGGCGTCCCCGATCGCCTCCGCGGCGACGGTCGCCCGAGCGGCCGTCAGCAGGCCAAGGTAGTGGGCGCGAAGCGTCGCCTCGCGCAGTCGCGCCTGCTCCAAGTCGTCGAGCAGGGTGCCGGCGATCTGCAGGAGATCGTCGGAGCCGCCCTTCTCGGCCGCGATGTGAGCACGGATGTCGTCGAACTCCGACCGCGTCATGATGACCACCTCCACGGGCGGGGTCCCGGGCGCCGGGGTGGCGCCGAGGGAGTCCCGCACCCTCTTCGTAACGTGTGGCGATTGCGGATGACTTGCCGACGGGTTGCCCCGGCGCGAATCGCTCGCTGTTTGGGATGGCTGAGAGGCGGGAAAGGTTTACCGACTATCGAAGTGGCCTCGGGCACTCCTGGGATGCTGCTAGAGTTTCCCCTCGTTGGGCGGCGATCAGGCCCCGAGAGATCCAAAAAATCTTCCGGATGACTGGCTGTGCCCGCAATCCTCTTGCTGTCCGGTTCATCCCGGTTGATGCCTCGAAGTTGCATCTGTCCGGTTGGCCTGGTAAGCTCGAGGGGTTGCCCTGGAAACGGGGTGACGAATTTTAGCAGGTCTCGATGATTGACGGCAGATCGGTTGATTTGACGGAGATCATCGGAAACTGGTAAAGTTTAAGAACACGAGATGAACGCCCCAGTCGGGGGTCGGGTCCTTGGTGGGTCTGGTTTCCGGTGGTGTACGCGTCCGTTTCTTGAGAACTCAACAGTGTGTTAAAAGCC
>NZ_JBEXGS010000007.1:0-191619 GCF_040607455.1 Sphaerisporangium sp. NPDC005289
CTGGCCGCCAGATCGGCGTGGTCGGCGGTCCACGACTCGCCCCGGCGCAGCGCTTTGGCGTACTGACCCCAGTCCACCGCCTCCACCCGGAACCCCCGTCCCCGGTGGTGTAGACGCGCTCACGCAGCTCACCCAGATGACGCGGCTCACCGTAGGAGGCCAGCGCCATCACCTTGTACTCATCACTCGACCGCAGGAACCCCAGATGCTCGGTGACCTCCTCGTACATCAACCCGAGCGAATGCGGCAGCTCCTGGGTGGCGAGCACGGTCAGTT
Organism: Sphaerisporangium sp. NPDC005289; assembly: GCF_040607455.1. Classification (NCBI taxonomy): domain Bacteria; kingdom Bacillati; phylum Actinomycetota; class Actinomycetes; order Streptosporangiales; family Streptosporangiaceae; genus Sphaerisporangium; species Sphaerisporangium sp. NPDC005289. Next base: position 277 of record NZ_JBEXGS010000007.1, read on the forward strand.
CGCCGCCGCGGTAGTGGCCGGCCAGGTGCGACACCGCCTCACCCCGCCCGTCGCACACCAGCACCGCCGAATCACGATAGGGCGCGGCCAGCCCGGCCGAGGCGGCGTGCGCGATGTGGTGCGGCACGTAGGCGACCTGGTCGGGATCCAGTCCCGGCAGGTAGGTGGACAGGAACGACGGGGCGCGGCGGGCGTACGAGGTCCGCAGGTCCTCCCAGCGCTGGTCCTGACCGGGGCCGCCGGGGCGCACGAGCGCGGGGTCGTAGGAGTAGGCGACCGCGTCCAGGTCCTCGGGGCGCAGCCCCGCCTGGCTCAGGCACCACGCGGCGGCCTGCTCGGGGAGCTCCCAGGCCGAGAAGGGCACGGGACGCTTGCCATGTTTGCGGCGGCTGAACCGTTCCTCCTCCGAGGCCGCCACCACGCGCCCGTCGACCACGAGCGCGGCGGCGGGGTCGTGGAAGATCGCGTTGATGCCGAGGAACCTCATCGCTTCTCCCTCCATCGGCGGGGGATGACTACCGAGAGAAGCGCTCCCCACACAGTAAGCAGCGGCATAACGGGCAATAAGGAAGGAGCACGCTGCGTGTCGTCACCCAAAGTAGTCGTTTGTCCCATTCGAAAATGGGCATCCGGCAGGCTGGAGGTCTCCCCGTGCCGATCCGCCCCCGTCCACGCGCGGTCCTGTTCGACCGCGACGGCACGCTCATCCACGACGTCCCCTACAACGCCGACCCGCGGCTGGTCAGCCCCATGCCCGGCGCACGGGCCGCCCTCGACCGGCTGCGCGGGGCCGGAATGCCCCTCGGCGTGGTCACCAACCAGGCCGGCGTGGCCAAGGGCCTGTTCGACGCCGCCGCCCTGCGCAGGGTCAACGCCCGCGTCGAGGAGCTGCTCGGCCCGTTCGGGGTCTGGGCGGTGTGCCCGCACGACGACGGCGACGGGTGCGCCTGCCGCAAGCCCATGCCCGGCCTGGTCCTGCGGGCCGCGCGGGCCCTCGGCGTCGCCCCGGCCGACTGCGTGGTCATCGGCGACATCGGCCGCGACATGGAGGCCGCCCGCGCGGCCGGGGCCAGGGGCATCCTGGTCCCGACCCCGGTGACCCTCCCCGCCGAGGTCGACGCCGCCCCGGAGGTCGCCCGCGACCTCGCCGACGCCGTCGAGCGGGTGATGACATGAGAGAGGCGAGGCCATGAGGGTGCTGCTGTGGCATGTGCACGGGTCCTGGACGACCGCGTTCGTCCGGGGCGGCCACGACTACATGGTGCCGCTCACCGCCGACCGCGGCCCCGACGGGCGCGGAAGGGCGCGCACCTACACCTGGCCCGCCTCCGTCCGCGAGGTCCCGTGGGACCGCCTGCGCGAGGAGGACGTCGACGTGGTCGTGCTCCAGCGGCCGCACGAGCTGGACCTGGCCGAGCGCTGGCTCGGCCGCCGCCCCGGCCGGGACGTGGCCGCCGTCTACGTCGAGCACAACACCCCTGCCGGGGACGTCCCGGCCACCCGCCATCCGCTGGCCGGCCGAGACGACATCCCGCTGGTGCACGTCACGCACTTCAACGAGCTGTTCTGGGACGCGGGGCGGGCGCCCACCCGGGTCATCGAGCACGGCGTCGTCGACCCCGGCCACCGCTACACCGGCGAGCTCGCCCGGGCCGGCGTCGTGGTCAACGAGCCGGTGCGCCGCACCCGGGTCGCCGGGACCGACCTGCTGCCGGCGTTCGCCGCCGCCGCGCCGCTGGACGTGTTCGGCATGAAGGTCACCGGCCTGCCGTACGGCGTCTTCGAGGACCTGCCGCAGCGCGAGATGCACGCCGAGCTGGCCCGGCGCCGGGTCTACCTGCACCCCTACCGGTGGACGTCGCTGGGCCTGTCGCTGATCGAGGCCATGATGCTGGGCATGCCGGTGGTCGCGCTCGCGACCACCGAGGCCGTCGAGGCCGTGCCGCCGGAGGCCGGGGTGATCTCGACCCGGCTCGCGACGCTGACCGCCGCCCTGCGGTCGTTCACCGCCGACCCGGCGGCGGCGGCCCAGGCGGGCAAGGCGGCCCGGGCCGCCGCCTGCGCCCGCTACGGGCTGGACCGCTTCCTCGCCGACTGGGACCGGCTCCTCGCCGAGACCGCGACGGCCCGCGCCTGACGCGTGGGCCGTCACAGCCTGTGGCGCGGCCGCCGCGCCTGTGGCGCGGGCAGTCGTGCCTGTGGCGCGGGCAGTCGTGCCAGACGCGCGGGTCGTCCCGCCCGAGGTTCGGGGCCGCCGGTGTCGGCCCGCGGCCCCGCCTCAGGCGGTCAGCCGTGGTCGGCGCAGCACGGGGTGGGGTTCGGCACCTCGGCCGGCATGAGCATCCCGCCCGCCGCCGGCATGGCGAGCAGGACGATCCGCCCGTCGCGCCACTGCGGCCGGACGAAGTCGTTGGTGGCCAAGGGCGCGTCCGGCGCGGGGTCCTCGGTCCGGCCGAGCACCACGACCCGCTCGACCGCCGAACGGGCGAGCACCTCGGCCGTGGTCAGGGTGCCGGTGAGCGCGTCCCTGCCCGGGAACAGCACCAGACGGCCGCTGGACCCCGCGGCGTGCGCGGCCGCCGCGAGCGCGGCGCCCTCCGCGAGGTCGCCGGGCCCGGTGCGGGCGTCGCCGAGCGCCGCCCCCAGATGGGCCGGCAGCGCGCCGAGGTCGACGACGCCTGCCGGAGCCGTGCCCGCGCCGCCGGCCGAATCGGCCCGCGTACCGCCGGCCCGGGGCGCGCCCGTACCGCCGGCCGAGGTCGTGCCCGCGCCGTCGGTGGGGGCCGTGTCCGCGTCGCTCCCTGTCGCGGCGGGGATGGACAGGGAGCAGGCCACGTGCGCCAGGTCCGTGGTGCGGACGAAGTGCGTGCAGCCCACGGTCCCGGCCGGGAGGCCGAGCGACTCCGCCATCTCGTGGAGAAGGTGCTCGGCCTCCGCGACCGTCCGCGAGCCCGCGTCCAGGCCGAGGATCATCCGCGCGGCGCGATCCAGATCGGGTTGCTGTAGAACCACAGGTCCTTCCACGGGTCGGCGTCGCCGAAGACGTCGATCGCCGGGCCGGCCGGGTCCACCGACGCGCCCAGCAGGCCCACGGCGCCGCGGTTGCCGTCGGTGCCGCGCAGGCGCACGTACACCGGCCGGTCGACGGCGCCGACCTGGTAGGTGAAGGTGACCGTGCCGGTGTTCTTCTTCACCTCGAAGGACTTCACGACCTTGGTCGCCGGGGTGGTGAAGACGTCCTTGTCGGACACCGGGCCGGTCACCTCGCCCTGGATGACGTCCACGCGGGCCAGGGCCGGGATGAACTGCGCCCAGTTGGGCTGGTTCGCCAGGGTGATCTCGATGGCGATCTCCACCTTGGCGCCCTTGCGGACGTGCAGGGTGTCGCCGAGCGTCACCCCGCGCTGGCCGGTGCCCGTCTGGCGGGCGCGGACGACCAGGGCGGTGATCAGGCCGCCGTGGTCCACCCAGACGCGGCCCTGGCGGATGCCGTCCATGACGGCGGTGTAGGAGAACTCGCGCGACCCGACGTGGGTCTTGCTGTAGTAGCCCGGCCAGAAGTCGCCGTTGGAGGTGTTCGGCACGCCCTTGTAGATCGGGTCGTTGTACCGGCCGTCGGTGTCGAAGTTCCCGCCCGGCCCGCGGTCGCTGGTGTCGAGGTACACCGTGTGGGAGTCGGAGTTGGCGGTGATCCACCAGCTCTTGCCCTCGGCCAGGAGGCTGTCCCACAGGCCGCCGACGGTGGCGGTCATCCAGTCGAACCCGCCGAAGGTCTTGTAGCTCTCGGGCGGGTAGGCGGCGAAGGAGTCGGCGCTCGGGCTGTTGTCGTAGAAGCCGCGCCCGCTGCCGGCGCCGTTGGGCTTGGCGATGCCCGCGGCCTGGTGGCCGGGCGCGCCCTCCATGCCGACGGCGATGGACGGCTGCGCGTCCCGCCAGCCGCGGATCTCGTGCGGGGTGTCCAGGCCCTTGCGCGCGGGGTGGTTGGCGAGGAACAGCGCGTCCTCGACGCGGCGCCGGCGCACGGCGTCGGCCAGGAAGTTCAGGCCCGCGATGGCCAGCGCCTCGTTCTGCGGGGTGCCGGCGGTCGCGCCCTTGACCGAGCCGTCGAAGGAGTTCTCGAACTCCTTCAGCGTGGCGACCTCGTTGCGGCCCGGCGCCACGAAGACGGTGCCGTGCTCGGCGGCCGGGATGTTCCACTCGAGCCCCTGGAAGACCAGGGTGTCCTTGACGGCCTTGCGCGTGGCGACGATGTCCGGGTTGACCTTGTCCACGCCGATCTTGGCGTGCGCGACGCTGCCGTGGTCGGTGATGACCATCCAGTCCAGGCCGTAGGCGTTGCCGTGTCTGACCTGGTCGCTCACCTTGTACATGCCGTCGCTGCTGTGCTGGGTGTGGATGTGGTGGTCTCCGGCCAGCCACAGGTAGCCGTCACGGGGCTCGGTGCTCGTGCGGGTGCGCTGCGTGGCGGCGGCCGCGGCGCCCTGCGTGCCCAGCACGCCGGCGGCGGTCAGGCCCGCGCCCAGCAGGCCCGCGCGGCGGAACATCTGGCGGCGCGAGAGTTCGCCGGGGGAGAGCTCGGCGTCGGGAACCGACAGGTCCACGACCGGTGCGAGGTCGCCCTGGCCGGCGTGCCCGGCGCCGTGGGAGTGGTCGTGGGGGTGAGCGTGCGAGTGCTCGTGAGGGTGGTCGTGCCCGTGGCCCATTTCTTGCCCTTCCATCCCGCCGGAGAGATCTTGCTCCGGCTACGTCAGGCAGATTGGCAAGAGCGGCTGAACCGCGCGTGAACAACCCGGATCGGCGGAAGGGCGATCGGCTTGCGACGTCGCGTACGACCCGGGCGGTCAGCGGCCTGGTCAGAGGGCGGTCAACGACGGACGTCGCCGGCTACTCGGTGGTGAACAGGCAGAAGGGGTGGCCGGCCGGGTCGAGGTAGACGCGGACGTCGTCCTGTGGCTGGAAGTCGGCCAGGACCGCGCCCGAAGCCGCGGCGTGCGCGCCGGCGACCTCCAGGTCCTCCACCTTGATGTCGAGGTGGACCATCATCCGCTGGTCGCCGGGGGCGGCGGGCCAGGTCGGCCGGGTGTACGCGGTCTCGGTCTGGAACGACAGGCCCGGTCCGCCGTCCGGGGCGGCGAGCTTCACCCAGTCCGGCTCGTCCTGCGACAGCGTCCAGCCCAGGAGCCGGCGGTAGAACGCCGCCAGTTCCTGGGCGTCGGGGGCGTCGAGCACGATGCCCGACAGCGACATGCTGGGCCTGTCCGACATTCCGCCTCCTGTGACGTGGGGTTCCGTCCCCGGTTCCTGCACCGGCGGAAGCTGGTTAAACGACGGGTTTCAATTGCTTTCAGCGGAGCGTGGGACGGCGGTGGGCGCGGCGAGCGCCGGACCACCGGTCCGTGACCGGCGCGAAAGCACCCAGAACGCGGTTCCAGATGAATGTTTCATCGGGCTGCCCGGTGATCCACTGTGCTGTGACCCGCGTTTGCCAAGGCCATCGCGGGTCCGGTGGGCCACGCGGGACGGCGGCGGTCGCGGCTTTGCGGGGGCGGCGCGCAATCTGCTGTACATCCTCTCGAAACACTCCGACGATGGGAGCGCTCCCACAGGCGATGTCGAGCTGGGTGCTGCTTGGCCGTCTCAAGAAGGCGGCGAACCCCATCAGTTTTATGAGGGAGACAAACAGACAATGGGACCCCACCAGAGATCCTGGCGACGAGGCTTGACGGCGGTGACAGCGCTAGTGCTCACCGGCATCGGGCTCGCCGCGGCCCCGACCACGGCCCACGCCGCGGTCGCCTGTGATGTCACGTATACCAAGTCGTGGGAGGGCGGTGGCGGGTTCGGTGGCAACCTCGTCATCAAGAACCTCGGCGACGCGCTGTCCAACTGGACGCTGACGTTCACCTTCCCCGGCAACCAGCGGGTGACCAACGGGTGGAGCGCCCAGTGGTCGCAGTCGGGCGCCAACGTGACCGCGCGTAACGAGTCCTACAACGGCAGCCAGGCCAGCGGCGCCTCGTGGACGCTCGGGTTCAACGGCAGCTTCAGCGGCAGCAACAGCAACCCGACGAGCTTCGCCATCAACGGCACGACGTGCAACGGCGGCCCTCAGCCGACGCCGACCCCCACGCCGACGCCCACCCCGACCCCGACTCCCACGCCGACCCCCACTCCGACTCCGACCCCGACTCCGGGCGTCCAGTCGCTGGTGGTCAGCCCGACGTCGGTGACCGTCCCCGAGGGCAGCACCGCCACCTACGGCGTGCGCCTGGCGCGGCAGCCCAGCTCCAGCGTGACGGTGACCTCGACCGCCGGCAGCGGCGACTCCGACCTCACCGTCAGCAGCGGCTCCAGCCTGACCTTCACCACGTCGAACTGGAACACCGCGCAGAACGTCACCCTGGCGGCCGCCGAGGACAGTGACACCACCAACGGCACGCGCTCCTTCAGCGTGGCCTCCTCCGGGCTGTCCTCGGTGTCGGTGACCGCCACCGAGGCCGACAACGACGGCGGCACCACCCCGACGCACGTCGACAACCCGTACTCCGGCGCGACCGGCTACGTGAACTCCGACTGGTCCTCCAAGGCCGCGGCCGAGCCGGGCGGCTCCGCCGTCGCCAACCTCTCGACCGGCGTGTGGCTGGACCGCATCGCCGCCATCGAGGGCAGCTCCAGCGTCAAGGGCGTGCGGGCGCACCTCGACGCGGCCGTCCAGCAGGACGCCGCCAACGGCAGCACCCCGCTGACGATCCAGTTCGTCGTCTACGACCTGCCCAACCGTGACTGCTCGGCGCTGGCCTCCAACGGTGAGCTGAAGGTCTCTGAGAACGGCCTCAGCCGCTACAAGAGCGAGTTCATCGACCCGATCGCCGCCATCCTGGGCGACTCGAAGTACTCGAACCTGCGCATCGTGACGGTCATCGAGATCGACTCGCTGCCGAACCTGGTCACCAACACCAGCATCGCGGCGTGCGCCGAGGCCAAGTCCAGCGGCGCCTACGTTCAGGGTATTCAGTACGCGCTGAACAAGCTGCACGCCATCAAGAACGTCTACACCTACATCGACGCCGGGCACCACGGCTGGCTCGGCTGGGACAGCAACTTCCGTCCCTCCGCCCAGCTGTTCGCCGACACCGTGCGCGGCACCACCGCCGGCTTCGCCAGCGTCGACGGCTTCATCACCAACACCGCCAACTACTCGTCCCTGACCGAGCCGTACTTCACCATCAACACCACGGTGGGCGGCCAGTCGGTGCGTCAGTCCAAGTGGGTCGACTGGAACTACTACGTCGACGAGCTGACCTACGCGCAGGCGTTCCGCCAGGAGCTGGTCTCCCAGGGGTTCAACTCCGGCATCGGAATGCTGATCGACACCTCGCGCAACGGCTGGGGCGGCTCGGCTCGGCCCTCCGGGCCCAGCACCTCGACCAACGTCGACACCTTCGTGAACGCCTCCAAGGTCGACCGTCGCGTCCACGCCGGCAACTGGTGCAACCAGAACGGCGCCGGCATCGGCGAGCGGCCCAAGGCGGCTCCCGCCACCGGTATCGACGCCTACGTCTGGATCAAGCCTCCGGGTGAGTCGGACGGCTCCAGCAAGGCGATCGACAACAACGAGGGCAAGGGCTTCGACCGGATGTGCGACCCGACCTACGGCGGTAACGAGCGCAACGGCAACAACCCGACCGGCGCCCTGCCGGACGCCCCGATCGCCGGTGCGTGGTTCTCGGCACAGTTCCGCCAGCTCCTCGCCAACGCCTACCCGCCCGTCAACTGACAACCGAAGACTGCGGACCTCGCCCCGGCTGACACGGCCATGGCGAGGCCCGCCACCACCACCCAGCGTGGTCCCGCTCCGGACAGGGGTCCTTCCGGAGCGGGACCACGCTCTTTTGTGTCCACCGCTGTCCACCGCTGTCCACCGCTGTGCCACCGCGCCCGGGGCGGGCGCGGGGCCTGACCTCTCCTGGCGACCTCACGGCGTAATGCCGCTTGACCTTGACACGGTGACAAGGTCTTCACTGTGGCCGAGGAGGTGGTCCCGATGACCATGCCGGACCAGGACACCGAGACGATCCGAGCCGTCCAGGGGCTGGAGAACGGCGACCCGTCAGTGCGGCTGCGGGCGGCGCTGGCGGTGGGCACGAGCCCCGACCCGCGGTTCGTCGACGCGCTCGTCGAACGGTGCGCGGTAGAGCCGGAATTCTACGTACGCGACATGCTCACGTGGGCGCTCACCCGCCACGCGGCGTCGATGACGGTTCCCAGGCTCATCGACGAGCTCCGCTCGGAGCGCGCGCAGGCACGAAGCCAGGCGCTGCACACGCTGTCCAAGATTGGCGATCGGCGGGCGTGGCCGGCGATCACCAGGGCGCTGCTGACCGACGCCGACGACGAGGTGGCGCGGAGCGCCTGGCGGGCGGCGGTCGTGCTCGTGCCCGAAGGTGAGCGGTCCGAGCTGGCCGGAGTGCTGGCCACACAGCTCGGACGCGGCGAACGTGCGACACAGTTGAGCCTCAGCCGGGCGCTGGTCGCGCTCGATAGTGTGATCACGCCGGCCCTGCGCGCCGCCATGACGCATCCCGACCCCCGTGTGCGTCAGCACGCGATCGCCACGGAGCGGCTGTCACGCGATCCGGATGCCGGATTCGAGTTCGCGATCGAGGAGGCGAAGCGCGTCGTCGCCCTCGGCGGCTCCGGCAAGGAGGAGTGATGGGCAGTGTTGATCGGTGATGTGGCCCGGCGGTCCGGGGTCAGCGCCCGCATGCTCAGGCACTACGACGCGCTCGGCCTCGTGCGGCCGACGGGCCGTACCCGGGCCGGCTATCGCGAGTACTCCGGCGAGGACATCCGGCGGATCTTCCATATCGAGAGCCTGCGGTCGCTGGGGCTGTCGCTGCGTGAGATCGGGCGCGCGCTGGATGACCGCGACTTCACGCCCTCGGAGCTCGTCGACGACCTCATCCGCCAGACGCAGGAACGCATCGCGGCCGAGACGGAGCTGCTCACCCGGCTCCGCCGGATCGGCGCGGCGGAACCCGCGGGCTGGGAGGACGTCCTGCAGATCGTCGCACTCCTGCGGGACCTGGGGGCCACGAGCGCCGGCAGGCGCCAGCGCGCGGCCCTGTCCTCGGCCGGTGAGGTCCCGGTGCCGGTGGAAGCGCTGGTCGAGGCGGCGCTGAGCGAGGCGGACCCGAACGTCGCCGGAGCCCTTCGATGGGCTCTGGCGCAGTCGGGCGATGACGCGCTGGCGCCGCTGGCACAGGGCCTCGGCTCACCGGCGGCCGAGGTGCGCGTCCGTGCCGTCCGGTCGATCGCCGAGATCCCGGACGGCGGAGCGACCACGCTGCTGCGCGACGCGCTCGCGAGCCCCGACGTCGTGGTCCGCAGGTACGCGGCGCTGGCCCTGGGGACACGTGGCGTGGCCGACGCGGTTCCGACGCTCGTCGACATGGTCGTCGAGGGCGTGAACGACGTCGACGCGGCCGACACGCTGAGCGCGCTGGCGAGTCGTCCGGCTTCGGCGGAGGAGATCGCCGCCAGGCTCGTCGGTCGTCTCGCCCTCGGCACCGTCGAAGCGTCCGCCCGTCTACGGGTGACCCAGGCGCTCGCGGAGATCCCGGGAATCACCGCCTCACGAGCCCTCGCGGACCTGGCACAGGACGAAGACCGTGCCGTCGCGCTCACCGCGGCGTACATCCTCCGGATACGCGACGCACGATAACCGCCCTTCGCCGTTGGACGCTGCCCCGGACCTCACCTGAGGGCGAGATCGGGGACGGGTGGGGGACAGCCACGTGACCGCGCCATCGTCGCGGCCGGACGAGATCGGCCGCGGCGAGTCGCGGCAGGCCGCTGTCCCCCAGAGCGCGGCGACGGCGGAGCCCGGCCCGAACGCGCTGCGCGGTCCCCGGCGGACGTCCGTGAACGGAGTCCGGATCAGGAGACCGGCCGTCGCACGCCCCCACGAAGTCGTCCTTCCCCGGCGTTCGCCATGTATCCGCAGCTCATGGGCATAAATCCGGCTATCGCGGCATTGGTTGTACTATTAAAACCATTGTAGGCCTACAAGTATGGAGGCGTCGTGCCGGAGCTCAGCCGCCGCAGGCGAATGCTCATCCTGGTCATCTGCTGCATGAGCCTGTTCATCGTCGGGCTCGACAACACCATCGTGAACGTCGCCCTCCCGGCGATCGAGCGCGACCTGCACGCGCCCGTCTCGGGCATGCAGTGGACCATCGACGCCTACACCCTCGTGCTGGCCAGCCTCCTGCTGCTGGCCGGCTCGACCGGCGACCGCGTCGGACGGCGGCGCACGTTCCAGACCGGCCTGGTGGTCTTCGCGCTCGGCTCCCTGCTGTGCGGGCTCGCGCCGAGCCTCGGCTGGCTGGTGGCCTTCCGCGTCCTGCAGGCCATCGGCGGCTCGATGCTCAACCCCGTCGCCATGTCGATCGTCACCAACATCTTCACCGACCCTCGCGAACGCGCCCGCGCCATCGGCGTGTGGGGAGGCGTGGTCGGCATCAGCATCGGCCTCGGCCCGGTCGTCGGCGGCGCGCTCATCGACTCGATCGGCTGGCGCGCCATCTTCTGGATCAACGTGCCGGTCGCCGCGGCCGCCCTGGTGCTCACCGCCGTCTTCGTCCCCGAGTCGCGGGCCTCGCGCGCCCGCCGCATCGACCCCGTCGGGCAGGTGCTGGTCATCGTGACACTGGCCGCGCTCACCTACGCGATCATCGAGGCGCCGGGGCACGGCTGGGGGTCGCCGCTCATCATCGGGTTCTCGCTCCTCGCGGTCGCCGGGCTCGCCGGCCTCCTCATCTACGAGCCGCGCCGCCGCGAACCCCTCATCGACCTGCGCTTCTTCCGAAGCGTCCCCTTCTCCGGCGCCTCGGTCATCGCGATGAGCGCGTTCGCCGCCTTCGGCGGATTCCTGTTCCTCAACACCCTGTACCTGCAGGACGTCCGTCACCTGTCCCCGTTCCACGCGGGCCTGTGCACGCTGCCGATCGCCGCGATGACCCTGCTCTGCGGCCCGCTGTCCGGACGGCTGGTCGGCGAGCGCGGGCCCCGGCCGTCCCTGGTCATCGCCGGTGTCGCCTTCACCGTGAGCGGGCTCATGCTCACCCGGCTGAGCGCCGACACGCCCTTGCTCTGGATCCTGGCCGCCTACACCGTCTTCGGCCTGGGCTCCGGCATCGTCAACGCCCCGATCACCAACACCGCCGTCTCGGGCATGCCGATCTCGCAGGCCGGGGTCGCCGCGGCCGTCGCCTCGACCAGCCGCCAGGTCGGCCAGTCGCTCGGCGTCGCCATCGCCGGCTCGGTGCTCGCCACCGGCCTGTCCGGATCGCTCCGCGACGGCTTCGCCTCCGCCGGGCGGGCCGGCTGGTGGATCACCGTCGCGTACGGGACTGTCGTGCTCGCTCTGGGTATCATCACCACGGGCAGATGGGCGAAGGGCACCGCGGAGCGGACCGCGGCGCACCTCTCCGTCGAGGACACGAGGATTCCCGTCACGTCATGAGCCACGACCCCCAGATGGCCGCCCGAGCCTGGCACGGCATGCGCACGCTCATCCTCGACCGGTACGACCGCCGCAAGGAGGTCACCGCCGCCCTGGACATGAGCTTCATCCGCGTCAAGGCCCTGCGCCACCTCGCGGGGTCACCGATGACCATGCGCCAGCTCGCCACCGAGCTTTCCATCGACGCGCCCTACACCACCCTGGTCGTGGACGACCTGGTCCGCCGCGGCCTGGTGGTGCGCGACGTCCACCCCGACGACCGCCGGCAGAAGATCGTGACCGTCACCCCCGAAGGCGAGAAGGCCGCCGCCCGCGCCGAGGGCATCCTCGACGAGCCCCCGCCCGCCATCCTCGCCCTCGACCCCGCCGACCTCGCCACCCTCGACCGCATCATCGCCACCCTCACCCGCTGAATGACGATGCTGGTTGGATCAGAGCTCACTGCACCCCGGACCTCCGGCCGGGGCGCTTGCCGGCAGCGCCCGGAACTCGGTGACCGACGGCCGGTCCTGCCGCTCACGCGGCACAGCCCGCAGCACTAGGCGCCCGGTTTCGATGATGTGCTGACTCCGATAGGCGGGCGTGAGAACGGCGGATCTGCATGGTTCCGGCGGCAGGACGCGAGCGCCGGGGAATGGCAGACTGTGACCATGCGGCCACCCCGAGCGAGGTACTTCAACACCACCGGCCCGTGCGGTCCTCTGCACCACTACATGTTGCCCGCCGCGCAGCGGCTTCCGCAGGCGCGGGTGCTCGTCGAGATGGACCGGTACTTCGTGCTGCACGCGCCCCGGCAGACCGGGAAGACCACCACGCTAGGCACCCTGGCCTCCGAGCTGACCGCCGAAGGCGACACCGCCGCCCTGATGTTCTCCTGTGAAGAGACCAAGGTGGCCGGTGACGACTTCGCGGTAGCGGAATCGATTCTGCTGGATTCCATCCGTGAGGCCGCCGAGCGGGCGGGATGGCCCGATGAGCTGATGCCACCCGATGAGTGGCCGCAGTCGCCCCCTGGTACCCGGGTCCGTACGGCGCTGAGCGAGTGGTGCCGCCGCTGCCCGCGCCGGGTGGTGCTGTTCTTCGACGAGATCGACGCCCTGCAGGGAAATGGCATGGTCAGCATCCTCAGCCAGCTCCGCGCCGGTCACAACGCGCGGCATGAGAGCTACCCGTTCCCCGCTTCCGTGGTGCTGTGCGGGTTGCGGGACCTGCGTGACTACAAGGTCGCCTCGGGCGGCGAACCCGGCCGCTCCAACCCGGCCAGCCCGTTCAACATCGTCGCCGAGTCACTGCGTCTCAGCGACTTCAGCGCCGACCAGATCGCGGAACTGTACGACCAGCACACCCAGGCGACCGGCCAGGAGTTCACCAAGGACGCGATAGAGCGCGTCTTCGAACTCACACAAGGACAACCATGGTTGGTCAACGCCCTGGCCTTCGAAACCATCCTCCAGGTAGGGATGACTCCCACCATCACCGTCGGGCAGATAGAGGACGCCAAGGAGCGGCTGATCCGCAAGCGCGCCACTCATCTGGACGCGCTGGTCGCCCGGCTGCGGGAGCCCAGAGTGAAGCGGGTGATCGAGCCCATCCTGGCCGGGGACTTCCCCGACGTCGACCTCACCTTCTCCGACGACCTGTCCTATGTCCGCGACCTGGGCCTGGTCAAGGAGCAACCACCGCTGCAGGTGGCGAACCCGATCTACCGGGAGGTCATCCTGAGGGTGCTCGGCAACCCGTCGGAACAGTACGTGATGGCCGATCCGCGCAGCTTTGTGCTGTCGGACGGCCGGTTCGACCTGCCGCGCCTGTTGCGGGAGTTCGTCGTGTTCTGGCGCGAGCACGGCGAGGTGCTCGTCCGGCAGGAGGGCTACCACGAGGCCGCCTGCCAGATCATCCTCATGGCCTTCCTGCACCGGCTGGTCAACGGCGGAGGCCGGCTCGACCGGGAGTACGCCGCCGGCACCAAACGCCTGGACGTGCTGGTCCGCTGGCCTTACACCGGCCCAGAAGGCGAACGGCTCACGCAGCGCGAGGCCATGGAGCTGAAGGTCTGGCGAGCGGGCGGGAACGACCCGATGCCCGACGGCCTCGCGCAACTCGACCGGTACCTGGACCGCCTCACCCTCACCACCGGCGCGCTGGTGATCTTCGACCGGCGCACCGAAGCCCCGCCGTGGAGCGAACGAGGCGCATTCGAGCAGGCGACCACGCCGTCCGGCCGCCAGGTCACCGTTCTGCGAGTGTGACGAGATCGGCGTCGTCTCCGCCGTCGAAGGGTTCGATCAGCCGATCGGACAGAGGGGGAGTCGGGTCACTATGGGACGTATGGATGGGGCATTGGCGCTGGATGAGATGACGGGGAACGTGCTGACCGGTTCCACGGTAGGCGTGCTGACCGTCCAGGGATGAGGCGCGCTGCCTCGAGCGATCGTGACGGCCGGCATGACTCTGACGTGTCGGCCTTGGATCATCCCTGGTCGCCTGATGGACCCGTGTGGTGCTTGAGGTGCTCAGGCGGGGAGCAGGGCCAGCAGGTTGGCGGGGAAGTTGACGAAGTCGTCCGGGCGGATGGCGCGCAGGACGGTCGCCGCGAGCACCGGGTCGCGCTGGATCATGAGGGTGGCGGTGTCGGGCCGGCTGAAGAACTGCACGGTCATGGACAGCAGTTCGGTGTCGCCGGAGACGTACAGCTTGGCGGGGTAGTACTTGCCGCTTCTCTGCGCATCCGGGTTGGTGTAGTACGCCTCGAACGCCGGCATGGCGCTGACGTCGAAGGCCGGTTCGGCCTTCTCTGACTTGGGATAGATGTTGACGAGCTGAGCGCCCACCATGCGCATTCTGATGATCTGGTGCAGGCGCATCCATTCGACCGCGGGAAGGTAGAACTCGACCTGGTGCCCGATCTCGTGCACGACCGTGGAGACGTCGTCCATCACCGACAGGCGCACCTTGTTGCCCACGCGCGCGGCGTTCGCCCGGTACTGCGTCACGCGGGTGCCGAGCCAGAACCGGCCGGGCTCGACGGTGTCCTCGGTGACCTCGATGTTCGACACGTGCCTCGCGGGAGGCCTGCGAGACGGCTGCACGAGTGCGGCATAGATCACCATGCCGGTCGGCGCGTTCTTGAAGAACTGGTCGGCGTACTTGCCGAAGTGCTTCTGGGTCTTGCAGGCGGCGGTCACCACGATGGTGGGCAGAGAACCGCCCTCGGCCCCGGCGCCGACGGCGAGCTTGCCGTTGTACATGGCCTGGACCACCGGGAGGGCCTCCAGGGCCTGGACCAGCGCGGCCTTCTCGGCGTTGGTGGGATCGGCGGGCGTGTGCGCCGCCTGCAGGATCTGCTCGGCGGCCTCCACCAGGGGGTCCTTGACCGAGCCGCCGGCGTGGTTCTGGATGAGGGCCTTCAGGTCGGCGGGGACGTCCGCGTGGTTGAGGTACAGCTGCCGCTCACAGGCGACCACGTACGGGTCGAAGCGCGCGCGAACCGCCAGGCCCACCTGCGCGACCAGGTGCTCGTCGGCGGCGACGTTGGTGGCCGACGCGTAGGTGTTGGTGGCCTTGGAGGTGACCATGGACGCGTAGGACGAGACCGAGGCCCCGGGGGCCATCAGCGAGCACGCGTGCATCGCCGCGTCGATGTGGTTGCTCAGGACGCCCAGCGCGGGCATGGCGAGGGTGTCGATCCCCGGGTCCTGGATCGCCGCGAGATAGCTTCGGACCGCGCCGTCACATACCGCGTTCTGGGTGATCCCGGCCTCCTTGACGTGGTCCTCCAGGCGCGTCAGCAGCAACGGGAAGGCGGTCGGCGCCACCGCGCCGGGATCGGAGTTCGTCTTGGAACGGTCCTCGCGCATGCCGCTGTCGGGGGACGGTTGAGCGGGAAACATGGTGGGCCTCTTTCGGGAGAGGAACGCTGAACCTGGTGCGAGCACGCCGAATAGGCGCGGTGCTCAGCGGAAGGGGTGGCTTGTGCAGCGTAAGCCGGGCACGTCGCCCCGGCAATCGCCAACCGTCCCGTGTCCGCATCAGGCCAGAGGACCGCAATATCCCACTCGACCGCACCTCGATGTCCCCCGTGGCCCCAGACCGAATCCCGGACGTGGTCTGTCGGCGTACGAGGAGAGCCACCCGGCTACAGCGCAGAGCCGGGTCGGCTTCACATCGAGCGCATCCGATGGTCCATTCGTCCTCTCCTCCCGCCTCGGCGCCGGTGTTCCCCCATCGGCGGTTCAGAGGTGGCGGAGGAAGTCCATGCTTCGCTGCCACGTGAGGGCGGTGGCTTCTTCGTCGTGTTCGCGCAGAGTCGCGTCGGTGTAGAAGTGCCCGGCTCCCGGATAGGTGAAGACCTGTACGACGGAGCCGGCGTCCGTCGCGGCACTTTCCCATGCGGCGACGGCGGCGGGAGGCGCGAACGCGTCCGGGTCGGCGACGTGCAGTTGCACGGGCAGGCCGGCCCGAGCCGAGGCGGGGATCTCGGCTATGCCGTGCACGAGCAGCACGCCCGCCGTGTCGCGCCGATCCGCCAGCAGGTCGCCGATGACCCCGGCGCCCATCGAGACGCCGGCGAGGACCGTGCCGGCGGGCATCTTCCGTACCGCGTCGCGCGCCCGTTCGACGATGACCTCCCAGCCGATCCGTTTCTGCAGGACGAACCCGTGGTCGATCGTCGTCGCGCTCTCACCTGCGTACAGGTCGGGCGTGACGACCTCGTGCCCGGCGGCGCGGAAGCGGTCGGCGGCGGCGCGTTCGACGTCGCGCAGCCCGTAAACGGAATGGAACAGAGCGATGTGAGCCATCCCGCCATCCTCCCCGACCGCCACCACCACCTTTGGCCGTCCAGACCCGGCCGCGCACGTCTTCCCTGGTGACAGAGGCCGACCCGGTTGCGTTGTATCAATTCCTCCGCCTCCAGGGGGTGGAGGGGGAGGAATTGATACACGCGTCTCGCCGAGACCGTGCCTCGCCGCCGGCTCGGACATGGAGCGGGCAGGCCGGTGGATCAGTGGTCGCGCTTGGCGAGGAGGTGGGCCAGGGCGTGGAGTTCGGCGGCGGGGCGGGGGGCGGGGTCGGCGGAGGCGAGGTGGGCGAGCGCCTCGGCCAATAGGTCGTCCGCCCGGGCCTGGGTCCAGGCGCGGCCGCCGGCGGCCTCGATGAGTGAGGCGATGCGCGCCAGTTCGGGGGTCCCGGGCGCCTGTTCGGCGGGGGCGAGAACGGACGAAGCGGACGAGGCGGGTGGTTGACCCACCGGGGAGATCCCCGGTGCGGCTGCGGCGTGCTCGGATCCGGCGGGGGTGGATGGCCGTGCCGGTGAGGTGGGGGGTTGGGGGCGGCGGTAGAAGGCGGCCAGTTCGGCGGCGGGTGGGGTGGCGGAGGTGAGGGCGGCGACGACGGGGAGGGACTTCTTGCGGTTGCGCAGGTCGGAGAAGACCGGTTTGCCGGTCACCGATGGGTCGCCCCAGATGCCGAGCAGGTCGTCGACCATCTGGAAGGCGAGCCCGAGACGCGAGCCGAACGCGCGCAGGGCCTCGATGACCTCCCGACCGCCGTCGCCGGACAGGGCGCCGAGGGCGCAGGAGGCGGCGAGCAGGGCCGCGGTCTTCCCCTCGGCCATGCTCACGCACTCGGCCAGAGTGACCTCGTCGCGGGTCTCGAAGGAGGTGTCGGCGCTCTGGCCCTCCACCAGGTCGAGCACCGCCGCGCCGAGGATCCGCGTCGCCTCGTCGGCGACCGGGCCGCCGCCGGCCTGCAGCACCTCGAAGGCGAGCGTCAGCAGGGCGTCCCCGGCGAGGATCGCCCCGCTGACTCCGAACACGCTCCAGGCGGTCGGACGGTGGCGCCGGGTCGCGTCGCCGTCCATGACGTCGTCGTGCAGGAGCGAGAAGTTGTGCACCAGCTCCACCGCCACCGCCGCGGGCACGGCCGAGGCCGCCGAGCCCCCGGCCGCCTCGGCGGCCAGCAGGACCAGCGCGGGTCGCACGGCCTTGCCCGCGTTGCCCGACGCGGGACGGCCCTGCTCGTCCAGCCAGCCGAAGTGGTAGGCGGCGATGCGCCGCATGGAGGGCGGCAGCGACTCCACCGCGGACCGCAGCGGCGGCCCGGTCAGCTCGCGGCTCCACGCGAGCACCTCCCGGGGCGGCCGCCCGGTGGTCACCGTTTTCGCCATGAGCACGGCTCCTTCCCGCTCGCTCATCGTGCCGGCCATGCGCGTCACGCCCTTTCACCGGCCCTCGGGGCGTCCCGGCGCCCGGCCGGTGGGCGCGCGGGACGTGCGACGACCGCCGGGCGCGGCCGGGGTCGTTCGCACGGCCCTGGCGTCACCCGGTTCGTTCCCCGGGTGGTGCGCCGGCCGTCGGTCCGTCAGTGACCCCGACGGTGGTCGGTCGCCGGTCTGTCAGTGTCCCGGGCGGTGGTCGGCCGCCCGTTGGTTTGTTCCCCGAACGGCGTGTCCGACCGCGGTTTCAGTGACCGATCTCGACGTGTTCGAGCACGCCCAGTGCGTCCGGCACCAGGACCGCGGCGGAGTAGTAGGCGCTGACCAGGTAGGAGATGATGGCGTGCTCGTCGATGCCCATGAAGCGCACCGACAGGCTCGGCTCGTACTCGTCGGGCAGGCCGGTCTGGTGCAGGCCGATGACGCCCTGGTCGTCCTCGCCGGTGCGCAGCACCAGGATCGAGCTGGTGCGGGTCTTGGTGATCGGGATCTTGTTGCAGGGCAGCAGCGGTACGCCCCGCCAGGCCGGCACGGCGTGGTCGAACAGCTGCACGGTGTCGGGGTACAGGCCGCGGCGGCTGCACTCCCTGCCGAACGCCGCGATCGTCTGCGGGTGGGCCAGGAAGAAGTGCGACTTGCGGCGCCGGCACAGCAACTCGTCGAGGTCGTCGGGGGTGGGCGGGCCGGTGCGGGTCTGGACGCGCTGCCGCAGGTCGGCGTTGGGCAGCAGCCCGAACTCGGGGTTGTTGATCAGCTCGTGCTCCTGGCGCTCGCGCAGGGCCTCGATGGTGAGGCGCAACTGCTCGTGCGTCTGGTTCATCGGCTGGTTGTACAGGTCGGCGACGCGGGTGTGGATGCGCAGGATGGTCTGCGCGACGCTGAGCTCGTACTCGCGGGGGCTGGCCTCGTAGTCGACGAAGGTGGTCGACAGCGACGGCTCGCCGGAGTGGCCGGAGGTGATGTCGATGGCGGCCTCGCCGTGCTTGTTGTGCGGGGGCCGAGGGTGCCGTTCGTGCTCCTCCACGTGGTCGCGCAGCGCCGGCGACTGGTCGAGCAGCTCCTGGAACGCGTGGCGGGAGAGGGTGAGGACGGTGGTCGGGGTGACCGCCTTGATCGTGTGCTCCCACGTGGCCGGGGTGGCCGCCGACAGGGAACGGTCGCCGTAGTACTCGCCGTCGGCCAGGACGGCCAGCGTGGTCTGGTCGCCGTACTCGCCGGCGCCGATCTTGTTGACCTTGCCGTGCGCGATGAGGATGAGCCGGTCGGCCGGGTCGCCGATCTGCGCGATGGTGCTGCCGGGCTCATGCTGGTGCTGGGTGAAGCGGCTCGCCAGCGCCTCCAGCACGCCGTCGTCGCCGAAGTGGCGCAGCAGCGGAAGCTCGCGCAGCTCGGGCGGGACGACGCGCACGTCGTTTCCCTGGTTGGTGAAGCTCAGCCGCCCGTCGCCGACGGCGTAGGTGAGGCGGCGGTTGACGCGGTAGGCGCCGCCGGGCGTGTTGACCCAGGGCAGCATGCGCAGCAGCCATCGGGAGGTGATGTTCTGCATCTGTGGCTGCGACTTGGTGGTCGTGGCCAGGTTGCGTGCCGCCGTGGTGGCCAGGCTCTGCTGCGGCCTGCCGTTTTCCGTGCCTGTCATCTCGCTGGTCGTCTCGGTCACGACCACACCACCAATCCCTATCGCATCGAACGGAGGAGACGCTGAAACAGGAGCGAGGTCTTCCCGGATGACTCCGGGTCGTACGGTGCGCAGTGATCGGGTGTTCGCCAGGTGTATTTGAAGGAATAACCGTGGAAACCCGCGCCGGCCCTGGCGGCCGGGGGTCCGGTGATTTCCGGGGCGGAGGCGGAAACACCGGGAACGCGGGGCGAAGCGCTGTGATGCCGTTCGTCTTTCATGGTGCCGGTCGAATGCGCGATGGTGCGCTCTTCGCCGTGGTCGGGGGATCGTCGCTGAGTCGGGAACGGGGGGCTCTGGCCACGTGTCGCTTTCCGCGGCCTGCTCGGACGCAATGATTATGGAGCCTTGATCTTCGGTGTGTCAATTACCGTTTTCCCTGGCCATTGCCCGTGGGGTGAACCAGATGTCAATGGCGAGAAGACGCGCTGGTCGATATTTCATAAAGTGCCGCGTTTATTAATTGAATGTGGTTTGGCGGGTTTGGTGGTCTTCATCGGATGCCCGCCGCGGGCCGGCGCTCCGGCTCGCCGCCCGCCCGATCGCCCGCCCGATCGCCTGCCCGCCGGCGGCTGCGTCACCCGTGCCCGAAGGCCGCCGCGGGAGAAGGCGTAGGCTCGGCGATATGGCCCAGGACCACCCGTCCGAGGCCCGTGCCGCCGGCTCGGCCGGCGCGTCGTGCGGCCGGGTGGCCCGCCGCCGAGCACGATAGGGGGCCTCGATGCCCGACCGCCTCTTCTCGGACCGCAGGGATGCCGGGCGCGCGCTCGCCGGTCTCCTCGACCACCATCGGGGGCGGCCGGACCTGCTGGTGCTGGCGCTGCCGCGCGGTGGCGCCCCGGTGGGGTACGAGGTGGCGCGGGCCCTCGGCGCGGACCTGGACGTCTTCGTCACCCGCAGCCTCGGCGTGCCCGGCCAGGAGGACCTGGCGATGGGCGCCATCGCGGGCGACGGCGTCATCGCCCTCAGCGACGACGTGGTCAGGGGGCTGGCCATCCCTCCCGGGGTGGTCGAGCACGTCGCCGGCCTGGAAGGACGGGAGATCACCCGCTGGGAGCGGCACTTCCGCCAGGGTCGTCCCGCGCAGCCGGTCGAGGGCCGGGAGGTGATCGTCGTGGACGACGGCCTGGCCACCGGCGCCGCCATGACCGCCGCGCTGAAAGCCCTGCGGCGGCAGCGCCCCGCGCGCGTCGTCGTCGCCCTGCCCGCCTGCTCGGCCGCCACCTACGAGGAACTGCGGATGACGGCGGACGAGGTCGTCGTCGCCACCACGCCCTCGCCGTACTTCGTCGTCGACCCCTCTTACTGGGACTTCGTGGAGGTGACGCTGGAGGACGTGCGCGACCTGCTGCGGGCCTCGGCCACCTCGGTGCAGGCCAGGGCGGCCGGGCAGGGGCCCGGGGCCGTCGCGGGCCTGCGTGCGGAGGCGATTCCGCTCGACAACGGCGTGCCGTCGCCGGACGTGCTGTTCGACCTGGTGGGTGAGGCCAGGTTCGTGCTCATCGGCGGCGCTTCCCACGGCACCCATGAGTTCTACGCGGCGCGCGCCGCCATGACCCGGCGCCTCATCGAGGAGCGCGACTTCCGTGCCGTCGCCGTGCAGGCCGACTGGCCCGACGCCTACCGGGTGAACCGGTACGTCCACGGCCGCGGCCACGACGCCACCGCCGAGCAGGCGCTGGGCGGCTTCGAGCGGTTCCCGTCGTGGATGTGGCGCAACGCGGTCGTGCTGGACTTCGTCACCTGGCTGCGCGACCACAACGACGGCGTCCTCGCCGGGCTCTGCGGCCAGGCCGGCTTCTACGGGCTCGACGTCTACGGCGCGCACCGGACGATGCGGCGGGTCGTCGACTTCCTCCAGGAGACCGACCCGGTCGCCGCCGCCCGCGCCCGCGACCGGTACGCCTGCTTCGACCACCTCGGTCCCGAGGACCGGCCGTACGGGCTGAGCCCGGCCTGCGGCGCCGGCGAGAGCAGCGAGGAGGCGATGATCGCGCGGCTCGTCGCCCTGCGGCGCGAGGCGATGAGCTCCGCCCGCGAGGAGGGCCTGCTGCCCGAGGACGAACTGTTCTACGCCGAGCTCAACGCCGCGGCCACGCGGAACGCCGACGAGCACTACCGGTCCATGCTCGGCGGCCGCATCTGCGCCTGGAACCATCGCGACCGCCACATGGCCGACACGCTGGACGCGCTGTCGGAGCACCTCGCGCGACGGCGCGGCGGCTCCGCCAAGATCGTCGTATGGGCGCACGACGCCCATGTGGGGGACGCTCGGGCGACGGAGGCGGCGTGCCGGGGCGAGATCAACCTCGGCATGCTCGTGCGCGAACGGCACGGGGACGCCTGCCGCAGCATCGGAATGACCACCTACACCGGCACGGTCACCGCCGCCGACCAGTGGGGAACGCGGCCCGAACGCAAGTGGCTGCGCCCCGCCCTGTCCGACAGCGCCGAGGAACTGTTCCACGAGGTCGGGGAGAAGCAGTTTCTCACCTGGTTCGCGGCGGCGCCCCGCAGCGCCGACGTGCTGCGCTCGGCCCGTCTGCAGCGCATGATCTCGGCGGTGTACCGCGCCAGGTCCGAGCGCCGGTGCCACTACTTCCGCGCCCGCCTGAGCGACGAGTTCGACGCCGTCCTGCACATGGACGAGACCCGCGCGGTGGAGCCGCTCGACCGGACGCCCGAATGGGACCACGACCGGCTTCCCCGCGCCTGTCCCCCCGGGGGGTGATCGCCGGCGCGGTCCTCACGACGCCGTGGGCCGCGCCGGCCGGGCAGGGCCGGAGGACACCGGCCGTTTCCGCCGACCAGGAAGGAGGAGGTGATGGCGGAACCGCGGAGCCTGGCCGTTCCGGCGGGGGACGTCTCGCTCGGGGCGGACGTGGCCGTGCCGCCGGACGCCCGGGGTGTGGTGGTGTTCGCCCACGGCAGCGGCAGCGGGCGGCACAGCCCCCGCAACCGGCACGTCGCCGCCGAGCTGAACGAGGCCGGGCTGGCCACCGTGCTGATGGACCTGCTGACCCGCGAAGAGGAGGAGATGGACGCCTTCACCGGCGCCCTCCGCTTCGACGTCGGCCTGCTCGCCGACCGGGTGGTCGCGGTCACCGACTGGGTGGCGCGGCAGGAGCGGCTGTCGGCCCTCGGCATCGGGATCTTCGGCGCCAGCACGGGCGCGGCGGCGGCCCTGGTGGCCGCGGCCCGGCGTCCGGACACGGTGCGGGCGGTCGTGTCGCGCGGCGGGCGGCCGGACCTGGCCGGCGACCACCTGCGCGAGGTGCGTCAGCCGACCCTGCTCATCGTGGGCGGCGACGACCCGATGGTGATCGTGCTGAACCGGGAGGCCATGGAGCGGATGCCCGGCCCGACCGGGTTCGCGGTCGTCCCCGGCGCCACCCACCTGTTCGAGGAGCCCGGCACGCTCGACGAGGTGGCCCGCCTGGCCGGAGAGTGGTTCGTCCGCCACCTGAGCGGCGCGCACCCCGGCGGCGCGCCCCCCCATTCCTGAGGCGCCTTCTTCACGGCGCTCAGGGCCCCCAAGGTAGGAGATCAAGCCTTTACTCCGGGTTGTCCGCCTTGGGGTGTCGGCACCGTGTGTACGCATCGTAGCCTGACGACTACGGTACATAACGGAGTGTGAACATGCCTGTGACGTCGACCACGCGCGAGGCGGTCAGCGAAGCCTTCTCCCGGCGGGAGTCCGCGGGGCGCCGGCTCGCCGAGGACTCCGAGCGCATCACGCGCGCGTGCCGTGCCATGGCCGTGCGGTTCCACCGCGGCGGCAAGCTGATCGTCTTCGGCAACGGCGGCGCGGGCACCGACGCCTCCCACATCGCCGTCGAGTTCATGCACCCCGTCGTCGTCGGCAAGCGCGCCCTGCCCGCGATGGCGCTCGGCAACGACGCCGCCACCGTCTCCGCGGTCGGCGCCCGCGACGGCCTGGCCGAGGTCTTCGCCCACCAGGTGCGCCACTGGGGCGCTCCGGCCGACATGGCCCTCGGCGTCTCGTCCGACGGGTGGTGCGCCAACGTCCTGAAGGGGCTGGAGGCCGCCCGCGAGCAGGGCCTGTTCACGATGGCCCTGCTCGGCGGCGACGGCGGCGCGATCGCCCGCAGCGCGGCGGTGGACCACGCGCTCATCGCCGGCTCCGAGGACCCCGCGGTGGTCAAGGAGATCCACGTCACGATGTACCACGTCCTGTGGGAGCTGGTCCACGTCTTCCACGCGCGCACCCGCCCGGACACGGCCCGATGACCCCTCGCGAGGGCACGCCCGCGCCCGTCCGCCGCGCCGCCGCGCGCGCGGGGAGGAGCGCCGATGGGCGCCGGTGACGAGGCGGCCGCGGAGGGGACGGACGGCCTGTACCCCTTCCTGCGCGGACGCGGACGCGGCCACGGGCCCGGCGGCGAGCACGGCCGGCGCGGCGAGCTGGAGGAGCACGCCGTCCGCTCGACCGCGGCCAAGGCGGAGGAGATCCTGCGGCTGCGCGCGCAGGTGGGCGAGCTGCACGCCGAGCGGCTCGCCGCGTGCGCGCAGGACATGGCGGACCGGTTCGCCGCGGGCGGGCGGCTGTTCACCTTCGGCAACGGCGGCAGCAGCACCGACGCCCAGGAGGTCGCCACCCTCCACCTGCGGCCCCGGCACGGACCGCCGCTGCCCGCCCTGTGCCTGACCTCCGACGTCGCCGTCGTCACGGCCCTGTCCAACGACGTCGGGTTCGACGTCGTCTTCGCCCGGCAGATCGCGGCCCTGGCCCGTCCCGGCGACATCGCCCTCGGCCTGTCCACCAGCGGCGGCTCCGCCAACCTCGTCCAGGCCTTCGAGGAGGCGTGGGGGCGCGGCCTGCTCACCGTGGGCCTGGCCGGCTACCAGGGCGGACGGCTCGCCGAGCTGGCGGAGCTGGACGTCCTGGACCACCTGTTCGTCATCCCGTCCACGTCCGTGCACCGCATCCAGGAGGCGCAGACGACGCTCTACCACGTGCTCTGGGAGGTCACCCGGCACCTGCTGCAAGACGCGCCCACCGGCCGCGGCGACGGGCGGGGGCGCGTCCCGACGCTCACCGACACCGGCCAGGAGTGCCAGGAGTAATGGAGGCGGTATGGGCACCATGACAGAGTCCGCGCAGGACAGGGCACGGGAGCAGAAGGAACCCGTCGTCCACATCCTGTGGATCAACGCCGGCATGAGCTGCGACGGCGACTCGGTCTCGCTCACCGCGGCGACGCAGCCGAGCATCGAGGACATCGTGCTGGGCGGCCTGCCGGGCCTGCCGGCCGTGGACGTCCACTGGCCGCTGATCGACTTCCACAGCGGGCCGATGCAGGGCGCCGACGCCATGATCGAGTGGTACTTCCTCGCGGCGCGCGGCGCACTGGAGCCGTTCGTCCTGGTCGTCGAGGGCTCGATCCCCAACGAGTCGATCAAGCAGGAGGGCTACTGGTCGGGGTTCGGCAACAACCCCGAGACCGGCCAGCCGATGACCCTGCCCGAGTGGCTGGACATCCTGGCCCCCAAGGCGACCGCCGTCGTCGCGACCGGCACCTGCGCCACCTACGGCGGCATCCACGCCATGGCCGGCAACCCGACCGGGTGCATGGGACTGGCCGACTACCTCGGCTGGGAGTGGCGGTCCAAGGCCGGCGTCCCGATCGTGAACGTCCCCGGCTGCCCGGTGCAGCCCGACAACATGTCGGAGACGCTCCTGTACCTGCTCTACCAGCTCAACGGGCAGGCGCCGATGATCCCGCTGGACGAGGCGCTGCGCCCCACGTGGCTGTTCGGCCAGACCGTCCACGAGGGCTGCGACCGGGCCGGGTACTACGAGCAGGGGCAGTTCGCCGTCGAGTACGGCTCGCCGAAGTGCCTGGTGAAGATCGGCTGCTGGGGGCCGGTGGTGAAGTGCAACGTGCCGAAGCGGGGCTGGATGGCCGGCCTCGGCGGCTGCCCGAACGTCGGCGGCATCTGCATCGCCTGCACGATGCCCGGCTTCCCCGACAAGTTCATGCCGTTCATGGACGAGCCGCCCGGGGCGATGGTGTCCTCCTCGATCAGCACGGTGTACGGCGGGGTCGTGCGCAGACTGCGCGGGATCACGCTGCACACGGTCGACAAGGAGCCGAAGTGGCGGGCCAAGGGCCGCGCCCTGCTCACCGGGTACCGGGCGCCGTGGAGCTGACACATGACCGCCCGAACCGCACGGCGCCCTGGGAGCTGACATGACCACCGCCAAGGATGAGAACCGCGACCTGGTCGAGATGGCCTGGGACCCGATCACCCGCATCGTGGGCAGCCTGGGCATCTACGCCAAGATCGACTTCAAGGCCCGCGAGGTCGTCGAGTGCCACAGCACCTCGTCGATCTTCCGCGGCTACAGCGTGTTCATGAAGGGCAAGGACCCGCGGGACGCGCACTTCATCACCAGCCGCATCTGCGGGATCTGCGGCGACAACCACGCCACCTGCTCGGTCTACAACCAGAACATGGCCTACGGCGTGCGCCCGCCCGCGCTCGCCGAATGGATCATCAACCTGGGCGAGGCGGCCGAGTACATGTTCGACCACAACATCTACCAGGAGAACCTGGTGGGGGTCGACTACTGCGAGAAGATGGTGCGCGAGACCAACCCCGGCGTGCTCGACCTCGCCGAGCGCACCGAGTGCCCCAACGCCGGCGCGCACGGCTTTCGCACCATCGCCGACATCATGCGCTCGCTGAACCCGCTGGAAGGCGAGTTCTACCGTGAAGCGCTGGTCATGAGCCGCGTCGCGCGCGAGATGTTCTGCCTCATGGAGGGCCGGCACGTCCACCCCTCCACCCTCTACCCCGGCGGGGTCGGCACGGTCGCCACCGTTCAGCTCTTCACCGACTACCTGACCCGCCTCATGAGGTACGTCGAGTTCATGAAGAAGGTCGTGCCGATGCACGACGACCTGTTCGACTTCTTCTACGAGGCGCTGCCCGGGTACGAGCAGGTCGGGCGGCGGCGGGTGATGCTCGGCTGCTGGGGAAGCCTCAACGACCCCGAGCACTGCGACTTCACCTACGAGAACATGAGCTCCTGGGGCCGGGAGATGTTCGTGACGCCCGGCGTCATCGTCGACGGCGAGCTGATCACCAACAACCTGGTGGACATCAACCTCGGCATGCGCATCCTGCTCGGCAGCTCCTACTACGAGGACTGGGCCGACCAGGAGCCGTTCGTCACCCACGACCCGCTCGGCAACCCCGTCGACATGCGTCACCCGTGGAACCAGCACACCATCCCGCGGCCGCAGAAGCGCGACTTCGCCGACAAGTACAGCTGGGTTATGTCGCCCCGCTGGTACGACGGCACGGACATGCTCCCGCTGGACACCGGCGGCGGGCCCATCGCCCGGCTCTGGTCCACGGCGCTGTCCGGCCGGGTGGACATCGGCGGCGTCGAGGCCACCGGGCACAGCGTGATCATCCGGCTGCCGAAGACCGCCACCAAGCCCGAGACGACGTTCGAGTGGAAGATCCCCGAACGCAACGGAGAGCTGCTGTCCAACGCGCTCGAACGCAACCGGGCCCGCACCTACTTCCAGGCGTACTCCGCCGCCTGCGCCCTGTACTTCGCCGAGAAGGGGCTGGACGAGGTGCGGCGGGGGCGCACCCAGACCTGGGAGCCGTTCGAGGTGCCGGAGGAGGCGATCAGCTGCGGCTTCACCGAGGCGGTGCGCGGCCTGCTGTCCCACCACATGGTGATCAGGAACGGCAAGATCGCCAACTACCACCCGTACCCGCCGACGCCCTGGAACGCCAGCGTCCGCGACAGTTACGGGACGCCCGGCCCGTACGAGGACGCCGTGCAGAACACGCCCATCTTCGAGGAGAACCCGCCGGAGAGGTTCAAGGGCATCGACATCATGCGGACCGTCCGCAGCTTCGACCCGTGCCTGCCGTGCGGGGTGCACATGTACCTCGGCGGGGGCCAGGAGCTCCGCAAGCTGCACAGCCCCCACGCCTTCAATGCCGGCACCTGAGCGGACGCGCCCGGCGCGGGACGTGCGGGCCGCCGGGGAGCGCGTCGAGACGCTGATCGACCAGCTCGGCGCGCTCGCCGACCCCGCCGCCCGCGCCCGCGCCGAGGAGCTCGTCCGCACCCTGGTCGGCCTCTACGGGGCCGGGCTGGAGCGGGTCATGGCCATCGTGGTCGAGAGCGAGGCCGCCGAGGTGCTGCGGCGGCTGGCCGGCGACGAGCTGGTCTCCGGCCTGCTCGTCCTGCACGACCTGCACCCGCTCGGCACCGAGGAGCGCATCCGCGCCGCACTGGACGCCGTGCGCCCCTCCCTCGGCCTGCACGAGGGAGGGGTGGAACTGCTCGGCGTCGACGAGGCGGGGGTGGTGCGGCTGCGGCTGTCCGGCAACTGCCACGGGTGCGCCTCCTCGCGGGTCACCGTGACCCAGGCCATCGAGCGGGCCGTGCTCGGCGCGGCCCCCGAGGTGACCCGGCTGGAGGTGGACGGGATGACGCAGGACGCCCCGCCGCTCATGCAGATCGGGCGCCGCCCGCCCGGCCCGTGCCCGGTCCCCGAGGAGGCCGCGCCATGACCGCGTCCGGCTCGCCGGTACCGCCCTGCCCCGGTGGAGCCCGCGGGTCCGGAGCGGTGGCCGGAGCGGTGGCCGGTGCGGGTGTGCCGTCCGCGCCGGCGGCGGTCGCGGGTCACGGCCGGGACGGCGTGGGGCTGCGCCGGTTCCGGGAGCCCGTCGAGTCACGGGGGCCCGTGGCGGAGGTGTGCGAGATGTGCGCCGAGCCGCTGGGCGAGCGGCACGGCCACGCCGTCGACACCGGCACCCGCGCGCTGCTGTGCGTCTGCGTGGCCTGCCGCCTGCTGCTCTCGCGCGGCGGCACCGTCGCCCGGGGCCGCTACCAGGCGGTGCCCGAACGCTACCTGTACCTGCCGCGGATGCGGCTGTCGGCGGCCGACTGGGAGGAACTGCAGATACCGGTGCGCACCGCGTTCCTGTTCCACAACTCCGCGCTCGGCCGGTTCGCGGCGTTCTACCCGAGCCCCGGCGGGGCGACGGAGTCGCTGCTCGACCTGTCCACCTGGGAGCGCGTCCTGGCCGCCAACCCGGAGCTGCCCCCGGCCGAGCCGGACGTCGAGGCGTATCTGATCGACCGCCGCCCGGACGGCTTCGCCTGCCACCTCGTCCCGATCGACGCCTGCTACGAGCTGGTCGGCCTGGTCCGGGTGCACTGGAAGGGCTTCCACGGCGGACAGGAGGCGCAGGAGACCATCGCCGCCTTCTTCGACGGGCTCCGCCGCCGCGCCGAGACGATCCCGGCGGACGCCCAGGGGGACGCGGTTTCAACGGACGCGGTCTCGATGGACCCGCCGCCGGCGGACGACTCGGCGGAGGCGGCCCCGGTGGCCGCAGCTCCGGTGGACGCGGCTCCGGTGGACCCGCCGTCGGGCGCCGGCCGCGGTGGCGCGCCGGTGGCGGCGGCGCGGGAGGAGGGACGAGGGCGTGACTGAGATCGGGTTCCGGTGCCTGGGCGTGCGCCCCGACGCGTACGGGGTCTTCCCGACGCTGCTGTTCCGGCTCGGCATCACCGCGCCGGACGACGGCGCCGTCCACGCCATCGCGCTGCGCTGCCAGATCCGCGTCGAGCCGCGGCGGCGGACCTACGGCGCCGCCGAGAGCGAACTGCTCGCGGACCTGTTCGGCGACCCCTCCCGGTGGGACGAGACGGTGCGCCCGTTGCAGTTCGCCAACGTGTCGGTCATGGTCCCGAGGTTCACCGGCGCCACCGAGATCGACCTGCCGGTGCCGTGCGGCTACGACCTGGAGGTCGCCGCGGGCAAGTACTTCGCCTCGCTGGACGACGGCGAGGTGCCGCTGCTGCTGCTGTTCAGCGGCACGGTCTTCGCCAGGGCGGGGGAGGGGTTCACCGTCCGTCAGGTGCCGTGGGACCGCGAGGCCCGCCAAGGGCTGCCGGTCTCGACGTGGCGGGAGATGATCGACCGCTACTTCCCCGGCGGCGGCTGGCTGCGCCTGTCCACCGACACGCTGCGGGCGCTGCAGAGGTACAAGTCCGAGCGCGCCCTGCCCACATGGGACGAGGCCATGGAGGCCCTGCTCAAGGAGGCCCGCCGATGAGGGCGCCGATGGACGTCGCCCGCAAGGTGGCCGACGCCGTGCTGTACGAGGGCTACCTGCTCTATCCCTACCGGGCCTCCGCCGCCAAGAATCGGCTGCGCTGGCAGTTCGGCGTGCTCGTGCCTCCCGCGTACACCGCCACCGCCGAGCCGTCCGCGAGCGTGACCGAATGCCTGGCGGACGGCGCCGCGCACGCCCTGCTGCGTCTTCGCCTGCGGTTCCTGCACGTCAAGGAGCGCAGGGTCGAACGCTTCCGGCAGGGCCGGTTCGTGCCGGTCGCCGAGTTGGACTGCGACGGCGTCACCCATCTGACCTTCGACGAGGCCACCGCCCGCGAGGTCGAGGCCGTCGTGCCCATGCCCGGACTGGTCGGCGCCGAGCGGGCGGTCCGCGTGCGCCTGCCCGGTGACCGCGCCGAGCGGCCCATCACGGCGGCGTCCGGCGAGGTGCTGGGCCGCGTCGTCACCGCGCACCGGCCGGTGCGGGCGGTGCTGCGGATCGCGGCCGAGCGGCAGGACGGCCCGTACGGGCTGCTGAAGGTGCGGGTCAGGGTGGAGAACGCGGCCGAGGCGCCGCCCGCCGCCACCCGCGAGGAGGCGTTGCGGCACTCGCTGGTCGCCGCCCACCTGCTGCTCGCGGTCACCTCCGGCGCGTTCCTGTCGCTGACCGACCCGCCGGAGTGGGCGCGCCCGGCCGCGCGGGGCTGCCGCAACGTCAACACCTGGCCGGTCCTGGTCGGCGAGCCGGGGCGGCGCGACGTCGTGCTCTCCTCCCCGATCATCCTGGACGACCACCCCGGCATCGCGCCCGAAAGCCCCGGCGACCTGTTCGACGCGACCGAGATCGACGAGATCCTCCACCTGCGGACGCTCACGCTGACCGAGGCGGAGAAGCGCGAGGCGCGGGCCACCGACCCGCGGGCGGCGGAGATCATCGACCGGGCCGGCGACCTGCCGCCCGAACTGCTGGAACGCCTCCACGGCGCGATCCGCCGCCTCGGCCCGCCCGCCACGCCGCCGTCATCGTCGCCATCGCCACCGTCCTGGTCGGCTTCGCGGCCGTCCTCGTCAGGGCCGTCGCCCGGACCCCGCCGGCGGGGATCGTCGTCCGGACCTTCCGGACCTTTCGAACCTTCCGGACCGTCCGAGGCCGAGGAGGACGGGAGGGTGACCGTGGGCGGGGTGGAGATCGGCCGGGGCGCGCGCGTCCGGCTCACTCCCGGCGCCCGGCGCGCGGACGCGCACGACATGTTCCTGACGGGCAGGACCGCCCAGGTGGAGGCGGTGCTCCGCGACGTGGACGGCACCCGCTACCTCGCCGTCACGCTGGACGACGACCTCGGCGCCGACCTGCACCGCTCCCACGGTCGCTTCCTGTACTTCGCCCCCGACGAGGTGGAGCCGGTCGTCCCGGACGGGGCGGAGGCGGTCCTTCCGGACGGGATGGAGCCGGTCGTTCCGGACGGGGAGGCGGGGGCGTGAGGACGCTGGTCGCGGGCGTGGGCAACGTCTTCCTCGGCGACGACGGCTTCGGCGTCGCCGTGGCCCGGCACCTGGCCTCGGCCGGCGTGCCGGAGGGCGTCGTGGTGTCCGACTTCGGCATCCGCGGCGTCCACCTGGCCTACGAGCTCACCGGTGGCGGGTACGACCTGGCGATCCTGGTCGACACCGTCGCCCGGGACGATCCGCCCGGCACCCTGTACGTCCTGCGTCCCGTGCCGGAGCAGGTGCCCGGCACGTTCGTGGACGCCCACGACATGACCCCCGAGGCGGTCCTGGCGCTGGCCGGGACGCTCGGCGGGGACCTCGTCCCCGTCCTGCTCGTGGGATGCCGGCCGGCGGACCTGTCGCCCGGCATGGAACTGAGCCCGCCGGTCGCCGGCGCCGTCGGCCGGGCGGCGGACCTCGTCCTCGAGATCGTCGAGGACCACGGAAAGGAGACCGATGGTGAAGCGACTGATCATGTTGACGGCCGTGGTGGCGGTCGGCGTCATGGTGTACCGGTCGATTCCGGACCTCAAGCGGTACATGAAGATCCGTCAGATGTGACCCGCGCGCCGGCGGGCGAGGTCGCCCGCGACCGGCCGGCCGGTGCCCGCACAGGGAGTCGGACACCGACCTTCCAGATCTGAGAGATGAGGTGGACCGTGCACGAATACGGGATCGCGGAGTCGATCCTCGCCGCGGTGGAGGGACGGGCGGACGGCCGTCGGGTGCGCCGGGCCCGGGTGCAGGTGGGCGCGTTGCTGCGCGTCGCCGAGCCGTCGATCAACGACGCGTGGAGCCTGGTCACCGAGGGGACGCTGGCCGAGGGCGCGCGCCTGGACCTGGTCACGCTCCCGGTGCGGCTCACCTGCCGTGACTGCGGGAACGCCACCACCTCGGTGGACCCCTACGCGGTGTGCCCCGCCTGCGGGACCACCGACGTCGACACCGAGGGCGGCGACGATCTCGTCCTCGAATCCATCCAGCTCGCGGAGGCGACTCATGTGCCTGGGGATCCCCGGGGAGATCGTGGAAATCCTGTCGGATCGTCCTGACCTGGCCAAGGTGGACGTCAGCGGCGTGCGGCGGGCCGTCAACATCGGCCTGCTGGAGGGGGAGGCGCTCGCGCCGGGCGACTGGATCCTCATCCACGTCGGCTTCGCGCTGTCCAAGATCGACCAGGTGGAGGCGCGGGCGGCGCTCGACTTCCTGGAGAGCATCGGCCAGGCGTACGAGGACGAGATGGCCGCCCTGCGCGACTCCGTGATCGAGCAGGGGTGAGGCCGATGCGGTTCGTCGACGAGTACCGCGACGCCGGCAAGGCCCGGGCCCTGGCGGCGCGCATCGCCGCGCTGTGCGAGCCCGGGCGGGCGTACAAGTTCATGGAGGTGTGCGGCGGGCACACCCACACGATCTACAAGCACGGGCTGGAGGACTACCTGCCCGCGTGCGTCTCGCTGGTCCACGGCCCGGGATGCCCGGTCTGCGTCATCCCGATGGGCCGGGTGGACGACGCGATCGCCATCGCCGAGCAGCCGGAGGTGATCATGACGTCGTTCGGCGACATGATGCGCGTCCCGGGCGGCAACGGCTCCTTCCTGGACGCCAAGGCGCGCGGCGCGGACATCCGCATGGTGTACTCACCCCTGGACGCCCTCAAGATCGCGCGCGACAATCCGGACAGGCGCGTGGTCTTCCTGGCCATCGGGTTCGAGACCACCGCCCCGTCCACCGCGATGACCGTCATGCGCGCCGCGGCCGAGCGCATCGGCAACTTCTCGGTCTTCTGCAACCACGTGACGATCATCCCGGCCATCAAGGCGATCCTGGACTCGCCCGACCTGCGGCTCGACGGGTTCATCGGCCCCGGGCACGTCTCGACGGTGATCGGCTGCCGGCCGTACGAGTTCATCGCCCACGACTACGGCAAGCCGCTCGTGGTCGCCGGGTTCGAGCCGCTGGACGTGCTGCAGGCGGTCCACCGCAACCTCGTCCAGCTCGCCGAGGGACGGGTGGAGATCGAGAACCAGTACGGCCGCGTGGTGCCCTGGAACGGCAACCCCAAGGCCCTCGCGGTGATCAACGAGGTGATGGAGCTGCGTCCCACCTTCGAATGGCGGGGCCTGGGCTTCATCTCCGACTCCGCGCTGTGCGTGCGCGAGCGGTACGCCGAGTTCGACGCCGAGCGCGTGTTCCAGGTCCCCGGCTTCCGGGTGGCCGACCCGAAGGCCTGCCAGTGCGGCGAGGTGCTCAAGGGCGTACTCAAGCCGTGGGAGTGCAAGGTGTTCGGCACCGCCTGCACGCCCGAGACCCCGATCGGCACCTGCATGGTGTCCTCGGAGGGGGCCTGCGCGGCGTACTACAACTTCGGCCGCTTCTCGCGCGACCGGGTCAAGGAGGCGACGCGCGCATGAACCGCGACGAGCAGGTGCTGAACCCGGCTCCGCCCGAAGCCCAGGACCGCGAGCGGCTCGTCCTCGCGCGCATCGAGCGGGCGCGCCGCGCCCGGCCGCGGCTGCGCGAGGAACTGGTCACCCTCGCCCACGGCGCGGGCGGCAAGGCCGGCCGCACCCTGGTCGAGGCGGTCTTCTTGGAGGCCTTCCGCAACCCCCTCCTCGAGCCGCTGGCCGACGGCGCCATCCTCGCGCCCGGGACGTCCCGCGAACGGTCGGACGCCGAACGGTCGGACGCCGAACGGCCGGTCGAGCGGTCCGCCGATGGGCGGGTCGACCAGGCGGCGAGCGCCCCGGCGCTGGCCTTCACCACCGACTCCTACGTGGTGACCCCGCTGTTCTTCCCCGGTGGCGACATCGGGGACCTCGCCGTCAACGGCACCGTCAACGACCTGGCCATGTGCGGGGCGCGGCCGGAGCACCTGTCGGCGGCGTTCATCCTGGAGGAGGGGTTCCCGATCGCCGACCTGCGCAGGATCGCCGCCACGATGGCCGAGGCGGCGCGGGCGGCCGGCGTGACGATCGTCACCGGGGACACCAAGGTCGTGCAGCGCGGCAAGGCCGACGGCTGCTACATCACCACGGCCGGCGTCGGCACCGTGGCGCCCGGGGTGCGGCTCGGCGCGTCCGAGGTCCGGCCGGGGGACGCGGTCATCGTCTCCGGGCCCATCGGCGAGCACGGCGTCACGGTGATGCTCGCGCGCGGCGGGCTGGACATCGAGGCCGACGACCTGGTCTCCGACACCGCGCCGCTCAACGGCCTGACCGCCCGTCTGCTCGACGCCTGCCCCGGCCGGCAGGTGCGGTGCCTGCGGGACGCCACCCGGGGCGGGGTGGCCACCGTGCTCAACGAGGTGGCGCAGACGGCCGAGGTGGCCGTGGTCGTGGAGGAGGAGGCGGTCCCGGTGCGCCCGTCCGTGCGCGGCGCGTGCGAACTGCTCGGCATCGACCCGCTGTACGTCGCCTGCGAGGGCCGCATGGTCGCCGTGGTCGCCGGCGACCGCGCCGACGCGGCCCTCGCGGCCCTGCGCGGGCATCCGCTGGGGGAGGGCGCCGCCGTCGTGGGCCGCATCGGGGAGGACCCGCCTGGCCTGGTCCTGCTCAAGACCGGCTTCGGCGGCACCCGCATCGTCGACCTCCTCGTCGGTGACCCGCTGCCCCGCATCTGCTGATCGACAGGGTGGAGATCAACCCGGGGGCCTCGCCGGTCAGGACGCCGGTGAGAAGCAGGTCGGTCGGGTTCCGCGCCGTCAGCCGAGCGTGTGGAGAAGGGTCCGCAGGGCTCGGTCGAGGGTGCCGGCCTCGCCGGGCGGGAGGGAGGAGACGAGCCGCCGCAGGTTGGCGGCGTGGTCGGTCATCGTCGCGTCGATCACCTCGCGTCCCCGGGGAGTGAGCGCGACCAGGAAACTACGGCGGTCGGCCGGGTCGAGCCGGCGTTCCACCAGACCCGCCTCCTCCAGCCGGTCCAGCCGGTTGGTCATGCCCGCGCGCGACATCATCAGCATGTCGGCCAGCTCGGACGGGATGAGTGTGTAGGGCTCGCCGGCGCGCCTGAGCGCCGCGAGCACGTCGAACTCGCCGCGCCGCAGCCCGTGCCGGGTGAAGACCTCCTCCACGAGCGGCTGCAGCACCTCGGCCAGCCGCCAGAGCCGGCCGAGCGTGCCCATGGCCGACAGGTCCAGGTCGGGACGCTCGCGCCGCCACTGCCCGAGGATCACGTCGGTCAGGTCGTGCTCATCCTGCTCGCTCATGGCGGCAGCATATTTGACGCAAGATAGTTAGCCCTCGTACTATTCGGATCATAACTATCAGCGAGCGAAGGATGGACGATGTCCTCTACCGATGGCCGCGCGACCGAGCCGGTCCTGACGCGTGCGGGTGAGGCCGAGCACCTCGGCGGGTCGCCCAACGGCACCTGGCTGCTGGCCGACGCCGGCGATACGGGCGGCGTCATGAACGCCGTCCGCACCACCTTGGGCCCGGGCACCGACGGCCCGCCGCCGCACTTCCACAAGCGGGCGCCCGAGCTGTTCTTCATGCTGGACGGCGCGCTGCGCGTCCTGACCGGCGAGCGCGTCGTCACGATCGAGAAGGGCGACTTCCTGCTGGTGCCCCCGCTGATGACGCACGCGTGGGGCACGCCGGACGGCGTGGGCGCCGACGTGCTGATCATCAAGGCGCCGGGCGACGACCGGTTCGACTACTTCCGGCTGGCCGACCGCGTCCGCCGGGGCGAGGCCGGCCCGGGGGAGATCTTCCAGACCCAGGAACGCTTCGACAACCACTTCGTCGACAGTCCCGTCTGGCGACAGGCGACCGGAGCGGGCGGCCAGGCCCGGGCCAGGCTGGTGGACCTCTGACCGCGCCGGAACACCGCCGCGGCGGCGGCGGATCCGGGCGATGCCCAGGTGGGTGGGTATGTACATGGACGGCGGCGCATGTGCGATGACGTCGCCGGCCGAACGGGGGGTGGAGATCATGACTGAGCCACGAGGGCCTGGCGGTGCCGCCGGGAGCATGCCCGACATCGAGGAGATCCGCCGGCAGGTCCACCGGGACGTCGCCATGGCCGGCGACCGCGCGTTCGACAGCCCGCCGCGCGGCGGCGTCCGTCCGCCGCGGGTGATGACCGAGGTGGAACGGCACGGCGTGTCCCCGATCGACAGCCAGGCCAGTTCACCGCTGGGAGTGGGCACGAGCAGCACCGCCCGCGCCGAGCGCATCGCGCACCGCAAGGAGGAGCCCGGGCGCAGGAAGGTCGGCGTCGAGCACCGGGCCCGCCGCCCGTACGGCGTCTCCACTCCCGAACACGGCACCGGCGTCGGCCCCTCGGGGCCCGTGGACGAGGAAAGCCCCTACTTGCCCCCCGGCGACCAGGCCGGCTGACCGGACGGCCGAGCCGGCCCGGGCCCCGCGCACCGGAGCCCGGGCCGGCTCACCTGGCCGCCGGCGTCAGCCGCCGCAGGCGGCGAAGACGAAGGTGTTCTTGACCCGGTAGGTGTCGCGGACCCGGACGGCGCCGGTCCCTGGGTCCACCTGGAGAATGTGCATCGTGCCGTTGCCGGCATCGCCGGTGAGGACGTGCAGGGTGACCTGGCGGGCGCCGGTCCAGTCGACCATGTCCGGCGCCCCGCCCCCGGGCAGTTTCACCCGCACGCTGTTCACCACGGCGTTGGAGCGCAGGTCGAACAGCTTCAGAGCCCGGGAGCCCTCGGAGTAGAAGGCGACCAGGTCGCCGTCCGCGTGCAGCGCCATCGGCACGTCCTGCGCCGCGATCTGCGGCGGCACCTGCCGCGTCGCCTCCGCGCCGCTCAGGTCATAGGTGATGATCTCCGTGGTGTTCTCGTCGGTCTGCCTCCTGGTGAGCACCTGGTCCTCGTCGCCGCTGAACCCCAGCAGTTCGTCCCCCGCAGGCAGGGAGCCGAGCCGCCTGCCGGACGCCACGTCGTAGAGCCACAGGAACTTCTCGTTCGCGCCGTCGTGTACCGCCAGCGTGCTCCCGTCGAGCGACAGGGCCAGGTCGAGGCCCATCATGTTCGTCTTCGCGGGCAGCGCGGCCGCCGGCATGACGTGGACCTTCCCGGTGAGCTCCCGTACCACCAGGCGGTCGTCGCGTTCGCGCACGTACGCGATGTGCCCGCCGTTCCCGCTGACCGCGATCGGGGCCGGCGAGTCCTTGTGCACCTTGCGATGCCCGTCGCGGGGGAACACCCGCGCGTCGGGCAGTTCCCTGACCTTGCCGCTGTGCAGCATGAGCCGCCAGGGCCCGCAGGGCCTGTCCTCCTTCTTCTTGTTCGTGCACGTCCTCAGCGCGGCATAGCGCACCGCGTCTCCGGTGTCTCCCGCGTGCTCGTGCCCGGACATCCCCCGTCCGGTCGTGCCCGTCCCGGCGGCGCTCCGGGGGCCGGCGGCGGCCATGGTGGTGGCCGCGCCGAGGCCGGCGGCGGTGGCCGGGCCGCCGTGGCCGGGCGCGACGGCGGCCGACGCCGGTGCGGCGACCATGAGCCCCCCGAGGACCAGCGCGGCCAGTGTGCGTATTCTCATGACTTCTCCCTTCGCACTGGTTAGAGCGCCGGCCAGGGAAGAAAGTTCGCGCAGGAAGAGGGTTCAGAGCGTCCGGGTCATGTAGACGCTGTTGGGGTCGTGCCCGTAGTCCGCGAACGGCTCGCAGCAGGCGAAGCCGAGCTTCTCGTACAGCCTCCTGGCGGGCAGGAAGAACTCCTGCGACCCGGTCTCCAGGCTCAGCCGGGTGAACCCCTCGCGCCTGGCCTCGCCGATGATGTGCTCCAGCAGCAGGGTGGCGACGCCGCTCCGCTTGCGCCGCGGCGCCGTGCGCATGGACTTCACCTCGGCGTGCCCGGCGTCCAGCCTCTTGATCGCGCCGCAGCCCACCAGGATGCCGCCGTCCATGACCGACCAGAAGGTGACGTCGGGCTTGCGGAGGGCGTCGAGGTCGAGGGCGTGCACGCTCTCGGGAGGGGTGATGGACCGCATCTCCGCGAGGTGCGCCTGGAGGAACTCGGCGATCGGCGGACCGGAGAGGTCGTCGACCACGATCTCGATGCTGCTCACTCTGTCTCCGGGGCTCGGCTTCGGCGGGTGCGTTCCCAGCGTAGGCGGCTTCGGGCGAGGTCTCCCGTCGTCAGCAGCGGTCCTTGGAAGGGCGGGGATGGGGCACGCCGAGCCGCGAGCGCAGCGTGCGCACCCCCGCCTGCAGCACCGGAGGGAGTGACAGCAGCATGGCCAGGGCGTCGCCGAGGCCGGTCGCCGCCGTCTTGACGACCACCCACCCCACCGGCGGCGCGAGCAGCGTCCACGCGCGGACGTCGCTCGCGATGGCCCAGCGGACGACGCGGGCGCCGCGTTCCAGCAGCCGCCGGACCGGGACGGGCGTCGTCCGCCGGAGCGCGAGCGCCATCCGCGGCATGCCCGCGAGAAGCTGCGCGGTGAAACGGGCGCGGGCCCGCCCGCCGGGCAGCGCGTGCAGCTCGCCGCGCCACTCCGCCAGCCAGCGGGCACGGGCCGAAGCGGGAAGCAGGGCCGCGCCCAGCGAGATCGCCCCGAAGGCCATGCGCATCCCGCTCTGGTCGTCCGCGGAAGGTCGCGACCGCGGGACGGCCTCGCCGTGGCCGGTCAGGGCGGTCTGGGCGGTCTGGGCGGCGATCGTGGCGGTCGCCAGCTCCTCGATCTCTCTTTCGATCTCCGCCACGCCCAGCCGCCGGGCGACGGGCACGAACACCTCCAGGGACTGCCGCGACTTCAGGCGCTGCTTGGCGGGGCTGAGGAACCGCAGCGTCCGCAGGTTGTGCAGCCGGTCGGCCAGCTTGAGCATGAGCACGCGCGTGTCGGTGGAGGTCGGCCAGCCGTCAGGGGGGCCCGCGGGGTCCTCCAGGCGCCGCAGGACCGCGAGCAGGCCGGTGACGCCGGCGCCGAACTCCCCGGCCAGCTCGGCCTCGGAGCAGCCGGTGTCCTCCAGCACGTCGTGCAGCAACGCCGCGCACACCACCTCGTGATCCATGCCCGCCTCGGCGAGGATGACGGCGACCGCCACAGGATGGGTGATGTAGGGGTCGCCGCTGCGGCGTCTCTGATCGCGATGCCAGTACGCGGCCACCGCGTACGCGCGCTCGACCAGCTCGGCGCGTTCGCCGGTGGGAGCCTCGCGGAACGCGCGCAGCACCGCGCCGGCGCCGCAGGCGCCCTCGGCGGGCGCGCGCCGGGTCACGACGCCCATCCCGTCGTCCCGGGGCCGGCGAGCCAGGCCGGGACGGGCTGCCGCCGGGAGCGGTAGGCCCGTGCGATGGCGTCGCGGCCGAGGGCCGCGCCGTCCGCCGTGATCGTGTAGTAGCGGCGCCGCGGACGGCCCTCGCTGACATGCGCGGCGGGATCCTCCCACCGGCTCTCCACCCAGCCGATCTGCTCCAGCCGGGCCAGTATGGGGTAGACCGTGCCGCTCGGCAGGCCCGTCGCCTCGCACACCTCCAGCCCGTAGCGCTGTGTGCCGGGCTCGTCGAGAAGCGCCCGGAGCACCTCCTGCACCTGCGTCGTCATCCGGGGACCACCTGGCATACTGGAACTCTACATAGGTAGAGATAGCCCGCCAGATCTCCCGGCGGCGACAGTGTGCTCACCTGGGCGACGCCCCCCGGGCGTCCGGGTCTCCCGTCGCGGCGGCGTCTCGCCGTTCGTCGAGCGAGGCCGAAGGAGGCGCAGATGTCCGGAGCTGTGATCATCGGAGTCGGCCCCGGCATCGGGCAGGCGGTCGCGCGCCGGTTCGCGCGCGAGGGGCTGCCCATCGCCGTCATCGCGCGAGGGGAGGCGACGGTGCGGGAGGCGGTCGACTCTCTGGCGTTCAGCGGGGTGCCGGTCGAGGGCCTGGTGGCCGACGCCACCGACGAGGACGCTCTGCGGGACGCCCTCGACGCGGCGGCCGACCGGCTCGGCCCGCCCGACGTCGTGGTCTACAACGCGGCTCTGGTCAGGGCCGACCGGCTGCGAGAGCTGACGGCGAAGACCCTCCTGGACACCTGGGCGGTCAACGTGGCCGGAGCGTTCACCGCCGCCATGCACGTCCTGCCCGCGATGGCCGAGCGCGGCGCCGGCACGTTCGTCATCACCGGGGGGATGCCCGAGCCGGAGCGGCGGTACGCCAGCCTCTCGCTCGGCAAGACCGGTGTGCGCACGCTCCTCGCGCTGCTGGACCAGGAGTACGGGCGCTCCGGCGTGCACGTGGCCACCGTCACCGTGGGCGGGGTCGTCGGGCCGGGCACCGCCTTCGACCCCGACGAGATCGCCGAGCACTACTGGCGGCTGCACACCCAGCCACGCGACCGGTGGGAGCGGGAGGTGCTGTACAGCGGTCGCGAACCGGCCGCGAGCGAGGAGTGAGGCCCCACGGTGGTGTGGCGCGGCGGCCGGGGGCCGCCGCGCCACGCGGTGCGTCGTTCGGGTTCGTACGCCGGTCAGCCTGCGCTGCAGGAGACCGAGGGCCAGTTGTAGTTGCCGTTGTGCTGGATGGTGACGCCGAAGTTGTTGCCGCTGCCGTTGGGCTTGGCGGTCAGCACCTGGGCGCTGGGGTAGCTCGCGCTGATGTTCCAGGTGGAGAGGATCTTGGCGGGAGAGGGCACGTTCATCGTGACGGTCCAGTTGCTGGAGCCGGAGACCGCGACGTTGAGGTTGTAGCGGTCGCTCCACGACTGGCCGGCCGACAGGGTCGCGGTGCAACCGCCACCGCCGCCACCGCCACCGCCACCGCCACCGCCGCCACCGCCGCCACCGCCGCCACCGCCGGAGGTGCCCAGGGTGATGTTGGAGTTGCCGCTGCTCTGGTAGCCCTCGGTGGCCAGGATCATGTAGTCGTGGGAGCCGAGGTTCATGCCGTAGCGGGCCCAGGCGTCGAAGTGGTTGCCGGTGGTGATGGTGCCGCCGGTCTTCTTGGACTGGCGGACGCTCCAGTACTGGTTGAAGGTGCTGCTGTTGCCCTCGATGGAGGGGGCGTTGTACCGGGTGGTCATGTAGATGTCATAGGTGCCGCCGTCGCTGGTGACGGTGCCCTTGTAGGTCCCGGTGGGCCGGTAGGTGCCCCAGTTGTCCAGGATGTAGTACTCCACCAGCGGGTTCCTGGTCCAGCCGTACAGCGCCAGGTAGGCGTTGCCGGAGGGGTTGAAGCTGCCGGAGTAGTTCACCGACATGCGGCCGCCGTTCCTCCAGCCCTTGCCGGCGACGAAGTTGCCGACGTTGCTCCAGGAGGTGCTGTAGTTCCCGCCGCCGCCCAGGTTCATGGACGACGATCCACCGCCGTCACTCCAGAAGGAGTAGAAG
Organism: Sphaerisporangium sp. NPDC005289; assembly: GCF_040607455.1. Taxonomy (NCBI): domain Bacteria; kingdom Bacillati; phylum Actinomycetota; class Actinomycetes; order Streptosporangiales; family Streptosporangiaceae; genus Sphaerisporangium; species Sphaerisporangium sp. NPDC005289. The sequence goes on from NZ_JBEXGS010000007.1 coordinate 41,576, forward strand.
TAACCGCCGTCGGTGCCGGTCTGGTTGCTGGTGATGGCCGCGTGGGCGGTGCCGGGGAGCATGGTGATGATCGAGACCAGGGCTATGACCCAGGCGCGGCCGATGAGCGCCCAAGGACGGCCAGGTCTGCGGATCTTCGGAAGGATGGGGACGTCGTTCATGTGCGCGCTTCCTCCTCGTGAAAGCTGGCGGTGCCAGGCGGCGTGGCACGATCCGGCGGGGCGCTTGCCGGTGACCGGGTGAGGGCCACGGCACGCCGGCGTCGTGCGACGCGGCGGAGGTGTCCGGCCGTCTTCCGGTGGACGGCCGGAGGACCAGGTCGCGGCTGGTGACCTGGATCGACAGCTTCATGCCTGCCGATGGCGCCAGTGTTCGCCCGGTTTCCTGAAAGTGTCAATCAGATGCCGAAAGATTGCGACTGCCTCACCTTTGTGGATGACGCGTTCAAACTGCTCACGGACAGCGCACGGCGGTTTGTCATGGATGAGGCGTCATGAAATTTTCGGCTATCCGCCGAAATGTGCAGAGGACGGAACGGGTTGAACGCTCGACATCGGCCGCGCTGAGCGGTGCCACGGCGTGAACCGCCCAGGAGCGGGGGTGCGGCCAGGTTCGGCGGGCTGAAATTTCCATCCGCGACCTGTGACTTCGCGGGCCCGCCTGGCCGCGGTGTCGACATACGGCGACACGCGGTCCTACCGTCGGCGTAGCGCGTCGATCGGTATGGCGGGGCCGGCAGGCCACCGCCCCCCCACCTCCTGGCCGCCAGGGAGTCACCATGCAACGGCGAGTCATCTCCATCGTTCTCGCGGCGCTCACCGCACTGGCCGGGCTCGGGGTGACCACGCCCGCGTTCTCGGCCACGGCTCCCGCGCGGATCACGTCGCTCGCCGACACCAGTCCGCCGACGGTTCCCACCGGGCTGAGCACCACGGTCAGATGCAATCCCCTGTCGGTGACGCTGAGCTGGACCGCCTCCACCGACAATGTCGGGGTCACCGGCTACGACGTGTACGCCGCGTCCTACGGCGGTTCGTTCACCTCGGTCGGGACGACCACGGCGACCTCGTTCACCCAGCCCATCAACGGGCTGTACCAGTACGAGGTGCGGGCACGCGACGCGGCCGGCAACACCTCCGCCTTCACCGAGCCGGTGCGGGTCGTGCCGCCCCCCTGCCCGACGATGCCGCCGGACCCGCAGCCGCCCACGACGCCAGGTACGCCGACCGCGACCGTCACCTGCGGCTCGGTGACGCTGACCTGGACCGCCTCGACGGACAACGTGGGCGTCACCGGATACGAGATCTGGCGTGCGCCCGGCGCCACCGGCGGCACGTTCGCCCTGGTCGGCACCACGACGACCACGTCGTTCACCCAGTCCGGTGTGGGGGTCTACCGCTTCCAGGTGCGGGCGCGTGACGCGGCGGGCAACTACTCCGCCTTCACCTCACCGGTCACCGTCTACGTCCCGGCCTGCCCGACCAGGGGCTGTACGGCCGTGTACAGCCCGGCCGGTGACTGGCCCGGCGCGTTCCAGGGGAAAGTGGTCGTGACCAACACCGGCACCACGGCGACCACCGGGTGGACGGTCACCCTCACCTTCTCCGGTGGCCAGCAGATCACGCGGACCTGGAATGCCGCCATGAGCAACACCGCCAACCCGTACACGATCACGAATTTGAGCTTCAACGGAGCGCTGCCCCCCAACGGCTCCACCACGTTCGGCTTCCAGGCGACCACCACCAGCGGCGCCGACGACACCCCCACGACCACCTGCATCCGAACACCGTCCGGCACGATCGGGTGATGGAGGGAACCGTCGAGGGACACCTACATGGAGGAGCTGATCTCCTTCACGGTGCCTCGCCCAGATCGTGGCCGTCGTTGAGCCAGCGCAGGTGGCCGCCGTGGATGGCGGAGAACGCGACGGGGCGCCCGTCGAGCGCGACGGTGTAGGTGAGGGTGTCCGCCGGGGGCCGCCGCCCGAGGCGAGCGGCGACGTCCGGCAGGATCTCGGCATCTTCCTGGGAGATCCAGTGCCCGTCGAGCCGCCGCACCCGGTCCACGAACGTTGCCCGGCCGGCTTCGGGCACGTAGTAGAGCACCGCGGTGTGGAAGACGACGAGCGTGGCCGACGGGGGCGCCTGGGCCGCCACCTCGCCGAGGCGCGCGTTGAGATCTCCCCGCACGACGCGGGGAGGGTCCTGCCGGGCCAGCTCGATCGCGGCGTCCAGGCGCCGCAACCGTTCGTGGTGTTCGGGCCAGACCAGCGTCCGCAGCCATCGGACGTCGTCGGGATCGGTGACGTCGAGCGGGTTCAGGTCGATGCCGGCCCGCCACGCGACGGTGACCGCCCCCGGCCCGGGCAGGGGCGGCTCGCCCTCGACCTGGCACCGCACCCGCAACGGGCTGTCCACCGCGCCGGCCAGGGTGCCGTCGTAGTCGTACCCGTAGCGGTCGGGGAGCAGGCACAGCCCGGCCGACGCCCCGGCCTCCAGCAGCGCCAGCGGCTGCGGCAGCGAGGCGAGCAGGGGGTACAGCGCGGCGCACCGCGCCGGCTCGTTGGTCTGCGTGCGCCGGGAGAGCATCGTGGCCACGACCGCGTCACGGTGGTCAAGGACGGCCTCGCGGAACGCCCGGTAGCCGTCCGGAGTCCCGGTGACATGCCGGGCGGCGGCGAACAGCAGGTTCGGCTGCCGCTTGGCCGCCGGGAGGCCGGACAGCAGGCCGAGCAGGTCACGGTCGTCCGCCACCCCGAGGGCGAGTTCCTCGTAGAGCGGCGAGCTGCCCCGCGCCTCCATGGACGCGAACCGCCGGTACAGCTCCGCGGTCGCCGGTGCCATGACCGCACCCTAACCCGGGGGGAGAGCGGATGCATGGGCGGTGGCGCGCGCGCCAGGGCGTGCCTGCCGACCGGTGGGGCGCGGGCGGGGGGCGTTCCTGCCGGCCGCGGGCTCCCCGGCACGGACCGCGGCGAGGTCCCCGGCGCCCCGCACTGAACGCATGACGGCCGGCGGGCGGTCCGTTCCGGCGGGCGCGGGTGCGGGTAATCACGGATGCCGCGGTCGTGGCGTGCTCAATAGCATTGGGTGCTTGATCGTTGTTGTCCGTCAGACCCGGCAGGAGTCCCCATGGCTTGTCCGCGGTGCGGGTTCGCGCTGCCCACCGACGCCGTGAGGTGCCCCACGTGCGGCATCGCCGCCGACGCGCACCTTCGGATTCCCGCCGAGGTGTATGGCGCCGAGGCCGAGCCCGGCTCGCCGCTTCCCGGCGCCCACGCTCCCGGTCCGGCCGTTCGGGACTTCGCCGGTCGCGGCCTGGGTGGTCACCAGGGTGCCGGGTCGGGGCCTCTGCGGCCCATCCACGGTCAGGCGGTCGGAGTGATCGTGGCGCTGGCCCTGTGGGTCGTGGGCGAGCTCGTCGCGTGCCTGACCACCGTGGTCCGCATCTTGGTGCTCAACCGGCTGGGCTCCGAAGGGTCGTCGATGGAGGAGGACCTCGAGTTCGCTGGTGGCCTCGACGTGCTCGGCGCTCTGGTCCGGACGGTCGTCCTGGTGATCGCCGCCGTCGCCTTCCTCGTCTGGCTGTTCCGCGCCCGGGCGAACGCCCAAGGGCTGAGCTGGGTGTATCAGCGTCATGGCAAGGTCTCGCTGGTTCTGGGGTGGATCGTCCCGGGCGTGAACTTCATCGTTCCCAAGCAGATCATCGACGACATCTGGCTGGCCAGCCGGCCCGGGACGCCCGCCCAGACGTGGGACGGTGAGCGCCGCTCATGGCTGGTGCGGTCCTGGTGGGCCGGCTATCTGCTCTCCATGTACGGCATCCGGTTCGCTCAGCGGGCGATGGAGCTGGGGACGGACGGAGACCCGGTCGTGGTCGTCACGTGGCTGGAGGTCATCGCCACGCCGATCGGCATCGCCGCGGCGGTCCTCGCGGCGATGGTCGTCTGGCGGATCAGCGCCTTCCAGGAACTGCGTCGCGGCGTGGGCGCCGGGGGCTGAACCTTTCAGTGGATCTGTGCCGCGTCGCGACGGTGATTAATCGGTTCAATTTCCGTGGGGTGTGCGCGTTTGTCCTGGCCGGGATGGGCTGGGGTGCCCGCGGTGCCCGCATGGCGCCTGACCGGTGATGACCAGCGGCCACGCGGAGCGTCCGCCGTAGCGGTGGAGGGTCGCGACCGCCGACTTAATCGATTAATTTCGGGACGCTTCATTCGGCGGTCCATCGCGTGCCGTACCGGTGGCCGTTCATTCCCGGAAAGGACGCCTGATGAGACGAAGTCTCGCCACTTTCGCGGCGGCCGCGCTGGTCGCCGCGGGTGGGATCGCAGCGGTGATGGCGCCGGCCGCCGGCGCCGCCGCAGGGTGCACGGTGGCCTACAAGATCACCAATCAGTGGAGCGGCGGATTCCAGGGCGACGTGGCCATCACCAACCTCGGTGACCCGCTGACCGGCTGGAAGCTGGAGTTCGACTTCCCCGACTCCGGCCAGAAGGTCGCCTCGGGGTGGAACGCCACCTGGACGCAGTCCGGCGCGCACGTCACGGCCGTCGGCATGTCGTACAACGGCTCCATCGCCACGAACGCCACCGTCTCCGGCATCGGGTTCACCGGCACCTTCGGCGGCGCCAACCCCGTCCCCACCGCCTTCTCGGTCAACGGTGTGGCCTGCACCGGAGTGCCGACCGTGTCCCCGACGCCCACCCGGACGCCCACGCCGACGCCCACTCCCACAAGGACGCCGACCCCGACCCCGACCCCCACGCCGACCCCCACGCCCACGCCGAGCGTGCCGCCGGGTTCGGCGCCCAAGCTGCACGTCTCAGGCAACAAGCTCGTCAACCAGGCGGGGCAGGCCGTCCGGCTTCTCGGCGCCAACCGCTCGGGCGGGGAGTTCGCCTGCATCCAGGGCAACGGCATCTGGAACGGGCCGATGGACGACGCGTCCATCAACGCCATGGCCGCCTGGAAGATCAGGACCGTCCGCGTTCCGCTCAACGAGGAGTGCTGGCTCGGCACCGGCAACGTCCAGCCGCAGTACGCCGGCACGACCTACCAGAACGAGGTGAAGGGGTACGTCTCCAGGCTGCTGGCGCACGGCATCACCCCGATCGTGGAGATGCACTGGAGTTACGGCTCCTACACCGGCAACTCCTCCGCCTGCACCGACGTGCACGCTTCGTGCCAGAAGCCCATGCCGGACGCGCAGTACGCGCCGAGCTTCTGGACCTCGGTCGCCAACACCTTCAAAAACGACACCGCGATCGTGTTCGACCTGTTCAACGAGCCCTACCCCGAGCGGGCCACCGGCAGCGCGGCCTCCGGCTGGGCGTGCTGGAAGAACGGCGGCACCTGCGCGGGCATCGGCTACCAGGTGGCGGGCATGCAGACCCTGGTCAACGCCGTGCGCGCGACCGGGGCGCAGAACGTGATCCTGCTCGGCGGGCTCGCCTACTCCAACGACCTGACCCAGTGGCTGTCGTACAAGCCGTCCGACCCGGCCGGCAACCTCGTCGCCGCCTGGCACTCCTACAACTTCAACGTCTGTGCCAACCAGAGCTGCTGGGACAGCCAGCTCGCCCCGGTGGCCGCCCAGGTGCCGCTCGTGGCGGGGGAGATCGGTGAGAACGACTGCGCCCACGGGTACATCGACCAGCTGATGAGCTGGCTGGACCAGAAGGGCCTGTCCTACCTGGCGTGGACGTGGAACAACTGGGACTGCTCCAGTGGACCGTCCTTGATCACCGACTGGAACGGCACGGCCACGAACTACGGGGCCGGCTTCAAGGCCCACCTCGCCACCCAGTGACCGCCTCCGGCGGGGGGTCTTGTCGCCGAGCGAAACAGAATGGAATTCTGTCGGCATGAATCGCGCGACGACCAACGGCGTCGAGATCGCCTACGAGGCCTTCGGGCCCCCCGCCGGCCGGCCGCTACTGCTGATCATGGGTCTCGGCTCGCAATTGATCAACTGGGACGTGGAGCTCTGCGAGCTGTTCGCCGACACGGGGCACCGCGTCGTCCGCTTCGACAACCGGGATGCCGGCCTGTCCACCCACTTCCACGAGGCGGGCGTGCCCCACTTCAACCCGGGACCGGACGGCGTGCTCGCGCCGCCGCCGTACCTGCTGGAGGACATGGCCGACGACACCGCCGGCCTGGTGGACGCGCTGGGCTGGGACGCCGCCCACGTGCTCGGCGCGTCCATGGGCGGGATGATCGCGCAGAGCTTCGCCATCCGCCATCCGTCCAGGACGCTCAGCCTCACCTCCATCATGTCCACGCCGTCTCCGCACATCGGCTCGCCCACCCCTGAGGCCATGGCGGTGCTGGTCACCAGGTCGGCCCCCGAGCGCGACGCCGTCGTCCGGCGGGCGATCGAGTCGCGCCGGGTCATCGGCTCGCCCGGCTACCCGGCGGACGACGAGCGCGTCGCCCGGCTGGCCGGCGAGAGCTTCGACCGCGCCTACGACCCGGCCGGGTTCGCCCGCCAGCTCGCCGCCATCCGCGGGTCGGGCGACCGCACCGCCGCGCTCAGGGAACTGTCGGTTCCCGCCCTGGTCATCCACGGCGAGGCCGATCCGCTGGTGCGACCGCCCGGCGGCCAGGCCACCGCGGACGCCATCCCCGGGGCCAAGCTGCTGACCTTCCCGGGGATGGGACACGACCTGCCGCGCGAACTGTGGCCGGACATCGTCGCCGCCGTCACCGACCTCACCGAGCGCGCCCACCGCCCCTGATCGAGGACGCGCCCGCCGCCCTGAACACGCGTGCCGTGATCAGGGGCGCGGTGCTGCCCTGAACACGCGTGCCCTGATCTCGGACGCGGTCGTCGCTGTGGACGCGCCTCCTCCGTCGCGGGGCGCGTCCACCGTCAGATGTCGAGCTTCTCGTCGATCGCGCGGAGCGAGTGCCGCGCCATCGCGAGATTGGCGCGACCCCGGTCCAGTGCCAGGTACAGGAACAGGCCCTTGCCGCCCCGGCCCGACAGCGGGCGGATGATGTGGTACTGGTTGCTCAGCGTGATCAGGATGTCCTCGATGCCCTCCTTGAGGCCGAGGGCGTCCATCGTGCGCAGTTTGGCCTTGATGACCTCGGTGTTCCCGGCGGCCGCGACCTGAAGGTCGAGATCCTTGGAGCCGCCCAGCGTGCCGAGCGCCATGCCGCTGTTGTAGTCGACCACCGCGGCGCCGACCGCGCCGTCGACGGCCATCATCTCCTTGAGGGAGACATCAATGCCGGCCATGTTCGTCGTTGTTCCTCTCGTGGGTGCGAGCGCGCCGGCCGCCGCTATCCGGCCGCCGGCGCGCGTTCGACGATGGCGGCGAGCCGCGCCGCCGTCCTGCGTCCCTCCATCCGCAGCAGCCCGAGGTTGGCCCCCCTGGCCGCCAGGACGGTGAGAACGAGCTTGGGGCCCGCGGCGTAGCAGGCCGCGTGGCCGCCGGCGCCGGAGATCAGCGTCTCCTCCAGGGCGCCGGCGTGGATCAGGCCGGTCATGCGGTGGCTCAGCGCGTGCAGCGCGGAGGTCAGCGCCGCCGCCTGCTCGGCCTCGGCCCGGATCTGTGCCGTCACGAGCATCCCGTCCACCGTGCACACCAGGGCGCCGGTCACCTCGTCCATGCGCTCGCGCAGGAGGAGCATCTCTTCGTGCACGTCGCGGCGTAGATCCATCGGTAGCCTCTTTCCGGCCCGCTTGAGCGACTGCAGCCTCATCACGCCGTCTCGTCCTGGTCGTCGGCACCGTTCACGGCAGCTTCTCCAGGGCGTCGCGCAGCCTGAGCAGCATGCCGACGTCGCCTGGATCGCCGCTGACCCGCGGCAGCCCCGGCGCCTCCGGGACTCCGGGCGGGGGAGTGGCCGCGGACGGGACGGCGTCCGGACGGATTCCCGCGTGCCCGGCCCGCTTCGGCAGCACGAACGCCGAGCCGGCCGGAGCGGCCGATCCCGGAGACGGGCCTGCTGGAGCGGCTGATCCCCGGGACGGGGCGGGCGCGGATCGGGCGGGGGTGGACGGGCCGGGCGGGGACTGCGTGACCAGGCGGCCGGAGATGGCGCGCAGGCGGTGGCGCGCGAGCGCGAGGTTCGCGCGCTCCAGGTCCAGCCGCAGGTAGAGCAGGATCGGGCCGGTGAGCGCCGTCTCCAGGGGCCTCAGCAGGTGGTGGCCGGTGTCGGCGGTGATGATCACGTCCTCCACCCGCACGGTGCCGTCGGGCGAGGTCAGGGCCAGCCCGTCCAGCGTCGCGCGCAGGGTGCGGCGCAGCGCGGCGGCCGACTCCTGCGGATCGAGGTCGGTGACCGTCCGTCCCGCTGCGACGGCCTTGCTGTCGGTGCTGCCGGTGTCCTCGATGACGAGGGCGTCCAGCGCACCCGGAATGGCCAGGATGTCGGTGAGACAGTCCTCGATGTCGAGCATGGTCGACTCCTCGCCGGTCGATCCAAATCGCATGTGGCGGCCAACTCTAGGGAAATGACCGGGGGATTCCATTCGGCGTAAATAGCTGTGAAAGATATGAGATAGAAGGATGTCTCACCAAGTAGAAGGATCGATCCCCCAAGTGGCAGGCGCTGGCTCGAATACCACTCGGTGTGACGGGGAAAATGTCTGGCTGGCGCTATTTGTCCCACAATGAAGCGGGGAAACGGGGATTTATTGCCCTGTTTGTCTCCCCTGCCCGGAGCGTCCAGCGCCGCTACCGCGAGCGACTCGGCGCTGCTCCGAGGGTCCCGGGGCTGCTGCCACGGGACCAGGGACTCGCCATCAGGGAACCAGGGACCGCTGCCACGGGACCGGAGGATCCTGGGGAGCGCTGCTACGGGACCGGAGGACTCTGGGAGCGTTGCCAGGGGAACCGGGCCGCTGCCGGGAGACGCTGGGGCAGCGGCGGTGGCTACCGTGGAGGGATGGAGAGGATCCTGGTCAGTGCGTGTCTGATCGGTCGTCGGGTGCGGTTCGACGGCCGCGCCAAGACCCTCGACGACGCGCTGCTCGCCCAGTGGCACGCCGAGGGGCGACTGGTGCCGTTCTGCCCCGAGGTGGAGGGCGGGCTGCCGGTGCCGAGACCGCCCGCCGAGATCGAGGGCGGAGTCGGCGGCGCCGCCGTGCTGTCCGGGGTCGCGCGCATCCTCACCCCTGACGGCGCCGACGTCACCCGGCACTTCCTGGCCGGGGCGCAGGCCGCGCTCGCGGTCGCCCTGTCGATGGGCGTCAGGCTCGCCATCCTCAAGGACGGCAGCCCGTCGTGCGGCAGTCTGCGCGTCCATGACGGCACCTTCCGCGGGCGGACGACCCCCGGCGCCGGCGTGACGGCCACCCTGCTCGAGGCCAACGGCATCCGCGTCTTCACCGAATCCCACCTCCCCGACGCCGCCGCCCACCTCCACCACCTGGAATCCACCCCGACTTGACCCCGGAGCCCGGTGGGCCGCCGTACGAGTGGCGCCGGCATCGCCGTACCGCGTCCCACCGCCGCGGCGCCATTGGAGCAGGTGCCGCGGATGCGTGGGGATGGCCGGTGGTCCGATGTGCGTGGGCCGGTTGGGTCCGGGCGGCCGGTGGGCCGCCGTACGGGTCCCGCCGCCATGGCGCCATTGGTTAAGGGGGGCCAAAGTCCAGTGTGGGCGGATCGGGGTGGCCGGTGGGCCGCCGTACGAGTGGCGCCGGCATCGCCGTACCGCGTCCCACCGCCGCGGCGCCATTCAGGGGCTCGTTGTGGGAGAGGAGTCGGGGCGTTGTGGAGAGGGCGGTGGCCTTCGCACGCGTATTTCGGGGGGGCGTGCTGTTCGGGGGTGGTTCTGGTGGCGAAGGGTCAGGGGTTGAGGGGGTCGGATGGGTGGGCGTCGCCTATTACGGCTTTTTCGTCGGGTTTGAAGACCAGGACGGTGTCGATGTAGGACTTCACGGCCGCTTCCAGGCCGACGTCGCGGCCGGCGGCCTCGGACATGAACCAGCGGTGGTCGAGCACCTCGTGGAAGAGCTGGGCGGGTTCCAGCTTGCCGCGCAGCTCGACGGGGATGGCGTTGACGGTCGGCTGGAAGGTCTCGGCCAGCCAGCGGTGCGCGACGATCGCCTCGTCCTCGTGGCGCAGCCCTTTGGCGACCCGGAAGGCGTCCAGGTCGTTCAGCAGCCGCCTGGCCTGGTTCTCCTCGACGTCCAGCCCGGTCAGGCGCAGCAGGCGGCGCTGGTGGTGGCCGGCGTCCACGACCTTCGGCCGCACGATCAGCCGGGCGGTGCCGGCCTTGCGCCTGACCATCATCTCGGCGACGTCGAAGCCCAGGGAGTTGAGCCGCCGGATGCGCTGGTCGACGCGGTGCCATTCCACGTCCTCGACGATCTCCTCCTGGGTGAGCTCGTCCCATAGCCGGTGGTAGCGCTCGATGAGCTGCTCGGCGAAGGCCAGCGGGTCGATCGAGGGGTGGAGCAGGCCGCCGGCCTCCAGGTCGAGCATCTCGCCGTAGATGTTCACGTGGGCGACGTCGATGTCATGGGAGCGCTGGCCCTGGGTGAGCACCGGGTGCAGTTCGCCGGTCTCGGCGTCCACCAGGTAGGCGGCGAACGCGCCCGCGTCCCGGCGGAACAGCGTGTTGCTCAGCGAGCAGTCACCCCAGAAGAAGCCGGCCAGGTGAAGGCGCACCAGGAGCACCGCGAGGGCGTCGAGCAGGCGGATCAGCGTGTCGGGGCGCAGCGTTCCCGACAGCACGGCCCGGTAGGGCAGCGAGAACTGCAGGTGACGGGTGATCAGCGCGGAGTCCAGCGGCTCCCCGTCGGCCGAGGTCCTGCCGGTGACCACGGCCACCGGCTCCACGGAGGGAGTGTCCAGGCGGCTCAGGTCCCACAGCAGCTGGTACTCGCGTTTGGCGTACCGCTGGCTGATCTCCTTGATCGCGTAGACCCGCCCGGACAGCCGGGCGAACCGGACGACGTGCCGGGAGATGCCGCGCGGCAGCGTCACCAGGTAGTGCTCGGGCCACTGTTCCAGCGGTAGGTCCCACGGCAGGCGGATCAGGTCGGGATCGCTGGGGGCGCCGGTCATCTGGAGCGGCAAGCTCGTGCTCCTCGGAGATCGATGGGATCGGGCGGGATCGGGGGGATCGGGGGGATCGGGGGGATCGGTGGTGCGAGCCGGGTCGCGGGGACGGGCGGGGTGACAGGCTCGATCGTGGACAAAGGGTCGTATAAGCCTATTCGTTCCGTTCCTTCCGGCTCCGACGCTAGCCGTTCCGCGCGCGTGACGCCGGACCGGTCCGCCTGGCGGACACCAGGCCCCGCCGAGGGCGAGATCGCCGGTCTGTGGAGGTGATCCTGTCCGGTCTCGCCTGGTGGACCCCCGGCCCCGTCGGGGACGAGATCGCCGGTCCCGTGGAGGTGATTTCGTCGGGTTCGCCGTCCGCCGCCGCCGGAGCGGGCTCTCCGGCGGCCGGTCGCGTCCGGGGAGGCGGCTCTCCGGACGCCGGGCCGCGCCTGCGGTGGCGACAGGCCTGGGCGCGGTCGGCGTTATCCGATCGTGACGATCGGGCTGCGTGGGCGGGAAGGCGACCGGACCTGTGAGGGCGTGTGGCGGGGTCGGCGGGCATCTGGTCTAGACCGGGTATGGGGGGTGTCGAATTACGGGCTGTTTGTGCCATCATCGGCCCATGACCTGTGCCGTTGTGAGATTACGCCGGGGTTTCCTCACGCCTCCGGCGTGCCCCTCTGTCGCGGGTCGAATGCTGGTCGGCCACAGCTCGATCACGGGTTGGCCCATACCACTTGACGGTGTAGGGGGATGGACGTACGTTCCTCCAAACGTTTAGGAAACTTTCCTAATTGATAGCCCATTCTGGAGGGTTGCATGTCCAACTCCGCCGGCACGCCCCGAGAGATCACCCGGCGGCAGATGCTCCGCCGGATCGGCCTGACCGCACTCGTCGCAGGACCGGCGGCCGGCGTGCTCAGCGCCTGCGCGACCAGCGGCACCGGCACCGCCGCCCCCAGCGCCACCGCGAGCGGCGCCGCGACCTCGGCGGCCAACCCCTTCGGGGTCAAGGCGGACGCCCCGCTCGAAGTCGTCATCTTCAAGGGCGGCCTGGGTGACAGCTACGCCACCGACGTGCACGAGCCGCTGTACAAGAAGGAGTTCCCGAAGGCCTCGGTCAAGCACGTCGCCACGCAGCAGATCTCCCAGACGCTGCAGCCCCGCTTCGCCAGCGGCGACGTCCCGGACTTCATCGCCAACTCCGGCTCCGACCTGATGGACAACGGGGCCCTGCAGTCCGAGGGCCAGCTCCTCGACCTCACGCCGCTGTTCGACGCGCCCTCCATCGACGACCCGAGCAAGAAGGTCAAGGACACGCTGATCCCCGGCACCTACGAGTCGGGCCTGGTCGCCGGCAAGCCCTACATCCTGAACTACGTCTCCAGCGGCTACGGCCTCTGGTACAACGCCAAGCTGTTCCAGGAGAAGGGCTGGGCTCCGCCGAAGACCTTCGACGAGTTCAAGACGCTCTGCGAGACGATCAAGAAGGCGGGCCTCACGCCGTACGCCTACGCCGGCAAGAACGCCTCCTACTACCAGTACTGGATGATCCTGATCACGGCCGCCAAGGTCGAGGGGAACCAGGTGCTGATGGACATCGACAACCTCGTGGACGGCGTCTGGAACCGTGACTCGATCAAGCAGTCCGCCGCCGCGTGGGCCGAGATCGGCAAGTTCATGGACAAGAGCTACGAGGGCCTGATCCACACCGAGGTCCAGACCAGGCAGAACCAGGACAAGGTCGCGCTGTACCCGTCCGGATCGTGGCTGGAGAACGAGCAGAAGTCCAACACCCCGGCCTCGTTCGAGTACGCCGTCACGCCGACCCCGAGCCTGACCACGGCCGACAAGATGCCGTTCGAGGCGATCCGCTCGGCCGCGGGCGAGCCGTACATCATCCCGGCCAAGGGCAAGAACACCGCCGGCGCGCTGGAGTACGCCCGCATCATGCTCTCCAAGGAGGGCGCGAAGGGCTTCACCGAGAAGTCCGGCAGCCTCACCGTCGTCTCCGGCGCCGCCGAGGGGCTCTCGCTCAGCCCGGGCCTGAAGAGCGTCAACGACGCCCTCACGGCCGCGGGCAGCAACATCGTCACCTACAGCAGCTTCGAGAACTGGTACAAGGAGCTGGAGACCGAGCTGCGCAAGCAGACCAACTCGCTGATGTTCGGCCGCATCTCGGCCGAGGAGTTCTGCGCCAACATGCAGAAGAAGGCCGACTCGGTGAAGGCCGACTCCTCCATCACCAAGCAGAACCGGACGGTGTAGTCGATCATGCGGCATGGCGACGGCGGGCTGGCCGGGTGGCTGCTCTCTGCCAAGATGCGGACATACGGGTTCATCGTGTCCTTCCTGGCGATCCCGGTGGTCCTGTACGTGGTCTTCGTGATCAGCCCGTACATCCAGGCGTTCTACATCTCGCTGACCAACTGGAAGGGCATCTCGGCCAACCCGCAGTACATCGGCTTCGAGAACTTCGGCCGGCTGCTGGGCGACGAGGTGTTCTGGGCGGCGGTGCGCCACCACGCCCTCCTGCTGCTCGCCATGCCGCTGATCACCATCGCGATCGCGCTCTTCTTCGCGTTCCTGCTGAACATCGGGGGCGGAGGCGGGAGCGGGAAGACCAAGGGCGTCTGGGGGTCGCAGTTCTACCGGGTGGTGTACTTCTTCCCCCAGGTTCTGGCCGTCGCCGTCGTCGGCGTCCTGTTCCAGGCGATCTACCGCCCCGACGGCACCGGCGTGCTGAACGGCCTGCTGGCCACCGTCGGGCTCGGCCCGGTCGGCTGGCTGATCAACACCAACCTCGCCCTCTGGGCGATCATGGCCGTGGTCGTCTGGCAGTCGGTCGGGTTCTACGTCGTGCTGTTCTCCGCCGGCATGTCGGCCATCCCGCGCGACGTGTTCGAGGCGGCGGCCCTGGACGGTGCCGGCCGGTTCCGGCTGTTCTTCAGCATCACGCTCCCGCTCATCTGGGACACCATCCAGGTCGGCTGGGTGTACCTCGGCATCGCCGCCTTCGACTGCTTCGCGCTGGTGCAGGTGCTGTCGGTGGACCGGGGCGGCCCGGACAACGCCACCACGGTGCTGCCTCTGGAGATCTGGCGCACGGCGTTCACCTTCTCCAAGTTCGGCTACGCCTCGGCGATGGGCGTGGCGCTGTTCTTCCTGACCATCACGTTCGCGGCGCTCAGCCTGCGCGTGACGCGGCGCGAGAGGATCGAGTTCTAGTCATGGCGCTTCAGACCGATGCGGTGCGGGTGGCCAAGGCGCCGCGCGCGGCCACGACCCGGCGCCGGCAGAACCCGGTGGGCGTGTTCGGCGCCCTGTCGCACGTCGCCCTGATCGTGTGGACCATCCTGGTCGTCGGCCCGATCCTGTGGACGTTCCTCGCCTCGTTCAAGACCAACCCCGAGATCGTCGGGGACGCGCCCCTCGCGCTGCCGCACGACTACAGCTGGGCGGCCTGGGGCCGGGCTTGGGACAAGGCCCACGTCGGCAGGTACATGCTGAACACCGTCTTCGTGGTGGGCGTGAGCACGTTCTTCACCATGCTGTTCGGCTCGATGGCCGCGTACGTGCTGGCGCGCTACCGCTTCTGGGGCAACCGGGCGATCTACTTCCTGTTCGTGTCCGGGCTGTCCTTCCCGGTGTTCCTGGCGCTGGTGCCGCTGTTCTTCGTCGTGCGGAGCTTCGGCCTGACCGACACCTTCACCGGCGTGATCCTGGTCTACATCGCTTACTCGCTGCCGTTCACGGTGTTCTTCCTGACCGCCTTCTTCAAGACGCTGCCCACCTCGGTGGCCGAGGCGGCCATGATGGACGGCTGCTCGCACACCCGCACGTTCTTCCAGATCATGATGCCGATGGCCAGGCCGGGCCTGATCAGCATCACGATCTTCAACATCCTCGGCCAGTGGAACCAGTATCTGCTCCCGATCGTGCTGCTGTCGGGCAACGTCGAGGACAAGTGGCTGATCACGCAGGGCATCGCCAACATCAACACCAGCGCCGGGTACGAGGCCGACTGGCCGGGGCTGTTCGCGGCCCTGAGCATGGCGATCCTGCCGATGCTGATCGTCTACATCGTCTTTCAGCGGCAGATCCAGTCCGGACTCACCGCGGGCGCCGTCAAGTAGCGCCGCACACCCCTCTGCCATCTCTTTCGCTAGTTGTCGGATAAAGACTCTTTCGTACTTCCGGCAACTGGTGGAAGATCTCCGGCAAAGACGTCTGTCACGTCCTGGGCCGGCCGGCCCGGGCGGAGGGGTGAGGCCGTGAGCGAGTCGTCGACCCATCGCAGGAAGAGACGACTGACCGTACTGTTCATCGCCGCCGTGCTGGCCCCCGTGGGGCTGGGGGCGGCTCCGGCCCTGGCGGAGCCGCCGCCCGCGCCGGCCCATCCGTGGCAGGCCGACCTGTGGCCGCAGCGGCAACCGTGGCAGGAGGGGGAGCCCGCCGCCCTGCTCCGGGGCAGACCCGGCGGCCCGGCCGTGATCGACCCGCAGAACTGGAAGAACCCCGACCACATGACCTGGGAGGACTACAAGCCCGTCCCGGGCACCGACTGGTCGGACCCGGCGGGCGCCGCCTCCAAGCGCACCTTCAAGGGCGCGCTGGTCCTGCTCGACTACCCCGGCCAGTCGTTCGTGGTGACCCGCCCGCCGCACTCCACGGTCTTCGGCAACCCGAGCACCGAGGCGCACGACATCCCCCGCGACAAGGTCGCCCAGTTCTACAAGGACTTCCTCAACACCCCGAACCAGCTCAACCGGGGCCACACCATCAACGAGTACTGGATGGAGGACTCCGGCGGCCGGTACGGGGTCGACCTCACCGCCTTCGGCCCGTACGAGATGCCCGGCAAGTCCCACGAGTACGCGATGGAGTTCCAGAGCGGCACCGCCTGCCCGGCCGGGGACACCTGCAACCGCAACATCCGCACCGACGGACGCGCGGCCTGGGCCGCCGACGCGGGCGAGGCGACGATCGGCCAGTACGACTTCGTGTTCTACCTGAGCGCCGGCCAGGACGAGTCGTCCACCTGGCAGGAGTTCGGGCCGATCAAGTTCCCCACCAAGGAGCAGGTCACCGACCCCTTCGGGCCGCCCGACCCGGCCCTGCCCAACTGGGCGAGGACCCGGTACGTCGAGTGGACGTCCTGGGCCTCGGCGTCCACCATCTGGCCGAACGCGGGCGGCGGCTCCTCCACCCAGGCCGAGAGCTCCGGTCAGGGCGTCTACGCC
Organism: Sphaerisporangium sp. NPDC005289; assembly: GCF_040607455.1. NCBI lineage: Bacteria > Bacillati > Actinomycetota > Actinomycetes > Streptosporangiales > Streptosporangiaceae > Sphaerisporangium > Sphaerisporangium sp. NPDC005289. The sequence continues at coordinate 57,827 of NZ_JBEXGS010000007.1, forward strand.
CACGAGTTCAGCCACATCCTCGGCATCGGCGACAACTACAACAACCCGTTCGGGGTCCCGCCGCGGCGCGCGTACACCGGCATCTGGGAGATGCTCAGCCGGGGCAGCTTCAACGGCCCCGGCGGCCCGCACAGCCGCTGGACCATCCCGCCGACGGGCGGCGGCTCGATGGGCGCCCAGCACATGCTCCGCAACAAGATCAAGCTGGAGATGGTGGACGAGAAGAACGTCCTGCGGCTGTCGCGGGAGGCGCTGGCCGCGTCCGGCCTGGTCGTCGCCCGGGTGAAGGCCCGCGAGGCGCAGCCGGGCGACAGCGAGCTGTCCGGGGTCAACATCGCCCTCGGCACCGGCGACCTCAGCCCCAAGTGCGACGTCGCCACCGACCCGCTGTGCGACGGCGGCGGCTACCAGAACTACACGGTCGAGGTGGTCGACCGCATGGGCGCCGACTCCTTCACTCCCGACTCCGGCGTGCTGCTCGCCAAGACCAAGAACCAGGACCAGGCGCCGTTCGAGTGGGTGATCGACGCCAACCCGCAGGACATCGGCATGACCGACTACGTCCTGCCGGACGGCACGCGGGTCCCGATCACCATCGGCGACTACCGGCAGCTCTCCGACGCCCTGTTCCACGCGGGCACCGACTCCGGCAGCGAGTACGAGTACGTGGACCAGGCCAACCGCCTGCACTTCTACGTGCTCGGCCTGCAGCGCGACAAGAAGGGCATCCTCTCCTACACGGTCGCGATCCGCTCGCTGGACGGCGCGGGGCCGCAGCGGCACGGCGTCAGGGTCCTGCCCAGCGCGGCGGTCGGCACGGGCACGCAGTGGGCGGCCTGCCGCTTCCCGCTCGCCAACACCGGCAAGGCCGCGGCGCCCCAGGGGCAGCACCCGGAGGACGTCGGCGCGTACCTGAAGTCCGACGTCTACCGCCTGTCGGCCAGTGTGGAGGGCAAGGGCTGGTCGGCCTGGACGCCGAACACGCTGGCCGCCGTCGGGTTCGGCGACTCCACCCTCGTGCCCGTCTACGCCCAGCGGGCCAAGGGCGGCGACCACCTCGGCCGGCTGAAGCTGACCGCGACCTCCGAGAGCGACCCCGCCAAGACCTCGACGGCGACCTGCCGGCTGGTCGGCCTCTGACCACACCGTCCGTACCACCGGCGCCCGCGGGCCCGGTGGTACGGCGTCGCCCCGCCCGCGGGCGGGCATCCGTCACCGACACACATGAGAGAGAGCCATGGCGCACATCGAATTAGGGAACGACGCACCCGGCATCGTCGGGCTGATGCTGTACCGGCCGGACACCGCCAAGGTGCTCAACGAGCTCGCCGAGATCCTGCTGCGGGGCGAGAACACGCTGACCAGGGGCGAGCGCGAGCTCATAGCCTCCTACGTGTCCGACCTGAACCGCTGCCGGTTCTGCCACGGCTCGCACGCCGCGTTCGCCGCGGCGCAGCTCCCCGGCGGCGCCGAGACCGTAGCCCAGGCCTGCGCCGACCTCGACACCGCCGACATCTCGGCGAAGATGAAGGCGCTGCTGCGCGTCGCCGGCGCGGTCCAGCGCATCGGCACCGACGTCACCCCCGCCCTGGTCGAGGCGGCGCGCGAGAACGGCGCCACCGACCTGGAGATCCACGACACCGTGCTCATCGCCGCGGCGTTCTGCATGTACAACCGGTACGTCGACGGCCTGGGCACCTACGCCCCGGAGGATCCCAAGGCGTACGAGGAGATGGCCGGCCTGATCGTCGAACGCGGCTACGGGGCCTCGGTGGCGGCCATCCAGGAGGCCTCGGCAGGCTGACCCGCCGGGTGAGCCGGGCCGCCGGGCCCGCGCGACAACCCTTCCCGCCGCGTGCGAGACTCCTGGCATGAACAGGTTGGACGAAGCGGCGATCGCCACCCGGCTGAGCACGGTGCCCGACTGGAAGCGCGAGGGCGACGAGATCCGGCGCACGATCGTCGCCCCCGACTTCCGCACGGCCATCGCCATCGTCAACGACGTGGCCGAGCAGGCGGAGGCCATGAACCACCACCCGGACGTCGACATCCGGTGGCGGCGGCTCCACCTGGCCCTGACCACCCACGACGCCGGCGGCCTGACCGAGAAGGACTTCACCCTCGCCGCCCGCGTGGACGCCATCGCCGCCGACCACGGCGCCACGTCCTGATCCCGACGCCCGCGACCGGGGGCCGCCGTGCGGCCCCCATCGCCTGTCATGGCTTGTCACGGCCTGTCACGGCCGCCGTGCCGCCGTCCGGACCTCTGCCGGGCCGTTATGGGCGGCGGGCCGGCGTGAGGACCTCCACGGTGCCGTGCTCGCCGTCCACGCGCAGCAGGTCGCCGGTGCGCACCCGGTCGGTGGCGTTGCCGCAGCCGACGACGGCCGGGATGCCGAGCTCGCGGGCGACGATCGCCGCGTGTGACAGGGGGGCGCCCACGTCGGTGACGACGGCCGCGGCCCGCGGGAACAGGGGCGTCCATCCCACGTTGGTGACGGTCGTGACCAGGATCTCGCCCGGCATGAGCGCCTCGCCCTCCTCCACGCTCGCGATGACCCGCGCCCGGCCCTCGACCACGCCCGCCGCGCCGGGGAAGCCGGTCACCGCCTCGGCCGCCGGCGCCTCCCGGTCGTGCTCGTCGTACACGTCGCCGCGCCGCGCGGGGTCGGCCGCCCACCGGAAGGGGTCGAACCGGCCCCTGATCAGCGCGGGGTACGGCGGCAGCGCCCGGTAGCGGTCGTAGAGCCGGCGTCGTCCGGCGACCGCCGCGAGCGCGGACACCCCGTCCGCCGCCCCGTCCGCCGCGCTGCCGGCGCCCGGCGCGTCCCCGGCGCCGCCGCCGGGCGACCGGGCGTCGAGGACGGCGAGGATCTCCTCGACGGACAGGAAGAACAGGTCCTCGCCATGTCCGGTGATCTCGCCGGCGCGCAGCACGAAGTCGCGCACCGGCCAGAAGGCCCGGACCACCTCCGAGCGCGCCACCTCCCGGTCGCGGAGCGCCCTGGTCATGCGCGCGACCGTGCGCCGGGCGCGCCGCACCTGATGCGGGTGCTCTTCCTCCAGCCGGCGCCACGCGGCGGCGCGCCGCTCGCTCTGGCGGGCGAGGAGCGCGTCGAGGTCGTGCTCGGCCTCGCGGAGGCCGGCGAGCTGGGCGTCGATCCACCGGGGATCCTCGCCGGGGCGTGCGACGGAGACCTCGAACTCGCTCGGCCCCCGGTGGCCCCACTCGCGGGCGAAGGCGTCGCGGTCGATCTCCCCGCGGGACAGCCGGTCCAGGCCGACGAGCAGGCCGAGGCTCGCCAGAGCGGAGTCGCCGCCGTGCAGGCCGCTGCTCAGCGCGGCGACCTCGGACTCGCCGACCAGCTTGGCGAGCCGTATGCGGCCGAGGCCGAGCGCCCCGCTGTCCTGGCGGGTGGCGGCCTCCAGCATGTGCGAGCATTCGAGCAGGTACGGGCCGAGCTCCTCACGCCAGAGGGCGGCCAGAGCGGCGGCCGTGGGTGCCGCCGCGACGCGTCCGCGCAGCGCTTCGCACCGCCCCGGCGCCGTGGCGAAGAACTCCGGCAGCCGGCGGGTGTTGACCCGTACTTCCCGCTTGACCGCCACCGCCGCCGGGAGGATCAGCCGGGCCATCCGCCACCACGACAGCGGCACCGTCGGGATGTCCATGCCGGCGGGCAGCCTGCCGAACACCGGCTCGATGAACATGGCGAAGCGCTTGCGCAGGCCGAACGCCGCCGCGAGCGTCATGGCCAGGCTGAGGTTCATGTAGAAGCGCCCGCCGATGCGCCCGTAGGCGCGGAACTCGGCGACGGACGAGGTGCGCATCGCACCGGACATGAAGATCTCGACGAAGGAGTAGGTGCTCGGCGTCATCACGTCAGGGATGGCCTCGCCGAGGTTGCCGTTGCTCCACAGGTAGTCGCCGGAGAGGCTGTCGTTCCACAGGTCCGCGGGCGCCGCGGCCTCCAGGGCGGTGATCGGGCGGGCCTGCAGGATGGACGGCCGCCCGGCGTGGAGGGCCCACTCGACGTCCATGGGAAGGCCGTACAGCTCCTCGACGCGCTCGCCCAGGCGGGCGAGGGCGGCGATGGCGGCGGCGTCCAGCACCGGGGCGGCGCGCAGGTCCTCGGGCACCGGCACCTCCGCGGTGCCGGCTCCGGCGCGCACGGTCATCACGGCCTTCTCGGCGGTGTGCCGGGCGATGACCGCTCCTCCCGGCCGGGCCACGACCACCGTGTCCGGGGTGACCTGGCCGCCGACGACGGCCTCTCCGAGACCCCACGCCGCGTTGAGTACCATGCGGTCGCGCGCCCCGGTGACCGGGTCGGCGGTGAACAGGACGCCGGCCGCGTCGGCGGGCACCAGCTCCTGGACGACCACCGCCATCGTCACCTCCTCGTGCGCGACGCCGTTGCCGGCGCGGTAGGCGATGGCCCGGGCGGTCCACAGGGAGGCCCAGCAGCGCCGGACGGCGGCGATGAGGGCGGCCTCACCCTGGACGCCCAGGTAGGTCTCCTGCTGCCCGGCGAAGGACATGCCCGGCAGGTCCTCGGCGGTGGCCGAGGAGCGCACGGCGACCACGGGCTCGCCGAGGGCCTTGTACGCCGCGCGGATCGCCGCGCTCACCGGCTCGGGGACCTCGCGCCCGGCGAACAGCGGCCCGATCGCCCCCTCGTCCTGGGCGGCGACGGCGGCCAGGACGGCCTCGCGCAGCCCACCGGCGACGAAGCGCTCGTAGGCCGTGGTGGTGACGTGGAAGCCCGGCGGGACCGGCAGCCCGGCGGCGGCCATGCGGGCGAGCGAGGCGCCCTTGCCGCCGGTGAGGGCCAGGTCGGCGGCCGGGTCGGCCAGGGGCAGCACCAGAGGGGGCTCGCTCACTGTCGGTAGTCCTCTCCGAGGTCGGTCGTCGTCAGGGACAGCCCGAGCCGTTCGCGGGCCACGCGCAGCGCCTCGTCCAGAAAGGCGAGGGCCGCCCCGGTGGCCTCGGCGGTCTGGTCGGGGGTGAGCGGGCGGCCCGCGTCCAGGGCGCGGTGCAGGGTGTCGGCGAGGAGTTCCGCCAGGTGCTCGCCGGAGAGCCGGTGGTCCTCCGGCATCCGCGGAGTGATCATGAAGAAGCCGTACATGGTGCCGGTGATCACGTTCACCTGCTCGACCGCCGACAGGTCGGTGCGGACGGCCCCGTGCTCGCGCAGCGCGCCCAGGTAGACCTCCGACAGCGAGCGCATCGCCGCGGTGGTCTGCACGGTGGGCTTGTTGCGGATCAGCTTGCCGAGCACCTCGGCGTCGCTCAGCAGGCTGGCCTTCATCAGCGGCCGGGTCATGACCGCCAGGGCGAGGTGCCGGAACAGGGAGCGGGGCGTGGCGCCGTCGGCGTCGGCGGCCAGGCCCGCGCGCACCTGTTCGAGCATGGCGACGCGGTCGCGGCGCAGCAGGGCGGCGAACAGCGCCTCCCGCGACTTCCAGTGCAGGTAGATCGTGCCCTTGGCCACCCCCGCGGCGCGGGCGATGTCGTCGATGGTCGTCTTGTCGTAGCCCCAGCGCAGGATCAGCTCGGCGGCGGCGTCGAGGATGCGGTGGGCGCGTTCTTCACGGCCTGGCCCGGGGGGAGCGCCTCGGCCGGCGCGAGGTTCGGTGTCGGGGGACGGCATGGCCTCACTCACGATGGACGGATGACCAGATAAGCTCATTTGGTCATCGGTTGGTCATCGAACGGTAAGCCCCGGTCGTCCCCGTGGTCAAACCGCCGCGTCCGGCGGACGGCGGCAGGGCCTTCACCGGCCGGGCGACGACGGCCATACTGGGTGGTAACCGACAGATGTTCGGGCAATGAGGAGACCCAGATGAGCCTCTCGGACCTGCGTCCGGTCCCCGGCGAGCAGCTGACCTTCCGGCTGCCCCCGAAGTTCGAGAACGTGGCCGACGAGCGGCGCCACCGCCAGGAGCGGCTGGCCGCGGCGCTCAGGTTGTTCGGCCGCTTCGGCTTCGAAGAGGGCGTCGCCGGCCACATCACCGCGCGCGACCCCGAGCACCTCGACCACTTCTGGGTGAACCCCTTCGGCATGAGCTTCAAACACGTCAAGGTCAGCGATCTGATCCTGGTCAACCACCAGGGCGAGGTCGTCGAGGGGCGTTACCACGTCAACAAGGCCGCGTTCGCGATCCACGCGATGGTCCACCAGGCCCGGCCGGACGCCGTGGCCGCCGCGCACAGCCACTCCGTGCACGGCAAGGCCCTGTCGTCGCTCGGGCAGTTGCTGGAGCCGCTCACGCAGGACGCGTGCGCCTTCTACGAGGACCACGGCCTGTTCGACGACTACACCGGCGTCGTGGTCGAGACCGAGGAGGGCCGCAGGATCGCCCGGGCCCTGGGCTCGCACAAGGCCGTCATCCTGCGCAACCACGGCCTGCTGACCGTCGGCGACTCGGTGGACGCCGCCGCCTGGTGGTTCGTCACCATGGAGCGCTCGTGCCAGGCCCAGCTCCTGGCGAAGGCCGCCGGTGAGGTCGTCCCGATCACCCACGAGAACGCCAAGCTCACCCACGGGCAGATCGGCAACGACCTGGTGGGGTGGATCAACTTCCAGCCGCTGTACGACCAGATCGCCCGCGACGAACCCGACCTGTTCGACTGAGGCCGGGCGGGCGCGTCAGGTGAAGAGCTCGGGCGGCGGGACGGGGGTGAGCACCGCGTCGCCGTCCCTGATCGGCGCCGCGCCCGCGACGAACCTCACCAGGTCCTCCTCGTACACGCACCGGGCCTGGGTGAGGCCGCCCGCCGCCTTGCGGGTCAGCTCGGGCAGCGGCAGCGGCGCCGCCGAGGCGGTCACGATGAGGTTGCCGAACCGGCGCCCGCGCAGGATGCCCGGCTCGGCAAGCAGCGCCACGTGGCGGAAGGTGCCGCGCACGGTGGCGACGACGCGGCGCGCGAAGGCCAGCCCCTTGCCGTCGGCGATGTTGACCAGCAGGGTGCCCGGGTCCTTCAGCACGCGGGCGATGTCGCCCATGTACTCGGCGGTCGCCAGATCCACCGGCATCGTCGCGCCGCTGAAGGCGTCCAGGATGAACAGGTCGGCCGAGGCGTCGCGCAGGCCGGCGGCGGCGCTGCGGCCGTCGGCCACCCGCACCTTCAGCCGGGGCACCGACCGCAGCCGCAGCTGGTCGCGGACGAGCTGCACCAGCGCCGCGTCCGGCTCGATCACGATGTGCCGCGAGCCGGGCCGGGTCGCCGCGACGTACCGGGGCAGGGTGCAGGCGCCCGCGCCCACGTGCACCACGTCCAGCGGACCCTCCTCGATCGCGTCGATCACGTCGGCCATCAGCCGGACGTACTCGAAGTCGAGGTAGGTGGGGTCCTCCAGGTCCACGTACGACTGAGGGACCCCGGCCATGCTCAGCAGCCAGCCGTGCGGCCGGTCCAGGTCGCGCAGCAGCTCGACCTCGCCCATGTCCACCGGGTAGCGGCCGGGCATGGGGCCCGCCTCGGCCTTACGCTTCCCCACACGGTCTCCCATGGTTCTGATATATCGGGATGTGCCATACCCGGCACTCTTGGGAGAACCGTATGCGCCGCCGAGGACTGCTCGCTCTCTTCGGGGTGACCGTCGTCATCATCGCGGCCTCCCTGGTGGCGCTGGTGCTGGACGCGCGCCGGATCACCGGCACCCCCGAGGCGGCGGGGCGGGCCTACCTGGACGCCTGGGCGGCGGAGAACCTGCCTTCGATGAGGGAGATGGTGTTCTCCCCGCCCGCCGACTTCCTGGACCAGCACCGCCGCCTCAGCACCGACCTGCAGGTGCTGTCGATCAAGCTGACCCCCGGCACGCTGGTGCGGCACGGCGAGCGGGCCGCCGACCTGCCGTTCGAGGGGGTGCGGCAGATCGGCGAGCTCGGCCAGTGGCGGTTCTCCTCGGTGCTCCATCTGGCCGTCAGGGACGGCGCGTGGAAGGTCGTCTGGACGCCGCAGACGCTCCACCCCGGCGTCGCGGCCGGTGAACGGCTGCGCCTGGCGGAGATCCCGGTGCCGGGCACCGAACTGCTGACCCGCCAGGGACGGCCGCTGCCGCACGCCAGCGGCGCCGAGACCTACCTCCGTGACCTGTCGGGCAAGGTCGACGACTTCTACGACGCACCGTCGGCGGGGTGGGCGATCGAGGCCGGCACCTCCGCGGGCAGGTCAAGGAACCTCGTGGTGTTCCGCCGGCCGGCCGAGCGGACCTTCCGCACGACGCTGGACTGGTGGACGCAGGCGGCGGCCGCCCGGGCGCTCGACGGGCTCGACCGGCCCGCGGCCGTCGTCGCGGTGCGGCCGTCCACCGGCGAGGTGCTCGCCGTCGCCGACCGGCTCGCCGGCCAGGGGGCCTTCTACCAGCCCGCCCCGCCCGGCTCCACCTTCAAGATCGTCACCGCGGCGGCGCTGCTCGGCGACGGGATGAGCGCCGACACCCCGGTGCCGTGCCCCGCCCGCTACACCATCCCGAACGGGCGCACCTTCACCAACCACGACGACCAGGACCACGGGACGGTCAGCCTCCGCCGGGCGTTCGCCCTGTCGTGCAACACGACCTTCGCCCGGCTCGCCGTCGAGCGCCTGGGCGATGGCGCGCTCCGGCGGGAGGCGACGGAGCTGGGGTTCGGCGGCGACCTGAAGTCGGGCATCGGGGGGACGTGCGGGACGATGCGCAGGGCCGGCGACCGCGACGAGCTGGGCGCCGACGCGATCGGGCAGAACTCGGTACAGGCCACCCCGTTGTGCATGGCCCTGGTCGCCGCGGCGGTCCGGGACGGCACCTGGCGCCCGCCCCGGCTGATGTCGGAGAAGGCCGTCAAGCGCCTGGAGATCGACGGCCGGCCGAAGCCGAGACGCATGCCCGGCCCGGTCGTCGCGCAGCTCAGGTCCATGATGGCGGCCGTCGTGACCGAGGGGACGGCCGCCGGCTCCGCCCTGCCCGGCGGGGTGGCGGGCAAGACCGGCACGGCCGAGACGGGGACGGGCGAGGATCACTCATGGTTCGTCGGCTACCGCGGGGACCTGGCGTTCGCCGTCTTCGTCGAGCACGGCGGCGCGGGGGCGGGCGCGGCGGCCACCGTGGCGGCCCGCTTCCTGGGCGCTCTTTGAGGCTGTTCCGTAAAGTCTGGGCGCTCTCTGAGGTCGTTCAGTGCAGTGAGGGAACTCACCGCCTACGGAACCGTAGGTTACGGTACCGTAGGTTGGCAGGAGGTTCGATCATGTACGCACCGGTTCTCGACCGCCCCTCAGGCCCGGCGGTGTCCCCTCCCCGGCTGCGCGGCTGGCTGCACGCGGGCGCGCTGCCCGCCACGCTGCTCGCGGGGTTCGTGCTCGTGGCCTTGGGGCCGACGCTCCAGGCCCGCCTGGCCGCCGCCGTCTACGCGGTGACCTCGGGCCTGCTGTTCGGCGTCTCGGCGACCTACCACCGGGGCCGCCCGGCGCCGCGCCTGGCCGAGGCCCTGCGGCGGCTCGACCACGCCAACATCCACCTGATCATCGCCGGCACGTACACGCCGTTCGCGCTGCTCGCGCTGGAGGGCACGGCGCGGGTCGTCCTGCTCACGGCCGTCTGGACCGGCGCGGCGGCCGGGGTGGTCTTCCGCGCCGTGTGGATGGGCGCGCCCCGCTGGCTGTACACGGCGCTGTACATCGCGCTGGGCTGGACGGCCGTGCTCCTGCTGCCCCAGCTCGTGCGCGGCGCCGGGGCGGCGGCCGTCACGCTCGTCGTCGCCGGCGGCCTGCTCTACAGCGCCGGGGGAGTGGTGTACGGCCTGCGGCGTCCGGACCCCTGGCCCCGGTGGTTCGGCTTCCACGAGGTGTTCCACGCCTTCACCGTGGCCGCGTACGTCGTGCAGTACGTCGCGGTCTCGCTGGTGGTCTACGCCGCCGCCTGACCCATGCTCCACGCCCCGGTCCGGCCCGTGCTCCACGCCCCGGTCCGGCCCGTGCTCCACGCCCCGGCCCGGCCCGTGCTCCACGCCGCGGCCCGGCCCGTGCTCCACGCCGCGGCCCGGCCCGGTGGTCCTCGCCGTCCGACCCGGTGGCCGACCCCCGCCGTCCCGCCCGGCCCGCGGCGCGGCAGGGGGAAGGCGCGCTCAGGCGGTGGCCGCCTCGAGGCCGAGCCGGCGCTCGGCCAGCTCGGCGTACAGGGCCGCGCCGTCGGGCAGCACCGTGTCGTCGAAGGCGGCCTCGGGCGCGTGGTTGTAGGCCGCCCGCGCGGGGTCGGCCCCGTCCGGGCAGGCGCCGAGGGCGACGAAGGCCGAGGGCACCTGGTCGCAGACGAAGGAGAAGTCCTCCGAGCCGGTGAACGGCTGCGGCGCGGTGATGTAACGGTGCTCGTCGAAGACCTCGCGCACCGTGTCCCCGGTGAAGTCGGCCTCGGCGGAGCTGTTGACGGTCACCGGGTAGCTGACGTCGTACTCCGCGTCGACCTCCAGTGCGTGCGCGGCGGCGATGCCCTTGAGCAGCGTGAGGATGCGCTCCTGGACGCGGCCGTGCGCGGCGGCCGAGAACGACCGCACGGTGGCCTCGAACGTCGCCTCCTCGGGGATGATGTTGTCGGCGGTGCCGGCGTGGAAGCTGCCCACGGTGACCACCACCGGGTCGAACACGTCGAAGCCCCGCGTCACCATCGTCTGCAGCGCAGTGACCATCTCGCAGGCGGCGGGGATGGGGTCGGCGGCCCGGTGCGGCATCGACCCGTGGCCGCCCCTGCCGCGCACCGTGACCTTCAGCCGGTCGGCCGCCGCCATGATCGGCCCGCCCCTGCTGACGAAGAGGCCGCGCGGCAGCACCGAGCTGATCACGTGCAGCGCGTAGGCGGCGATCGGGCGCCGTCCCGAGGCGTCCAGCACGCCTTCGTCGATCATGATCTTCGCGCCCCCCTGGCCCTCCTCGCCGGGCTGGAACATGAACACCACGTCGCCGGCGAGCCGGTCGCGCCGCGCCGCCAGCAGGTGGGCCGCGCCGGCGAGCATGGTGGTGTGCAGGTCGTGGCCGCAGGCGTGCATCCGCCCGGGCAGCGCCGAGACCACCGCGGCGCCGCTGCGCTCGGAGACGGGCAGGGCGTCCATGTCGCCGCGCAGCAGCACGGTCGGGCCGGGCCGCCCGCCGCGCAGCACCGCCGTGACCGAGCTGAGCCGCTCGCCGGTGGTCACCTCCAGGGGCAGCCCCGCGAGGGCGCCGAGCACCTTCTCCTGGGTCCGCGGCAGGTCCAGGCCGAGCTCGGGCTCGCGGTGCAGGGCGTGGCGCAGCCGGACGAGCTCCTCGCCCAGGTCCTTGGCGGCTTCGCGGAGCGACACCGGGCATCCCCTCCAGGTTCCTCACCGATACATCCCAGACTTCAGACGATATAGCCCGACTTGGCGGCAGGTAGACAGCATTTGGCGACTTTTTGGTCTGTTACCAGGGTCTTTCCGGATAGGAACGGAACGGTAGCTCGACGGGGGAGATTCGACATGCATGAGGTCAGCGGCCAGGCAGGCCGTCACTGGACAGAGATGGGCCGTCACTGGTGGGTCCAGGCGGCGCGCGGCGCGTGCGCGATCATCTTCGGCGTCCTGGCCGTCGTGTGGCCGCTGATCACGCTGCTCACGCTGGTCATCCTGTTCGGCGCGTACGCGATCGTCAGCGGGGCCTTCGCCCTGTTCGGCGCCTTCCGTGGCGTCCATCCCCGCGACTCGCGCACCTGGCTGGCCATCTCGGGCGTCCTGGCGATCGTCGCCGGCATCGTGGCCTGGGTCTGGCCGGGCATCACGGCGCTTGCCCTGCTCATCCTGATCGCCGCCTACGCGGTCGTCATCGGGGTGTCGGAGATCGTCGCCGCGGTCGCCCGGCGCAAGGCCGGCGAGACCGACTGGGCGTACCTGGTCAGCGGCGTGCTCGCGGTGATCTTCGGCATCCTGCTGTTCGCCTGGCCGGCCTCCGGAGCCCTCGCCCTGACCTGGCTGATCGGCCTGTTCGCCATCCTCTACGGCGCCTCGCTGCTGCTGCAGGCCTACCGGGTCCGCGAGAGCGCGCGCAGGGGGAGCACCGCGGGCCCCGCCGCGCACGCGGTCTGACCGTTCCGCCGTCGCCCGTTCCGCCCGCCGGAGGGCCGCCTGTCCTGCATGATTCCGCGTGGTAAGCCGGATGTGCCGGAGGACTTCCACATAATCATGGACTCGGCCGGGAATATTCTTGCCGACTATCGGACAGGCTCCTCATGGGGAGGGCACATGAGCGTGCTCGACCGGCTGGCCCGCCACCTGCTCGTCGACGGTTACCGCTTCGAACTCGACCTCGACCGGAGCCGGGGATCGTGGATCGTGGACGCCGGCACCGGCCGGCGCTACCTCGACTTCTACACCTTCTTCGCCTCCGCGCCGCTGGGCGTCAACCCGTTCGACGACGATCCGGAGTTCCTGGCCCTGCTCGGCCGGGTGGCCGCCAACAAGCCGGCCAACTCCGACATGTACACCCGCCACCTGGCCGACTTCGCCGACACCTTCGCCCGGGTGCTGGGCGACCCCGCGCTTCCCCACCTGTTCTTCGTCGAAGGCGGCGCGCTCGCCGTGGAGAACGCCCTGAAGTGCGCGTTCGACTGGAAGAGCCGCCAGAACGAGGCGCACGGCCGCCCGCGCGAACTCGGCACCAAGGTCCTGCACCTCACCCGCGCCTTCCACGGCCGCAGCGGGTACACCCTGTCGCTGACCAACACCGAGCCGGTCAAGACCGAGCGCTTCCCGATCTTCGACTGGCCGCGCGTCGAGGTGCCCGCGATCCACTTCGGCGAGGTGGAGGCGGCCGAGGAACGGGCGCTCGCCCAGGCGCGCGCGGCCTTCGACCGCCACCCGCACGACATCGCCTGCTTCATCGCCGAGCCGATCCAGGGCGAGGGCGGCGACAACCACATGCGGCCGGAGTTCCTGCTGGCCGTCCAGCGCCTGTGCCACGAGCGGGACGCGCTGTTCGTCATGGACGAAGTGCAGACCGGCGTCGGGCTCACCGGCACGCCATGGGCCTACCAGCAGCTCGGCCTGGCCCCCGACATCGTGGCGTTCGCCAAGAAGGCCCAGGTCGGCGGCATCATGGCCGGCCGCAGGGTGGACGAGGTGCCGGGCAACGTCTTCCAGGTCAGCGGGCGGATCAACTCCACCTGGGGCGGCGGGCTGGTGGACATGGTCCGCTCGCGCCGCATGCTGGAGATCATCGAGCGGGACGGCCTCATCGCGCGCGCGGCGGAGCTCGGCGAACGGCTGCTCGGCGGCCTGCGCGAGCTGGAGGCCGGGTTCCCCGGCCTGGTCCGCGCCGCGCGCGGGCGCGGGCTCATGTGCGCCTTCGACGTGCCGGACCGCCGTGACGATGTCGTGCGCGCGCTGCGAGAGGACCAGGGCGTGCTGGTGCTGCCCTGCGGCGAGCGGTCGGTGCGGCTGCGCCCCGCCCTCTCGGTCACCGCGGAGGAGATCGCCCACGGCCTGACAGCGCTCACCCGGACCCTGACCACCGTCCGCGAGACCACCCCGAACGCCCTCCGCGTGCCCGCCTGACCACCGGACAGGCCGCCCGCGAAGCGTCGCCGGGTCGTCCGCCGTAGCCGGCGCCGGCCTCGCCGTACCACGACCCGCCGGCCCGGCGCCGATCACCTACAGCACGTGGCCGTGATGGAGAACCGCGCCCGGTGAACGTTCTGGTCACCGTGCTGGTCGCGGGCGGGGGTGTGTCGCTCGACGCCGGGCCGCGGGTGCCACGCCGGCCGCCTCCCCGTGGCCGGCGTGCCGTTCGTCCGTCAGGTGGGCGGGCGGGCGGGGGCGTTGGCCTTCCACAGGCCGATGGCCGTCATCCGGCAGTCGGCCCCGAGCTTGGAGTAGATGCGGTTCACGTGGTTCTTGACGGTCTTCTCGCTCAGGAACAGCCGCTGGGCGATCTCACCGTTGGAGTGGCCCGTCGCGATCAGGTCCATCACCTCGGCCTCGCGTTTGCTCAGCCCGGCGTGCGCGTGCTCGTTGTAAGTGGCGTCATCGACACTCATCCGGCCTCCGTGGCACGAATCATTGTCTGATCGCCGAGCCCCCCGCGCTGGCGGTGTGCGGTTTTTGCGAGCATAGCCCGCCATCGCGGCCTTTGGGGGCCAGCCAGTCCGAGAAATGCTCACTTTCCGCGAAAGCGATGGAGAGGGCGGTGACGCCGTGAAAGCGCGATGGCCGGTCCGAGAGGGACCGGCCATCGACCGCTGGGGTGAGTGATGGGACTTGAACCCACGACATCCAGGACCACAACCTGGCGCTCTGCCAACTGAGCTACACCCACCATGTCCGCGGTCATCGCCGCGGCACAGGAAAAGTGTAGCGGGCTTTGGGGGGTTCTGGTGCCGTGCCGCGTCAAGATCCGGTTATGGCCTCCGCCACCTCACGTGCGGTGGCGGTGTCGGGGCCCGGCTGCGGCACGAAGACGGCGGCGCGGTAGTAGCGCATCTCCTGCACGCTCTCGGTGATGTCGGCCAGCGCCCGGTGGCCGCCCTGCTTGGCCGGGGAGGCGAAGTAGACCCGTGGGTACCAGCGGCGGACCAGTTCCTTCACCGAGGAGACGTCCACCATGCGGTAGTGCAGGTAGGCGTCGACGGCCGGCATGTCGCGCGCGATGAAGGAGCGGTCGGTGGAGATGGAGTTGCCGCACAGCGGCGCCTTCTTCGGCTCCTGCACGTGCCGCTGGATGTACGCCAGGACGAGCGACTCGGCCTCGGCGAGCGTCACGCCGTCCGCAAGGGCGCTGAGCAGGCCGGAGGAGGTGTGCATCTGCCGCACGACCTCCGACATCTGCTCCAGCGCCTCCTGCGGCGGCTTGATGACGACGTCGATGCCCTCGTCCAGCTGGTTCAGCTCGCCGTCGGTCACGACGCACGCGACCTCGACGAGCGCGTCATTGCCGAGGTCGAGCCCGGTCATCTCACAGTCGATCCAGACCAACAGGTCACTCATAATGCTCAGCGTAGTGCCCGGTCATGAGGCCTTGAGAGAGTCCAGTACGCGATCGATCAGCGATGTGTCCAAATTGTCGGGTACGGAGGCGTAAAGGACAGAAGGTCGCTTGCCCAGACCCTGGTCCACCAGGGCGATCACCCCGTGCTCCTTCTTGAAGTCCCAGCCCGCCTTCTTGGCCTCGGGCGTGAAGTCCATCTCGAACCTGAGCATCCACGCCTTCTTGCCGCTGACCTCGAAGCTCTCGTCCTTGACGATCTTGCGCTTGTGCGGCGGGCTGTAGAAGAGCTTCTCGTAGTTGATCAGGAAGCTCCCGGCCGCGTTGCGCAGGTCCTGCGGGCCCGAGTAGTCGAAGACCTGGGGGAGCGTGCACACCGTCACCGTGCCCACCCAGTCGTGGTCCTGGCCGTCGTAGTTCTTCTGCGAGGTGGCCTGGTAGCCGCTGGTCCACAGCGGGAAGCGCGGGTCGGGCCGCCCGGTGCCGTTCAGCTCCGCCCACGTCGGCACCGACCACTTGCCGCCGGGGAAGGTGAAGGACAGCCCGTTGCGGGGGTCGGTGATGGTGTCGCCCTTCGGCGGGGGCAGCTGGGCCGGGAAGTCCGTGACGCTCGGATCCGGGGTCGGGGTGTCCAGCGGCGGGTCGGTGGCCGGGGCCGACGGCTCCGCGGTCTCGCTCGGCAGGGGCGTCGACGCCGCGGTCGGGGTGCCGTCGCGATTGACGAAGGTGAAGGCGAGCACCAGGGCGATGACCACGAGGATCGCGACGGCGCCGCCGCCGAGCACCCACGGCAGCGGGCTCTTCTTCGGCGGCGGGGGCCCCTGCGGGCCGAACTCCGGCACCGGCATCTGGGCCGTGGCCCCGGGAGGGCCCCACTGCTGCGGCCCGCCGTACGGGCCCGGCTGCCCTGGTTGTCCCGGCTGCCCGTACTGCCCGGCCGGCTGGCCGTAGGCGCTGGTGGGCTGGGCGTACGGACCCGTCGGCTGACCGTACTGGCCCGGCGGCTGCCCGTACTGGCCGCCCGGCCCGCCGAACTGCGGCTGCCCACCGGGAGGGGCGAAGGCGCCGGGCTGCTGGTGCGCCCCGGTGCCCTGCTGTCCCCCGGGGCCGGGCGCGCCCGGCTGCGGGTACGGCCCGGTGCCCTGCTGCCCGCCGATCGCCCCCGGCTGCGGCTGCGGCTGGGGGCTGGGGGCCCCGGGCCGCGGGTACGGGCCGGTGCCGCCCGCGCCCAGGTGAGGCTGCGGCCCCGTCTGCGGCCCCGTCTGCGGACCGGTCCCCGGCTGCGGGGGCGCGTCCTGCGGGGTGCCGGCGCCCGGCGGGGAGCCGCCCGCCTGGGACGCCTGGGAGGAGTCGTCCGGGGCGGACCCCGCGCCCTGCTGGGGCGTGCCCTCCGGCCGGCTCCACTGGCCGGTCGTCACCGGGGCCTGGCCCGAGGAGGCCTCCAGGGGGTGGGTGGCGTCGGTCCACTGCGTGCCATCCCACCACCGCAGTTGCGGTGATCCGTATGGGTCCGGGTACCAGCCGGCGGGGGTCTGCGTCATGTCGTCAGAATAGTGACATCCCCGTTATTACGCGCATTTGGCGAGCGATCTGCGCGGTCAGCATTTATAAGTGAACGTCGCCGCGTCCTCGATCGGGGCGCCCGAGGCGCCGACCGGCGACAACACGCGCAGCCGCGCCGTCAGTTTCCGGGTGCCGTGCCCGCTCACGTCCCATTCCAGGGTGACCTCGTGGCTGGACCGCCCGGACGGCACGGCGTCGGTGTGCTTGATCGGCTTCTGCTTGCTCAGCAGCCATTCGTAGGAGACCTGGCCGGCCGATCCGTTCGTGGTGAGCACCCCGACGACGTTCACGGTGGTGTCGCACCCGGCGGCCTTGGGCTGCTTGACCTGGACCGCCGTCACCGAAAGCGGCGCGCCGCGCTGGAACCACAGGAAGGCCGCGGCCAGCAGGATCAGCGCGAACAGCACGGCGGACCCGACGAAGCCGCCGCGCCGGCGCCGCCGCCTGCGCGGAGCGGCCAGCCGCTCGGCGGCCGCCACGGTGGGCTGCTCGCGCCCGGCCCGCCAGATCTGCGCGGCGGTCGTGTCCGCGGGCACCCCGGGGCCGAACCGCATCTCGCCGCCGGCCGGCGTCGTGGCCGCGGGCGGGGCCTGCCCGGTCTCGGCCGCCGGGTGGGCCGGCCGCTCACCGGCGCCCGCCGGCACGTACAGCAGGGTCACGACCTCGCCGGTGTCCACGCCCTGCGGCGACGGGGGCAGGTGCGGGGGCTGCCCGGTGGGCACCGCCGACGCCGACCACCACTGGATCGTCTGGACCAGCCGCTCACGGGTGGCGAACCCCGAGGGCAGCAGGTCGCGCCCGTTGACCAGGGCGTCGCGCGCGGCGCCGAGGCCATGGGTGGTCGCGGTGGCCGCCGCGCGGTCGAACAGCCGCGCCGCCTGCTGGTCGCCGGCCGCCCACGCCGCCGCGAGCCCGCGGGCCAGCGAGGCCCACGCGGCCAGATCGCGCTCCACCGAGGCGTGCGCGCCGCGCAGCGCCGGGACCAGCCCGCGCTCGGCGAGCAGCGCCGTGCCGTCCTCGGCGATCACCACGGTGCCGGCGTGCAGCGCGCCGTGCACCAGGCCCGCCGAGTGGACGGCGAGCAGCGTCTGCGCGGTCTCCACCAGGATCGTGGCCGCGCTCCCGGCGTCGGGGACCGGGCCGGAGGCCGTGGCCCGCATCAGCTCGGCCAGCGACGGCGTGCCCGGCCGGGCGGTGAGCAGCCACACCTGTCCCCGGGCGGCGACCAGGTCGGTGATCGGCACCAGGCCCGCGACGCCGCCGCGTGTCAGGCGCCGGTCGGCGGTCACCTCGGCGACGACCCGGTCGCGTGCCCCGGGGTCCACCAGGACCCCGGGATCGATCCACAGGACCCCGCCGCGTCCGCCGTCCGGCGTGACCGCGTCGGTCCAGGTGCCGGTCTCACCGGCGCGAGATCGGCCCGTCAGCCGGTATCCCGCGATACTCTCGCCATCTGGCATCTACCGCCGCCTCCGGTGCCGTCCCGCCATGCGCTGTCTGAGGACAAGTGTGGCGGGAACCGCCCCGGTCGTCACCAGGCCGACCGCCAGCACG
The DNA here is from genome assembly GCF_040607455.1 of Sphaerisporangium sp. NPDC005289. Classification (NCBI taxonomy): domain Bacteria; kingdom Bacillati; phylum Actinomycetota; class Actinomycetes; order Streptosporangiales; family Streptosporangiaceae; genus Sphaerisporangium; species Sphaerisporangium sp. NPDC005289. The sequence goes on from NZ_JBEXGS010000007.1 coordinate 75,906, forward strand.
CCTGCCGCGTCCCTCCGCGGGGTCGTCTCGGGCGACGGGGTGTCGCCGACGTCGCCCCTCGGCGGCGGTGACGACGGCGACTCCGAGGGCCGCGTCGAGGGACTGGGCGACGGCTCGGGGGAGGGCTGGGGCGGCTGCTGGGTCGGGCGAGGAGTCGGGGTTGGCTTGGGCTTGCCGGAGGGCAGCGTGTCGTCCACGTTGGGATCGGAGGTGTCGGGCTTGTCCGACGGGCTCGGCTTGGCCGAGGGCTTGGCGGACTTCGTCGGCTTCTTGCTGGGCGAGGGCTTCGGCTTCGGCGAGGTCTTGGTGGCGGTGGGCTGGGGGGCGGTCGAGGGGACCGCGGCGGCCGTGGTCTGGGGAGGAGCCGCCGTCGGCTCGGCCGTCGGGCTCTCGGACTCCTCCGCCTGCTCCGTCGGCTCCTCGGAGGGCTCCTGCGCCGGCGACTCGGCGATCGCCGGCTCGGGCGAGCCTCCGGCGATGGCGGGCGTGGCCGACGGCGTGGTGGTCGTCGTCTGCGCCTGCAGCGAGCTGTCGCCGAGCGTCCCCACCAGGACCGCGCCGCCCGCCGCGACGACCGCCAGGCCCACGGCGCCCACCATGAGCTTGACGCTCAGCTTGCTCAGGCCCCGGCGGACGCCGCCGAGCTCGGTCTCCGCCAGCGAGGTGCTGGCGCCGGGCAGCTCGTCGACCAGCGGGAACAGCAGGGCGAGCAGCCCCGCCAGCGCGGCCAGGCGGCGGCGTCCCTTGTCCTCCCAGTCGGGCCCGTACGCCTGGAGGGCGACGTCCTCCAACTCGGCCAGGAACGCGTCGGCGGTGGCGGGCCGCTCGGAGGCGCGCTTGGCCATGCCGCGCTCGATGAGCCCCCGCAGCGGCGCGGGAACCTGCTCGACCGGCGGCGGCATCGCCTGGTGCTGCCGCGCCAGCGCCGCCATGTTGCGCGACTGGAACGGCCGGGTGCCGGTGAGGCACTCGAAGAAGACGATGGTCGCGGCGTACACGTCGGTGCTGGGGCCGGCGGGAGCGCCCGCCCACTGCTCGGGCGCCATGTACGGGGGCGTACCGGCGCCGCTGACCCCGTCGCCGGAGCGTACGGCGATGCCGAAGTCGATGAGCTTGCTGTCCCCGGTGCCCTCGATGACGACGTTCTCGGGCTTGAAGTCGCGGTGCACGACGCCGCTGGCGTGCGCGGTGGCCAGGCCCAGCAGCGACCCCTTGAGCAGCACGAGCGCCGCCTCGGCGCCGGTCGGGCCCTCCGAGCGCAGCATCGCGCGCAGGGAGACGCCGTTGACCAGCTCCATGATGATGGCGGCGCCGCCCTGGTGCTCGATGTACTCGTAGAACCGGGCGGCGTGCGGGCTGTCCATCAGCTCCAGCAGCCGCGCCTCGTGGCGGAAACGGACGACGAACCCCGGGTCGGCGCACAGCTCGTCGGACAGGTACTTGATCGCGACGTAGGTCTGGTCCGCGTCGTAGCGAGCCATGACGACACGTCCGGACCCTCCGCTGCCCAGGTCACGAATCTCGGTATATCCGGGGACTCGCCATGCCCCGCTCTGGCCGTCCATGCGGTCTCCTTTTGTGGCCGGGCCCCCACCCATGACGCGACAACGAAGCCTAATGGCGACGTGGCTGATCCGTGATGTTTAAATAGATATTTGCTATATTGTCGGCGCCATTGTCAGCGATGGGCGCGGCCCGGTGGCGCTTTACGCCCGGCCTTCCGCGCGGTCGTCCAGGGCCCTTTCCGTGCGGTCACCCGGCGTCCGGCCGCCCCCTGCCGGCGATGTGGGCGGGCACCGGCGTCCCCGGCGGCAGCGCCGGGTCGGGCTCGGGCTCCCCCCAGCTCACCCGCAGCGGCAGCACCCCCGCCCACAGCGGAAGCGCGTAGTCCTCCTCGTCGTCCACAGGAGGCCCCTGGCGCACCTTCACCGACGCCTCGGCGAGGGACAGCGCGACGACCGCCGTGGCCGCCAGCTCCTTCCCGCCCGGTGGCCGGGTGGCCTCCCACTGGCCGGGCGCCAGGTTCTCGGTGATCGCCCGCAGCCCCGCCAGCCGCTCGTCGGCGTCCTCGACCGGCCGCGGCGTGCCGTAGATCATCGCCGAGCGGTAGTTCACCGAGTGGTGGAACGCCGAGCGCGCCAGCACGACGCCGTCCAGATGGGTGACGGTCACGCAGACCTCCCCGCCCGCGCGCAGCGACGCGGCGCCGGTCGATCCGTGCAGGTAGAGCGTGTCGCCGATGCGGCCGTACCCGGTGGGAACCACCATGGGCGAGCCGTCGACCACCACGCCCACGTGGCAGATCAGCCCGGCGTCCAGGACGGCGTACAGCTCGGAACGGTCGGTGCGGCCGCGCGGCTTGCCGCGCCTGAGGGTGGTGCGCGAGGTCGAGGACAGCATGTGATTACCGTACGAAGAAGTGAACCTGTGCTGCAGGTCCACTGGCGCGCCGTTTCAGGAGACCACTTGCCGCTCCACGTCGACCTTCCCCTCGTCCTCGACCGGGACGCGTCCGTGCCGCTCACGGTGCAGCTCGGCGACCAGCTCCGGGCCGGCATGCGCGCGGGCATGCTCAGGTCGGGAGAGCGCCTGCCGTCCAGCCGCGCGCTCGCGCGGCTGCTCGGCGTGAGCCGCACGGTCGTCACCGACGCCTTCCAGCAGCTGTACGCCGAGGGCTGGCTGGAGGGACGCCACGGCTCGGGCACCTACGTGGCCGACCTGTCCGGGATCGCCGGTCCGGCCGGCGGCGCCTCGCACGCGCCCCCGGCCGAGGGCGCCGGTCCGGCGGGCGGCGCCCCGCACGGGCCGCCGGAAGGGGCGCCCTCCGGGAACGGCCCGGCGACGCGGGCGCCCGCCGGACCGGCGGGCCCGGCGGCCGGGTGGGCGGGGCGGGACACGGTGTTCGCCGCCGCCGGCGCGCAGGACGTGCCGGACGCCGGGGTCGTCGACCTGCGGCCCGGCCGGCCATGGGTGCGGGACTACGACCGGGCGGCCTGGCGGCGGGCCTGGCGCGGGGCCGCCGACCGGCCGCCCTGCGACGTCATCGACCCCTACGGGCATCCCCGCCTGCGGGAACTGCTGGCCGGCCACCTGCGCAGGGCGCGGGGCGTCCCGGTGGGCCCGGAGAACGTGATGGTCACCCGGGGCACCGGCCACGGGCTCGACCTGCTCGCCGCCGCCCTGCTGCGACCGGGCGACCGGGCCGGGGTGGAGGAGCCCGGGTACGGCAAGGCCCGCTCGATCATCGCCGCGCGCGGCGGCCGCATCGCCCCGTGCCCGGTGGACGAGCAGGGCGTCCTGACCGCGGGGCTGCCCGACGACCTGCGCATCCTCTACACCACGCCCGCGCACCAGTACCCGCTGGGCGGCAGGCTGCCCATCCCGCGCCGCGAACGGCTGCTGGCCTGGGCCCGCCGCACCGGCGCCACCGTGGTCGAGGACGACTACGACGCCGAGTTCCGCTACGACGTGGCGCCCCTGCCGGCCCTGTACGGCCTGGACCCCGGACGGGTCGTCCTGCTCGGCACGCTGTCGAAGTCGCTGGCGCCGGACGTGGGCATCGGCTGGCTGGTGGCGACGCCCGCCCTGCTCGGCGAGCTGGCCCGCGTGCGCGTGGAGCTCGCCGACCGGACCTCCGGCCCGGTCCAGGAGGCCGTCGCGGTGCTGCTCGAACGCGGTGACCTGGACCGCCACCTGCGACGGGCGCGGCTGTCCTACGCGCGCCGCCGCGCCGCCATCGTGGAGATCCTCGGCGGGCGGGTGAGCGGCGACTCCGCCGGCCTGCACGTCTTCCTCAGGCTGCCCGCCGGCCAGGTGGGCCGCCTGGTCGCCGCGGCGGCCGAGCGCGGCGTGTTGCTGGACACCACCGAACGGCACCACCACGGCCCGGTGCGCCACCACGGGGTGGTCATCGGATACGGCTCGGCGTCCCTGGCCGAGGTCCGCGAGGGCTGCGCCGTCATCGCCGCCCTGCTGTCCGGCCGCTGACCACGGCCCGCTGACCACGGCCGCCGGCCAGGGCCGCGGGCCACGGCCGCGCCGGACGGGGGAGGCGACGGGCGCGGGGCCGGAGCCGTGTGCGGCCGGGGCCGGGAGTCAGGGGACGGGAGTCAGGCGGCGCGGGGGAGCAGGTGGTCGCCCGGCGGGGGCGGAGCCGGGAGCAGCGACTCGACCACCGGCAGCGCGCGCCCGGCGTACAGCGGGTCGACCGGCAGCACGTGCCGCGCCCACCAGCGGGCCGTCTCGCGCTCCGGCGACGGCTCGACGAACCCCTCGGCGTAGTCGTCGTAGGGCGGGTCGTAGAGGTAACCGGTGGGCACCCCGCGGCGCTCCAGCGCGGCGATGGCGCCGTCGCGGTCGGCGACGAGCAACGGGACGCGGAACAGCGGCTGGTCGATCTGGGCGCGGACCCCGGCGGCGGCCGTCGGCAGCTCGGCCAGCCGGGCGACGCCCGCCAGCCGCGCCGCCCGCTCCTTGGGCAGGCGCGCGAGCCGCCGCCCCTGGTACCACCGGGCGACGGCGCCGCGAGAGCCGCGGTAGTCGTGCAGGTCGGCGCGGACCCACGCGTCGAACGCCGGCAGGCCGTGCCCGCCCGCGAGCGTCGCGGCGAGCTCCTGCGGACGCAGGGCGATGCGGTAGCCCTGGCGCGGCTCCTGCAGGCCCAGAACGCGGGCCAGCCGCATGGCGGGGCGGGCCATGTCCAGGCGCAAGGCGGTGCGGCGGGCGGCGGAGGTGGCGACGCCGAGCAGGTCCCTGCGCAGGGCGCCCGGCTGGAGCAGCAGGTCGCGCTCGCGCTCCAGCTCGCGCCGGTCGGCCGGGCTGTCCACGGCGAGCACGCCCCCCGACCCCGCCCCCGCGTGCTTGGACATGCTGAAGACCCCGGCCACGCCGAATGTGCCGAGCGGCCGGCCGTCCACCGACGTCTCGGCCGCGTGGGCGACGTCCTCGATCACCAGCAGGCCGGTCATGCCGAGCACGTCGTCGGGCAGGCCGTACAGGTTGGTGGTGAGCACGGCGTCCACCGCGCCCAGCAGCACCCGGGCCAGCTCGATGTTGCCGTCCAGGACCGAGACCGGCGCGATGACCGGGATGAGCCCGGCGGCCAGGACCAGGAAGAGGATCTCGTCGGCCGAGATCGGAGACATCAGCAGCCGCTGCCCGGGTGTGCACCAGTGCCGCAGGGCCAGGTACAGACCGAGCCGGTTGGACGGCAGGTACACGGTCTCGCGCCCCGTGCGCGCCGCGAGATGTCTTTCGGGACTCACTGCTCCCTCTTTCCGCCGCCTGGTGGTGCCTGGACCAGGTCCGGCAAAGCAGAAAGGTAGCGCATGGGAGCCGGGCGGTTACCCCATCTATGCGGGCCCGTTACCCGGCTGGGCGGGCGCCTGTTACACGGCGAGCCCCGTGTGGACGCCGGTCATCAGGGATGACGCGCGGACGCGGAGCAGGTCACGAGGCGATGGTGGTGCGGATCCTGCCGTAGGTCTTCAGCGCCAGGTCGGCGGTCTCGCGGAGCACCGAGTTGGCGAGGACCGTTCCACGGGCCTTACGGACGGGCACGCGGACGAGCCAGTGAACTCCGGCCCCCGGAGTCGGCCGGGCGACACGGCCCTCGGTGACCCACAGCTCGCCGGTCTTCAGCTTGTCCTTGTACTCCTTCTCGCCGCGGCCCATGTCGATGAGGCGGATGCCGGCCTCGGCGGCGCGCTCGGCCATCGCCAGGTGGTGGATCAGGCCGGGGGAGTACTTGGCGTAGGCCGGGTCGTAGGCCGGGAACCAGCCGGCGAGGGTCGTCTTGGTGCGGAGCCCGAAGTGCCCGGCGACCGGCCGGCCGTCGACGTACACCATGTCGAGCTGCCCGCCGAAGTGCTCGGTGTCGATGTGCAGCAGGTTCTCCACCAGGCGCACGATCCACGGCCGCGCGAAGCGGTCGGTGCGGCCGGTGCGGCGGTACTGGTCGGTCTTCCAGTCGAGCAGCGTGCGCAGGACGGCCTCGTCGGTGACGCCGAAGTCGTGGCGCATCGGGCCGAAGTCGCGCTGGAGCTTGCGCGTCTTGTACGCGGTGGACTTGTAGGTCTTGCCCGACACCTGCTTGAGCGTCTCGACGTAGGCCGCGTAGCCGTCGGACAGGTCGATGACCGGCGAGGGGTGCCGAGTGTGCTTGGCGGGCACCAGCGGCTGGCCGGCCAGCAGGTGGTCGAACTCGAACACCGCCAGCCCGCAGGCCTTCATCAGCTCGTTCGGGTCGAGGTCGATGTCCTTGGCGTGGACCATGCCCTGGGCGTCGGTGAGCCCGGCGGCCACCGGCATGCCGATGCCGAACTGGTGGCGCTCGAAGGGGAAGAAGCCCACGATGTCGGCGCCGTCGGTGAGGACGGCCACCCGCGCCTGCTCGCGCACCCGGCCCGTCTCGATCGTGAACTCGGGCGAGAGGAAGGGGCTGTCGAGTGCGGGGTCGGCGGCCTGCAGAGCCCGCCAGCGGGCCGTCTCTGAGGGACCGAGTTCCCTGGGATGGACGACGGTTACGCGCATGGGCTCCTACTGGGGTGATCCCTGTGGTGTTGAGACGGCGCCTACACCTTCTACCCAGCTTGGTGCCTGCCATGTAATAGGGCGATAAAGATCGTATCACGGTGCGATTGGGGAATGCTGGTAGCGATCGCGCTCCACGCCGCGTCCGTCCGCGCCGATCCTGCCGGCGCCGTTCACACCGCCCTCGCGCGGGCGCGGGACGTCGAGGCTCGCGGGCGGCTCGCCGACGATGCGGTGCACGTCGATCGCCCCCGGGTCCCCCTCGGAGGCGCCGGGCACCTGCGAGGCGCCGAAGTGGCCGCCTCTGGCCCACACCCGCGGACTGCCCTGCGCCGCCACCGACAGGGGGTAGGGCAGGGGAGGGCCGGCGGGCCACCGGCGCGGCACCGCCCAGGAGTCCAGCCAGGACAGGATGTCGTCCAGCCCGTCCATCTTGCTCTCGGTGAACGGCTCCTCCACCGATCCGAGCACGCGGATCTGGACGCACACCCGTCCCTGCCGGTTGAGCGCGCCCGGCAGCCCGCAGGCCGCCCTGGTGGGCGGGAGTGACTGGATGATCTGCCCGGTGACGGGGTTCCACACCAGATGGGCCGGTCGGGAGATCTGGACGAGCCGCTGGGCCACCGATTTGGCCGACACCCGTTGGGGGTCGGTCGGCCAAATGAACCAGACCACCCGGGGCGCGCCTCCGGCCATCGGCCCTGCGTCCTCGAGAGCGGGAATTCGACTGGCGACGGGCAGCCATGCCTGGGCCACTGTGCCCCCTCAAATCCTCGGTCGCGGCTTTTATACCCCTTTAAACAAGCCGTTGACACCTTATGCTGCTTGATTCTTGGAACAACACTTAGAGTGATACTTGCGGCGTTAAAAGGGTTATGGGCGTGTCTGGTGGTAAGTGGGCGAGCCATGAGCACCATGGCGGACGGCGCCCACGGGCGCTCGCGCGGTGGGAGCATTCAAGGGTCCTGCAAGCGTGAGCGGATACGGTGACGGAGTGTTGGAGAGCAGTGGCCGGCATGCTCGGCGTCGTTACATCCCGCGAGGGCCTATCGCCATCGGCGCCGGCGTCCTCGCCCTCGCCCTGGTGGCCGGGCTCCTGGCCATCGCCGCCCAGCGCGGCGGCGGGCGGTCCGACGGCGTCGCGGCCACCATCCTCGCCACCCCCGAGCCGCCGCCCAGCCTCGAGCAGCCGCCGGTGGTGGACAGCTGGCCGCGGTGGGGCGTGACCCACACCCAGTACAGCGCCGACAACGAGCGCGACGAGGTCCGCTCCAAGGTCGCCGACCTGTTCGCCCGCGTCCCCATGCTGGAGAATCAGCACATCATGGGCTGGGGCGCCGGCAACCCCGAGCCCGCGCCCGGCAAGTACGACTTCCGCGACCTCGACCGCCGCGTCAAGCTGATGGCCGCGACCAAGTCCCAGCCCGTGCTCACGCTGTGCTGCGCCCCCGACTGGATGAAGGGCGGGTCCGAGGGGCGCACCAACTGGAGCAAGATCGAGATGGCGCCGGAGCGTGACCACTTCGAGGACTACGCCCAGCTCGCCGCCACCGTGGCCCGGCGCTACCCGACCGTGACCCACTACATGGTGTGGAACGAGTTCAAGGGGTTCTGGGACGACGCCCACAACGACTGGGACGTCGAGGCCTACACCGACCTGTACAACCGGGTGTACGACGCGCTCAAGGCCGTCAACCCGAAGATCCAGGTCGGCGGCCCGTACATCCCGATCGACAGCCACGTCAGCAGCGCCAACGCCTCCACCCTGCGCGGCCCCTGGGGCGCCGTCGACCGCAGGAACCTCGCCAGCATCGACTACTGGCTCACGCACAAGAAGGGCGCCGACTTCATCGTCGTCGACGGCTCCTCGGCCACCAACGACCGCGGGCTGGTCCCCGACGAGTTCACCGCGCTCAAGAAGTTCTCCGCCGTCACCGCGTGGCTGCGGCAGCGCGGCGGCGATCTGCCCGTCTGGTGGGCCGAGTGGTACATCGCCCCCGACAACATCGACTGGGACGAGCAGCACCGCTCGGCGGTGCAGGCGGTGGCCATGATGGAGTTCGCCAGGAGCGGCACGGCCAGCGTCCTGTACTGGAGCCCGCAGCGCAAGGCCGGCGACGACTGCCCCGGCTGTCTGTGGACGCCCGGCGTGGGCGACGAGATGCCCATGGCCGGCCTGCTCAGCGGCTTCACCCGGTGGTTCTCCGCCGGCGCCGAGCTGGTCGACCTGAGCGTCTCCGACCCGCGCGTCCAGGTGCTCGCCGTCGACCGGCAGATGGTCATGGTGAACACCGCGGCCACCGCCCTGACGGTCACCGTCGACGGCAAGTCGTTCGAGCTCGCCCCCTACGACGTCAAGTGGAGCGACCGCGGCCGGTGACCCCGGGCCGCCCCGCGGTCAGCCGGAGGTCAGGGTCAGGAAGCGCTCCACGATGACGGCGAGGGCGGCGGCGGTCATCAGCAGGCCGATGATCACCAGTTTGCGCCGCCCGCGCGCGGCCCGCTCGGTGCCCCGCAGCCGCGCGAGCTCCGCCGCGAACAGCGTCGAGACGGCCAGCGCCAGCGCCACGAGCCCGAACGGCGTCCACGGCGTCGAGCGGTCGCCCACCATCGTCACCGGAGCCGGCGGCGGGATCTCCGACCCCTTCGGATAGGTGCGCAGGGTGTAGATGGCGGCGTCCTGGTTGGCGTACACGCGCTTGAGCTTGGTCGAAGCGTCCAGCGCCGCGCGGAACCGCTCGCCCCACTCCGGGGGGAAGCCCTCGTTCAGCTCCAGATACGCCGCCTGGCCCCGCGTGGTGATCAGGAACGTGTTCGGGGCCTTGCCACGCAGCGCCGTCAGCACCCCGGCCAGGTCGGCGGGATCCTTGGTGACGAGCGCCTGGTCGTACTCGACCCGGTCGATGTCGCGCTCGCGCCACGGGATGGTCGGCGTGACCTCCTCGCCGAGGATCGGCACCAGGTACAGCAGCCGCGCGCTCGGCCGGTCGTGGGCGTACACGTAGTGCATCGCCGCGGCCTCGCCCGTGGTGACCCGCTCGAACTTCTCGTTGCCGTACCGCGCCACCAGGAACGCGCCCGCCAGCGCCAGGGCGGTCACCGCCGCGAGCACCGCCGAGACCCGCCGCGTCGTCCCCGGCGCGTACCGCATGGTGCGGCGGCGGATCGGCACCGTCTCGCCCTCGCGGGCGTCGGTGGTGTGCGCGGGCAGGTTCGGGAAGAACGCGTACGCGCCCAGGATGCACGCCGCGGGCAGGGCGAACATGTAGACCCGCAGGCCGATCTCGCCGCCGTAGCTCTGCAGGCCGAGTGCCAGCGTGGGCACGCACAGCAGCACCGCCGCGGCCCGGTCGCCGACGCCGCGCCGCAGCCGGCGCAGCAGCCCGACGGCCGCGAACAGCAGGATCACCCCGCAGATCCCGAGCCGCACCTTCAGCACGATGCCGTGCTGCGCGTCGGTGCCCACCAGCCGGTCGCCGGTGTTCTCCTGCAGGTTGGCGAAGATCTTGCCGATGCCGCCGAACAGCTCGTCGATGCGGCCGCTCCAGAACGGCGTCGCCTGGTAGTTGATCCAGGCGATCACGATCAGCCCGAAGAACACCGGCAGCGCCAGGGACAGGGCGCTGCGGCGCAGCAGGATGAGCCCCGTCAGCGCGCCCATCATCATGAACGGCGTGATCTGGTGGGTCGCCGTCGTGGCGAAGAACAGCCCGACCAGCAGCGTCAGCAGCACCACCCGGTCGGTCACCGTCGTCGGCCTGGCCGGCAGCTCCCCGGGCGTGAGGCGGTCGAGCCGGGCCAGCGTGCGCCGCAGAAGACCCTTGGAAGGCAGCGGCGCCGTCCTGGGCTCCGCGCGGCCGAACCAGCGCATCAGGACGGCGACGAACACCAGGTACAGCGCGAAGGTGAAGCCCTGCGGGGAGAAATAGTCCTGCCCGATCCACTGCACCAGGATGAACAGCAGCGCCGCGAACCAGCGGGCCCGGGTGGTCGCCACGATCTGCCGAAGGATCAGCACGAACGGCAGCAGATAGAGCAGGTTGGACACCAGCGGCGTCCACTGCAGCACCGTCGAAGGATCCTCCACCCCGGCGGCGCGCAGAACGAACCCGAACAGCGCGAAGAATCCCGGCCAGGCGAAGCGGGCGTCCAGCCCTGGCAGCGCCTCGCCCGCCCGTCCGATGTACTCGGCGAAGCCCGCGTGCACCCAGGCCGTGGGGAAGCGCGGCTCGGCCTCGACCAGCGCCGCCGCCCCGTGCAGGGTGAAGGTCACCGCGGCGAGCTGGAACAGCAGCAGGCCCTTGCGGTCGGTGTTCTGGGTCAGCGTCACGAAGAACGAGACGATGATGAGGGCGATCGCGGCGAAGGCCGTGACCGGCAGCACCGAGATCAGGCCGAGCCCGTTGATCCGGTCGAGGTCGACGCCGCGCATGGCCCCGTGCGGCACCCGCAGCGCCAGCACGTACATGACCAGACCTTCAAGGGTCAGCAGCGGCGGCAGCCACGACGCCACGCTCGCCGCCAGCCGCGACACCCGCGGCTCCGCCCGGTCGCCCGCCTCCACCGCCTCCGCCACGGCGACCCCGGACGGAACCGCCCCCGACGCGGTCGCGGCGGAGAGCTTGGGGGGAGTCCCGGGCGCGGCCTGCGCGACGGCCGGAGTCGTGTCGGGGTCATCGGACTCGTCCGAGTCGTCGGGGTCGTCTGGGGCGTCCGTCCGGCCCGGCGCAGCCTTGGCCCTGTCGTCCAGCCGAAGCGGCTCCTCGGGCGCGGGCGGCGCCTGGACGGCCCGCGCGACCGGCCGCGGGCGCGAGGCCGGCAGCGGCAGCGGGATCACCTGCGTGACGTCCTGGTCGACCGGTTCCCCGGCCGGCACCACGGCGAGCTCGTCATCGGAGTGGGCGGTGTCGTCCCCGTCGCCGTCCCCGTCGTCGTCCGACGGGGCGTCGGCGGGGGCGTCGGCACTCGCCGTGTCCCGCGCCGTGCCGGCGTCCTCGGTGGCGTCCTTGGCAACGCGGGACGGGGTGGGCTGGACGGGTAGTTGCAGCACCTGGGTCACATCGGCGTCGTCGACGTCGTCGTCCCCGCCCATGGCGTCGTCGTCCCCGCCCATGGCGTCGTCGTCCCCGCCCATGGCGTCGTCGTCCGCGCGCTCGGCGTCGTCGGCGTCGTCGGTGTCACCAGGCTCGGCGGTGCCGACGTCGTCGTCGCTGTCACCGGCTTCGGCGGTGTCCGCGGGCGCGGGGGCGCGGTCGATCGACAGGGCCACCGGCCGGGTGAACTCGGAGGTGACGTCGGATTCGTCCTCCGCGTCGAGAGCGTCCTCGCCGTCCGGACCGTCCTCGGCGTCGGTGGCCTCGGTGTCGGTGGCCTCGGCGTCGAGATCGTCCTCGGCGTCCCGGCCGGCGATCCCGGCGCCGGGATCGCCGGCGTCCGGGCGGTCGGCGGCGTCGGGGGGCTGCTCGGCCTCCAGGTCGGCCTCGGGGCCTGCGTCGTCGGCCTCCGCGCCTGCGTTCTGGTGTGCGGGGTGACCGGTGTCCGGATCGTTCGCGGGGTCGAGGGCGTCGTCGTCCGCCGGGGTGGCGATCTTCGTCGCCGTGTCCTCTGTCACCTCGTCGCCTGTCCGTTGCCTCACGTGGACCATGATGCGGTCTCGGACGCCTCCCGCGCGCTCGATGACCGCGGCGTCGCCGAGTCGCCGAGTATCCGGCGCAGCCCCGGGAGGATCAGCAGGGCGACCAGCACCTCGCTGAACAGCAGCCCGTACCCGACCGCGGTGATGCCCGCCACCGGCAGCAGGATGACCGAGGACGACAGCACCAGCACCGCCAGGCCGATCTGCACGACGGCGAGCGTGCGGGCGTCGCTGCGGGCGCGCAGCCCGCTCAGGTAGATCTCGATCAGCACGCGGGGCAGCACGGCGACGGCCATCAGCCGCAGCAGCGGCGCCCCGTGCTCGGCGAAGCCCGGCCCGAACACCGCCAGGATCAGCGGAGCGGCCACGACGGTCACCGCCACCACCGGTATGATGATCATGTACGCGCGCCGCAGCGCCTGGCGGCAGTTGGCGGCCAGCATCGAGCGGTCGCCGGACCCTTCGACGGTGAGCGAGGTGGCCATGTTGATGGCCAGCAGCTCGATCATCGCCCCCAGGGTCTGCGGGATGGAGAAGTACCCGAACATCTCGCCGTTGACCCGCGAGGCGACGTACACCGGCAGGAAGTACACGATGGCGAGGATCGAGAACGCACCAGGGTAGTCCCCGGCGAGGAAGCGGCCGATCTCGCGCAGCCGGGGCGGGCGCGAGCCGGCCGGTGCCAGCTTGGCGTGGCGCGGCACCAGCACGCCGAAGATGAGGATGTTGATCGGGATGAGCGCCAGCGCGGTCGGGACCACCCACGAGACGTAGATGCCGTCGTCGGGCAGGGCCCCGGCCAGGACCACCAGCAGGCCCATCTTGACCAGGCCGAAGCTGAAGCTGTTCACCGGCACCCAGACGGCCTTGCGCATGCCGGCGAGCGCCACGTCCTGCAGGGTGAACACCGACCAGATGGCCACCGAGGCCAGGAAGAACAGGCCGGGGCCGACGCCGGCCAGCGTGGAGTAGTTCTCTCCCCAGAACGGCAGGGTCAGCAGGAACGCGCCCGCGGCCACGACGGCCGTCAGCGTGGAGATGAGGTAGCCGCGGCCGATGAGCCCGCCGGTGCGCCGGCCGGCCACGGGGATGAACCGGGCGAGCGCGCCGGTCAGCCCGAGCGCCGTGAGCCCGGCGAACAGCCGCATCGCGGTGATCAGCGCCTGGCTGCGCCCGAAGTCCTCCGGCGAGTACAGCCGGGCGGCCAGCAGCCAGTAGCCCATGCCGAGCACCGCGGTCACGCCGGTGTTGGCCATCAGCGCGTAGCCGTTGAGGAACAGCGGGTTGCGCAGGTCGTGAAGGAGCCGCCGCCACAGGACGGTCAATCTCCCGGCGGCCTCATCGGCGTCCGTCGCCTCCGGCCTGTCGCCGGTCACTGTCGTCTTCATGGTCGCGTCACCCCCCTCATCGACGCGCGGCGTCTTCCCCGCGGCTACTTCACTCACGCCCGACCACGTGGCGCAGGCCGTACCTGGTGCGGCGCACCACGGCGTACCCCTTGGTCAGCGCGTGTTCCTTCATGTAGATGATCGGCACGCCGCGCCCCTCGACGGCCCGCCGGAAGCGGTCCATCGTCGTGGAGCGGCCCACGGTCAGGCGCGGCAGCGCCATGACGTCGTCGGCGTCGCAGGCCAGCGCGTTGGCCACGGCGCAGGCCGCCCAGTAGCCGGCCTTGCGCACCTCCTTGCGCACACGCGCGGAGGAGTAGCCGTAGGGGTAGGCCATCGTGGCGACCGGCCGCCCCACCTTGTCCTCCAGCAGGGCCTTGTTGCGGCGCAGCTCCTGGCGCAGGGCGGCCTCGGGTAACTGGTCGAGCTGCGGGTGGCTGTGGCTGTGCCCGGCGATCTCGACGCCGCAGGAGGCGGCCTCGCGGGCCTGGCTCCAGGTCAGCATCTTGTCCAGCGGGCGGCCCGCGGCGTCGCTCCCCGCGTCGCCGACCCATCCGCTGGTGAGGAAGACCGTCGCGGGGAAGCCGAGCCGTTCGAGGATCGGCAGGGCCTCGCCGTGGAAGTCGGCGTACCCGTCGTCGAAGGTGACGACCACGGGACGCTCGGGCACCGGCGCGCCGCCCGTGCCGTACAAAGTGGCGACCAGGTCGCCGAGCGTCAGCGGCGTGAACCCACGGTCCTTCAGGTAGGTCATCTGGGATTCGAACACCGACGGGCGGACCGCGAGCGGGCGGGTCGCGCTGTTCGGACGGTCGGTCACCGAGTGGTACATCAGGATCGGCACGCGCATGGTGGTCACCGTTCGTGGTCGATGGTTCGTCCGGCCCGGTCACCGCGCACGCGCAGCCGCGCGGAACCCACGGCGTACCCCCACGTGGTCCAGGCGAGGCCGGCGACGATGGCGCCGGCCCTGGCCAGCCCGGCGGGGTCGCCCCGCAGGGCGTCGGCCACGCCGCGCAGGACGCCGCGCGGCAGCGTCTTGACGGCGTGGGCGCGCTCGCTGGACAGCCCGTCGCCGGCGCCCACGCTCTGGGAGACCAGCGCCTTGGACAGGCCTTCCGCGTAGCATCGGGACCGGAAGTAGCGGAAGGTCGCCCGGGAGGCGGGCACGCGGTGGCCGATGACCGCCCGCGGCTCGAACATCATGATCGAGCCCGGCCTGCGCTGGGAGAGCCGGATGCAGAACTCGGTCTCCTCGCAGCCCAGCGGGCGGCTCTTACGGCCCTGGACGCTGCGGCCGATGCCGGAGTGGAAGCCTCCGACCTCGCCCACGACCTCCCGGATGAAGGCGGCGTTGCCGCCCATCACGTTGCGGATCGGCTTGCGTTCGGCGGGCAGGCCGCGGTAGGTGCACCCGATGGTCCAGTCGAACTCCTCGGGGAACCACCGCGGCCGCTCACCGGTGTCCCACAGGGGCTTGGTGAGCCCGCCGACCCCCACGACCGTTCCGGAGCCGGCGGGCCGCTCCGACATCGTCTCCTCGAAGGCCGCGAGCCAGTCGGCGTCCGCGACCGCGTCGTCGTCCAGGAACGCCACGACGTCACCGGTGGCGGTGGCCACCCCGGTGTTCTTGCCGCCGGACAGGCCCCGCGCGTGGGTGTTCTCCACGACGATCGCGTCGGCGTACTCCCGCTTGAGCCGCAGGTGCAGCTCGGGGTTGTAGTCGACGACCAGGATCAGTTCGTACGGCTGGCGTCTCTGGCTGCGCACCGACTGCACGGCGGCCCTGATGTCGTCCCACCGCTCCTCGGTGTAGACGCAGATGACGACGGAGATGTTCATACCGTTATGCCGCGCCCTGGTCGGCGGCGGGCTGCTGGGCGGCCGCCGCGGGAGGGATGTCGATGACCGGGCGCCGCCACTCGCGGATGATGGTCTTGAGCACGCGCCAGCCGTCCCGCACGACGCGCAGGTTGCTCTCGCCGTGGATGCGGTTGCGTTCGTGGCTCGGCACCTCGTGCACGCGCAGGCCCGCCTTGGCCGCCCGGATGTTGAGCAGGGTCTCGACCTCGAAGCCTTCGCAGTCGAGGTCCAGGACGTCCAGGTGGCGTGCCCAGAAGGCGTTGTAGCCGTAGCACAGGTCGGTGTACTGGGTTCCGTAGATCCGGTTGACCAGCGAGCGCAGGACGCTGTTGCCCAGGCGGCGGCTCAGCGTGAGGTCGTCGCTGCCGCCTCCGCTGGCGTAGCGCGAGCCCTTGACGAAGTCGGCGCCGGTGACCAGGGCGCCCACGAAGTGGATGATCTCGCGGCCGTCGGTCGAGCCGTCGGCGTCGATCATGACGATGATGTCGCCGGTGGCCTCGGCGAAACCGGTGCGCAGAGCGTCGCCCTTGCCCTTGCCGCGCTGATGCACGACGCGGAGGTTCGGGCGCAGACGCCGCGCGACGGCGACGGTGTCATCGGTGGAGTTGCCGTCCACGAGGATGACCTCGTCGATCCAGTGCGGAAGCGTGGCGAAAACGTGCGGAAGGTTCTCCGCCTCGTTCATGGCCGGTACGACCACGCTCACCGTCGGCGAAATGGCCAGGTGGGGAGTGAGAGGTGTGAAACGGTCCACTGTCGGCAGTGGCCTCAGCGTATGAAGCTGAGATTTCCCGTTGTGCTTGGTGATCTCGGGACTCATTTTCGAGGGATGTCCTTCCGGGCGGTCTGACATCGGCGGCGACTGCCAACAGGACCGGCGCGACTGGACGGAGAGGGGTTTCTCCGTCCCGGTCAGAGCAGTAGAGGGTGTGCGGTGTGCTGTGCTTGGGAGGGGGAGCTAGCCGTCAGCGCGCCCCCGAGGGTTCCTTCTCGACGGACTCCGGCTGGAGGGATGTGCGCACGCGCCCGAAGCCCTTCAGCAGCCTGTCGGCCAGCCGGTAGAGCGAGGGGCGGTCGACCACGATGTTGCGGGCCTTGTTCACCGGCGTCCGGCCCATCCAGTGGACGGCCGCCGCCGCCGACGGACGGGAGACCCGGCCTTCGGAGACGTGGATGACGTCGTTCTTCAGCCAGCCCTTGTACTCCCGGCCCCCCTTGCCCATGTCGACCTGGCCCAGACCGTGGGAGGCGGCCTGCTCGGCCATGTGCAGGTGGTGCATGATCCCGGGGGAGTACCGGGCGAACTCGGTGTCGTAGGCGGGGAACCAGCCGACCAGCGTGTTGTGGGTGCGCAGGCCGAAGTGGCCGGCCACGGGGGTGTCGCCGGCGTACAGCATGGTGAGCACCCCGCCGAACGACGGAGTGTCCATGGCGTGCATCTCGTCCAGGAGCTGGACGATCCACGGCTGGGCGAACCGGTCGACCCGGCCCGTCCGGCGGTACTGGTCGGACTTCCAGCCGGTCAGCGTGCGCATCGACTCGGGATCGGTGGCGCACCATTCGAGGCGGATGTCGCCGTGCTCGCGTGCGAGCTTGCGCTCCTTGTAGCGGACCGTTTTGTAGTTCTTGGGAGAGTTCGTCCGCACATGGTCGATGTAGGCGTCGTAGCCGCCGGTGAGGTCCATCATCGGCACCGGGCGCACCGCGGACTCGTGCGGCGCCCACGTGGGCTGCCCGGCGACCATGTGGTCGAAGTCGAACACCGACAGCCCCGTCGCGCGCAGGATCTCGCGGGCGGAGATGTCGAGGCCGGGCACGGAGATCAGGGCGTGACAGGTGGTCAGCCAGCTTCCGAGGGGCTTGCCGATGCCGAAGGCGTGCCTTTCGAACGGCAGGAAGCCCGCTATCTTGCCGCCGTCCTCGATGACGGCGACCCGGACATAGGAGCGCAGCCGGCTCAGGGCCAGCGTGAACTCCACGGAAAGGAAAGGATTGTCGAGCGATGGCGTGGCGCGCTGGAGTTCGCGCCATCGGGTGAGTTCGGCGTCCCCTAGTTCTCCAGGCCGAACGACCGTGACCTTCACCTTGACCCGGCCCCCTGTTCGGTGCGCACGTTGCCGTTCCCCCGGTACAGAGACCGAAGCACCCACATGAATCCGCCGAGCACCGCGACGGTGGCCACACCCGCGCGGGAGGACCACGCGTCGAACATGAGCATGGCCTCGGCTAGTAAGACGTTTACAACGAGACTCGCGGCGGCGCCCACCGTTAGTGCCGCGAGAGGGTCACGATCACGCAACAGTCCGACGACCGACGCTCCCGGGACCACGAGTAGGAAGAGCGGGACCAGGACCACGCGTGCCGGTGTGCGAATGTCGGCGAGCGCGATGACCGCCCCCGCCGCACACGCGATCGCCAGCACCCATGTGAGCACTGTCCTTCTCCTACGCATTCTCTCCTGGCTCCGCTGGTCAAGACCGACCAAAAGGCTTGGATGATCGGTCTCTTCATAGGACCAACCACGCCACGCCGACGTCAATGCCGACGCCCCAACCCTGCCACGGGTTTACAAGGCCCAGGGCAAGAACCATAGCGCGGCCGATCAAAGGACCGGCCGCGCCAATGACTGTTGCCCCCGAGACCGCCGTGACTGTAGGGACTTGGGGGTATTCACACGGTACTATCCGTTCGCCCCAAGTGTGGACTCGGTGCCGGAATCAGGTGGCCTCGGTGGTGGCCTGCTCGCTCGCGGTCTCCGTCGGAGACGGGTCCGACGTGGGCTGCTGGTCGGGCGGCGGATCGGAGGCGGGCGGCGGGTCCTGGGCCTCCCACGAGATCGCGCATGTCGCCGCGCCGGCCGCGGATTGCAAGGTCACGGCGCCTTTGCCGTCCTCCTCCGGAGCCGAGACCACGACCGAGACCCGCTGCTTGACCCCCGCCTTGAGCGTGCCCGACGCCGGGGAGACCGACAGTGCGCCGGTCGCGGCGGCCGTCCAGGACACACTCGCGTTGCGCGCGGAGATGAGGATCTCACCCGCGTCCTTCCCGCCGAAGGCCCCCGGGCAGGAGACCACGAGCCGGGCGGCAGGGGAGGGCGGCCGGGGCGTAGGCGTGCGCGAGGGGGGCGCGCTCGACGACGTGGCCGCCGGCGCGGCGGCCGACGTGCGCGCCTGCGGCGCCAGCGTCGGCGTCGGCGTCGGACGGGTCCGCGAGGACGACGTGGGGGAGGGACCGGCGGAGGTCGCCTCGTCGGTCGGCTCCGGGCCGTAGCTGATCTGCAGCTCGCCGGGGGTGCGGCTCGGGAAGCGCAACGTCGGGGTCGTGCCGCCGGGGTGGGAGGCGTCCTGCCCGGTCGCGACGACCATCGCCCCGGTCGCCACCAGCACGCAGGCGATGGTGGCGAAGACGGGCGTGGACCTGCGGGAGGCCCTGCGCGTGACCGGCGCACCGCGCCTGCGCGCCGGGCCGCGCCCGGACCTCCCCGAGCCCACGCCCGTCCCGTCCTGTTCCCCGGCCATGCCGTGCCGGGGGGTCTCGGCGTGGGCGACGCCCATGCCGTAGTAAGGGGTCTCGGCGGCCTGGTCGGCGGCGGCGCGCCGCTCGTCCCTGCCGCCCCGCCGCTCCGCGCGCAGCCGGCGCTCGGCCGCCGCCGCCGGGGGGAAGCCGTTCTTGTCGAACCCGTCGGCGAGCGTCATGATCGCCGTGCGCGCCTCGTCGTGCCGCGGCCGGGCGCACGACTCCGCGACCCGCCGCCGCAGCGACAGGGGTGGGAAGGCCACCGGCACCGAGTCCAGCAGCCGCTCGGCCGACACCCGGCGGCGGCGGCCCTCGGTGCACTCCTTGCAGCCGATGATGTGCCGGGTGATGCGCCGCCGCAGCTGCTGCGGCAGCGGCCCCTCGATGGAGTCCAGCAGGGCCGACAGGTCGGGGCAGTGCGCACGCCCGCTCCTGGCCAGGACCACGGCGGCCGCCGCGTTCTCCAGGTGGTCGCGGGCCCGCTCCAGGCGCGTCCCGGCCTGGCGCGAGGTGATCCCGAGCACGGCGCCGATGTCGGAGGCGGCCAGCCCGTGCCGCACGCCCAGCACCAGCGCGTCGCGGTCCTTGGGCGCGAGCTCGTCCAGGGACTCCCGCACGATCTCCGCCAGCTCGGGGTCCTCCTCGTCCCCCGGCAGGTACTGCTCGGTGTCGGTGCCGTGCGCGGGGGTCCGCCCGCGGCGGGTGCCGCACTGGTAGCGCGTCAGCGCGTACAGCCAGGCCCGCAGGCGGGCCGGCTCACGCAGGACGCCGATGCGGCCGTGGGCGGTGACGATCGCGTCGTGGACGGAGTCGGCGGCGGCGTCGATGTCGCGCAGCAGTGAATGGGCATAGTCGTTCAGTCGGTCGGCATAGGCGTCGTAGAGACCGTCCGCCGCGCGGCTGTCCGCCTGGCGCAGACGTTCCACCAGTCGCTGGTCGTCGGCACGGCCGACGCTCGGCCATCCGGGCACGAATCTTCCTCCCCCGCAGGACGGGTACCTGGCTTGCGGTCACGCACGATCGCGAGAATTTCCCCTGCCCGCGCCAGGCCCACACGCGTAGGACGTCCGCTTCCTTCAGAGGGTTCACCCGGAAATAAACAATAATCAGCGGGTATGACCTGGGAAAATAGGGATTGAGGAGTCTGCTGGAACCAGTGTGACGTCTGCGTGAGAGGGGGTGAAGATCCCTCACCCTCGGTGGCGATCCGCTGACGAAACGTGACGGCACGGCGTTTCGGACGACCGCCCGCGCGGGCGTTTCGGATCGGCCCCGCACGGCCGCGGGACGGCGAAGCGGCGGCGGCCGTCCCGCAAGCGCACATGTCGCAGCCGAATGCCGGGAGGCCGGCCTGCCGGCGGTCGTCCGGGAGACCGCGGCGGTGGTCCGGACGGCGGACGTCGCGAGGGATCAACGGCGAACGCCCGGCTCCGGATCTCAAGGACCGGTGCCGGGCGCATGGGCCGTCCGCGCCGCTTCCTACTGCGAGCCGCCCCCGCCGGTGCCGCAACGGGGGGCGCACAGGCGCCGGGAGATGCCCTCCAGGAACACCTTGCGGATCTCCAGGGCGTTGTTGGGGAAGAACGCCTGGCCCTGGGTGGCCTTGGCGATGGCCTGCATCTGCCGCCGGCCCGCCGCGTCGTCGGCGCCGAGCGCCACGATGATGATGCTGATCGGCTGGGTCTGGTCGAACTCCTGCCGCAGCTTCTTGAGTATCGCCGCGTTGCTGATGCCGCCCTCGGGGTCGTCGTTGCCGACGCCGTCGGTGAAGACGAGGATCGTGTTGATCTTGTCGGCCTCGTACTCGGCCTTCATCTTGTCGTAGGCGGCGGCCAGCGTGTCGTTGAGGCCGGTGTCGCCGGTCGGCTTGGCCTTGATCTGCTGGAGCGACTGCGAGACCACCTCGCGTCGGATGGCGCCGTTCACCTTGGCCCCGAGCGGCCCCACCGGCACGGCCTCGCGGTAGTCGACGCCCTTGCCGTTGAGGTTGGTGGAGAACACCCAGGTGCCGACCTCGGTCTTGTCGGGGAAGAGCTTCAGGCCCTCGATGGCCGTCTGGGCGATCAGTCGCATGCGGTCGCCGGGCGCGCCCACCGCGGGCAGCGCCATCGTGCCCGAGATGTCCAGCAGGGCCAGCAGCCGGCCGCCCAGCTTCAGCCGGGACCACGCCTGCGACAGCCGCGTCACCGTGGCCGCGTCCGGGATCTTCAGGGACCGCGGGGTCGCCGGGTTCAGCCCGTTGGCCTGGCTGATGGCGCCGCCGGCCTTGCCGTCGGGCGTGCGGAAGCCGTACTCGCGGATGGTCTTCTTGGCGTCGGCGGCGGTCAGCGCGGCGGTGAACTCCTTGGCGGCCTGCCGCTTCTGCTCGTCCTTCGCGGTCACGACGACCGGGTAGTCGAGGCTGATCGTGCCCTCGGCCGGATAGAGCGCCACGACCTCGCCGGGCTTGCTCTTGTCGTTGTTGGACCAGATCTCCTGCTCGGAGGCGATGCCGATCGGGGCACGGGAGGACGGCTTGGCCATGCTGGCGAACATGTTGCCCGGCGAGTTCACCGCGTTCTCCGACAGTTGCCTGAGCACGCCGACCAGTTGGTCCTCGCCCGCGCCGGACGCCTGGAGCACTCCGGACCCGGCCAGCAGGGCGCTCATCCCCGCGGCGTTGAGCGTGGGGTCCAGCGGCAGCACGCGGATCTTGCGGCCGAGGCCGTCGGGGGTCGCGGCGTTGGCCGCCGACATCAGCCCGCTCCAGCTCGGCTCGCCGAAGGCGCTGCGCAGCTTCTCGACCACGGGCTTGGGCGCGGCCAGCACCACCGGGGAGCGGGCGACGGAGCCGGTGGGCTCGGGGATGCCCTCGCCCTTGGGGCTGGAGCGCAGCCTGGCGACCCACAGGCTGGAGTCCGGGATCCACACGTCGCCGTCGAACTTGCCGGTGGTCGCCCCGGTGCCGGCCAGGGCGTTGGTGACCCCCGCGGGGTCGCTGCCGGAGACCGCGACCTGCACGCAGGACGCGCCGTCCGCCGGAGCGGCCTTCTTGTTGTAGGCGGCGGCGATCTTGCTGATCGCCGGCTCGATGTCGGGGGAGGCCACCACCTTGAGCGCGACCGTGCCGTCGCCGCAGGCCTTGTCGCGGCTCATGATCACATAGGCGGCGACGCCCAGCAGTACGGCGAGCGCGACGGCGCCCGCCAGAGGAACCAGCACCTTGCCCCGGCCCCCCCGGCGGCGGCCTGACGGCTCGTGATAAGGGTTGTAGCCGCCCTCAAGCTCGTCTGTCCGGTGGCGTCCACCCACGATGTCCTCTTAGGTGTCGATCTTCAGGGGTACGGTGGCGCGCTTCGCAGCGACCATATAGGGAGATGTCGGGTAATGCTTACGGAACCATAGCGTCAAGCTTTATACCGGCAAAACCGATCTTTTGCTGCGGCGATGACCGGATTCGGGGCACAATCCGGTGGTTGATGCCCGTATTTCGCGATACATCTTGACGCCGCGCGAACGCGATGTATCGTGTCACGGTATATCGCGATTTCTGGTGCTCGGTCGCGGAGCCGTAGGGGGCCGGGGGCGGCCCGGGGCAGGGGGTGACACTCGTGTCGACGCTCGTCGAGGCACGTGCCACACCGGAGGTGACGGCCCTGGCGGGGCCCACCGGCCGGGGGGCGGCGGAGCGGCGGCCCGATCTGCTGTTGATCGAGGCCGACCACCCCGGCTGCCCGGACGAGGTGCGCCGCGCCCTCTGGGAGTCCGACTGCGTGCGCGAGGTCGCCATCGCGGGACGGGTCTGCCGGGCCCTCGCCGACCCGGGCACCGCGCCGCTGGTGGCCGCCGCGCTGCGCGCTCAGGGCCTCCGGCTCGCCGTGGTCATCGTTCAGTGGCGGCAGCAATGGCCGCGCCAGGCCCTGCCGCCCTCGCGCACCGCCACTGCGGCCAGCGCGACGGCGACGGCCGGATCGAGCCACCACCAGCCGAGGGAGGTGGCGGTCAGCCCCGCCAGCACCCCGGCGGCCAGCAGGGCGCACAGCATGTTCTGCGTGCCCTCGCCGGCGGTGGCCGCCGAGCCCAGGCGCGCGCCGAGCCGCCGCTTGGCCAGCCCGAGCAGCGGCATGCTGACCAGGCTGATCGTGGTGACGGCGATGCCCAGCGCCGTGGACGCCGGCCGCTGACCCTCGCGAAGGTCATAGGCCACGTGGGCCAGGAGATAGGGCGCGAGCACCCAGAAACTGACCGCCACGGCCCGCTGCGCGCGCGACTCGGCGGTGGCCGAGTGGAGCCGGCGCCCGGTGAAGCGCCAGATGACGATGAGGCTCGCCAGCGCCTCGACCAGGGACGCCCAGCCCCAGCCGATGAGCGCCACCGAGTGGGCCGACAGCCCCGCCGCCAGGCCGAGGGAGCTCTCGGCGCCGAGCCAGACAAGCGTCGCGACCGACAGCCGCCTGGCCAGCCGCGCGTCGCGCAGGAACTGCGGCGCGGCCGAGGGACGCGCCCGCGTACCCGGATCTGGCACCATGGCCCCCGATCACCTGAAAGCCGATCCGACAGCGCTGCGTAGTCTATCGGTCACACGCAGTGCCCTGCCGTCGTCGGCGCGCGGCCATGGACGGCCGGCGGGCCGTCCATGGAGGAGATCCCATTGCCCTTCACCCCCGCCCACGTCGCCGTGGTCATCCCGTTGATCGGCTCGCCGCGGGTGCGCAAGGTGCTCGATCCCTGGGCGCTCGGCGTGGGGGCGATGGTCCCCGACCTGCCGATGTTCCTGCCCTACCTGTCGAACTACAGCCGGTGGCACTCGCCGGCCGGGGTGGTCACCGACGACGTCGCCGCGGTCTTCGTCCTGCTGGCGTTGCTGCAGTTCGTCCTGCGCGACCCGCTGACCGCGCTGCTGCCCCCCCGCCTGGCCGCGCGCGTCGCCGCGCTGCCCGGACCGGCCTGGCGGCGCTTCCCCGCCATAGCGCTCGGCGCGGCGGCGGGCGCGGCCACGCACGTCCTGTGGGACTCCTTCACCCACGAGTGGGGAGCCGCGCTCTGGGGCTGGGCATGGATGACCGCGCCGGTGGTCGGCTGGCTGAACGGCGCCCAGGTGGCGCAGTACGCCTCCTCCGTGCTCGGCCTCGCGCTGACCGTCTGGTGGGTCCTGCGCTACCTGCGCGCCGCCCGCACCGCCCCCCGGCCCGAGGCCCCCGGCTTGGGGCCGGTCGGCGTGCGGCCGCGGCTCACCGCGCGGGCGGGAGTCGCGGGACGGCCAGAGGTCACGTCGCGTGCGGGAGTCGCGGGACGGCCGGAGCTCACGGCGCGTGCGCGGTGGGGCGTGCTCGCCGGCGCGGCCGCCGGCGCGTGCTCCGCGGCCGCCCTGTGGACCTTCGTCGACCCGCCGAACCCCCTGTACGGCTGGGCCGGCGTGCTCGCCAAGACGGGCGTCGGCCTGGTCGTGGGGCTGTGCGCGGTGCTGACCGTCTACGCCCTGCTGTGGCAGCTCGCGCGGGTCATACGCTTGACGCGTGCCTGAGCTCATCACCGTGGTGGACCCCGCCGACCCCCGGCTGGCCGACTATGTGCGCCTGCGCGACGTCGAGCTGCGCAAGAGCCTGGAGGCCGGGCGCGGCCTGTTCATGGCCGAGGGCGAGAAGGTCATCCGGCGTGCCGTCGCGGCCGGATACCCGGTCAGGTCGGTGCTCACCACGCCGAGGTGGCTCGCCGGGCTGGCCGACGTGCTGGGCGAGGCCCGCGTCTACCTGGTGTCGGAGGAGGTGATGGGCGGCATCGCCGGCTTCGCCGTGCACCGCGGGGCGCTCGCCTCCATGGCCCGCCTGGAGCTCCCCGCCGTGAGCGACCTGCTCGCCGGCCGGTTCACCGCCCCGGGCGACCCCCGCTTCACCCCCGCGCCCCCGGCCCCGACTCCACCACTCCCGCGGCGGGTGCTCGTTCTTGAGGACCTGGTCGACCACGGCAACGTGGGCGCCATCTTCCGGTGCGCCGCCGCGCTCGGCGTCGAGGCCGTCATCCTGTCGCCGCGCTGTGCCGACCCGCTGTACCGGCGCTCGGTGAAGGTCTCCATGGGCGCGGTGTTCGCCGTCCCGTACGCCCGCATGACCAACTGGCACGCCGGGCTCGCCGAGCTCCGCGAGGCGGGGTTCCGCACCCTGGCGCTCACCCCCGACCTTTCGGCCACGCCGCTGGAGGCCGCCGCCGTCGGCGGCCGGGTGGCGCTGCTCCTCGGCTCCGAGGGCGACGGTCTGTCCTCCCGCTGGCTGCGCGAGGCGGACGAGGCGGTGCGCATCCCCATGAGTCCCGCCGCCATGGACCTCGGCGTCGACTCCCTCAACGTGGTCGCCGCCGCCGCCATCGCCTGCCACGAACTCACCCGATCTCCGGCCGCTCTCACCTGACAGGCGGGGCGGACGGCGGCGAGGTCGCCGCCGTCGCCTTCCCACCCGTCCCCGCCCGGCGGGTTTCCGGGGGTTCGGCCGGCGGGGGCCGGTTGCCGGCCACCGGAAGCTATGACACCACCGCCGGGCTGTGGGAGCTCTCCGACCCCTACGCCCCCATCCCGCCGTCCACGCTCGCCCATCCCGCTGTCCACGCTCGCCGGGCACCGCGACCGGCGGGGAACGGCGCCGCCCGGCGGGGGCTACCGGGGGGTGCGGGCGGTGGTGAGGAGGTAGGCCGGCCAGCTTCCGTGGGCGCTGATGTCCTTCGCCGACTCGGTGGCGTACGCCTCGCACAGGAAGCCGAGGACGCGGCGGCCGTCGGCGAGGTCGACGGTGCCGAGCGTCAGCGGCGGCGCGGTGTCGGCGAGCAGCGTGCCGAGCGCCTGCGTGCCCAGCTCGTACAGTTCCACCTCGACCGCGACGCCCGCGCCGGGCCGGCGCACCAGGCCGGGACGCGCCGGCTCGCCGCCGTCCAGCGCGTAGAGCCGGTAGAGCGGCGCGGTCATGGCCGTGCCGAGGCCGGCGGCGCCGAGCGCGGCGAGCCGGCCGTGCAGCGGCTGCCCGAGCCGGTGCGCCCCGACGACGGCCAGCACTTCCCGTCCGCGATCATGGACGCCCGTCGCCGTCTCCGGGGCCTCGGTGGGTGAGGACGAGATGTCCGTCCCGGAGGCGCCGGGCCGTGCGCGGGAGGCGCCCGCGGTCGCGTCGCCGCCGGATGGCGTGGTGGCCTCGGCGGGTGACTGGAAGGCGTCGGCCAGGCCGGCGAGCAGGGCGTCCGCGCCGGCCGGGGCCAGCAGGCTGAGGCCGTGCGGGCGGCCCGCCGCCGTCATGCCGCCGGGCACCGCGACCGCCGCCAGGTCGAGCAGGTTGGCGAAGGTCGTGTAGTGCCCGAGGACGGTGTTGCGGTCGATCGGGCTCTCCAGCATCTCGGCGACGGTGAAGGTCGTCGGCACCGTCGGCAGGGCGAGCGCGTCCATCGCCGCCCACGCCCGCCGGGTCTTCGCGCGCAGCGCCCGCAGGCGGTATAGGCCCTCGAAGGCGTCGACCGCGCTGAGGCCGGCGCCGCCGCCGAGCACCTCGCGGGTGACCGGGTGCAGCTCGCCGGGGTGACGGGCGGCGAAGTCGCCCACCGCGGCGAGCCGTTCGGCGATCCACGGCCCCTGGTACAGCAGCCGTCCCGCGGCGAGGAACGGGTCGAGGTCGACCGGGACGATCCGGTGCCCGAGCCCGGCCAGCCGCTTCACCACCTCGGCGAACGCGGCCTCGGCGGCGTCGTCGCCGAAGAACGACAGGTGCTCGGGCACCCCGACGCGCATCGCGCCGACGGCGGGCGGCGCAGGGGAGGGGACGGGCAGCGGGCGCGACCACGGGTCGTCGGGCTCGGGACCCGCCATCACCGACAGCACCGCGAGCCCTTCGGCGGCCGACCGGGCGAAGACGCTCGGGCAGTCCAGCGACGCGCACGCCGGCACGACGCCCAGCGTGCTGACCAGACCCCGGCTCGGCTTGATCCCGGTGGTGCCGGTGAGGGCGGCCGGCACCCGGCCCGACCCGGCCGTGTCGGTGCCCACGGCGAAGGTCACCAGCCCGGCGCCCACCGCGACCGCGGAGCCCGAGCTGGACCCGCCGGAGATCAGGCCGGGCACCAGCGGCGACTCGCACGTGCCGTACGGGCTGCGGGCGCCGGACAACCCGGTGGCGAACTGGTCCAGGTTGGTCTTGCCGACCAGCAGCGCCCCGGCCGAGAGCAACCGCTCGACCAGCGGCGCGCCGCGCTCGGGCACGTAGGCGTAGGCCGGGCAGGCCGCCGTGGTCGGCAGCCCGGCCACGTCCACGTTGTCCTTGACGGCGAAGGGGACCCCGTACAGCGGCGGGCGCGAGCCGGGGTCCGGCCAGCGGCGGGCCAGTTCGGCGGCGTCGCCGAGCAGGTCCGCCGCCGGCCGCAGGGTGATCCACACGTGGTCGTCGCCGCGGGCGGCGATGCGCCTGAGCACCTCCGCGGCCACGCCGGCCGGGGTGAGCGACCCGTCGCGGTACCCGCGGGCCAGGTGCGCGAGATCGAGCGAGATGGTCATCGGATCCCTCTGTCGTGGGCGCCGCCGGCCGCGTGCCGGCCGGCGGGTCGGCCGGGGGTCATGAGGCCGCGGGCACCTCGGCGGCCACGGGCTCGGCGGCGGGCGGGGCGGTCGCGGCGTCCTCGGCCCCGGCCGGGCGAAGGAAGGCGAAGGCCAGCAGCACCAGCCCGGCGAACAGGTAGCCCAGGGCGATCTGGCCGCCCGCGTTCCACGCGACCCGCTCGCCGTGGATCAGGCCGACGAACGACAGCGCCGCCCCGATGCCCGCGTACGCGGCGGCCCACAGGAACGAGCGGTCGATGATGAACGCGGCGATCGAGCCCAGCACCAGCCCGGCGAGCACCGCCCCGCCGCCGAGCAGGGCCGTGCCCTCGTAGACCGTGCCGCTCTGCGCGATGGCCGCGTACCCGACCTTCTGGGCGCTGGTGCCCGCCGCCGCCAGCGCGTTGTCCATGTAGCCCTGCGCCCAGGCGGCGATGTTCGGGATGATCGCCAGCACGACGGCGACGGCGTGCGCCCGCGGCACGGCCTGGAACGCCTGGGCGCCGATGAGCAGCCCGATGTACAGCAGGATGGGCACGATCGCCGGCGTCGGGAACACCGCCCCGAGCAGCGAGAACATGCCGAGGAAGCAGAAGGCCGCGATCACGACGCCGCTGGCCATCGAGTAGCCGCTGCGGCCGCCGGCCGACTTCCACCCCGGGTGGCCGATGTAGACCGCGGGCGGGAACGGCGAGCCGAGCATCGAGCCGACCACCGCGCCCGCGCCGTCGGCGAGCAGGACCGACCGCAGGTTGTAGGAGTCGCCCGCGGCGGCGGCGCTCTCGACGTTGCTCATGCCCTCGGTGAAGTTGTAGATGCCGAGCGGGATCGCGGTGGCCAGCAGCGGCGACACCTCGCGCAGCCCGTCGAGCAACCGGCCGAGGTTGAAGGAGGGCAGGCTGACCGCGATGTCGCCGGCGGCCCGGCCGACGTCGGCCGGGTTCATGTACCCGCCGATCCAGGCGATGGCGGTGCCCGCGAGCAGCGCGGCCAGGCCGACCGGGATGCCGCCCGGCAGGCGCAGGTCGGTGAAGAAGCCGACCAGGATGATCACCAGCACGGGGAGCGCGATCCAGGCGGCCTCCCACATCTGCGCGGCGGGACGCATGGCGATGAAGGCGATCGAGATGCCCGCGAGCGTGCCGAGCATGGCCGCCCTCGGCGTGAACCGGCGGATGTAGGGGCCGACGAACGCGCCGATCACCACGATGAGGCCGATGATGAAGCACCAAGCCAGCCCGGCGGCCCACGCCGTGAGGGGGTTCTTCGTCGTCAGGTAGGTGGGCAGCATGATCACGAAGACGACGATGAACATGTGCGGCACGCTCGGCCCGTACGGCATCGCGCAGACGTCGTCGCGGCCCTCGCGGCGGGCGAGCCGCCGGGCCAGGTAGGTGTAGTAGAGGTTGCCGATCAGGAGCTGGATGCCCATCGCCGGCAGGATGACCCCGAAGACCTGCGCGCCGGGCAGGTGCACGACGCCGAGGCACAGGCCGCTCAGCACCAGCACGTTCACCATGACGTTGAAGCCGAGACCGAAGAAGGCGTTGGTGTCCCCGCCGACCCACCAGGGCAGGCGCGGCGGGGCTGACAGGGGGGTGGTGGTCGTGGTCATCGTGCGCTCCGCGCTTCTAGTGCCTTGAGGTAGTGGCCGGAGGGGGCGACCCACCCGAAGATGCCGCCCTGTGCCGCGATCATGTCGAGTCCGTGGCGCTGGAACTCCGGGAAGTAGGAGCCCACGCAGTCCGACAGCACCAGGCACTCGTAGCCCCGGTCGTTGGCCTCCCTGACGGTGGTGTGCACGCACACCTCGGTCGTGACGCCGGTGACGACCAGGCTGCGGACGTCCATGTCGCGCAGGATCTCGTCCAGCCCGGTGGCGTAGAAGGCGCCTTTCCCGGGCTTGTCGATGACCAGCTCCCCCGCGATCGGGGCGAGCTCGTCGATGATGTCGTGGCCGCGTTCGCCGCGGACCAGGATGCGCCCGTACGGGCCGGGGTCGCCGATGCGCATCGAGGGCGCGCCGCGGCGCAGCTTGGCGGGCGGGCAGTCGGACAGGTCGGGCAGGTGCCCCTCGCGGGTGTGCACCACGGGCACGCCTGCGGACCGGGTGGCGGCGAGCACCTCGCGCAGCGGGGGGATGACGTCCTGGAGCAGGGTCACGTCGTTGCCCAGGCTCTCCCCGAAGCCGCCGGGCTCGACGAAGTCGCGCTGCATGTCGATGACCAGCAGGGCGGTGTGCGCGGGGTCGAAGCCGTAGGGATACGGCTGGGCCTCGACGAGAAGCGGATCGGACACGTTGGCCTCCGTTCCTCCGATTCCTCCCTTGTCGATTGTCGACAGGATTGTGTCGGGGGTTCTTCGGCCCGGTTACGCTTCTGTTAGCCGCTCTGCCCGGGTACGGGTCACGGCTGTCTCGGGCCGGAGTTCGCCGGCTTTTTGCCGGGGTCTCCCCGAGCGCCGGGTCTTCCGAGCGCCGGAGCCCCCTCGAGCGCCAGAGTCCCCTCGACGCCTGGACCCCTCGAACGCCCGGACCCCCGAACGCCGGTGACGGGAGCAGCGCCGGGTGGCGCCTGTAGCGGGTGGATCTCCACCGCTTTCCAGGTCAGCCGATGTAGGTGCGGGCTCCGTGCGCGGCGAGGGCCGCGACGACCGTCGCGGGGTCGCCCGAGGCGACCGCCTCGTACAGGCGCCGGTGGCGCACCACCCCCTCCGACGGCGTGCGCTGCTCGGCCTCCCTGCGCAGGTTGGCCGCCATGTACAGCTGCAGCTTGGACACCACCGGCTCGTACGCCAGCAGCAACTGGCGGTGGCCCGCCAGCGCCACCAGCGCGATGTGGAACCGCCGGTGCGCCTCGTTCTCGGCCAGGGCGTCCCCCGCCTCGACCGCCCCGCGCATGCCTTCGAGCGCCTCGGCCAGCCCCGACAGGTCGTGCGCCCCCGAAGGGGGCAGCGCCGTCCACACCGCGTAGCGCTCCAGCACGTCGCGCAGCCCGAACAGCTCGTCGACGTCCTTGCTGGACAGCTCGGCCACCCGGACCCCGCGCCGGGGCAGGTGCTCGACCAGGCCCTGCTGCGCGAGCGAGCGCAGCGCCTCGCGCAGCGGCGCCCTGCTGGTGCCGAAGCGCTGGGTGAGCTGCTCCTCGATCAGTCGCTCGCCCGGGGCCAGCGCCCCGCTGAGTATCTCGTGACGCAGCCGCCGCATCGACAGCTCGACGAGGCTGGGGGAGTCGAGGACCCCGTCAGATTCCACCCGCACACCTCCCGGGGCCCATTGTCCGCGAGCCTCAGACGCCGTTCGCGCTCGCCCCGTCGAGAAGGACCCGGGCGCTGCTGTAACGGGCGGCGTCGCTCCTGTCGCCGAGGACCGCCCCGACCAGCGTGTGGCCGCCGCGCACCGAGGTGAACAGCAGGCAGTAGCCGGCCGGGCGCGTGTAACCGGTCTTCAGCCCCTGCGCCTCGTCGGGCAGCAGGCGGTTGGTGTTGCGCCAGACGTGGGCGCGGTGCACGGCCGTTTTCCCGGTCGCGTACCGCGGGGTGCGGGCGATGGTGGCGATGACAGGGTCGGCCAGGACGGCGTTGGCCAGCCTCACCTGGTCCTGTGCGGTGGAGCGGTCGCCGCCGGGCTTGGGCAGCCCGTCGGCGTTCTTGTACAGGGTGTCGCGCATGCCGAGCGTCTTGGCCGCGCGGTTCATCTTCGCCACGAAGCCTTTCACGCCCGGTCCGTAGCGCCGGGCGAGGGCGTTGGCGGCGTCCGCCCCGGACGGCAGCATCAGCGCGTACAGCATGTCGCGCACGGTCAGCCGCTCGCCGGCCCGCAGCCCGGCGTGGGTGGCGCCGTTCGCGGCGGCGTGCCTGACGTCGTCCTTGGACACCGTGACGAGGTCGTCCAGCGACGCCGAGCGGCGCACCACGTACGCGGTCATGACCTTGGTCAGACTGGCCACGGGAACCCGGCGGGTCTGGCGCCTGGCGTACTCGACCGTCCCGGCGGTGACGTCGACCAGGTAGGCCTCCTTCGCCGTGACCGCCGCCGCGCCGGCCCGGCCGCTCGTGGGCAGCGCGGCGAGGGTCGCGCTCGTGG
The DNA here is from genome assembly GCF_040607455.1 of Sphaerisporangium sp. NPDC005289. Taxonomy (NCBI): domain Bacteria; kingdom Bacillati; phylum Actinomycetota; class Actinomycetes; order Streptosporangiales; family Streptosporangiaceae; genus Sphaerisporangium; species Sphaerisporangium sp. NPDC005289. The sequence continues at coordinate 107,465 of NZ_JBEXGS010000007.1, forward strand.
AGGGAGCGGCGGTCGTGGCGCTCACGGTTCCGGCGGCCGGGGGGGTCGTGGACATCGTCGCCCCAGCGGCCCTCGCGGGCGCCGTGAGGGCGGCCGGGGGGCGCGGTGCCGGGCCCGCGAGGGCCGGGCCGGCCGGGCCGGCCGTGATCAGGGCCGCTACCAGGATTGGGAGAACCGCCATGCGCATCCCGTTATGATCCCATGCCCACCAATCTGGGCATGCGCATTGACGCGAGATGCCCGGGCGGCGATCGTGGTACTTTCCGCCCGCGCGATCCCGGCCCCCGCACCGGCCCCCGTCGCGACTGCAAGCGGACGGCAAGTAGGAGACAACCAGCCCCGCGTACACCTGAGGGTGAACGAAAGGGGCGGGGCATGAGAGCGGGGCGCAGCATGGAGCCGGTACGCCGTCTGGCGCCGATCATGGCAAGCGGCGTGGCGAGCGTCTTCAAGCTGCTGATCGCGACGCTGGCCTTCTGCGGCGCCTACTTCGGCGTGGCGGACACCGGTGGGCCCGCCGTCCCGGCGCGGGCCGGCGAAACGGCCGCCGGCGAGCAGGTCAGGACCGTCACCCTGTCCGCCCAGGCCATGCCGGTCGAGATGGGCCGCGCGCCGAGGCCCGGCCTGGTGACGGTCGGCGCCGCGGAGCCCGGCGCGCCCTGCCCGCGCGCCTACCACGCGCAGAGCTTCCTGGCCGCCGGCGCCGGCCGTGCAGCCGCCTACGAGTGGAGCCTGCGGCGCTGGAACCCCGTCCGCCACGCGTGGAAGACCGTCAAGGTCTCCGCCGCCGGCCGGGTTCTGGGCGGGCCGCGCACCGTCGAGTGGCGTCCCCGCGTCGCCGGCGCCCCGGGCTGGTACCGCGTCGAGCTCGCGGTGACCGGCGGCCGGACGATCGCCGGCGAGAGGTTCAAGGTCACCTGCTGAGGGCAGGACCCGGGAGCCACGTGTCGGCCGGACCGGCGCGGCCCGGCCGGCACGCGGCAAAGATCGGTATGACCGCTCTGGGAAGCACAACGCGGCGGCCCTCCGCGCCGAGAACACGCAGTGTCCCGTGACGCCGGTGCCGCGGCACCGGCACGCCAGGCCCAGATCACCGTCCGGTGCCCGGACCGCGCCCGGATCACCGGCCTCGCCCCCTGCCTTCACCGGTGAAGGCAGGGCGGGTCAGACGGTTCCCAAGGCGGGGCGGGTCAGACGGTTCCCAGGCCCTTTCGCGCCGCCGTGACCCAGCGGGGGACGCCGACCCGTTCGGCCACCGCCAGCGCCTTCTCATAATGCCTGCGCGCGTCCTCCGGCTGCCCGAGGTGCATGGCGAGGTCGCCGAGCGTCTGCGCGACCGGCCACAGCGCCACGACGCCGGTGCCGGCGCCCGCGATGCGGTCCGACAGCGGGCCGAGGGTCGAGTAGGCGTCCTGCATGCGGTCGCGGTCGCCGAGCAGCATCCCGGCCAGCGCCCGCCACGTCGTCGCCAGCTCGTACAGGAAGTCGGCGCGGACGGGGGGCCGGATGGCCGCGATCGCCCGCGCGTCCTTGGTGTGGCCCGCCGAGGCCAGCGCGACGGCGTAGGCGTCCAGCGTCCACTTGGCGCCGCGCCGGTGCGCCTCCTCCAGGGCCTCGACCATGTCGGCGGCCCTGCCGTCCACCAGGTGCAGGCAGAACGTCGTGATCAGTGGCAGGTCCTGGCGGCCCTCCAGCATGCCGGCGCGCGCCGTGAGCCGGGCGGCGTCGCGGTAGGCGCGCTCGGCGCCGGCGTAGTCGCCGGTGATCATCATGCGCATGCCGGCGTACCAGGCGCCCACCGCCGACGGCGCGGGCAGGTCGTACCGCCTGGCCAGCCGCTCTGCGGAGCTCATCTGCGCGTCGGCCTCGGCGAAGTCGCCGCGCGCCGCCGCGCACTCCATCAGCACCAGGTGGGCCAGCGCCCGCACCGCGATCTGCCCGGACGCGGCGCCGACCTCCAGCAGCTCGCGGCCGATGGCCTCGCGCTCGTCGACCACCGTGATCACATACGACTGGCGCAGCCGGCCGCTCAGCGCGACGGCGAGCAGCGCCGGGTCGCCGCTCTGCCGGGCCAGCTCCTCGGCCTCCAGCGACGCCTCGTACCCGCGGCCGGTGGCCGAGCCCTCCAGCTCCAGCGCCAGGGTGGCCAGCAGGCTCGCGCGCAGCGACCGCTCGCTCGGCGGCAGCTCGATCAGCGCCCGCTCGGTGACGTCGACGATCTCCCACGCGGTGCGGGTGAGGTCGCGGGCGATGCCCTTGTAGGGGACGGCCACCGACGCGGCGATGCGCGCGGTCAGCTCCAGGTCGCCGAGCGGCAGGGCGGCGTCCATCGCCTCGCGGCGGCGGGCCCGTGCCGCCGTCATGTCGCCGCACAGCGCCAGCGCTTTGATCAGCCGGAGCTGGAGCATCAGCCGCTCCTTGGGCGGCCCGCCCGTGGGGTGGGCACGGTCGAACGCCGCGATGGCCCGCTCCCACAGAGTCGCGGCCTCCCGGTGGGCGAAGCGCCGCTCGGCCTGCTCGGCGGCCAGGCCCGCGTAGTGGACGGCCTTGGCCGCGGTCTCCACCGTGCCGGCGGCGTCGTAGTGGTGGGCGAGCGCCGCCACGTCCGACCGCGACCGGCTCTCGATGACCGAGGCGACGGCCGCGTGCAGGCGGGACCTGCGCAGCCGCGAGGCGTCGGAGTACAGCGTGTCGCGGACCAGGTCGTGGTCGAACCGCAGCATGCCCGGCCCCGGCTCGGTGACCAGGCCGGCCAGCAGCCCGGCCTCGACGGCGTCGACGACGGCGTCCTCGTCGCCGGAGATGTCGACCAGCACGTCGATGTCCACGTCCCGGCCGATCACCGCGGCCTGCAGCAGGATCTGCTGGGCCGTCGCCGGAAGGCGGGCGATGCGGCGGCGCAGCACGTCGCGCACGCCGGAGGGCACCTCGGAGATGACCTCGGCGGCGGTGGCGCGGCCCCCGGTGGACTCGGAGTCCAGCAGCCGGACGGTCTCGCGGACGAAGAACGGGTTGCCGCCGGTGCGTTCGACGATCGTGCCCAGGGCCTCCTCGTCGACCTCGCGGACGCAGGTGGCGCGTACCAGTTCGGCCACGGCCTGCTGGTCGAGCCCTTCCAGGCCGACCCGCACCGGCCCGAGCCGGGCCAGGGCCGCCAGCACGTCGGACTGCTGGTCGTTGAGCTCGCCGTCGCGGCAGGTCACCACGAGCAGCACCCGGCCGGTGGCCAGCAGGCTGGGCAGCGCGCGCAGCATGGCGAGCGTCTGGTCGTCGGCCCAGTGCAGGTCTTCCAGGGTGAGCAGCACGGGCGCCTCGCGGGTGATGCCGGCGATGTAGCCGCCGACCGCGCGGTGCAGCCGGAAGCCGCCGGAGGCCTGGTCGTCCTCGTCGGCGGGGGCGGCGTCGTCCAGCAGCGGCGCGAGCAGCGGGCCGTACTCGCCGGCGCCGCGCACCGCGACCAGCGCGCGCAGGACCTCCACCCACGCCCAGCCCGGCGGGGTGGCGCTGCTGTCGGGGCAGCCTCCCGAGGCGGTGATCCAGCCCTGGCGGGCGAGCTCCTGGCCGAGCTGGCGCACCAGCGTGGTCTTGCCCGCGCCGGGGTCGCCGCCGACCACGGCGGCGGTGAAGCGCCCGGACAGGGCGTGCGGCGCGGCGCCGGTCAGCCGGGCCAGCTCGGCGTCCCGGCCGACGAACGGCTCGGCGGGCAGCGGCGGGACGTCCGCGGCGGGGCTCTCGGCGCGCGGCGGCCAGGTGCCGCCGGGTTCGGCGAAACGCTGCTGCCGCTGCGGGACCGTCAGCTCCAGCCCTGGATCCTGGGACAGGATGTCGGACTCCATCTTGCGCAGCGCGGGGCCCGGGTCGATGCCGAGCTCGTCGGCCAGCATCGTGCGGGCCCGCCGCAGCGCGGCCAGGGCGTCGCCCTGCCTGCCGCAGCGGTACAGGCCCAGGGCCAGCAGCCGCCAGCCCTCCTCGCGCAGCGGATGCTCGCCGGTCAGGGCCTCCAGGTCGGGCACGGTCTCGGCGTGCAGGCCCAGGCGCAGGCCCGCGTCGGCGTGGCGCTCGCGGGCCACCAGCCGCAGCTCGGCCAGCCGGTTGACCTCCGCCTCGGCCCACTGCTGCTCGGCGAAGTCGGAGTAAGGGGTGCCGCGCCACAGGCCGAGCGAGGTCTCAAGGCCCGAGCGCGCCGGCTCGGGATCGTCGTTGTCCAGGTACTTGCCGGCCGAGCGCACCATCGACTCGAAGCGGAGCGCGTCGACCTGGTCGGGCGCGGTGCGAAGCGCGTACCCGGAGGCGACGGTGACCAGCAGGCGGTTGGGGCCGCCGCGCGGCCGGCCGGGCTCGAGGACGCGGCGCAGCCGCGAGATGTAGACCTGCAGCCCCGACTGGGCGCCCTTGGCGGCCTCGTCGCTCCACAGGTCGAACAGCAGTGTGTCGACCGGCACCACCTGGCCGCGCGCGACCAGTAATCGCGCCAGTACGGCGCGTTGCCGAAGCCCGCCGAGGTCGACCTCACCGTCGCCGTCGTCGTACGCCTCGACCGGCCCAAGAACGCGGAACGTCACCATGTCAGCCGCCACGCTATGCGGGCCCGTCGAGCGCGCACAAGCTATTCGTCAAGGCCCGCCTTCCTTCTCTCGCCGCGCCGTCGCGGATGCCTCGGGCGGCCCACGGGTGTGACGAGGCTACAGGACGGGGAACGCACGGCGACAACGACGTGGCAGGGGGTATCGGCCCGCACTTCGGCCCGGCGGCGCCGCGCGTCCGCGCCCGGGTTCAGGCGTGGGACGCGGGCTCGGGCGAGCGGTCGTTACCGGCCGTTCTGCGCCGCAGCAGCGACCACGCGCCGAGCGCGAGGCCGCCCCAGGGGATCTCGATGGTGTAGGTCCAGAAGCCGAACAGGATCGCCGCCGCGGTCGCCGGGCCGGGCTGCTGGCCGAAGGCGATCAGCAGCGCCGCCGTGCCGCCCTCCATGATGCCCGCGCCGCTCGGCGTGACCAGGGCGCTGGTGAGCACCCGGCTGACCGCGAAGACCGCGACGGTCTCGGCCGGTCCGGGGTAGGCGCCGGTGGCCACCGCGCAGGCCGCCATCATCAGGCACTGCATCACCAGGAAGCCCACCATGCCGAGGGAGAGCCCGGGCCAGCGCCGGTGCACGATGCCGGCCGTGTCGGCGCGCAGGCGGTGGACGGCGTCCGCGGCGTAGTGCTCGGCCGGGCGCAGCCTGCGGGGCAGGACGCGCAGCGCGCCGTCGGCGGCGCGGCCGAGCAGGTCGGCGGCCCGCTCCCAGTAGAGGGCGGCGGCCACCACGGCGACCAGCACGAGGATCGACAGCGCGCCGCCCCAGGCCGCGCTGGTGACCCGGGGGTCGGGGATGCGCCCGGCGACGAGCAGGGCGATGATGCCGGCGGCCGGCAGGATGAACCGGAACAGGGTGTTCCAGATGCCGGTGACCAGCGTGTAGACCACGACGGGACGGGTGGCGAAGCCCCAGCCCTTGGTCATCCCGAAGGTCAGCGCCACGCCGGCCGCCCCGCCGAACGGCAGCAGGTTGCTGACCGCGCTGCCCGCGGCGTTCAGCGTGAGCGCCTGCAGGTGGGTGAGGCCGGGCAGGCCCGAGGTCATCACGAAGGTGTAGGCGTACAGGCTGAGCAGCCACAGCACGGTCATCAGCAGGATCATCGGCCAGCTCAGGGCCGCGAACCGCGCCCCGATCTCGCTCCAGCTCACCTGCGCGCCGGTGAGCGCGTGCACGATCTGCGGCAGGAACACCACGAGCAGGACCGCCAGGGCCAGGGAGGCCACCGAAAGGCCGGCCTGCACCCATCTGTTCCTCATCAGTGCTCTCCATGTCCGTTCACGGGCCGCCCGTCGCGGCCCCCGCCGATGCGCGATCCCAGTCTGCCGGGCCGTCGCGGCGCCCATCTCCTCCGCAAGGACGAGATGGCCCCTGGCCGCCCCCTAGCCCGCCTCCCCGGCGGCCTCCTCCACGGCCCGCGCCGCCGCCCCGGCCTCCGGCAGGTCGTCGAAGGGATGCGTGCGCCGGGTGCCCGGCGGCAGGTCGCGGCGGACGTACCACTCGGTGCCGAAGATCAGGCGGTACAGCGGGCCGGGGATCCGCAGCATGACCGCCAGCGTGCGGTCGCTCCCGCCTCCGCTCGCCTGGCTGGCGTGGGCCGCCATGCTGGCCCGTTTGACCCTGGCGAACCTGCGCACGTTGACCCGGTGGGTGATCACCTCGCCGGGAGAGTAGGCCCGCTCGAAGGAGCGCACGTCGAACTCCGGCGGGAAGCGGTAGAAGCGCTGGGCGAGCCGCAGGGCCCGCAGCAGCGGGTCGCGGTTGACGGTGGCCTCGAGCAGGATCGGGGTGCCGGCGATGCCGGCCGCGCGCTGCCCCACCCGGTACACCTGCACGTGGTCGGGGTGGCCGTACCCGCCGGCCGGGTCGTAGATGGTCAGCAGGTCGGCGCCCTCCTCCCGCAGGACGGCCGCGAGCCGCTGGGCGGCCTCCTCGATGTCGGCGTCGATGAAGGCGTTCTCCGGCCGGTCGTCGCCGACGCCGCCGCCCTCGCCGAGGCCGGAGTCGCCGTAGCCGAGCAGCACCACGCGGGCCACCCCGAGCACGGCGGCCGAGGCGTACAGCTCGGCGGTGCGCGCCTCGGCCAACTCGTCGCCGTGGGGCAGGTCGGCCAGGCCGCGCTCGCCGGCGGTCGCCACGACGAGGACGACCCGATGGCCCTCGGCCGCCAGCATCGCCATGGTCCCGGCGGTCAGCAGCGCCTCGTCATCGGGATGGGCGTGGAAGAACACCGCGGTACGTGCCACGCCGCCATGATTCCACGGCGCCGCCGCCGAGCTCTCCGCCGCCTCCCACGCGGTGCCTCCAGAAGCCCTCCGCAACGCTTCAAGAACCAGCCGCCCCCGGCTCGCGCCCCCGGCTCGCGCGTTTGATGCCGGTGGCGGCCTCTGCCAGTCTGGCGGGGTGCGGATCCTTCACGTGAGTGACTGCTACCTGCCCCGGCTCGGCGGCATCGAGGTACAGGTGGCCGACCTGGTGCGGTCGCAGGCCGAGGCCGGACACGACGTCGAGGTCGCCACGGCGACCCCGGGCGAGCGCCTGCCCGGCGTCCACCGCATCGTGGCGCCGATGCCCTTCGACCTGCCCGTCCATCCCCGCGGCGGAGTGCATCTGCTGCGCCTGATGGCCGCCCGCCGCCCCGAGGTCGTGCACGTCCACACCGGCGCGGCCTCGCCGTTCGCCTGGATGGGGGTGCGCGCGGCCGTCCGCGCCGGGCTGCCGGTCGTGGTCACCGTGCACAGCATGTGGGACCCGGTGACGCGCACGATGTACCGCGGCCTGGACTCGCTGTTCGGCTGGACGTCGTGGAGCGTCGTGGGCACCACGGTGAGCCACGCCGCCGCCCGCCCGATCCGCGCCGTCACCGCCGGGCGGGTCCCGGTCGACGTGGTCTCCAACGGCCTTGACGTCTCCACCTGGCGGCCGGAGGGGGAGGCGCCGCCGAGGGAGGGCGACGAGGTGCACGTCGTGGCGGTGGGCCGGCTGGCTCCGCGCAAGCAGCCGGTGCGCCTGCTCAAGCTGCTGCTGGAGGCCAGGCGGCGGGTGCCGGCGGAGATCCCGATGCGGGCGACCCTCGTGGGCGACGGCCCCGCGCGCGGGTCGATGGAGCGGTTCCTGCGGTCCCACGGCATGCAGGGCTGGGTGTCGCTGCCGGGCCGTTACTCGCGCGAGCGCATTCGCGAGCTGCTGGCCTCGGCGGACGTCTTCGTGGCGCCGGCGCCACGGGAGTCGTTCGGCATCGCGGCCCTGGAGGCGCGGGCGGCCGGCGTGCCGGTGGTCGCGCGGGCGCAGAGCGGCGTGGCCGACTTCGTGCGTCCCGGCAAGGAGGGTCTGCTCGGACGGTCCTTCGACGAGCTGGTCCGCGCGGTGGCGCGCCTCGCACGCGACCGCGAACTACGCGAGCAGATCGCCCGGCACAACAGAGAGACCGAACTCACGCGCTGCACATGGCCGGCGGTCCTCGAAGGCTTCGAACACTGCTATGCCTTGGCGAAGTCCGCCGTGGAAATGCGCGGGCCGGAAGAATCCGGCGGAAAAGGTTTTAGCGGGCGTTAGAAGGGAAGGACGCGGCCGGAAGGGCTGCGGAGGTCCAGAGGGCTCGGACGGCGCGTGGGCTTCGGCCGGGGTGTGATGAGAATCCGTTTCATGTCCTTCTCCTTCGGTACGGGCTCACACTTCCCTCGTCACTCGTCGGCGGGCAGGTCCGTTGCCTCAGTGGTGACTCCGCGGTCGGGGCGAGGTGCGTGGGACCCGACCTCACCTCCTGTTTACCCGCTATTGGGCTGCCGCAGACGCTTTCGACCCCAGTTTCTCCGATCTTGATGTGCCGCGTAACCCCTAGCTCTCCCCAGCAGGGCCGATTGCGGCCCTTTCGCAGGCTCCTGCGAAGACACATGTTCATGTGGACGTATTCAAATCCTAAAAACGCGATGTTTCCAGCGATTATCGAACGTGTTGCGGGTGCCCGCCCCGCGATGGCCGGTGCGGGCCCGCGTATTCGCCGCCGTGAGCCCTCCGGGACCGTCCGTGAAGGGCGCGGCGTCGGTGAACGGCCGGGGTGATCCGCCCGCGATGGATTCCCCGAAGGCGCCGGTACGGGCGCGACCGCGCGCGGCGGCCGCCGCGGGCTCGGCGGCTCAGTGGACGGCGTTCCACACGGTGATGGCGGTGCGCCATGCGAGCAGGGTCATCTCGAGTCCGAGGCGCAGCCATTCGCGGCGTTCGCGGCCGGCCCACCGGGTGCGGTGCTTCTTTCGCCTGTCGGCCATCTGGCCCCCCTTTCCATGCCGGTCTCCGGGGGCGGGGAGCGGGGCGCGCGCCCTCGTCGCCCGCCGTGTCCGGGCGTCCGCGCGGGTGCCGTGAACTTCTGTCCGGGGACCGGGGGGCTGGTCGGCGGGCCGTTCGGGATGCAACCATGCCGGGCGCGTCAATAGGCGTTCCGCGTGCGCCCGCAGTGCCGGACGGCGCGAGGCGCTCCCCGGGTGAAGCTGTTCTCCCACGTCAGGCGCACGCGCGGTTATTGACATGATCGTACCCGTCGGTAACGACCTTGAACCTCCCGGCGGGACCGGCGTTTCCCGGCGTGTCGCGGCGGGGCCGTGCCGCCCCGGGGCCGGGGTCAGCGATGGCGCAGGATGAAGTCGTCCTCCTCGTCGCCGGCGCCGACGCTGCCGACCGCCCACAGGCCGCCGGCGCCCGGGACGCGGGCGATGCCGGTCCTGCGGACGTCGTCGGACTCCTCGTACTGCTGGCCCTCCCGGTGCTCGCGCACCAGCGGGCCGTACGACCGCGACCACCTCGTCCCGTCGAAGTGGAGGAACAGCGCCTGGCCCGAGTGGTCGGCGTCGACGCCGCTGATCCACACATCGCCGGGACCGAAGCCCGTGACGCCGTCGAGCGCGCCGCGCGGCACCGGCACCTCGACGCGCCGCCACGCGAGGCCGTCCCAGTGCAGGACCAGCGGGGCCTGCGGCGTCCGCGGGCCGCCGCCGGGGGCCGTCACGCCGCCCACCGCCCACACGTCGTCCGGACCGGCCGTCCACACCCCGCGCAGCACCCCGCCGGGGATCGCCGGGGTGCGGGCCCGCTGCCACGACTGGATCGCCGTGCCCGAGACGGCGCTGCCGTGCCAGATCATCGGACCGCCCTGCGCGTCCGGCGCCGCGGCGTCGTTGCCGACCGCCCACACGTGGCCGGTCGTGGCGGTCACGGCCGTGAAGTACCCGTCGGCGCGCAGGGCGTTGCGGAAGCCCCGCCCGGTCCACTCGGTGATGACGCCCTGTGTGGTGTTGCGGCCGGCCAGCCACGCGTGGCCGCCGTGCGCGGCGACGTCGGACAGGACGTACTCCTCAGCCACCCCATAGGGATGCCGCGGCGTCCAGCGCGTGCCGTCCCAGTGGGCCGCGTACGGGCTGTCACCGGCGCCGACGATCCACACGTCGCGGGCGCCCGCCGCGCTCACCCCGAGCAGGCGCCCGGCGTCGCCGGCCTCCTCCGGCATCTCAGTCCAGCGCGTGCCGTCCCAGTGCTGCAGGGCGGGGCGGCCCTCGCTGTCCTCGGCGCCGTCCTTGTACCCGACGGCCCAGGCGTCGCGCGGGCCGCTCGCCGCGACGTCGAGCAGCGCGGCGGCGGCGCCGAGGCGGGCGCCGGCGAAGAGCTTCCAGTGCGGAGAGGCGGCCGTCCTGCCCGTGGCGGCGGGGCTCGGGCCGGTCGTCGCGGCCCCGCCGGGGGAACCGGCGCCCGTGGCGGTGGAGGTGGCCGCGCGCGCGGGCGGCGCGCCGTCCTGGTCGCCGGCGCAGGCGGGCGCGAGTGCCAGGGCCAGGCAGGCCACCGCGAGCGGCCATCGGAGCGTTGTCCCCATGGGACGGCATGCTCGCAGGAAGCCCCCTGGCCACGCCACCGTCGCCACGCGTGCCGCCCGGCGTGGCGTGCCGCTCGGTCCGGCGGCTCCCGCGTGACGGCTCGCGGGGGTGGCCGCCCCAGGCCGGGGGGCGCGGGCGGTCAGAGGGTGGGGTCGAGCCGGCGGGCGACGTCCTGGTACACCCCGAGCAGCAGGTCCCAGAACCGCGGGACGTCCAGGCCGGTGCCCACCAGCGCGTTGGGCACGCGGTCGCCGAGGTCGAAGTGCGTGACGGTCATCCCCGAGGTGTACCGGCCGGCCGTCTCCACCTGCACCAGCGCCGGCACCACGTCGACCAGCGTGGGGTCGATCAGGTAGGCGATCGCGCACGCGTCGTGGATGGCCGGCCCTTCCTCGGCGGTGACCATGCCGTAGAACTCCACGCACGGCACCAGCAGGTCGGCGCCGAGCCGGCCCATCGCGCGCATGCGGTCGACGACCTCGCCGACGGCGAGCGCCCGCCGGCTCACGTCCAGCCCGATCATGGTGACCGTCCAGCCGGCGTCGAACACGATGGCCGCGGCCTCGGGGTCGGCGGCGATGTTGAACTCGGCGGCGGGGGAGAAATTGCCCCGGGTGGAGGAGCCGCCGAGGATGGCGAACTCGCGGGCCCACTCGACGATCCTCGGCTCGCGCAGCAGGGCCAGCGCCACGTTGGTCAGCGGGCCGATCGCGACCAGCGTGACCTCGCCCGGCGCGGCCCGCAGGGTGTCGATGATGAAGTCGGCGGCGTGCCCGTCGTCGGCGGGGAGCGTCGCCTCGGGCAGGACGGCTCCGCCGAGTCCGTGCTCGCCGTGGACGGACGCCGCGTCCACCGGGGTGCGCAGCAGGGCGCCGGCGCTGCCGGGGACGACCGGGACGCCGGGGAAACCGAGGAACTCGCGCAGCCGCAGCGCGTTGCCGGTCGTGTGGCCCAGGTCGACGTTGCCCCCGACCGTGGTGATCCCCAGGATCGAGAGCGCGGGGCTGCCGTGCGCGAGCGTGATCGCCAGGGCGTCGTCGATCCCCGGGTCGCAGTCGATGATGATCTTCTTGGGCGCCACATCTGTAGCTTGGACGACGCACGACAATTCCGGCAAATCTCCGTACTTCGGCCGGTGGCCGGTCACCGTCTCCGGGTCCGCGTGCGGACCCGCCGGGAACGTGTACGGCTCGCGCGGGGCGTGGTCGCGCGAGCCGTACGGTCTGGGGTCAGCGCCGGATGACGTGCAGGACGCTGGCGATGCGCTCCGCCGCCGTGACGATGTCGGAGGCGTGGCCGATGCGGCCGGCCCACGACAGCCAGAACCACCACTCGCCGTCGGCCGCGTTGGCGGCCAGGACGTCCTCGGTGACGGCCGGGGCCATGGGGTTGATCACGCGCAGGCGCGGATACAGGCCGGTGCGGGCCGTCAGGCGCACCTGGAACGCGTGCGCTTCGAGCTGCGCGGCGAGTCGCTCCAGGTGGTCGAGTGCCTCAGCCGAATGAACGCTCGGTTCTGCGGTTCTCATCTTTGGTCTCCAGCGGGGACATCGGTGACCGGATGGGGACCAGACTGAACCCGGCCGCTCCTACCGGCAATCGGAGCAAATCCACTGATAAGTGGAATACCGTCGATCGGACCGGAGGTTTACGTGGAAACCACGCGGATGCCCAGGCATCAGTCCCATAACGCTGTGGGCTAATAGGTGCCGGCTGGTTAACATCGGGGAAACATCCGTAAGGCCGAACACTCCAGTGGCGGAGGGCGAGAGATGGCCCGTGGAGAACACTCCCCGGCATGTGCGCGACGCTGGCGTGAGCAGGCCGTGTCCCGCCAGTGGACCCTGTGGCAGACCGCCCAGGCCATCAACGGCTGCTGCGGGGTCAGCCTGCTCAAGGCCCACCGCCTCGCGCGCGGCTGGTCCGCCCGGCAGGCCATCGAAGAGCTCGAACGGCTCTGCGAGGCCCACTCCCTCGGGCTGCCGCGCGCCAGCATCGACCTGCTGAACGCCTGGGAGAACAACCGCGCCCGCCCCCGGCCGCAGACCATCGACCAGATCGCGCGCCTGTACTCCGCCAACGCCGTGCGCCTCGGCCTGGCCGCCGACTACTGCGACGACGGCGAGGGGCCGAACGTCGTGGTCGTCGCCGCCGGCCACACCATCCCGGCCCCCGCGCTCCCCGTCGAGGACGCCGCCCAGCCCCGGCCGCGCCCGGCGCCCGCCGACCTGGACGACGAGGCCGAACGCCGCGCCCTGTTCCACCACGCGCTGCTCAGCTCCGGTCTGCCGCTCAACGGCCGCCTGCTCGCCGAGGTCGAGCGCACCCGCCAGGACGTCGACCGCACGCTCGCCGCCGCCACCGTCAGCGAGGACCAGCTCGACCGGCTCGACGAGCAGGTCCTGCGCTACCGCCGCGAGTACATCAAGAGCGCGCCGCTGCCGATGCTGTACCGCCTGATGCTGGAGATCGCCGATGTCCGCAGGCTGGTCTCGGCCCGGCAGCCCGCCGCCACCCAGCGCCGCCTGCTGAACGCCACCACGATGCTCGCGCTGCTGTCGGCCGACGCGCTCATGAAGCTCGGCGACACCCGTCAGGCCCACGCCTGGTACGGCACCGCGCGGGCCGCCTCCGACGACATGGGCGAGGTCCGGCTGCGCGCGCTCGTGCGCGCCCAGGAGGCCATGCTGCCCTACTACTACGGCGACCTCACCGAGACCGTGCGGCTGGCCCGCGAGGCGCGGATGCTGGCCGGGAGCGCTCCAAGCTCGCCCGCGGCCCTGGGCGCCGCGGCCGAGGCGCGGGCGCTGGCCCGCATGGGCGAGCACCAGGCCGCGCGCGTCGCGCTGGCCGAGGCCGAGCGCATCTTCTCGCGGATGCCCCGCGAGGGCGCCGACCACCTGGCCTTCCGCTTCTCCGAGCGGCGGCTGCAGTTCTACCGCATGGGCACGCTGATCGAGCTCGGCGAGGCCGAGCAGGTGCAAGAGTGGATCTCCCGGTCCGCGAGCCCGTACACCATCGACCCCGTGCTCGTGCTGCTCGACCAGGCGGGCCACGTGGCGCGCGAGGGCGACTACGACCAGGCGTGCCGGCTGGCCGAGCAGGCCCTGACCCAGGTGCCGCCCGAGCACCGCACCTCCATCGTGGTCACCCGGGCCCGCGCCCTGCTGGCGATCATCCCGAGGGCCCAGCGCCGCACCCCCGCCGCGCGACATCTCCATGACCTGCTCGCGGAAGCCGGCCCGCAGCTCGCGCTGGAGCGGCCATGAACATGCTGGCGGACGAGGCCGCGGCGATCCTGGGGGAGGTGTGCGAGAGCGTCGGCCTCGACGCCAGGGACGCGCAGCTGCTCCGGGTGCGCAGCAACGCCGTGTTCAAGCTCCGCGACGAGATCGTGGTGCGCATCGCCACCGCGCCGGACGCCATGACACGGCTGCCCGTCGTGCTCGCCGTCGCCCGGTGGCTGGCCGACCAGGGCTTCCCCACGGTGCGCCCGGCCGACGAGCTGTGCGACCAGCCGCTGGTGTACGACGGGCGGGTGGTCACCTTCTGGCACTACGTGCCGGCGAGCGGGCGGCCGACCACCACCCAGCTCGGCGACATCCTGCGCAGCCTCCACCTGCTGCCTGTGCCGCCGTTCCCGCTGAAGCGGCTCGCCGACCCGCTGGCGGAGGTGCGCGAGTCCGTCGAGCACCGCAAGGAGGTGCTGACCCCCGGCCAGCGCGCCTGGCTGCGCGACCGGGTGGCCGAGCTCACCTCGCGCTGGGCCGACCTCGGCACCGAGGGGCCTCCCGTGCTGCTGCACGGCGACGCCTGGATCGACAACCTGCTGCGCTGTCAGGACGGCCACGCCGTGCTGTGCGACTGGGACGGGGTCGCCGTCGGCCCCCGCGAGTGGGACCTCGTGCACACCTACCACGGGCAGCGCCGCTTCGGCCTGACGGCCGCGCAGGTCGACGACTTCGCCGGCGCCTACGGCTTCGACCTGCGCGCCTGGCACGGCTACCCGACCCTCATGGAGGTCAGGGACATGTACGCGGTGGGCATCCACATCCGCAACGCCACCCGCGATCCGTTCTCCCGCAAGGAGCTGCCGCGCCGGCTCGACTCGCTCACCCGTGGTGACGGACAGGCCCGCTGGTACCTCGCCGAGCCGGCGTGAGCCACCTCACGCGGAGCTCATGATTTCTTTGCCCTGGACACGAGTGATGCGTTTGTGATTCCGGGGGCGGGCGGGTACTGTCGGCGATGTTGCAGTCGTAGTTTCCTCGCACGTCTTTTTTGAAAGCGCCCGCGGGAAGTTCCTGGCAGCGGTCGTTCTTGCTTCTTCAGCGGTTTCGTGGATGCAGCAGGGTATGGTCCGCTACGCAGCCCCGTGCCGCCGACCCGGCGGACCGGTGAAGCCCTAACAGGGAGAAGCAGAGTTGTCTGAAGGTACCGTCAAGTGGTTCAACGCCGAAAAGGGCTTTGGCTTCATCGCCCCGGACGACGGTAGTGCCGACGTGTTCGTGCACTACTCGGCGATCACCTCCGGGGGCTACCGCAGCCTGGACGAGAACCAGCGCGTCACCTACGTGACCGTCCAGGGGGCGAAGGGTCCCCAGGCGGAGCAGGTCACCGTCATCTGACGCGACGTCTCCTCCGGGCCCGTACCGCCTCGCGGTGCGGGCCCTCAGATTTCTCCGGGGTAAGGCCACCCCGTCTCCGTCGCCCGATACTTTGCCCCTTCTTGGGGTAGAGGCGGCCGGGTGAGACTGACTTATACCTCAGACCTGTGGTGGAAGAACGCGGTCGTCTACTGCCTGGACGTCGAGACCTTCGCCGACGGCAACGGCGACGGCGTCGGCGACTTCCGGGGCGCCGCGCAGCACATCGACCACCTCGAACGGCTCGGTGTGACCTGTATCTGGCTGATGCCGTTCTTCCCGACCCCCGACCGCGACGACGGGTACGACATCACCGACTTCTACAGCGTGGATCCGCGGCTGGGCACGCTGGGGGAGTTCGTCGAGTTCATGCGGGTGGCGCGCGACCGCGGCATCCGGGTGATCGCCGACCTGGTCGTCAACCACACCTCCGACGAGCATCCCTGGTTCAAGGACGCGAGGTCCAGCCGGGACTCCCGCCACCGCGACTGGTACATCTGGTCCGACACCCCCGAGCCGGACGACCCCAAGGGCGTGGTGTTCCCCGACGCCGAGGACTCCCTGTGGCAGTACGACGAGGGCAGCGGCCAGTACTACTACCACCGCTTCTACCGGTTCCAGCCCGACCTCAACGTCGCCAACCCCGAGGTGCGCGACGAGATCGCCCGCATCCTGGGCTTCTGGATGGAGCTCGGCCTGTCGGGGTTCCGCGTCGACGCCGTGCCCTTCCTCGTCGAGGACGTCGGCAAGAAGGAGGAGGCCGACGAGGAGCCCTCCGGCGAGAAGAGCGCCAAGGCGGGCCAGGACGGCGGTGAGACGGGCAAGGCGGTGGACCACAAGGCCAAGGACGCCGGGCTGCCCGACGTGCACGAGTTCCTGCGCGACATGCGGGCGTTCATGAACCGCAGGGACGGCAGCGCCATGCTCCTCGGCGAGGTCAACCTCGAGTATCCCGACCTGCGCAAGTTCTTCGGCAACGACCTCGGTAACGAGGTCACGATGTGCTTCGACTTCATCGGCATGCAGCGCATGTACCTCTCGCTCGCGCGCGGCGACTCCCGCCCGCTCGCCGACGCGCTGCGGCAGCGCCCCGCCCCGCCCAAGGACTGCCAGTGGGCCTCGTTCGTCCGCAACCACGACGAGCTGACGCTGGACAAGCTCAGCGAGGCCGAGCGCAAGGAGGTCTTCGAGGCCTTCGGCCCGGACAAGGACATGCAGCTGTTCGGCCGCGGCCTGCGCCGCCGCCTGCCCTCCATGCTCGGCGGCGACCTGCGCAAGATCAAGATGGTGTACAGCCTGCTGTTCTCGATGCCGGGCACCCCCGTGCTGTTCTACGGCGAGGAGATCGGCATGGCCGAGAACCTCGCGGTCAAGGGCCGCGAGGCGGTGCGGACGCCGATGCAGTGGACGCCGCACGAGAACGGCGGGTTCTCCACCGCCGACCCCGAGAACTTCCGCAACCCGATGGTGCAGGGCGAGTTCGGGCCCGAGCACGTCAACGTGAGCGCCCAGCGGCGCGACCCGGACTCGCTGCTGATGTGGATCACCAAGCTCATCGAGCAGTACCGGGGCTGCCCCGAGCTGGCCTGGGGACGGTACGAGGTGCTGGAGACCGGCGCGCCGGCCGTGCTGGCCCACCGTTCCGACATCGACGGCGAGACGGTCCTCGCCGTGCACAACTTCGCCGACGAGACGGTCTCCTGCGAGCTCACCCTCGACGGCCTCGACGAGGGCAAGGTGCTGACCGACCTGCTCATCGACGGCACCGTCGAGATCGGCCCGGGCGGGCGGGTGTCGCTGGAGCTGGAACCCTACGGCACCCGCTGGATGCGCGCGTCCGAGCCCGAGCTGGCCCCCGCCGACGCGGGCGACATCGCCGATTCCGAGGCCCGTCAGAAGGCCTGACGCGAGACCCGGGGCCGGGGGACGGGTCAGGGGCGCCGCCGCTGGTGGCGGGCGCGAACCCTGAAGCCCGGCCCCGGACCCGGGCCCGTCCCGCCCCTGGTGGAGTAGGGGTCGGCTCGGGGATGCCCCAGGGCTCGCTCCGGCCGATCTCCGATGCCCGCGCGGCGCGCCGGAGGCGACAGTCAAGGGCATGACGACCTCTCCCTTGACCGCCGGCGGGTTCGCGGCCCTCGCCAACGGCGCCGTCGCGATGACGGCGCTGCACCTGACCTCCGGCCTCGACCCGCTGCACGGCATGATCAGCGAGTACGCCTTCCACCCCCACGGGTGGCTGCTGGGGACCTCGCTGACCTTCTTCGCCCTCGGGGCGGCGATGCTGGCCGTGGAGATGTCCCGGCGCGGGACCGGCCGGGCGACGGTGGCGCTGCTGGGCGTGTGGAGCACGTGCATGCTGATGATCGCCGCGTTCCCCACGGACCGGCCGGGGATGTCGCTGTCGATGTCCGGGGGCATCCACCGCTATGCCGCGTTCACCGCGTTCGTCAGCATGCCCGTGGCGGGCCTGGCCATCGCGGCGCGCGGCGGCCGGCACGCGGCGGCGTTACGCGGCCTGAGCCTGGCCGCCGCGGGCTTCCTCATCCTGGTCCTGGTGCCGTACGTGGTGCGCATGTTCGGCATGGACCCCGGGGCCGTCCCGGCCGGGCTGACCCAGCGGCTCGTCGTGGTGACCGAGGTCGTCGTCCTGGTGCTGATCGGACTGTCGGCCGCGGTCGGCCGCGACGGCGCCCGGGCCCGCGCCCGGGTGACGGCGCGCCTCGACGGAGCCGGGCCGCGCGTCCGCCCCGCCGTGGCGGCCTGAACGCCCCGTGAGAGCGCGGACGGGATCAGATGAGGCCGAGCTCCCGCACGGCGTCGCGCTCCTCGCCGAGCTCGCGCACCGAGGCGTCGATGCGCTCGCGGGAGAACGGGTTGACGGGCAGACCCTGGACGATCTCCCAGCGGCCGCCGCGGGAGACGGCGGGGAAGGAGGAGATGAGGCCCTCAGGGACGCCGTAGGAGCCGTCGGAGGGCAGGGCCGCGGAGGTCCAGTCGCCCTCGGCGGTGCCGTTCACCCAGTCGTGCACGTGGTCGATCGCCGCGTTCGCCGCCGAGGCCGCCGAGGATGCGCCCCGCGCCTCGATGATGGCCGCGCCGCGCTTGGCGACCGTGGGGATGAAGGTGTCGCGCAGCCAGCCCTCGTCCACCTGCTCGGCGGCGATCTTGCCGTTGACCTCGGCGTTGTAGAGGTCGGGGTACTGGGTGGCGGAGTGGTTGCCCCAGATCGTCATCTTGGTGATGGCCGTCACCGGGACGTCGAGCTTGGCGGCGAGCTGCGACAGCGCCCGGTTGTGGTCCAGGCGGGTCATCGCGGTGAACCGCTCGGCGGGGACGTCCGGCGCGTGCGAGCGGGCGATCAGCGCGTTGGTGTTGGCCGGGTTGCCGACGACCAGGACGCGGATGTCGTCGGCCGCGTGGTCGTTGATGGCCTTGCCCTGCGGGCCGAAGATGCCGCCGTTGGCCTGGAGCAGGTCGCCGCGCTCCATGCCCGCGGTGCGGGGGCGGGCGCCCACCAGCAGCGCGACGTTGGTCCCCTCGAAGGCGCGGCCGGCGTCGTCGCTGATGTCGATGCCCTGGAGCAGCGGGAAGGCGCAGTCGTCGAGCTCCATGGCGGTGCCCTCGGCGGCCTTGACGGCCTGCGGGATCTCCAGCAGGCTCAGCCGCACCGGCACATCAGGGCCGAGCAGATGACCCGAGGCGATGCGGAACAGCAGCGCATAGCCGATCTGGCCTGCGGCGCCGGTGACGGTGACCTTGACTGGAGCCTGCGTCATGACGTTCCCCTAGGTGGGCTGTTGACGTTTTCCGAACAGCCGAAAGATTATCCGTTCGAACAGGCCCCTCAGGAACGCAGGTCCCCTCCCGGCGCGCGTCCGCGTCCCCGGCGTGTCCGTTGACGCCGGAGGCGCGGCGTCCTACGGTACGGGCACCTCTGCCGCCGGTGTCACCCCTGGAGGTCCCATGCCGGTCGTCGAAACCGTACGCGGTCCGGTGGACGTGGGCGTCCTCGGCCAGACGCTGATGCACGAGCACGTCTTCGTCGTCGACCCCGGCCACCTCGCCGACCAGGGCGAGGACGGCTGGTGGGACGAGGAGTACCGCGTCGCCGACGCCGTCGAGAAGCTGCGGGCCCTGGTCGCCAGGGGCGTCACCACCATCGTGGACCCGACGGTGTGGGGGATCGGCCGGTACATCCCGCGCATCCAGCGGGTCGCCGCCGAGGTGCCCGAGCTGAACATCATCGTGGCCACCGGCCTCTACAGCTACATGGACGTCCCCTTCCACTACGCCCACCGCGGCCCCGGGACGGTGGTCGACATCCCCGAACCGATGGTCGACGACTTCGTCAAGGACATCACCGAGGGCATCGCCGGCACCGGGGTCAAGGCCGCGTTCCTCAAGTGCGCGATCGACCATTACGGCATGACCGCGGGCGTCGAGCGCATCTGCCGCGCGGTGGCCCGGACCCACGTGCGCACCGGGGTGCCGATCACCGTCCACACCAACCCCTCCACCCGGTCGGGCCTGGCCGTGGTGGACCTGTTCACCAAGGAGGGCGTCGACCTCACCAAGGTCGTGCTCGGCCACTCCGGCGACAGCAACGACCTGGACCACCTCATGGCCCTGGCCGACACGGGCGCGACGCTGGGAATGGACCGCTTCGGGCTCGACCTGTACAACCCCACCGGGGCGCGGGTGGACACCATCGTGAGCCTGTGCGCCCGCGGTTACGCCGACCGCATGGTGCTCAGCCACGACGCCGCCTGCTTCTACGACTACTTCGGCCACATGTGGGACGCCGTGCCGCAGATCGCGCCGAACTGGAACTACGGCCACATCCACCAGGACGTCCTCCCGGCGCTGCGCGAGAAGGGCGTCACCGACGCCCAGATCGAGCAGATGCTGGTGGACAACCCCCGGCGGTACTTCTCCTGAAGCGGTGACGCTCCCGGGAGGCTTTCCCTGGGGCGGCGACGCTCCCTCGGGAGGCATCTCCTGAGGCGATGACGCCCCGGGGGCTTCTTCTGAGGCGGTGACGCCCCGGGGGCTTCTTCTGAGGCGATGGCGCCCCCGGAAGGCCGGCCGCGGCCTTCCGGGGGAGACGCGCCCGGCTTACTTCAGGCCCTTGTCCAGGCCGGCCTTGCGCAGGGCTTCGGCCAGGGCGCCGCCCGCCGGGGCGCCGCGGTCCTGCCCGCCACGGCCGCCGCCGCCGCGTCGGCCGTCCCCGCCGCCCCTGCCCTGCCCTTGCCCGCCCCTGCGGCCGCCCGCGCCGCCCTGGCCGTCCTGGCCGCCGCGTCCCTGCGCCTGGCCGCCTCTGCCCTGTCCCTGGGCCGCGTTCTTGCCCGCTGCCTCGTCGTCCAGGCGGAGCGTCAGCGAGATGCGCTTGCGCGGGATGTCCACGTCCAGGACCTTCACCCGGACGATGTCGCCCGGCTTGACCACCTCGCGCGGGTCCTTGACGAACGTCCGCGACATCGCCGACACGTGGACCAGGCCGTCCTGGTGCACGCCGACGTCCACGAACGCGCCGAAGGCGGCGACGTTGGTGACGACGCCCTCCAGCAGCATGCCGGGCTCCAGGTCGGAGATCTTCTCCACGCCCTCCTTGAACGTCGCCGCGCGGAAGGCGGGCCGCGGGTCGCGCCCGGGCTTCTCCAGTTCCTTGAGGATGTCGGTGACCGTCGGCAGGCCGAAGGTGTCGTCGGCGAACTGGTCGGGCCGCAGCTTGCGCAGCACCGCGGTGTCGCCGATCAGCGTCCTGATGTCGCCGCTGGTGGCGTCCAGGATGCGCCGCACCACCGGGTAGGACTCGGGGTGGACGCTGGAGGCGTCCAGCGGGTCGTCGCCGCCGGGGATGCGCAGGAAGCCGGCGCACTGCTCGAAGGCCTTGGGCCCGAGCCGGGGCACCTCCTTCAGCGCGCGGCGCGAGCGGAACGGGCCGTTGGCGTCCCGGTGCTGCACGATGTTCTCGGCCAGGCCAGAGCCGATGCCGGACACGCGGGTCAGCAGCGGCGCCGACGCGGTGTTGACGTCCACGCCGACGGCGTTCACGCAGTCTTCCACCACCGCGTCCAGCGAGCGCGAGAGCTTGGTCTCCGACAGGTCGTGCTGGTACTGGCCGACGCCGATGGACTTGGGGTCGATCTTGACCAGCTCGGCGAGCGGGTCCTGCAACCGGCGGGCGATGGAGACGGCGCCGCGCAGCGACACGTCCAGCCCGGGAAGCTCCTGGGAGGCGTAGGCGGAGGCGGAGTAGACCGAGGCCCCGGCCTCCGACACGACGATCTTGGTGACCTTCAGGTCGGGATGCCGCTTGATCAGGTCGCCGGCGAGCTTGTCGGTCTCGCGGGAGGCCGTGCCGTTGCCGATGGCGATCAGCTCGACGCGGTGCTCGCGGGCGAGCCGCTCGAGGACGGCGATCGACTCGTCCCAGCGGCGGCGCGGCTCGTGCGGGTAGATCGTCTCGGTGGCGACCACCTTGCCGGTGGCGTCCACGACCGCGACCTTCACGCCGGTGCGCAGGCCGGGGTCCAGGCCCATGGTCGGGCGGGTGCCGGCGGGCGCGGCGAGCAGCAGGTCGCGCAGGTTGGTGGCGAAGACGCGGACGGCCTCCTCCTCGGCCGCCTGCCACAGGCGCATGCGCAGGTCGATGCCCAGGTGCACCAGCACGCGGGTGCGCCAGGCCCAGCGGACGGTGTCCATCAGCCACCGGTCGGCCGGCCTGCCGCGGTCGGCGACGCCGAAGTGGCGGGCGATGCGCGTCTCGTAGCCGCTCGGGCCGTCCTCGGCGGGCGACTCCTCGGGCTCCAGCATGAGGCCGAGCACCTCTTCCTTCTCGCCGCGGAACATGGCCAGCACGCGGTGGGAGGGCAGCTTGGTGAACGGCTCGGCGAAGTCGAAGTAGTCGGAGAACTTGGCGCCGGCCTCCTGCTTGTCCTCCCTGACCCGGGAGACCAGGCGGCCCTGCGACCACATCTGCTCGCGCAGCGCGCCGATCAGGTCGGCGTCCTCGGCGAACCGCTCGACCAGGATGGCCCGCGCGCCCTCCAGCGCGGCGGCGGCGTCCGCGACGCCCTTCTCGGCGTCCACGAACGCCGCGGCGGCGGTCTGCGGGTCGCGCGAGGGGTCGCCGAGCAGTTCCTCCGCCAGTGGCTCCAGCCCCGCCTCACGGGCGATCATCGCCTTGGTGCGCCGCTTGGGCTTGTAGGGCAGGTAGATGTCCTCGAGGCGCGCCTTGGAGTCGGCCGCCATGATCTGAGCCTCGAGGGCGTCGTCGAGCTTGCCCTGGGAGCGGACGGACTCGAGGATCGCGGTGCGCCGCTCCTCCAGTTCGCGCAGGTAGCGCAACCGCTCTTCGAGCGCGCGCAGCTGCGCGTCGTCGAGCATCTCGGTCGCCTCTTTGCGGTAGCGGGCGATGAACGGCACGGTGGCGCCGCCGTCGAGCAGGTCGACCGCCGCCTGCACCTGCCGTTCGCGCACGCCGAGCTCTTCGGCGATCTTCTGATGGATGGAGATCGTCACGATCCTGGTCCGCCTTCGCTTCTGAGGTCCGGGGAAGATTGTGCATGCTCGCCACCCCGATTGTCGCGCCGTCACGCCCTGCCCGGGTGGCCGGCCGCGCGTACGGGCGCCCGAGACCGGTCGGCCTGCGGGACGTTACCGCAGGCCCCCGGACCTGCGAGACTTGGAGCGCGGCACCCGGGCACCGCGGCGTCCCCCCGGCCCCCGGCGCCGTGCGCAGCGCCGCGGCGAGCCCGCGGTTCGGGCAAGCCGCAGGAACCGGAGGTCGGCGTGAAAACCCTTCTACTGCTCGTCGGACTGATCATCATCGTCAGCTGTGTGCTGATGCTGGCCCGCACCTACGTGGCCGACCGCGCGCGGCAGATCCCCGCCGCCGACCACCCCAAGGAGATCCTCAAGCGGCGCTACGCGGCGGGCGAGATCGACGAGGAGGAGTATCTGCGTCGGATGTCGGGTCTGTCGCAGGACTGGTAGCGCCCGCGCCGCGCCGGCGCAGCGCCTCGTAGCCCACCAGGTCGTCGGGCGCGGCGTCGGGGACCTCGGCGTCGAACCGGGCCAGGGTCCTCACCCGCGATGCCCCGGCGACCAGAGCGGCCATGGCGAGGGCAAAGACGATGTACATCAGTCCGACGCCGCGTCCCTCGCCCACCCCGATCACGGCGCCCACGCTCCCCGCGAGCGGCCCGCCGGGGGCGAGCAGCGGGTCGAACACCTGGCTCCCGTACGGCGCGACCAGCCCGAACCCGATCGGCAGCGTGGACCAGGCGATGAGGGTGTTGAGCGCGAACACCCGCCCGTGGAACCGCTGTGGCACCTTGACCTGCACGATCGTGGCGTAGATGCCGTTGACGACGGTCAGCGACAGGGCCATGCCGAACGCCCCGGCGGCGATGGTCAGCAGGTCCGGCCGCAGGCCGGTGACCAGGCAGAACGCCGCGAGCGCGAGCGTGCACGCCATCATGCCGGCAAGGCGCCGCCGCCGGGGGCCGCCCCAGACGGTCATGGCGAACCCGCCGGCCAGCACGCCGGCCCCGGAGACGAACGCGATATTGCCCGCGTCGGTCAGTGTGCCGAACGACAGCACCAGCGGCGAGATCAGCAGGAACAGCGGGGACAGGAAGATGTTGAGCGCGGCGAAGAACAGCAGCATGGCCCTGATCGAGGGGGTGCCCCAGCTGTACCGGAACCCGTTGGCGATCTCCGCCAGGACGGGTTCCTTGCGCTGCCAGGCCATGCTCGCGGGGAACCGGGTGACCAGCAGGACGGCGACGGCGAAGGCGTAGCTGGCGATGTCGATGACCACGATGCCGCCGAGGCCGATGGAGGCCATCAGCCCCACCGCGACCAGCGGGACGATCAACTGCGTCACGCCGTTGGCCATCTGCGCGACCCCGTTGGCATGGCCGAGATAGTGCTTGGGCACCAGCTGCGGGATGGAGGACCCGTACGCCAGGCGCTGGAACTGCAGCGCGACCGACAGGGCCACGATCAGCACATAGATGTGCCAGGTCGCGAGGTTGCCGGTCCACAGGAGGACGCCGAGCAGCGTCTGGACGCCGCCGGCCGCGATGTCGCCCGCCAGCATGACCCGCCGCCGGTCCGACCGGTCGACGATCGCGCCGGCCAGGGGGGCGACGAGCATGCCCGGCACCAGGCCGAGCACCGCGAACAGCGCGAAACGCACGAGCGAGCCGGTCTGCAGGTAGACCCAGATGGGGATGGCGAACTCGGTGAGCGCCGAGCCGGTCATCGACACCATCTGGCTCGCGGCCACGGTGACGAAGCGCTTCATGCTCGGCCGCGGGCCGCTCGCCGTCACCGGCCGTGCGGAGCGCGAGACGTCGTGCAGCCACCAGCCCGCCTCGCCGGCCTCGCCGGGCCCGCGCCGCTCCCGACCCGAGGGCCGCGCGGTGTCCAGGGTCCGGTGGACGCCGGTGACGATGTCGGCCAGCTCCCGCGCCCGATATTTCAGGAAGAAGTGCCCGGCCTCGGCCAGCACCACCACCGCCGAGGTGTCGGCGACGAAATGCCACTCGCGGAAGCGTTCCTGGTAGTACTCGGTGCTCGGGTCGCGCTCGCCCGCGATGGTGACGATGGGCGCGCGCAGCCGGTCGACGCCCTCGGCGAGCAGGCGCGTGTAGTGCGCCTCGGCCTCCTCCGAGTCCGCGCGCATGTTGCGGATGATGTGCCTGACCTGCCGGGGGTCCAGGTCGCCGAGCTCCAGGCCCCAGGAGATGAGCCAGTTGGTGTACTCCTGGTCCGAGCGCAGGAACTCCATCCGGGCGATCTTCGACAGGGCCTCCATCACGCGGTTGTCCGGCCGGGCGAAGGGGAACATCGCGCCGATGTGGACGACCTCCAGCTCGCGTCCCGCGGCCTCCAGCCGCCGCGCGATCTCCACGGTCAGCGCCGACCCGACGCCGCAGTGACCGTAGAGCGCGAGCGGCCCGTCGACCTTCGCGAGGATCTCGGCCACGCAGACCGAGGCCAAGGTGTCGAAGGGCAGCCGCTCCTCCTCGACGCCGAGATCGTGACCGGGGATGGCGACCGAGAACAGCCGGTGCCCCTCCGGCAGCGCGTCGGCCAAGGGCTGGTAGACCACCGCGCTCCCCCCGCCGTAGGGGACGCACACGTGCGACAGCACGCGCCGCTCGGCCGGGACGGGCCGCGTCAGCTCGTACAGCAGCCCCCGCGGGCCGCGCTCCGCGGCCGGGGTGTCCACCAGCGCGGCCAGCTCGCGCACCGTCGGGTTCTGGAACAGGTCCATCACCGAGACCCCCGCGCCGTGCGCCGCGCGCATCCCGGCGATCACCTGGGTGGCCAGCAGCGAGTGGCCGCCGAGGTCGAAGAAGTCGTCGTCGACGCCGATGCGCTCGACGCCGAGCACGGCGCGCCAGACGGCCGCGATCGACTCCTGGGTGCCGGGCTCGGGCGGCGCGAACGCCGTGGACTCCTCCCGCAGGAGCGCCGGGGCCGGCAGCGCCCTGCGGTCGAGCTTGCCGTTCGGCGACAGCGGCAGCGCCTCCAGCCGCACCAGCGCCGAGGGCACCATGTAGTCGGGCACGCGGAGCTTGAGCGCGGCGCGCAGCGGCGCCGTCTCGGCCTCGCCGACCAGGTAGGCGACGATGCGCTTGTCGCCGGGCCGGTCCTCGCGCACGACGACGGCGGCGTCGTTCACCCCCGGCTGCTCGCGCAGTACCGCCTCGATCTCGCCGGGCTCGATGCGCAGGCCGCGCACCTTGACCTGGGCGTCCAACCGGCCGAGGAAGTCGATCGTCCCGTCCGGGCGCCAGCGGGCCAGGTCGCCCGTCCGGTAGAGCCGCGCGCCCGGTGACCCGAACGGGTCGGGGACGAAGCGCTCCGCCGTCAACGACGGCCGGTCGTGGTAGCCGAGCGCGACCCCCACCCCGCCGATGTGCAGCTCACCGGGCACCCCGATCGGCACCGGCTCCATCCCGGCGTCCAGCACGTACAGGCGGATGTTCTGGATCGGCGCGCCGATCGGGACGCGGGCCAGGCCGGACAGCGCCGCCGGCTCGCAGGCCCACGCCGACACGTCGACGGCGGCCTCGGTGGGACCGTAGAGATTGTGCAGCTCGGCGGGCAGCGCCGCCCGGCACCTGAGCGCCAGGTCCGGCGGGAGCTCCTCGCCGCTGCAGATGATCGTCCGCAGCGACGTGCAGGCCCGCGCGCCGTCCTCGGCGAGGAACACGGCGAGCATCGAGGGGACGAAGTGCAGAGTGGTGACGCGCTCCGCGCGGATCAGCTCCGCCAGGTAGGCGGCGTCCTTGTGGCCGCCCGGCCGTGCCGGCACCAGACGCGCCCCGGCGAGCAGCGGCCAGAAGAACTCCCACACCGACACATCGAAGCTCGCGGGCGTCTTCTGCAGGACGGTGTCGCCCTCGCCGAGCACGAAGCGCTTCCGCATCCAGTCGAGCCGGTTGACGATGCCCCGGTGCGCGTTGGGCACTCCCTTCGGACGCCCGGTGGAACCCGAGGTGTAGATCATGTACGCGACGTCCCCGGGGTCCGCGCGGGGTGTTCCGGTGACGTCGCCGGCGGGCGCGGGTTCGGTGTGGTCGCCGGGAGGCCATTCCGCGGGGTCGTCGAGCGGCAGCGCCCGGGCGCCGCTCGGCGCCTCGGGGAGCGTCCCGCGAAGGCGCCGCTGGGTGAGGACGATCTGCGCGCCCGAGTCGGCGAGCATGAACGCCAGCCGGTCGGCCGGGTAGTCCGGGTCCAGCGGGACGTAGGCGGCGCCCGACTTCAGCACGCCGAGCAGCCCCGCGACCAGCTCGAGGGAGCGTTCGGCGCACACCGCCACCGGCGTCCCCGGCCCCGCCCCGAGCGAGCGCAGCCGCCGGGCGATCCGATCGGCCCACGCGCCGAGCTCGGCGTAGGTCAGCGAGGCGCCCTCGAAGGTGACGGCGATGCGGTCCGGCGTCCGGGCGATCTGCTCCTCGACCAGCCCGTGCAGGGTCGCGCCGGCGGGGAAGGGAGCGTCGGTGGCGTTGAAGCCGAGGGTCACCTGGGCGCGCTCGTCCTCGCCGAGGACGCCGATCTCCGACAGGCGCGCGCCGGGGCGGACGGCGACCGTACGCAGGAACATGGTCAGATGCGCCGCCATCCTGGCGACGGTGTCCGGCGCGAACAGGCCGGTGTTGTAGGTCAGCAGCAGGCCGAGGCCGCCTGCGTCCTCGCCCGCGTACAGCTCCAGGTCGTACCGGGTCGAGATCGCCTCCACAGGGAAGGGCGCGACGGCCGGCCCCTCGATCGGTCCACCGGCCGGACGCCCCTGGCCGCCGTAGTTCTGCATGGCGAAGATGGTCTGGAACAGCGGCGGCCGTGACACGTCGCGCGGCAGGTTCAGCTCCTGCACCAGCCGCTCGAACGGCAGGTCCTGGTGGGCGTAGGCGTCCAGGGCGGACTCCCTGGTGCGCGCCAGCAACTCGGTGAACGCCGGATCGCCCGACAGGTCCGCCCGCATGGTCAGCATGTTGACGAAGCAGCCGACCATGCCCTCCAGTTCGGGCCTGGACCTCCCGGCCACCGGGGAGCCCACCGCGAAGTCGTCCTGCCGGGCGTACCGCCCGAGCAGCGCCTGCCAGGCCGACAGCACCACCATGTGCAGTGTCGCGCCGTGGCGGGAGGCCAGGTCGCGCAGCGCCGCCGCCTCCTCGGCGGCGAGCCGGAAACCGTGCGACGCCCCGGTGAAGGTCTGCCGGTGCGGGCGGGGATGGTCGGTGACCAGATCGAGGGGTGGGAGCCCGGCCAGCCGCTCCCGCCAGTAGGGCAGGTCGCCGTCCCCGGCCGGGTCGCGCCGCTGCCACACCGCGAAGTCGCCGTAGTCGAGCGACGGACGCTCGACGGGAGCCGGTTCGCCGGGCGCGGGCTTACCCGCTGTGGGCTCGCCGGGAGCGGGTTCCACGGGGGAGAACCCGATGGGGGAGTGCTCGGCGGGAGAAGCACGCACCGCTTCAGGTCCGGCGGGCGCGGGTCCGGTGGGGGCGGGCCGGGCGGGGGCGGGGCCGCCGTGGGCGCGGGCCGCGTAGCGGGCGAGGATCTCCGAGGTGAGCAGGTCGCAGGACCAGCCGTCGCAGGCGATGTGGTGCACGGCCAGCGCCAGGACGTGGTCATCGGCGTCGAGCCGGATCAGCAGGGCCCGTAACAGGGGACCGGTGGCCAGGTCGAACGGCCGGGCGGCCAGCTCCTGGACCATCAGCCGGGCCTCCTGCTCGGAACCGGCCTCGGCGCGGGCGAGCCGCACGCCGGCGGACTCCTCGACCACGGCGGCCGGCCGGCCGTCGTCCCCGGCGGGGAAGCGGGTCCTCAGCGCCTCGTGCCGGTCGGCGACCTGGCCGACCGCCGTCGAAAGCGCCTCGGCGTCGACCGCGCCGCCCAGCCGCAGCGTGAGGACGATCGTGTAGGCGGCGGCCTCCGGCACGAGCTGGTCCATGAACCACAGCCGCTCCTGCGCGTACGAGAGCGGAGGGGCGGCACCGGCGGGCCGGGCCGGGATGAGGTCACGGGCTTGCGACCCCGGACGCCGCCGCAACCGCTGGGCGAGCAGCGCCTGCTTGGCCGCGCTGAGCGTGGCGGGGTGCGTCCCGCCCAGCTGAACCGCGGTCCCTTCCGAAACGCCGGGGGGACTCTGCCCTCTCTGGACTCCTGTCACAGGCTCGGCCATC
The DNA here is from genome assembly GCF_040607455.1 of Sphaerisporangium sp. NPDC005289. Classification (NCBI taxonomy): domain Bacteria; kingdom Bacillati; phylum Actinomycetota; class Actinomycetes; order Streptosporangiales; family Streptosporangiaceae; genus Sphaerisporangium; species Sphaerisporangium sp. NPDC005289. The sequence continues at coordinate 136,257 of NZ_JBEXGS010000007.1, forward strand.
GGATGTCCGGGGCGCGGTCCCCGGCTCGCGCCGAGGGGGAGCCGGCCCCGCCCTCCCTTCGCTTCGCGGGTGCGCCCGGAGATGCCGGACGGGATGTCGCCGGACGGGATGTCGCCGGACGGAGTATCGCCGGACGGAGTATCGCCGGACGGGGTGTCGCCGGACGGGGTGTCAAGGTCGGCATGTCAGGGTCGGCACGTCGGGTCGGCACGTCATGGCCGGGGCTCCGCCGGAGCGTCCTGGGCGGCGGACAGCAGCCGTTCGGTCTCCTCGTCGCTCAGCCCGCTGATCTCCGCGATCAGGAGCTCCTCGAGCACGGCCGCCAGCGCGGCGGCCGTGGGGTGCGCGAACAGCTCCTTGATCGGGACGTCGAGCTCGGCGATCGACCGGATCCTCGACATCACCCGGACGGCGTGCAGCGAGTGGCCGCCGATGGCGAAGAAGTCGTCCCCCGCGCCGATCTCGTCCAGGCCGAGGACCTCCGCCCAGATGGCGGTGACGAGATGCTCCGCGTCGGTCCGCGGCGGGACGAACGCGACGGCCGGGTCCCGCTGGAAGCGCGGCGCGGGCAGCGCCCGCGCGTCGACCTTCCCGCCCGGCGTCAGCGGCAGCCGGTCCAGCGGGACGACCACGCCCGGCACCAGGTGGCCGGGCAGGGCCCGCGCCGCGTGGGCGCGCACCTCGTCGGGCGCGGCGGAGCCGACGACGTAGGCGACCAGGGTGTCGTCCCTGGCGACCACCGCCGCCTGCGAGACGCCCGGGTGCAGGAGCAGCCGCGCCTCGACCTCGCCCGGCTCCACCCGGTGCCCGCGGACCTTCACCTGGTCGTCCAGGCGGCCGAGGAACTCAAGGGTCCCGTCGCGCCGCCACCGCGCCCGGTCACCGGTGCGGTACAGCCGGGCGCCCGGAGGCCCGTACGGATCGGGGACGAACCGGGCCGTCGTGAGCTCTGGGAGCCCGAGGTACCCGTCGGCCAGGCCGTCGCCACCGACGCACAGCTCCCCGGGCACCCCTGTGGGGACCAGGGAGAGATCGTCGGCCAGGACGTGGACCCGGGTGCCGCTGAGGGGCCGTCCGATCGGCGGGCGGTGGTCGCCGTCCCGCAGTTCGGCCCAGGTCGCGATGATCGTCGCCTCGGTCGGCCCGTAGGTGTTGACCAGCCGGACGGCGTCCCCGAACCGCGACAGCCACGCGCCGACGGCGGGCGCCGCCACCTGCTCGCCGCCGAGGATCACCAGCCGCAGCCGCGACGGCCAGCGGATCTCCTCCAGCACCTCGACGAGCCGGTGCCAGTACGACGTGGGCAGGTCCAGCACGCTGATCTCCGGGTCGCGCGCCAGCACGTCGGGCAGCGACTCGGGGCCGTCGGGCAGCAGGACGAGAGTCGCACCGGTCGCGAGCGCCGGCCACACCTCCTCCGCGTGGGTGTCGAAGCCGAGCGAGGAGAACTGCACCACCCGGTCGCCGGGGCCGAGCCCGTACGCCCTGGTCATCCACCCGACCCGGACGTCCAGCGCGCGATGCCCGACGGCCACTCCCTTCGGAGCCCCGGTCGACCCGGAGGTGTAAAGCACGTAGGCCGTGCCGGCGTCCACCGGAGCGCCATGTCCGTCACGAGCGCCGTGCCCTTCTAGAGCGCTGCGCCCGTTACGAGCGCCGTGTCCGTCGGGAGCGTTGTGCCCGGCCGGAGTGGCGTGTCCGCCGGGGTTCGAGGCGGCGTGTCCATCGGGAACGCCCTGCCGGTGCGGGGACTCGGGAGCCTCGCGCGCGGTCACTCCGTCCGGGGTGACCACATGGCGCACCCCCGCGCCGGACGCCATCAGCTCAAGCCGCTCTCCCGGGTAGGCCGGGTCCAGCGGCACGTACGCCGCCCCGGCCGTCCACACGGCCACGAGCGCGATGATCGCGTCCACGGAACGGGGCATGCTCACCCCGACGAGGTCTCCGGGCCGCATGCCGGCCTCGCGCAGTCGCGCCGCCAGCGCGTTCGCCCGGCCCACCAGTTCGCCGTAGGAGACCACGGTCGCGCCGCACACGAGGGCCGCCGCCCGCGGCCACAGGCGGGCGGCCCGGGCCACGGCCGCGAGCACGCCTTCGGGTGCTTCCACCGCGCCACCGGTCTCAGGCGGTCCCCCGGAACCGTCGTGGTCAGCCGGTTCCCCATGGGGGACGTGAGCGTCCGGTCCCTGGAAGCGGTCGTCGGCACCTGGTTCCCCATGGTGGACGCCGGCACCTGGTTCCCCATGGTCGACGTGGACGTCCGGTCCCTGGATGTGGTCGTCGGCACCCGGTCCCGTAGAGCCGGCGTCGGACCAGGGCGCTGCCGGGTCGTCGTCGCGGCACCGTTCGGCCGGGCCGCCGTCGGACCAGGCGAGCAGCCGTTCCCGCTCTCCGGGAGCCAGCAGCGGCAGCCGCATGACCGGCTCCCCCGGGGCGTCGGCGATCCGCTCCAGCAGCACCATCCAGCGGTCGGCGAGCAGTTCCACGGTCTCGATGTCCAGCACCTGGGCGTTGTGACCGAACACCGAGACGTCCCCGAGCTGGTCGAGGAGGAGGTCGAACTTCGCCTGCCGGAACCCCGGGTCCACCGCCTCCACCTCGACACCGGTGAGCGCGCCGGCGGCGGCGACCGGGTCACCGGCGCTCTGCAACGTGAACAGCGTCTGGAACAGCGTCATGCCGGGCTCCCGGCCGTTCCGCGCGCCCGCCGCGAGCTGTTCCAGGGGCACCGGACGGTGCTCGTAGGCGGCCAGGACGCTCTCACGGGTCCGGGCCAGCACCTCGCGGAACGTGGGATCGCCGGAAAGGTCGCCGCGCAGCACGAGCGTGTCGCTGAAGTAGCCCACCAGCGGCTCCAGCTCGACCCGGTCGCGCCCGGCGACGGGCGAGCCCACGCACACGTCGGACTGCCCGCTGTGCCGGCACAGCAGCACCTGGTAGGCGGCGAGCAGCACCATGAACAGCGTGCACCGCTCCTCGCGCGCCAGCGCGGCCAGCCGGTCGAGCAGGCCGGGCGCGGCGCGGCGGACGACGAAGCCCCCGGCGGACGAGCGCGAGTCCGGACGGGGCCGGTCCAGGGGCAGATCGAGGACGGGCGCGTCCGCCAGCCGGTCACGCCAGTACGTCAGAAGGTCCGGCGACATTCCGGCGTCCCGCTCCGCGCGAGCGTGGTCGGCGTAGGTGAGCGGCAACGGCGGCAGCGCTGCGGGCTCCCCTCGCACGAACGCGTTGTAGAGCACGGCCAGCTCGGACATCAGCACGTCGAGAGACCAGCCGTCCCCGGCGATGTGGTGCAGGACCACACTCAGCACGTGGTCGTCGGGGGAGACGCGAAGCAGGCCTGCCCGCAGGGGCGCGTCCACGGTCAGGTCGAAGGGCGCGTTCGTCCGCTCGGCCACGAGCGCGGCCAGACGTCCTTCCCCCGGTCCGGCGTCGACCGTCTCAAGGACCGGCGACGACGGCGGGTGGACGCTCTGGACGGGCCCCGTCTCCGTCACGGGGAAGCGGGTCCTCAGGGGCTCGTGCCTGCGCGCCAGCTCGTCGAAGGCCCTGGACAGCGAGGCGACGTCCAGCCGGCCGCGCAGGCGCAGGGCGAGGAACATGTTGTAGGAGGCGTCGCCGGGGTCCAGGCGGTTCAGGAACCACAGCCGCTCCTGCCCGAAGGTGAGCGGAGCCGCTCGCCGCGCGTCGGTCATCTAGGTCCCCCGGGAGCTGATCGCCGCCACCACGCCGGCGATCGTCGGTGTGTCGTAGAAGACCCGCAGCGGCAGGTCCACGTCGAGCCGCCGGCGGACGCGGGCCGCCAGGCGGGTGATCGTCAGCGAGTGGCCGCCCAGGTCGAACAGGTTCTCGTCCGGGCCCGCGCCGTCCAGGCGCAGCACGTCGCACCAGATGTCGTGGACCGCCCGGCTGATCGGATCGTCCCCGAGCGCGCGGCCGGGCGTCCGCGCCGCCGCCGGACGGGCCTCGGGCAGCGCCGACCGGTCGACCTTGCCGTTGGGGGTCAGCGGCAGCGCGTCCAGCCACACCACCAGGTTCGGCACCATGCCCGCCGGCAGCGTCCGCGCGCAGTGCTCCCGCACCTCCTCGCCCCGCACCTCCTCGCCCTGCGGCCCATCGGCCCCGGCGTCCTGCGGGCCGGCGTCGCCGGGTGCGGCGGCCGGGGTGGCGACGAGGTAGGCCACGAGCGTGTCGTCGCGCACGGTGACCGCGGCCTGCCCGATCCGCGGGTGGCGCAGCAGGCAGGCCTCGACCTCGGCCGGCTCGACCCGGTGCCCGCGCACCTTCATCTGGTCGTCGAACCTGCCGAGGAACACCAGCGTCCCGTCCGCGCGCCACCGCACCCGGTCTCCGGTGCGGTAGAGCCTGGCGCCGGGGGGCCCGAACGGGTCGGGCACGAAGCGCTCCGCCGTCAGCGACGGCTTGCCGAGGTATCCGTGGGCGAGCCCCGCCCCGCCGATCAGCAGCTCGCCGGGCACGCCGGGCGGCACGAGGTTCATGGCCGCGTCGACGACGTACACGGTGGTGTTGGCGATGGGCCGGCCGATGCCGCCCTCGCCGGGGGAGGGGGGCACCTCCCAGGCGGTCGACCAGATCGTCGTCTCGGTCGGGCCGTACACGTTGACCAGCCGCGCGACCTTCGATCGCAGCTCCTCGGCCAGCGGGGCCGGCAGCGCTTCGCCTCCGGTGAGCGCGGTCACCGCCGCGCCGTCGAAGTCGCCGCCCGCGAGCACCAGGCGCCAGCCCGACGGCGTCGCCTGGACGTGCGTCGCCCGTGCGGGACGCGCGGAACAGGCGCCGGGCGGGCCATCGCCCGTCAGGCCGCCGATGCCGGCGGCTCCGTCGACCACGGCCACCCGGCCGCCGGTGACCAGCGGCAGGTAGAGCTCCAGCGCCGAGATGTCGAACGCCATCGACGTCGCCGCGCTCCACACCTGGCCCGGACGCGCGTCCAGCAGCGAGCGCATCCCCCACAGGAAGTTCGTCAGCGCGCGGTGGGGCACCGCGACCCCCTTGGGTGACCCCGTCGACCCGGAGGTGTACATGACATAGGCCAGGTCGTCGGGGCCGGGGACGTCATGGCCCGCGTCCACCCGGCCGCCGCGCCCGCTGTCGCCGACCCATCCGCCGACCCATCCGTCGACCCGCCCGCCGTCGACCCGCCCGTCGCCGTCGCCGGTCCACGCGTCGTCATCGCCGTCATCGCCGGCCCGTCCGTCATCGCCGGCCCGTCCGTCATCGCCGGCCCGTCCGCCGTCGTCGGCCCGTTCGTCGTCGTCACCCGCCCGGACCAGGACGGAGGTGAACCCGCCGTGGGGCAGCCGCTCCTCGAGCTCCTCGCCGGTCACCACCACCGTCGCCCCGCAGTCGGCCAGCACGTAGGCCACGCGGGCCGGAGGAAAGGCCGGGTCCAGCGGGACGTAGGCGGCGCCCGCCTTCATCACGGCGAGCAGGGCGACGACCATCTCGGCCGACCGGTCGAGGTGCACGCCGACGAGCGATCCCCGGGCCGCCCCGGCGGCGCGCAGGCGCTCGGCGAGCCGGTCGGAACGGGCGGCCAGCGCGGCGTAGGTCAGAGCCCGCGTGGCGTCGCTCACCGCGACGGCGTGCGGGGTGTCGCGGGCTTGGGCCGCGAACAGTTCGGGCACGGTCGCGGCGGGCACCGGGGTGGCCGTGGCGTTCCAGGTCCGCAGGACCCGCTCGTACTCGTCGGCGGGCATGACCGCGAGCCGCGATACCCGCTCGGCCGGATCCGCCGCGACCGACCTCAGCACCGTCTCGTAGCGGCGGGCCAGCCCGGCGATGGTCGCGGCGTCGAACAGGTCGGTGTTGTAGGTGAAGGCGAGGAACAGCCCATCGGCGTCACGGGTGAGGTCCAGCGACAGGTCCGTCTTGGTGTACCGGAAGCCCGGCGGAAAGGACTCGACCCGCAGATCGGGCAGGCTGAGCCGTCCGTGCTCGGCGTCGGCCTGGTTCTGCTGGATGAACATCGTCTGGAACAGCGGGGTGCGGCCGAGGTCGCGCGGGACCCGCAGTTCCAGCAGCAGCCGCTCGAACGGCACGGCCTGGTGGGTGAGGGCGCCGAGCGTGTCCTTGCGCACGCGGCGGAGCAGGTCGGAGAAGGACGGGTCTCCGTCGAGGTCGGCGCGCAGGACCAGGGTGCTGGAGAAGAACCCGATGGCGGGCTCCAGGTCGGTCTCGCCGCGCCCGGCCACCGAGGAGCCGACGGCGAAGCCGGTCTGCCCGGTGTGGCGGGACAGCAGCACCTGGTAGGCAGCGAGCAGCGTCATGAACGGCGTGCACCGATGCTCGCGGGCGACCTGCTCGACGGCCTCGGCGACCTCCAGGGGGACGCGCGTCACATGGACGGCGCCGCGGGTGGTCCGCTCGGCCGGCCGGGGCCGGTCGGCGGGCGGTTCCAGGGGCGGAACGCCGGCCAGCCGCTCCTTCCAGTACGCCAGGTCGCCCGCCCCGTCGTCGTCCTGGACGGCGCGCACATACTCGGCGTACTGCCGGGGAAGCGGCGGCAGCGGCGAGGGCTCACCCCGGCGGAACGCCGCGTACAGCGCGGACAGCTCGCGGTACAGCACGTTCAGCGACCAGCCGTCGGCGACGATGTGGTGCACGACGAGGCACAGCACGTGCTCCTCGGCGGACAGGCGAAGCAGCGAGACCCGCAGCGGCGGCGCCTGGGCGAGGTCGAACGGCCGGTTGGTCCGCTCGGCCACCAGGTCGAGCGCCCGCCCCTCCCGGTCGTCGCCGGGGAGCGCCGACAGATCCAGGTGCTCGACGGGAACCGGCGCCGGCGCCAGAACCTGCTGGACGGGGCGCTCCTCGCCGCGGAAGCGGGTGCGGAGGGTCCCGTGGCGGGAGACGATCTCGTCCAGGGCCCGGCCGAGGGCATCGATGTCGAGGGCACCGCGCAGGCGCTCGGTGACGAAGATGTTGAAGGACGCGTCGGCGGGGTCGAACCGCTGGAGGAACCACAGCCGTTCCTGCCCCGCGGACAACGGCGCCTCGTCCACCACCCACCGACCGTCGTCCACCACCCGCCGACCGTCGTCCACCACCCGCCGACCGTCGTCCACCACCCGCCGACCGTCGTCCACCACCTGCGGACCGTCGTCCGGCGCCCACCGGCCATCGTCTCGCGCCGGCCCGGCGCCGTCCGGCGCGGACCGGCCGTCGTCGATCGCGGGCCGCGCGGGGTCGTCGCCGGGCTGGGACGGTTCCTCGGTGAGCGGCGGCCGGTAGGCGAGCCGGCGCGCGAGCAGGGACCGGTGCCGCGATGACAGAGAGGCGCCCTCGCCGGAGTCGGCGGGCTTCGATGGTGAGGCCACGGTGAGCTCGTCTTTCAGCGGTCCGGTTTCCTCCTCGGTGGGAGGCGGCGCGGTGCAGCGGATATGTCGCCTCGAAGGCATTGTGCGCGAGAAAACGCACTTACGCGGTATCGAACAATGAGCCGTACGCTATGAACGCGAAATGGGAATTGTCAATACTCGCTCGATCTTCTCGAACGGTCGCCGGTCCAGTGCGCTCCGTCGCCGTCGCCGGTCGTCGGTTGCCGTCCCGGTCGGTCGTTCGCGTCCGCCGCCCGACGTCCGTGACCGTGGGCGTATCGCCTCGTGAACCCCTGGAACCAAGGACTTCGCGCTCGCGGACCCTTGACACGGCTGCGGCCACAGCGCAATATGGGAGCGCTCCCAAGGGGGGCTGTCCGCCAGCCGAAAAGGCGGCGAAACGGGGAGTGAACGCCTGCTTCATCAGGGGCCGGGCGCTCGGAGTTCATGAATCACATGCTCCACCACAGGGGAAGACGGTCGTTCTCCGATTGAGGTCCGCGCCGGCCCGGGTGACGCCGCAATTTCGCACGCGCGCATTACTCGGAGGTGCATTGTGCGTGCCGCAGAACCGGATTCGGACGCCCCGCGTCCGAATTCCGCCGCCCCGCGACCGGATTCCGGCGTTCTGCGACCGAATTCGGACGCCCTAGGTCCGGTCTCCGGCCGGCGCCCACCCGCCGAACCCCCCACGCCGGCAGAGCTGGGAGACCCCGCCACGCACGTGCCTCCGACGCCGACGCCCGCCAAGCGCGTCAAGCCCGCCAACCGCGCCGGGCGTGCGAGGACCGCGCCTGTCCTCCCCGTCATCTCGACCGTGCCGGGGCTGCTGGCCGCCCGCGCCGCGGCCGAACCCGCGGGCGTCGCGCTGACCGTCCACGACGTCGGTTCGCTCACCTTCGCGGAGTGGGACCGCCGCTCGGACGAGGCGGCGCTGGGCCTGCTCCGCCGCGGGCTGCGGCACGGAGACCGGGTCGGCCTCGTCTTCGGCGAGAACGAGTGGATCGACTACGCCATCGCCTACTGCGCCGCGCAGAAGGCCGGGGGTGTCGCGGTGCCGCTGGCGGCCGCCCTGCCCCCGGGCGAGCTGCACCGGCTGCTCGCGCACAGCTCGGCGGCGGCCGTCGTCCACGGCGCGGGACGGACTCCGCCACAGGCGGACCTGTGGACGGTGACCCTTTCCGACCTCAGCCCCGGCGCGGACGGCACCCCCAGCGTGGACGGCGATGTAGGCGTGAACGGCGGCTCCGGTGTCCGGGGCCTGGACGAGGTGTCGGTCCGGCCGGGGGACGCCGCGCAGATCCTCTACACCTCCGGCACGACGGGGGAGCCGAAAGCGGTCGTGGCGAGTCACGCCAACCTGACCTTCGGCTGCTCGCGCGACCCGCGCCGCCGCCCGCTCGCCCACTCCCGGTACTTCCTGCACGCGTTTCCGATCGGCACGAACGCGGGGCAGACGATGCTGATCAACGCGCTGGACGCCCGTCCGGGCGCGTTGACCCTGCCGCGTTTCACGGCCGCCCGGTTCGCCCGGCTCATCGAGACCTACCGGGTCGGGACCGTCTTCCTCGTCCCCTCCATGGCGATCGAGCTGCTCAACTCCGGCGTGACAGATAAGTACGACATGTCGAGCGTGCTGCTGCTCGGGTCCACCGCGGCGGCCCTGGCACCGTCCGTCGCCACGGCGCTCACGGCGGCCTTCCCCCGGGCGACCATCGTCAACTACTACACCTCGACCGAGGCCGCCCCGGCCCAGACGACCATGGTCTTCGACCCCGCGCGGCCGGACTCGGTGGGCCGGCCGGCCTCCGGCGGGACCCTGATGATCTCCGACGGCGAGGGCCCCGTCCCGCCGGGGACGCCCGGTGAGGTCTGGCTGCGCTCGCCGACCGATCCCCGCAGCTACGACCGGGACGGCGACGCCGCCGGGAGGGTGTTCCGCGACGGGTGGGTGCGCATGGGCGACATCGGCCATCTCGACCAGGACGGCTACCTGTACCTGCTCGACCGCGAGAGCGACATCATCAAGTCGGGCGCGTTCAAGATCTCGACCCTGCGCATCGAGGCGGCGCTCCACGAGCATCCGGCCGTCGCCGAGGCGGCCGTGTTCGGCGTGCCGCACCCCGTCATGGGCTCCGCCGTCGCGGCCGCCGTCGTCCCCCGCGCCGAGCCGGCCTCGACCCCCGCGACCGTCCAGGACTCCGCGATCGTCCAGGACTCCGCGATCGTCCAGGACTCCGCGACCGTCCAGGACCCCGAGCCCGCCTCGAATGCCGTGGCCACTGCGGACCTGACGGGCGAATCGGACGCCGGAGATGTCCGGGACTCCGCGATGGTCCAGGCGGCGAGGGTGGTCCAGGGGACCGGGGTCTCCACCTCCGAGTTGCGGGCCTTCCTCGCCGACCGGCTCGCCGGCCACGAACTGCCGGCCCGATGGCTGGTCCTCCCCTCCCTGCCCAAGAACGCCGCGGGAAAGGTACTCAAACGCGAACTGCGGACGCTCCTCGCTACCCCGGAAGGCGACCATGCCGCGCACTCCTCTTGACACCCATCCGCCCGCCTCGTTCGCCCAGCACGGCATCTGGATCACCGAGCGGACCGGCGCGGCCGGGGACGCCTACCGCATGCCGCTGGTCGTCACGTTCGAAGGCGGCCTGGATGTCGAGGCGATGCGCGGGGCGTGCCAGGCGGTCCTCGCCCGGCACCCGGTGCTCGCGACCGTGCCGGTCGAGCGGGACGGCGAGGTCCGCCTGGTCCCCGCGGACGTCCCGCCGTCCGTCGAGCTCCATGACCTCTCCGGTCAGGCCGGAGGGGACCCCGACGCCGCCGTGCGGGCGCACGTCGAGCGGGCCTTCGACCTGGACCGGGGCCCGCTGGCGGACTTCGCCGTCCTCACGCTGAGCCCGGTGCGCCACGTGCTCGTCTTCACCGCGCACCACCTGGTCTTCGATGGGATGTCCAAGGACGTCCTGGTGCCAGACCTCGCCGCCTGTTACCGGGAGCGCGTCACCGGCGCCCCGGCCGGCCTGCCCGTCCTCACCGGCTCCTACGCCCGGTATGTGGCGGAGGAGCGCGAGGAGGTCGCCGCGAGCCGGGACGAGGCCGCCGCGTTCTGGCGGTCCCGGTGGAGCGACCCCCGCGAGCCCATCCTCCCCGGCCCCGCCCGGGCCGTGCGGGCGGCCGAACCCGGCGAGACGATCGAGGTCGTGCTCGACGACATCGCCCGCGCCGCCACGGCGCTCGGCGTGACCGACTTCGAGTTCCTGCTCGCCGCCCTGCACGCCCTGCTGCGCCGCTACGGCAACGAGCAGGTCGTCGTCGCGGTCGACATGTCCACCCGGACGGCCGGCACCCGCGACCTGGTCGGCCTGTTCGTCAACGAACTGCCGGTCGTGACCCGTCCCGCGCTCGACATGACCTTCGCCGAGTTCGCCGGCGCCGTCCGCGATGAACTGCGGCAGGTGTACCGGTTCCGCCGCGTGCCGCTCACCCAGGCCGTCGGCGGCATCGCGCCGCGCGCCGCGCTCGCGCCCGTCTCCCTCAGCTACCGCGAACGCGACCCCGACCCGGTCTTTCCCGGGCTCGACGTCACCGTCGAATGGACGGTGTTCAGCGGGGCGGCCCGCAACACCCTGCACATCCAGGCGGTCGGCTCCTCCGCCGGGCTCACCCTCGGCTTGCAGTTCAGCCCGGACGCCGTAGCCCCGCGCACGGTCCAGGCGCTGGCCGGGCATCTGCGCACCGTGATCGAGAGCCTCGCGGACCGGCCCGACCTGCGCGTGGGCGACCTTCCTGTGCTGACCCCGCAGGAACGGGAGGCCTTGGAGGGGTGGAACGCCACCCGCAGGACCTTCCCCGACCTCACCGTGACCGAGCTGTTCGAGCGGCGCGCCCGGGCGGCCCCGGACGCCGTGGCGGTCGTGTCCGGTGACCGTGAGGTGACCTACGCCGAGCTGGACGCGGCCGCCGGCCGGCTGGCGGGAGCGCTGCGGGAACGCGGCATGGGCCCGGGCAAGGTCGTCGCCCTCCACCTGGAGCGATCGCCGGAGATGGTCGCCGGCGTGCTGGCCGTCCTGAAGGCGGGCGCCGCCTATCTGCCGCTGGATCCGGCCTACCCCGCCGAGCGGCTCGCCTTCGTCCTGAGGGACGCGCAGGTCTCCCTAGTCCTGGCCCCGGAGCGGCTCGGCGGCCCGCCCTGCGTCACCGGCGCCCCGGATCTGTCCGGCATCATCGGCCCGCCGAACGAGCAGGACACCCCGAACACGCCGAACGGACATGACACGCCGAACGGGCGGTACACGTCGATCACATCGGACACGTCCGCGACCTTGGCCGGCGATCCTCCCCAGCCGCTCGGTGACACCGAGGCGCCCATGCCGGTGCCGGTGCTGGAGCTCGGGGAGCTGGCCTCCTGGCCCGGCGCGGCCGGCCCCGTGAACCTGGCGTCCCCGGCCTCCGGCGACCTCGCGTACGTCATCTACACCTCCGGATCCACCGGCCGGCCCAAGGGCGTCGAGGTGGAACACCGCTCGCTGACCAACCTCCTGCTCGCCATGCGCGACGAGCTCGGAGCAGGTGACGGGGACGTGTGGCTCGGGCTGACCACCCTGGCGTTCGACATCTCGGCGCTGGAACTGCTACTCCCGCTGATCACAGGGAGCCGGGTCGTCGTCGTGCCCGAGGCGAGCACCAGGGACGGCGCCGCGCTGCGACGGCTGATCGAGGCCGAGTCCGTCACCCACGCGCAGGCGACGCCGTCGAGCTGGCGGCTGCTGCTGGACGCGGGGTTCGACGCGCCGGGCCTGGTCGCGCTGAGCGGAGGTGAGCCGCTGCCGTTGCCGCTGGCACGGGAGCTGCGCGACCGGGTGGGCCGTCTGGTCAACGTCTACGGCCCGACGGAGACCACGGTGTGGTCGTCCATCGCGGAGATCCCGCAGACGCCGGCCGAGGTCACCATCGGCGGCCCGCTCGCCAACACCACGATCCGCCTGCTGGACGAGCGCCTGGCGCAGGTCCCCGTCGGGGTCCCGGGCGAGATCTGCATCGGCGGGGACGGGGTCGCCCGCGGGTACCGGGACCGTCCCGAGCTGACGGCCGCACGCTTCCCGCAGGACCCTCACGGCCCGCCGGGAGCGCGGCTGTACCGCACGGGCGACCTCGGCAGGAGACGGCCGGACGGGCTGATCGAGTTCCTGGGCAGGGCCGACTCCCAGGTCAAGATCCGCGGTCACCGCGTCGAGCTGGGCGAGATCGAGGCCAGGCTGCTGGAGCACCCGCTCGTCGCCGAGGCCGCCGTGGTCCTGCGGGAGGACGAGCAGCGCCTGGTCGCCTACGTCGTCCCGAAGACGGCCCCGTCGGCCCCGTCCAACGCGTCGGACGTGTCGACTCCGTCAGACCGGTCGGCTCCGTCGGCTCCGTCGGCTCTATCAGACGCGTCGGTCCCGCCGGCTCCTTCGGACCCGGAGACGGCGTCGGACCCGGAGACGGCGTCGGACCCGGAGACGGCGTCGGACCCGGAGACGGCGTCGGGCCCGGAGATGAGCGCCCGGTTGCGCGAGCACCTGGCACGGGTGCTGCCGGGCGTCATGGTGCCGGGCGTCTTCGTCGAGTTGGAGCGCCTGCCGCTGACTCCGGCGCGCAAGCTCGACCGTGCCGCCCTGCCCGATCCGCCGTCGCGTACCGCCCCGCAGTCCCCGCCACCGGCCGAGACCGATCCCTTGGTGGCCGAGGTCACCCGCATCTGGGAGGAGGTGCTGCGGTTCGACGGCATACGGCCCGACGAGGACCTGTTCGAGCTCGGTGGCCATTCGCTGACCGTCACCCAGATCGCGAGCCGCATCCGCAAGCACCTCGGGGTGGACGTCGACCTGGACGTCTTCTTCGACACCCCTACCATCGACGGCGTGGTACACGCGATCAGATCGTCCGGACAGGAGATGACATGACCGACTCTGATGACACGCCGGCGGCCCTGGACGCCGCGACGGTGCGCAGGCGCGTCGCCGACATGGTGGTGACGGCCTCGGACGGCGAGATCGCCGCCGAGGAGGTGCTGCGGCCGGGCGTCTCGTTCACCGCGGCCGGGGTGACGTCGCTGACCACCCTGCGCCTGATCGACGCGATCGAGGAGGAGTTCGGGGTGGAGGTCGAGTTGGGCCGCGACGTGAGCTTCCTCGACGGCCTGGACTCTTTGGTGGCCCACATCCTCGACGCCTCGGCCGCCCACCGGTGAGCGGCCGATGAGGACGCGGCTGGAGTTCCGCGGGGAGCGGTCCGGGACGGCGCCCCTCGCCTGGGGGCAGCGGTCGATATGGCTGGCGATGTGCCGGACCATGCCGAGCGACCACTACTTCAACTTCGGCCGCGTCGTCACGATCGCATCGCACCCGCAGCGGGTGGTGCTGGAGGCGCTCGCGGCGCTGGTCGCCCGGCACGAGTCCCTCCGCACGCGCCTGCGTGAGGCCGACGGCGACGTCCACCAGGCGGTGGAGCGCTCGGGGGCCCTGGAGGTCGAGGTCGTGGAGTGTCCGGCCGCGGACCTCAGGCGCACGGCGGAGGACATGCTCGAGCGTCTGGCCGCGCCCGTCTTCGACTACCACGCCGAGTGGCCCGTGCGCATCGGCCTGGTGACGTGCGACGGCGACGTCCGGTCCGTCGTGATCGTGTTCTGCCATCTGGCCGCGGACGGGCACGGCGCCGACGTCGCCGTGCGCGACCTGCGGCTGCTGCTGCGCCGGGGCGCCCTCCCCGGGCCGCCGCCGCGTCAGCCGCTGGACCTGGCCCGCGAGCAGTCGTCGCCCGCCGGCCTGCGCGTCTCCTCCTCGGCGCTGGCCTTCTGGGAGCGGGAGTACCGCCGCATCGCGCCCTCGATGTTCGGCGCCCCGGCCGGCCCGCCCCAGCGGCCCCGGTTCTGGCGGGCGGCGATGACGTCCCCGGCCATGGGCACCGCCGTGCAGGTGATCTCCGGCCGGTACCGGGTGAGCCAGACGACGGTGCTCCTCGCCGGCGCCGCCGCGATGGTGGGGGAGGTGACGGGACATCGCACCTGCGCCATGCTCCCCGTGGTGAACAACCGCTTCCACGTGCGCGACCGTGAGGTGGTCACGCCGCTCGCGCAGGACGGCCTGTTCGTCCTCGACCTCACCGACGAGACCTTCGAGAGCCTGCTGCGCTCGGCGTGGGCGTCGTCCCTGCGCGCCTACAAGCACACGAGATTCGACCCGCTGGAGCTCCGCCGGGTGGTCGACGCCGTGAGCGCCGAGCGCGGCGAGACCGTCCACCCCTACTGCTGCTTCAACGACCAGCGGCTGGTGGAGCCGCCGCGGATCGTCGCCGCCGAGCACGACGAGGCGGCCGTCCGGGCCTCCCTCGACGAGACGAGGGTGAGCTGGCCGGTCAAGCTGGACCAGCTGAACTGCAGGTTCTGCCTGCACGTGACCGACGAGCCCGCCGGCCTCGGGATCTCGCTCACCGCCGACACCGCCTACCTCCCGCCGGAGGCGATGGAAGGCTACCTGCGCGGACTGGAGCGCCTGCTCCTCGCGGCCGCCTACCGCGAGGTGCGACTGGCTGAGCTCCCACGCCTGGCCGGCACGGCATCCGCCTGACCACACACGGCGCCCGGACACCGCGGCGCGGACCGGAAGTGGCCGGACGACGCGGCGGCGCGCCGCCACCTGCTCCCAGGTGACGGCGCGCCGGTCGTCTCGTCTTCGCCCTTGTCCTTGGTCTCGTCTCGTTCTTGTCCTTGTTCTCGCGGCCTGTCGCCGGGCTCAGCCCAGCCCGTTCCGCATCGCCGTGATCAGCTCGCCGTTGGTCGTGTCCCCGCTGAGCTCCCAGAAGAAGGAGCCGCCGAGACCCTGGTTCTTGGAGTAGCTCATCTTCCCCGAGATCGTGCTGGGGGTGTCGTAGCTCCACCACTGGTTGCCGCAGAACGCGTAGGCGGTGCCGGCCACGGTGCCGGTCGCCGGGCACCGGGTCTTGAGCACCTTGTAGTCCTCGATGCCGGCCTCGTAGGTGGCGGGCGCCGCGCCGGAGGCGCTGCCGCCGGGGGCGCTCTGCGTGACCCCGGTCCAGCCCCGGCCGTAGAAGCCGATGCCGAGCAGCAGCTTGCTCGCCGGGACGCCCTTGCTCTTGAGCTTCTGGATGGCCGCGTCGGAGTAGAAGCCGGGGGTCGGGATGCCGCTGTAGGAGGTCAGCGGCGAGTGCGGCGCGGTCGGGCCGTTGGCCGCGAAGGCCCCGAAGTAGTCGTAGGTCATGACGTTGTACCAGTCGATGTACTGCGAGGCGCCGCCGTAGTCGGCCGCGTCGATCTTGCCGCCGGAGGTGCCGTCGGCCGTGATCGCGGCGGTGACCAGGTAGCTGGACCCGAAGCGGGAGCGCAGCGCCGACATCAGGTTCCTGAACGCCGCCGCGCCGCTGCCGTCACAGCTCAGGCCGCACGCGTTCGGGTACTCCCAGTCGATGTCGATGCCGTCGAACACGTCGGCCCAGCGCGGGTCCTCGACCAGGTTGTAGCAGGAGTTGGCGAACGCGGCCGGGTTGGCCGCCGCCTGCCCGAACCCGCCCGACCAGGTCCAGCCGCCGAAGGACCACAGCACCTTCAGGCCGGGATGCTTGGCCTTGAGCTTGCGGAGCTGGTTGAAGCTGCCGCGCAGCGCGCCCGCGTCCCAGGTGTCGGCCACCCCGTCGACGCTCTCGGCGGCGGTGTAGGCGCGGTCGTAGTCGGCGTAGGAGTCGCCGATGGCGCACTGGCCGTTGGTGACGTTGCCGAAGGCGTAGTTGATGTGGGTGAGCTTGGCGGCCGACCCGCTTGTCTCGATGTTCTTGACGTGGTAATTGCGCTGGTAGACGCCCCACTCGGCGAAGTAGCCGAGCAGTTTGTTCCCGCCGCCGCCCCCGCCGGGCTGGGTGGTGGCGCTGACCTGGTTGCTCGCGGCCGACAGGTTGCCCGCGGCGTCGCGCGCCTTGACGGTGTAGGTGTAGGCCGTGGAGGCCGAAAGACCGGAGTCGGTGTAGCTCGTCCCGGTCGCGGTGGTGACCAGCGTGCCGCCGCGGTACACGTTGTAGCCGGTGACGCCGACGTTGTCGGTGGAGGCGTTCCAGGCGAGGGAGACGCTGGAGGAGGTGGTGCCGGTGGACCGCAGGCTGCCGGGCGTGCTCGGCGGGGTGGTGTCGCCGCCGCCGGTCGCCGTGGTGACGTTGAGCGTGTTGCTCGCGCCCGACAGGTTGCCCGCGGCGTCGCGCGCCTTGACGGTGTAGGCGTAGGCCGTGCCGGCCGACAGACCTGTGTCGGTGTAGCTCGTGCCGGTGACGGTGGTGACCAGCGTCGAGCCGCGGTAGACGTTGTAGCCGGTCACGCCGACGTTGTCGGTGGAGGCGTTCCACGCCAGCGAGACGCTGGAGGAGGTGGTCGCCGTGGACCGCAGACCGGCGGGCGCGCTGGGCGCGGTGGTGTCGCCGCCTCCGCCGGTGACCGGCGTCCACAGAGCCGGCACGTTCGGCGGCTCCCAGCCGACCAGCGACGTGTGGCTCTGGACGCACCGGTAGTCGACGCCGTTGTAACTGACCACGGTGCCCACGGTGTAGGCCGTGTTCGGGGCCCACGCGGCGGCCATGGCGGCGCGGCTCGCGACCGCGACCGTGGCGGAGGCGCTCGGCCCGAACGCGACCGCCGTCCCGAGCGGCAGGAGCATTGCCCCCGTCGCGAGCAGGACCTTGGCGAACTTGTATCTCATTTGTGCTCCACGTCCATCGGGCGGATGCGAATTGGGGGGTCGATGAGGACGTATGTACGGCGGGCGGCGCGCGGGGCCGGAAACCCGGCCCGGCGCGCGGGGCCGGAAACCCGGCGGGAGGCACGCGGCACGGGGGCCGGGAACCCGGCGGGCGGCCGCGCGGGCGGCTTCGCCCGGCATTCACTGAGGGCGGCGGTACGGGGCGAACTGGCGGAGGACCGGCGGAGACCGCGGCATGGCGGCAACCTCCCCACCTCGTCGTCACAACGAAACTGTTAGGAAGCTTTCCTTTTAATTAGCAGCGAACCTACCCGCCCTTGACTCCGCCGTCAATGTCCTGTCACCCCGGATTCCCCCGGCCGTCCACCCCGGAGCGCCCCCGCGCGACCGCCCGCCCGGCGGTGGGGATCGCGATGGCGCCGGGCACGCCCGGCGGAAGCCGGCGGCCCGCTATCGCCTCGCCGTTTCGCCGTGACCGGTAGCCCGAGAAAAGGTCGGAAACAAACGCGCCTGACCGGCCCCGGTGGACTGTGTACAGAAAGTAAGATCCCGCTTTCCGGGGTGCAAAAACGAAACCAGGGTAGTAATGTCAAAACGAAGCCGGTCGGAAGTCCCATGATCGGCCGATTGGGGCGCACATGCGGGAGTCCGGCACCGCATCATCCCAGCGCCCACGGCGCGAGAGCGCCGCCGCCGGCCAGGTTGGTCCATCGATCCGAAGCTCGCTCGCGAATAATTCCAGCCCCCCAAGCAGAACGGTAAAGGCATGCGGAACTCTGGAGACGGCACGATGCTTCCCTCGGTCGAAGATCTGTCCGTCCTGCCACTCACCCAATTGCTAGAGACGGCGCAGTACAAGGATCTCTTTGACACGGTTCCCCCGAAGGCCGGCGTGAAAGTTTCCGTGGCGGCCTTCAACTCCTCGATCTGAGGAGGCCGGCGGCTTCAAGGGACAACCCGGTGCCGTTCCGACAGTTCGTGCTCAAGGTCGCGAGCCGGTGCGACCTCGCGTGTGACCACTGCTACGTGTACGAGCACGCCGACCAGAGCTGGCGCCGCCGTCCGAAGGTCATCGAGCCGGACACGCTGACGGCGGCGGCCGACCGCATCGCCGAGCACGCCCGGGCGCACCGCCTTCCCGCCGTGCACGTGGTGTTGCACGGCGGGGAGCCCCTGCTGGCGGGACACGACCTGCTCGAACAGGCCATCGTGGGGCTGCGCGGCGCCCTGGAGGGGGTGTGCGGCCTCGACCTGCGCGTCCACACCAACGGCGTGACGCTCGACGACCGCTTCTGCCGCCTGTTCGCGGCCCATGGCGTGCGGGTGGGCGTCTCTCTGGACGGTGACCGGCCGGCCAACGATCTGCACCGGCGCTACGCCGATGGCCGGGGGAGCTACGACAGGGTCATCAGAGGGATCGACCTGCTGCGCAGGACCTACCCCGGCATCTACGCCGGACTGCTGTGCACCATCGACGTGCGGAACGACCCGGTCGCCGTCTACGAGGCGCTGATCGCCCTCGATCCGCCGGTGGTCGACTTTCTCCTGCCGCACGCGACGTGGGACCACCCTCCACCTCGCCCCCGTAGTGAGACCGAGTACGCCGACTGGCTCATCGCGATCTTCGACCGGTGGGTGAAGGACGGCCGCCCGGTCGGCGTGCGGATGTTCGACTCCATCATCCGCACCGGCCGCGGGCAGGGAAGCCTGACCGAGGCGTTCGGCCTGGACGAATGCGACCTGGCGGTCATCGAGACCGACGGCCGGTACGAGCAGGTCGACTCCCTCAAGACCGCCTACGACGGCGCCCCCGCCACCGGGTGCGATGTCTTCACCCACACGCTCGACCAGCTCGCCGCGTCGCCGAGCATGGCCGGCCGCCGCGCCGGCCTGGAAGGACTGTGCGAGACCTGCCAGAGCTGCCCGGTGGTCACGAGCTGCGGCGGAGGGCTGTACGCCCACCGGTACCGAGCGGGCGCCGGATTCCTCAACCCCAGCGTGTACTGCCCTGATCTGCTCAGGCTCGTCACGCACATCCACGAGCACGACGACCGGGCACGAGGTGCTTCCCCGCCGCCGCGCGGCAGCGCGCCCGTCGTCTCCGCCGTGGCGTTGCCGATCCCCCAGGATGAGCTCGACGCTCTCGGGAGCGGTTACGGCGGAGGTGAGGTGATCGCCCGGCTGGAGAGCGGGCAGAGGTTCATTCGCCGCATGCTGGTGACCGGAGTGGGCGAGACGGGCCTGCCCGGCGTTCCGGGGGCATGGGACCTGCTCCTGGCCCTCGACCGCGATCATCGGGACGCGCTGCAGCGGGTCCTCGACCATCCGTACGTGCGGGTGTGGGCCGAGCGGTGCCGCGAGAGCGCCGCGCATGCCGCGCCCGAGCCGGGCTACCTGGCGAACATCGTCCTCGCGGCGGCCGTCCGCGCCGGGGTCGTGGCGCGGCTCACCGTTCCGGTGACGGGTGGGCTGCTGCATCTGCCCACGCTGGGCGGCCTGGTGACGGGGCGCGTCGCCGAGGCGCGGGTCGAGACCGGTCCCGGCGGGTTCGCCGTGACCGCCGGCCGCCGCCGCTGGGAGGTCCGGCCGGACGATCGGGCGGGCGGCGACTGGCGGCCGGTCCGCCGGCTCGCCGCGAAGGGCCTCTCGGTGGTCCTGGAGGACACCGACCCCCACCGGGACTGTTACGAGACGCCGGTCTCGCCGCGGCTGTCGCGGAAGCGGGCGGAGGAATGGCAGGAGATGTTCGCGCGGGCATGGGACCTCATCCTCGCCGACCACGCCGCCTACGCCCCCGCCCTGGCCGCGGGGCTGCGGGTGATGACGCCGCTCGCCTCGGCAGGGCCGGACGCCGATGCGAGCGCCACCGCCAGGTACGCCGGTGGCGCGATCGGCGTCGCCCTTCCCGGCGACCCGGCCACGCTGGCGTTGCTGATGATGCACGAGTTCCAGCACGTCAAACTGGGCGCCGTGATGGACCTGCTGGGGCTGTACAAGCTCCACCTGTACCACCAGAGCGACACCAGGCTGTACGAGGCGCCCTGGCGCGCGGACAGGCGTCCGCTGGAGGGGCTGCTCCAGGGCACCTACGCGCACGTGGCGGTCGCCGACTTCTGGCGGGTGCGGCGGCACGGCGGCGCGGAGGCCGACACCCGCGCCGCGGAGATCCGGTATCGGCGCTGGCGTTCCGGCACCCTCGCCGCGTGCGGCACGCTGATCGACAGCGGGTCGCTCACCCCGCTCGGCGAACGGTTCGTCGGGAAAATACGGGCTACGGTCGAATCATGGTCTGATGACTGATTTTCGCGATCTTCTGTGTGCTTCATCTGAAACAGATGCCGTGTAGCGCTTGACCATTGATGGGCGGTCGCGTTGCATTACCTTTATCGTGGTAAGTGTTCGAACACTTCCGCGTCCGGCTTCCTCTGGGTGGGGAGGAGCAACCGCGAGGTCGGGAGACGGAACCTCATGGCAGACGGATCGTTCTCCGGCGATGGACTGGGCGGGCCGTTTTTCTTCTTGTCCTACCGCCATATCGGGCCGACCGACAGCGGGGAGCAAGATGGCCATGTCGTCGAGTTCTACAGAGATCTGTGCCGCCACATCATGCAGTTGACCGACCATCCGGACGGGGTGCCGGCCGGATTCATCGACCGCACGATACTCGGTGGCAACCGCTGGAACGCCGACATCATGCATGCCCTCGCGACCTGCAAGGTCTTCGTGCCGCTGTACCAGCCCAAATATTTCACCAGCGAATTCTGCGGCAAGGAGTGGGACGCCTTCGCCCGCCGCGTGGAGTTGCACCGGAACGAACGGTACTACCCCTTCACCGCGATCCTTCCCGTGCTGTGGGCTCCGGTCGACATGAACCACCTCCCGAAGGTCGCCAGTGAGCTTCAGGTGCGCCACCCCGAGCCGGGAGGAGACTGCCTCTACCGACTGGCGATCATGAAGGACTTCCACAAGGGGTATGTCAGCGCGACCTTCGAAATAGCGACCGCGATCGTCGACGTCGCGACGAGCACGCGTCTGGCGCCGTGCGACCCCGCGGTTTTCACCAACCTGAGGAACGTCTTCGATGAGGCGCAGTGCTGAGCGGGACGCGGTACGCGGCCGCCCCTATTCCCGTCATCGCGCGGGCGAGGTGATGTGACATGTCCATTCTGACGCCCGGCGACATCGACCATCGCGTTCCCTACTTCTTTCTCAGCTACGAGCCGACGCCGAAATACGGGCCCGAGGACACCGGAGACCCGGACGAGTGGGTCAGGGCGTTCTTCGAGAGGCTCTCGCGCGTGGTCGCCGAATCGACGGCGCTCGGGGACTCCGACGTGGTGGGCTACATGGACGACGAGCGGCCACGGACCGGCTGGTCGCCGCGCACCGCCGCGGCGCTGCGGTCGTGCCGCGTCTTCGTCCCGCTCTACGCGCCGCGTTACTTCGTCAGCGAGCGCTGCGGGCGCGAGTGGGCGGTCTTCGCGCGCCGGGTGAGGCGGTCGGTCAGCGAGTCGGAGCAGATCAAGGCGATCGTCCCCGCTCTGTGGGTGCCGACGCCGCCGCCGAAGGTGCCGGCCGCGACCGAGGAGGTCAAGTTCGACGCGGCGGCGATGGGCGAGACCTACCAGCGGCTCGGCCTCTACGGCATGATGCGCACCGATCTGAACCAGGCCTACGAGGCGTCGGTGGCCGAACTGGCCCAGCGCATCGTCGACGCGGCCGAGTCCTCTCGCGTGCTGCCGGGCGAGGAGATGAGCTACCAGGCGGTGCACAACGCCTTCACCGGCTATCCCCGCCGAAAACTGCAGATCGTGCTGGCCCCGGCCCAGAGGGCCCCCGCCAGGAGCGGCGCCTATTACGGGGGTGAGGACGCCGAGTGGAATCCGTACTATCCGCAGAGCACGACCTCTCTGGCGGACTACGCGACCGATCTGGTGCGCAACCTGGAGTACGCCCCTGAGGTTCTCATTCTGCGCGACAGTGCCGAGGAGGTGCTCGGGTCCCAGCCGCCCTCGGCGCCCGCGGTGCTCATCATCGACCCGTGGGCGGGCGACGATCCCGAACTGCTCGGGCAACTCAGGCGGCTGGACGATCTGGACAAGCCGTGGATCGACATCATCGTCCCCTGGAACCGCGACGACGATCAGACGTATCGGCTCGAAGGCGAGCTGGCGCGGAAATTGGAGGAGGTTCTGCGCCGCAGGCTCGTGGAAGGGCGAATGAGCTCTAGGATTTCGGCACGGGATACATCGACCATCGAAGAGTTCGGCCGCACTCTGCGCGCCGTTGTGCACCGCGTGGGAAATCAGTATCTCAAGCATACGACGGCTCATCCTCCCACCGGGCCGCAGGCCTCGCGCCTGAGACTGCGGGGACCGGATGGCGCAGAGAATCGGATAAACCGTGAGGATCGAGATGCGTGACCACCAAGAAGGTCAGATCATCACCTTCTACTCGTACAAGGGTGGAACGGGACGCACGATGGCGTTGGCCAACACCGCGTGGATCCTCGCGAGCAACGGCCATAAGGTGCTGGCCATCGACTGGGACCTGGAGTCGCCGGGGCTGCACAAGTTCTTCCATCCATTCCTGACCGCGGGCATCAGCGATACGCCGGGTGTCGTCGAAATGCTGCAGGAATACGCGTGGGCGGCCGTTCTGGACGAGCCGCGGCCCGACGACTGGTATGAGCAGTACGCGCAGGTCCATCCGTATGTGACCCCGTTGAAGTGGAACGGATTCCCTGCCCCCGGCCGGTTGGACTTCATGTCCGCGGGCAGGCAGAACCGCGAGTACTCGTCGTTGATCGCCTCGTTCGACTGGGACAATTTCTGGGACCAACTCGGCGGCGGCCTGTTCTTCGACGCGCTGCGGTCCAGTGTCAAACGCGATTACGACTTCGTGCTGATCGACAGCCGCACCGGACTGAGCGACATCGCCGACATCTGCACGATGCACCTGCCCGACCGGCTCGTCGACTGCTTCACTCTCAGCGACCAGGGCATCGAGGGCGCGGCCAACGTCGCCCGTGACGTCAGCCAGGCGAGCACCGGCCGCAGCATGCAGATCTTCCCCGTCCCCATGCGGGTCGAAGAAAGCGCCGAGAAGGAGAAGCTCGACGCGGGACGGGCCTACGCCCGCAGTAAGTTCGACCGCTTCCTCACCGGCCCCGGCAGGGCCGAGCCCGACCGCTACTGGGCCTCCGTCGAGATTCCCTACCGGCCCTTCTACGCCTTCGAGGAGATCCTCGCGGCGTTCGTGGACGTCCCCAACACGGCTCGCTCGATGCTCAAGGCCTACGAGAGCCTCACCGAGGTCGTCACCGGCATCGAGCTCAGCAACGTACCCATCGACGAGAAGCAGCGGCTCCGCTATCGCGATCTGTTCACCCGTGTCCGGCCGGTCGCACCGGGGGACGTGATCCTCAGCTACGTCCCCGAGGACCGCATCTGGGCGGAGTGGCTGCAGTCTCTGCTCGTCCGCGCCGACTTCCGGGTCCACATGCACTGCGAGACCCTCGACGAGCCCTCCGACGCCAGGCCCGAGCGGGGCGGCGTCGACCACTTCATCGCCGTCCTCTCTCCCGCCTACGTCCGCTCGCCCCAAGTACGCGAGCTGTGGCCGGGCCTGTCGGCCGGTGCCGGCTCCGCCGGGCGCCCGGTCGTGGTGCCGGTGCGGGTCGCCGACATGCGCACGGCCTACCCCTTCAGCGACCCGCCGGCCGTCGATCTCGTCCGCATCGACGAAGACCAGGCCACCATGGCGGTCATGCGGGCGCTCGGCCAGTCGCCGCGCGACGTGCAGAGCCTGTCGGCGACGGCCTCCTCCGGCGCGCGGTTCCCCCGCACCCAGCCGGTGATCAGCAACCTGCCCACCCGCAACACCGCCTTCACCGGCCGCGGCACGCTGTTGGAGCGGCTGCGCGACCAGCTCATCGGCGGCAACAACACCGCCGCGGTCGTGCCGCAGGCGCTGCACGGCCTGGGCGGCATCGGCAAGAGCCAGGTGGCGTTGGAGTACGCCCACCGCTTCACCGCCGACTACGACGTGCTTTGGTATGTCCCCTCCGCTCAGGCGGCCCTGGCCATTCCCGCGCTCGTCGACCTGGCGGAGCACCTCGGCATCTCGGTCGGCGACAACGTCGAGGACGTTCTGCAGAGCCTGCGGCGCAAGCTGCAGCGCGACACCCAGATCCGCTGGCTGCTGCTGTTCGACAACGCGCACGAGCCGGCCGACATCGAGAACCTCCTGCCCGGCGGGCACGGCCACGTCATCATCACCTCACGCGGGCAGGAATGGTCACAGCTCGCCACCCCGCTCGAGGTCGACGTCTTCACCCGCGAAGAGAGCGTGCAGCACCTGGTGCAGCGGGTCGGTGCGCTGAGCCGTGAGGACGCCGACATGGTGGCGGACGCTCTCGGCGACCTGCCCCTCGCCATCGAGCAGGCCGCCGCCTGGCTCTCAGAGACGGGCATGGCCCCGGGCGACTACGTCGACCAGCTCAAGACCAAGATGTCGCAGGTCCTGTCGCTCAACAAGCCGGCCAACTACCCGACCCCGGTCGCGGCGGCCTGGGAGGTGTCCTTCACCGAGCTGCAGCAGCGCTCGCCCGCCGGCACCCGGCTGCTCCAGCTCTGCGCCTTCTTCGCGCCGGAGGCCATCTCCATCGACATGCTCTACAGCGACGAGGCCAGGCGCGCGTTGGTGCCCTACGACCCGGCGCTGCGCGAGAAGCTCGTCATGGGACGGGTCATCAAGGAGATCAGCCGCTTCGGGCTGGCCCGGCTCGACCAGGCCATCAAGTCCGTGGTCGTCCACCGGCTCGTGCAGGGCATGGTCCGCCACCGGATGTCGGAGGACGAGCAGGTCACGGCCGCGCGCGAGGTGCACGCCATCCTCGTGCGCGCCCGGCCGTGGGACAGCGACGTGGACGACCAGAGCAAGTGGCAGGAGTACGACAAGATCTGGCCGCACCTCGATCCGTCGAAGGCCATCGAGTGGGGCAGGGAGCCGATCCGCGACCTGCTGATCGAGCGGGTGCGCTATCTGTGGCGGCGCGGCCAGTTCGAGGACGCCATCGCCCTGGGCGAGGAACTGGAGTCGGCGTGGCTCGTGCGCTACCCCCCCGTCCGCGAGCGGCTCACGGGCGATCCCGAACCCGCCCCCGATGATCAGGAACTGGAGACGATCGAGCGGCAGATCCTGCACCTGCGGTTCCAGGTGGCCAACGTCCTGCGATCGCAGGGCCTCTACATCGAGGCGCGGCGCACCGACGACGAGGTGCTCACCCGGCAGCGGGTCTTCTTCGGCGCCAACGCCGAGAACCATCCCCACACGCTGATGACGGCGGGGGGGCTGGCCGCCGACCTGCGCGCGCTGGGGGAGTACGCCGACGCGCTGCGGATGGCCACCGACACCTTCGACCGGCTGAAGGAGAACTTCGGCGACGATCACCCGCGCACCCTGGCCGCGGCCAACAACCTGGCGGTGTCGCTTCGCACGGTGGGCAGGTTCGCCGACGCCCGGGACGTGGACGAGGACACCTACCAGCGCCGCATCCTCGTCCTGGGCGCGCAGCACCCCTACACGCTGTTCTCCGGCGCCAACCTCGGCGGCGACCTGCGGGACGCCGGGGAGTACACCAAGTCGGTGCAGCTGCTGCGGCAGATGTACGAGCAGCACCGCACGCTGCTCGGCGAGGACTACCCCGACACGCTGCGCACCGCGAAGAGCCTCGGCGTCTCCCTGCGGAAGGCCGGCTTCTACTCCGAGGCGTTCCAGCTCACCGAGCAGACCAGCAAGCTGTTCGAGCGGGTGTACGGCGTGGAGAGCCCCGACACGCTGGTCTGCCGCATCAACCTGGCCTCCGACCTCGCCGCGCTGGGTGAGAAGAGCCAGGCCCGCGACATCGTGAGCAAGGTGCGCGACGCGTTCGCGGGAATGCTGGGACCCGAGCATCCCTACACGCTGATCGCGGCCAACAACCTGTCGATCTACGTTCGCGAGGCCGAGTCCCCCGAGAAGGCCGCGGGCATGGCCGCCGACACCTTCCGCGCCATGGAAGTCATGCTCGGCGACAACCACCCTTACACCCTGTACAGCGCCGTCAACTACGCCAACTGCCTGACCGACCTCGGAAACCTCGGTGAAGCGCTGCGCCTGGAGCGCGCGACGTTCCAGGCGCTGCGCGAAACGCTCGGACCGACGCACCCCGACACCCTGGCCTGCTCGGCCAACCTCGCCAAGACGTTGTCCTACGCCGACCACGACTCCGAGGCGCGGTCGTTGCGGGAGGAGACGCTGAACTCCTTCCGCGCCGTGCTCGGCGAAACCCACCAGTTGCTGGAGTTCCTGGAAGGCGACCGCCGGATGACCCTGGACCTGGAGGCGCTCCCCGTCTGACCACGCGCTCCCGTACGCCGCACGCCCAGGCCGTTGGACGGCCTGGGTCCGGCCGTGCCGAACCCGTGGGTCAGGCGGCGCTCATCCGCAGTAAGCCGGCCGGGCGAAGGACGGCGCCCCGGCCGTGAGCCAGGTGAGAAGGCTGGGCAGGGCGTAAATGGCCGAGAAATGACCGACGCCCGGCTGGATGAGCGGTTCGGCGCCGCGTATCTTCTCGGCGAGCCATCCAGTGTGACTCACGGGGGAGAAGATGTCATCCGCGCCGTGCCACAGTCGGACGGGGGCCGATATGAGCGCCAGGTCGAACCCCCACGGGTTGCGGAATGCCACGGCGTCGTCCACCCAGCCGCCGAAAGAGCTCTTCAACGCGATTTCATAACCCTGGGTCAGCGATTTACGGACGACCGCATTCATGACGATACGCCGATCGGACTGCGGAAGTTCATGAAAGAACCCGCGGATCAGGGAGGTCGGTTTCTCGCGGATATCCTGGGCTCTCGGCTCGAGGAATTCGGTGAAATACCGGGTGCCCTGCGACGCGGCCTCGTACTCCTTGATATTGGAGGGCGCCATGTCGTCGTACCACCGGCGGCCCATGCCGTCGGGGCCTTCGTCGGGCGGCGCCAGCGTCACCAGGGTCGCCGCCTTGGTGACCCTCTCACGCAGGAGCGCCGCGCACGCCAGTGCGTGCGGCCCGCCGCCCGATCGGCCGACGACCGCGAAACGCTCGATGCCGAGCCGGTCGGCGATGGTGCGCACCTGGTCGGCGCCGTCGCTCACCGCGCGTTTCTCGCGCCTGGTGGAACGGCCGTAACCAGGGCGGTCGTAACAGATGAGCCTGATCCGGTGACGGAAGAGGAAGGATGTCTTGGGCAGTGGCCCCACGCGGCATCCGGGAGTGCCGTGGAAGAAGAAGACGGGAGTGCCATAGGGGTCGCCCCACTCGGTGACGGCGAGCCGGCCGTCTCGCCCGTAGGGGATGCTCCTTGTGGGCACGCCATCTTGCAGCCTCACGTCACGCGTCGGCGGCACATCGTGCTCGGTCAGCACATCTCTCCCCATCCAAGAGCGTCGTCGAGCCGAGGGATACCCGCGGCCGGTGGGGTTCACCGAGACGCGGATGCCTCCCCGGCGCAATCATGGCCGAAAATACACGTGCCATGACACGATGCGTGCACAGGCGTGACGTAGGAGTGCACCCCGCCGGGCCTGCCCGGATGAGCCGACGCCTTGAGATGTTCCAACGTCGGCCTTGCCGAACCGCACAGCGAAGGTCCCTCAACCTTACGCGACGTAGGTACGGGTTACCATAGCGCGCTTCGGGTCACGGGTCCCCTAAAAGCATTCGTTCCAGCCCTCTGGTTGCCATTCTGTGCGCCTATGGGCGTCTTCGCGCCAGGACTCTCTGCGGTTGTTGTGGAGGTTTCATCGCCATTTGCCATTACTGTGACACATGTCCGACGGATGATCTGGTGTCCGAAGCGTCACCATGTAATGCCGCCGGGGCGGGTTTCCCTCTCGGTGTGGGGACGGTGCGGGGTTACGCTCACGGGCATGACTGTGGGAGATGGCTGGTCGCACGAGAGGTACTGTTCGGCGGTCGAGGCGGAGGTGGCGCGGCTCGCGGAGGTCGTGGAGGGGCCCGTCCTCGCGGTGGAGGTGCCCACCTGTCCGGGGTGGACGGTGGGGAAGCTGGTCAGGCACGTCGGGATCATCCATCGGTGGGCGGAGCACATCGTCCGTGAGCGGACCCGGACGCCGGTCACGTCGCGGGAGGTGCCGGTGAAGCTGCCGGAGGACGACGCGGCGTACTCCTCCTGGCTGGCAGAGGGCGGCGAAACCCTGGTGGCGACGTTGCGGGCGGCGGGGGGAGGGGTCCCGGTGTGGTCATGGGGAGGCGAGACGAACTCGGTGTTCTGGGCGCGGCGGATGCTGCACGAGTCCACGGTGCACCGGGCGGACGCCGAGATCGCGCTCGGGCGCGAGCCGGACATCGCCGTGCCGGTCGCGGTGGACGGGGCCGAGGAACTCCTGGACAATCTGCGGGTCGCCCCGTGGCTCGCCGAGGGCCTCGCCGAGCCGGCGGGAAGCGGAGAGCGGCTGCACTTCCATGCCACGGACGCCGGCGAGGCGGGGGAGTGGACGGTGACGCTGGTGCCCGGCGGCTTCACCTGGGAGCGGGGCCACGGAAAGGGTGACGTCGCCGTACGCGGGACCGCCGGTGATCTCCTTCTCCTCCTCTACGGCCGCCGCGAGCCCGCCGGGGACCGCTACGAGATCTTCGGCGACCGACCCCTCCTCGACCGCTGGCTGACCAAGACCGCCTTCTGACCCGGTGGGAGAGGGTGACGGCGGTGGCGGCGCTTGGTTGCGGTGGGGGGAGCGGCGTCCTTCTGCCGCCATGGGGGTTGGTAGTCAGTGCACTTGTTCGAGAGCGGTGCTCTTGACGGTGATGGGTGGTCTCGTGTTGACTGGTCCTGCGGGAGAGCGGTGCTCTCGTCAAGTGGGAGGAGAGCGGCGATGCGGACCAGGTTTCTGGAGAGGGCCGGCGGGCGGGTCGCGTACGACGTGACGGGGCCCGAGGACGGGCGGCCGGTGATCCTGGTGCACGGGATGGGGGACACGCGGGCGACCTTCCGGCTCCTGGGGCCGCGTCTGGCGCGGGCCGGGTACCGGGTGGCGGCGATGGACGTGCGCGGGTATGGGGAGTCGAGCGCCGACTGGCCGAGCTACGACGTCGTGCCGATCGGAGAGGACGTGCTGGCCCTCGCCCGCGTACTCGGCGGTCCGGCCATCGTGGTCGGGCACTCCATCGGGTGCGCCTCGGCGGTATGGGCGGCCGCGCGGGAGCCCGGGCTGGTCGCCGAGCTGGTGCTGATCGGCTCGTTCTCCGGGGACACGCCGATCAAGTCGTGGATGAGGCTCGCCTCGCGGGCGGTGGGCCGCAATCCGTATCTGTGGAGCATGTTCCTGCGCTCGTCCTACCCGACCGCGCGGCCCGCCGACTTCGACGACCACCTGCGCGCGATCAGGACCAACCTGCGCGAGCCGGGACGGGCAGCGGCGCTGCGCGCCCAGATCGAGGTGTCCCTGGCAGGGGTGGTGACCCGCTATCCGGAGGTGCGCTGTCCGGCGCTGGTGGTCATGGGCACCAAGGACCGCGACTTCGCCGACCCGGCGGCCGAGGCGCGGTCGATCGCCGCCAAGCTGGGCGGTCCGGCTGCGCTTCTGCTGGTCGAGGGCGCCGGACACTACCCGCACGCCGAGATGCCCGAGGCGACCGCGAAGGGCATCCTCGCCGCCCTTGACCATGGCCCTCCCGCCGGCCGCTTCGGTGACGGACCGGCCATGGGGTGTGCTGAGGTTACCGCGTGAGGCGTCCTTGCTGCTCTTGACCATGGTCTTCCCGGGGCCACTTCGTTGACGGGCCGGTAACCAGGGTGCTGAGGCGGCCGCGAGGTGAAGTGACGGGCTGCTGGGGGAGGGCGTCCCTGGAAGGGGGCCGACCGGTCAGAAGGCGACGCCGCAGCGGAGGATGACGTTGGCGTAGGGGTGGGCCTCGCCGGTGCGGACGATGAGCTTGCAGGCGCCGGTCAGGTGTTTGAGCCGCTCGTGCGGCACATGCGACAGGCGGGGGAGCCGTTCTGCCAGCAGGGCGGCGCAGCCGGGGTTGGCCGAGCGGACCTCCTGGGCGGCGATGGCGCTCTCGACCACGATCTCGGCCAGGATGCCGTCCAGCACGTCGGCGAACGAGGGGATCCCTGGCAGGAACGCCAGGTCCACGACCTGCGCGCCGGACGGCAGCGGCATGCCGCTGTCGCAGATCAGCACCTCGTCGGTGTGCCCGAGCCGGGCGATGGCCCCGGCGAGGGCGGCGTTGAGGATGCCCGTGCGTTTCATGGCCCTTCGACCTCCTCCAAGGTCGGAAACGAACTCTGGGCCCCCGCCGCGCGCACCGTCGCCGCGCCGACCCGCACCGCGAACGCCGCGGCGGCGGCGACGCTGTCACCGCGCGCCAGCCGCCAGGCCAGCGCGCCGGTGAACGCGTCCCCGGCGCCCGTGGTGTCCACCACCTCGACCCGCGGGCTGGGGATCGCGGTGATCCCCGAGGCGTCGGCGACGAGGGCGCCGTCCGCGCCCAGGGTGATCACCACCGACCGGGGGCCGAGGGCGAGCAGCGCCTTGGCCTGGACGTGCGGCCGCGCCGCCACGCCGAGCACCATCGCGGCCTCGTGCTCGTTCACGACGAGCGGATCACACCGGGCCAGCAACTCGTCCGGCACGGGAGCGGGCGGCGAGAGGTTGAAGACCACGCGGCGCGCCGCCCGCGCCGCCGCGAGGACCGTGGGCAGGGGCGTCTCCAATTGGAGGGAGACGACCGGGGCCGAACGGAGCAGGTCGCCGGACTCGGCCACGTCCTGCTCGCTCAGCCGTGCGTTCGCGCCGGGGGAGACGATGATGCTGTTGTCGCCCTCCGGCCCGACCGAGATCATCGCCACCCCGGTCGGCGCGGCCGTCGGCCGCAGGTGGCGGAGGTCCACTTCGTCGCGTTCGAGAGCCTCGCGGAGCAGCCCGCCGTAGGCGTCGTCGCCGACCCGGCCGAGCATCGACACGCGCCCGCCGAGCCGGGCGGCGGCCACGGCCTGGTTGGCGCCCTTGCCGCCGGGATAGGTGGCCAGGTCCGAGCCGAGGACGGTCTCGCCGGGGCGAGGACGCCGGTCGACGCGGACCACCAGGTCCATGTTGACCGACCCCACGACCACGACGTCGTACAGCCACGGCACTACACCACCGCCCGGCCCGGCGCCGGTGGTCGTAACGGGTCCGTCCGGTTTGCTACGAGGGGTCGTGACGGGCTCGTCCGGGTTGCTGCCAGTGGTTGCGACAGGCTGGTCTGGGTTGCTGCGGCGTGTTGCGACGGGCTCGTCCGGGTCGGCGTTGGGGGGTGTGGCGGGTCCGTCGGGTCGCGGCCACGGTGCGCCTCCGGCGGCATGGGGGTCGCCGGGGCCGTCCGGGGGGCGGTCGTTGATCACTTCATCGGTGGCCATGACGGTCAGGAGGCCGAGAACTCGGAGAGGTTGTCCTTGGTGGCGATCTTCACCGGCACGTCGAGGGTGGCCGGCAGCTTCTCGCCGCCGGCGGCCTTGACGGCGTTCTGGACGGCCTGCTGACCGAGCAACGCCGGCTGCTGGGCGACGCTGGCGGCCAGGGTGCCGGCCTGGATCGCCTTGAGACCGTCGGGGGTGCCGTCGAAGCCGACGACCTTGACCTGCTTGCCGGCCTTGGCGCCGAGGGCCTTGATGGCGCCGAGGGCCATCTCGTCGTTCTCGGCGAAGACGCCGGTGATGTCCGGGTGGGACTGGAGCAGGTTGGTCATGACGTCCAGGCCCTTGGTCCGGTCGAAGTCGGCCGGCTGCTGGGCGACGACCTGGATGCCGGCGTAGGCCTTGACGCCGTCGGTGAAGCCCTGCCCGCGGTCGCGCGCGGCGGAGGTGCCCGCGACGCCCTGCAGGACGACGACCTTGCCCTTCTCACCTAGCTGCTCAGCCAGCTCCTTGGCCGCGAGCTTGCCCCCGGCCACGTTGTCGGAGGCGACCGTCTGGGCGACCTGGGCGTTGTTGACGCCGCGGTCGACGGCGAGGATCGGGATGCTGGACCGTTCCGCCAGCTTGACGGCGGGCGCGGCGGCGTCGGAGTCCACCGGGTTGAGGATGATCGCCTTCATGCTCTGGCTGGTGAAGTTCTGCACCTGATTGACCTGCTGGGACGCGTCGTTCTGCGCGTCGGTGACGGTCAGGGTGGCGCCGAGCTTCTTGGCCTCGGCCTCGGCTCCGTCGCGCAACTGCACGAAGTAGGGGTTGTTGAGCGTGGAGATCGACATCCCGATCTTCACGCCTGAGCCGCCTGAGCCGCCGGAACCCCCGGAGGAGGCGCCTCCGGAGGAGCCGGAGCCGCAGGCGGCGAGCCCGAGGGTGAGCGCCGCGCCGGCCAGGACAAGGGCGGGGATTCGCATGATGGTCTACCTCGTTGGTGTCGCGGTGGTTCGGAAGGTCGGGGACAGAGGGCATGGACGGTCTGGGCGGGCGGTGCGGCCGCCCGGCCGCCGCCGCGGGCGTATGGCGGGGCGGCGTGGTGGCGCGGCGCCGGGGCGGTGACGGTGGCGCGGCGCCGGGGCGTTCAGCCGGAGCCGCGGCGGCGGAGGGTGTCGACCAGCACCGCCAGCGCGATCACCACGCCGATGACGACCTGCTGCCAGAAGGCCGATACCGACAGCAGGTTCAGGCCGTTGCGCAGCACGGCCAGGATCAGCGCGCCGACGAGGGTGCCGAGCGCCCGGCCTTTGCCGCCGGACAGGCTCGCCCCGCCGATGACGACGGCGGCGATGGCGTCCAGCTCGTAGCCCGACGCCGCCTGCGGCTGCGCGGAGGCCAGGCGGCTGGCCAGGACGATGCCGGCGATCGCGGCGAACGCCCCGGACAGGGCGTAGGTGATCAGCTTCTGCCGGTCCACCTTGATGCCGGACAGCCGGGCGGCCTCCTCGTTGCCGCCGATGGCGTACATCGCGCGCCCGGCGTACGTGCGGTTCAGCACGACCGCCGTGACCACGCCCATGAGGGCCATGACCAGCACCGGGACCGGCAGGTACCCGCCGAGCGTGTCGCCGAGACGGGAGACGGCGTCGGGCATCGCGATCGGGCTGCCCTGCGAGACGACCAGCGCCAGCCCTCGGGCCACGCCCAGCATGGCCAGCGTGGCGATGAACGGGGGCAGCCGGCCGTAGGCGATCAGCGCGGCGTTGACCAGCCCGCAGGCCAGGCCGACGACCAGCGCGACCACCGCCGCCACCGGCCAGGGAAGCCCGGCGGAGGTGGCCGTCCAGGCCAGCGTGATCGCCGACAGCGCCGCCACCGCGCCGACGGACAGGTCGATGCCGCCGGTGATGATGACGAACGTCGCGCCGAACGCGAGGATCGCGGTGACCGCCGCCTGCACGCCCACGTTGAGCAGGTTCGTCACGGTCAGGAAGTCGCCGGACATCAGCGACAGCGCGACCGCGAGCACGACCAGCGCGACGACCGGGCCGTTCTCGGCGAGCAGCCCGCGCAGCGCGGGGCGCCGGGTGAGCACGTCAGTGGACACGAGCATCCTCCACCTCGGTGACGGCCAGGGCCATCACCGAGTCCTGTGTCGCCTCGGCCGTGTCGAGCTCGCCGACGAGCCTGCCTCTGGCCATGACCAGCACGCGGTCGCTCATCCCGAGGATCTCCGGCAGGTCGCTGGAGATCATGAGGACCGCGTGCCCGGAGGCGGTGAGCGAATTGATCAACTGGTAGATCTCGACCTTGGCCCCGACGTCGATGCCCCGCGTCGGCTCGTCAAGGATGAGCACGCGGGCGTCGGCGAGCAGCCACTTGCCGATCACGATCTTCTGCTGGTTGCCGCCCGAGAGCGTGCGGACCTCCTGGCCGAGATGGCTCATCCGCACGCCGAGCCGCGCCGCGACCTGGCCGGCCGCGGCCCGCTGCCCGGAGCGGTCGACGAACCCGCCGCGGGTCGCGCGGCGGAGGGTGACCAGGCCCAGGTTCTCCGCGACGTCCGCGCCGAGGACCAGCCCCTGGCCTTTGCGGTCCTCGGGGACCAGGCCGAGCCCGGCCTCCATCGCGGCGTGCACGTCGCCGCGGGGGAGCGGGCGGCCGTCCATCAGCACCTCGCCCGAGTCGTAGCGGTCGGCGCCGAACACGGCCCGCGCCACCTCGGTGCGGCCGGCGCCGACCAGGCCCGCCAGGCCCACGACCTCCCCCGCCCGCACCTCGAAGGAGACGTCGGTGAAGGCGCCGGCCCTGGTCAGGCCGTTGATCCGTAGGAGGGGCGGGCCGGCGTCGGCGGCCTGCCTCGGGTACTGCTGGTCGATGGGCCGGCCCACCATGAGCCGGACCAGCTCCTCCTGCGGCGTCGTCGCCGGCACCTCGCCGACCGAGCGCCCGTCCCGCAGCACGGTCACCCGGTCGCCGACCTGCGCGATCTCCTCAAGGTGGTGGGTGATGAACACCACCGCCACCCCCTGGTCGCGCAGTTGGCGGACGATGGTGAACAGCCGCTGGACCTCGGTGGTCGTCAGCACGGCGGTCGGCTCGTCCATGATCAGGACGCGGGCGTCCAGCGCCAGCGCCTTGGCGATCTCGACCATCTGCATGCGGGCGATGCCCAGGTCGGCGACCTTCGTGCGCGGGTCCACCTCGACGCCGACCCGCGCCAGCAGCCCGCGGGCCTGCTCGTGCATCCGCCGGGTGTCGACCAGGCCGAACCGGCGTGGCGGCCGTCCGAGGGCGAGGTTCTCCCCGACGGTGAGCTGGGGGACGAGGTTGAACTCCTGGTAGATGGTGGCGATGCCGAGCCGCCGGGCGCCGGCCGCCGAACGGATCTCGACCGGCGCGCCGTCCACCAGGATGCGGCCGGAGTCGGGGTGGTAGGCCCCGGAGAGCATTTTGATCAGCGTGCTCTTGCCGGCGCCGTTCTCGCCCAGCAGGACGTGCACCTCTCCCGCGCGCAGTACGAGGTCGACGCCGTCCAGGGCCACCACGCCCGGGAACCGCTTGCCCAGGCCCTCGACCCGCAGGACCTCCCGCGCGTCCGTGCGGCCCGCCCCCCGCTCGCTCATGCCGTTCCCCTTCCGACGACCGCGTCCGGTGTGTCCCCGTGCCCGTCCGGTGTGTCCGGGTGCCCGTCCGGTGTGCGGTCGTGCCCGTCCGGGGGACGTGCGTGCGGTCGGGCTTCGCCGCAGGACTCGCGGACGACGAGGTGGGCGGGGAGCACCACCGAGTCGGCGCGCCTCCCCCCCAGGATGTCCAGCAGCACGCGCACCGCGCCGCGGCCCAGCTCCGCCGTCGGCTGGCTGATCGCGGTGACCGGCGGGTCGGTGTGACTGAACCACGGCACGTCGTCGAACGACGCCAGCCCGATGTCGCCGGGTATCCGAAGCCCCCGCTTCCGGATCTCGTCCAGCGCACCGAGTGCCATGAGGTTGTCGCCCAGGAAGATGACCTCGGGCGGCTCGGGAAGGTCCAGCAACGCGGCGGTGAGCGCCTGCCCGCTGCCGGCCCGGAAGTCGCCGACCCGGACGTACTCCGGGGGCACCTCCAGCCCGGTCTCGGCCGCCGCCATGAGGAACGCCCTTGTCCGCTCACGGCCGGTGGACAGCGTGCCGGGCCCCGAGATGAAGGCGACCCGCCGGTGGCCGAGGGCGCGCAGGTGGCCGGCCAGCCGTCTGATCGCCTCGGTCCCGTCCGCGCGCACCGAGGGGACGTCCAGGCCGGGAAGGGTCCGGTCCAGGAAGACCAGCGGCCGCCCGCCGCGCGCGACCTCCTCGATGAGCGGCGTGACCTCGGCGGTCGGGCAGATGAGCAGCCCGTCCACCCGCTGCTCCAGCAGGGTGCGCACGTAGTGGTCCTGCTGGTCGGCCCGCTCGTCGGCGTTGCCGATGACCACGGTGTATCCGGCCTCCCGCGCCCCGTCCTCGACGGCCCGCGCCAATTCGGTGAAGAACGGGTTGAGGATGTCGCCGATGATCAGCCCGAGCGTCCGGGTCGCCTCGGTGCGCAGGGAGCGCGCCACGGCGTTCGGCACGTAGTTCAGGGCCGTCATGGCGGCGTACACCCGGCTCCTGGTCTCCTCGGTGACGGATGGACTGTCGTTGAGCACGCGGGAGACCGTGGCGACGGAGACGCCGGCGTGCGCGGCGACATCCTTGATCCGGGCCATCGGTCCTCCATGTAATCGATTTCATGAGGGTATGTAATCGATTACATGGCTGTAAACCGGACATCTCGTGACCTGTGTCACATCATCCGACCCCGGAAACGGGTGAGAGGTCCGCATTGCGGCTCCGGGTGGCCGCCGGTGACAATGGATCCGGCACCGAGGAGGTCACCGATGGGCCAGGACGACGACGCGCTCGCGGAGCGCTTCACCGACGAGGAGTACGCCTTCCTGCGCTTCGTCAGGTTCGGGCAGCTGCCCGAGCGGATCCTGCCGAGCCAGATGGTGGAAGAGATCAAGACCGACCTTCCGCAGGACGTCCCGGAGCGTGCCTTCGACGCCCGCAAATGGGGCGAGGCCGGCGGCCTCTGAGCCCGCCCTCTCGCCAGGCCGGCCGCTCGGATCGGGCCCGCAAGCGCGGTAGCATCTCCGCCACGAACGCGATCAACGGCTAGGAGTGCCACATGCGCAAGATCGTGCTCTACCATCTGATGTCGCTGGACGGGATCGCCTTCGAGGACGGCGACTGGATGGCCGACGACGGCCCCCAGCTCATCGCCTACCTCGACCGGGTCATCTCCACCCAGGACGAGGTCCTGCTGGGACGCGGGACCTACGACTACTGGGCCGGTTACTGGCCCACGTCGGACTTCCAGCCCTTCGCCGACTTCATCAACGGCACCCGCAAGCACGTCGTCACCTCCAGCCCGCTCACCCAGGAGTGGGCGAACTCCACCCCGGTCACCACCCCGGTGCGCGACTACGTGACCGCCCTGAAGCAGGGATCCGGCGGTGACATCGGCGTCCACGGCAGCATCGACCTGGCGCGCTCCCTGCTGCAGGCCGGGCTCGTCGACGAGTTGCGGCTGGTCGTCGCACCGGCGGTGGTGGGGCACGGCAGGCGGGTGTTCGAGGGCGACGACGTACAGTCGTGGACGCTGCTCGACGTCGAACGGGGCAAGAACGGCACGCTGTTCCTGGACTACAGCCGCTGAACCATGCGCAGCGCCTGATGGATATCGCCGGGCGGAGCGACCCCGGGTCGTCCTGGCGGAGGCGGGCGTGGCGACCGGCGGACGCCCGCCTCCCCGAGGCCGGCGGGTCGGCTGTCGCGGGTCACCTGTCCGGGGCGTCGATGACGCGCTTCCAGCCGGGGCCGAGCGCGGCGGCGTAGGCGGCGCGCTCGTGGACGAGCCCCGACCAGCTCTCGGGCCGTTCGGCCACTGCAAGGCAGTCGCTACCGTGCAGGCCCCACACCTCGGCCTCCAGCCAGCACAGCCGCCGGTACTTGCCCGGCGCGGTCACCTGGGAGCCGAAGTCCCATCCCACCGCCGAGACCGCCTTGCCGGAGAACTGCCGCGCGGCCCGTTCGACGTACGCGCGCCGGGTGACCGTCTCAGGGTGCAGGAAGGACAGGTCGAAGCCGTTCAGGCCGAGGCCGAAGGCGGCCAGTCCGAACAGGAACGTCGGACGCACGCCCCTGGCCGCGCAGTACGCGGCGATCCGCCGCGCCCCGCGCAGCGCCCCGGCGTAGGACAGGACGTACAGCCGCTTCAGCGCGTGCGTCTCCAGGTAGCGGCCGACGGCGGCGATGACGGTGGCCCCGGAGGCGACGGTGTCGGCGATCAGCAGCGTGTCGGCGGGCGCCTCGATCTGCGCGTAGGGCACCTCGACGTGCGCCGACGCGCCGGACACGACCACGCGCGAGGTGGCGACCAGGTTCAGCGGCAGATTGTGCCCGCTCTGCCGCAGGACCGCGTCCCCGAGCTGGTACACCAGCCCCTTGCTCAGGATCACCAGCTCGGCCGTCCTGGCCGGGTCGTACTCGTCGGCGAGGTGGCCGGCGAAGTGACGGCTGGACGCCAGGCAGGCGCGCCGGAATCCGGCCCCGATGAGGTTGCGGTCGAAGAGCATGCGTTCGAGCGCCTCGTTGCGCACGACGTAGAGCCGGGAGCCGTGCGTCCCGGTCTCGATCAGTTCCGCGGTGCTGCCTTCGGTGTCGAGCACCATGGGGCCTCCTTCGGGTCGTCCAGGATCCGGGCCGGCCCTCAGGTGGTGCCGGTCATCCCGGGGTTCGGTCGAGCAGCCGCAGCGCCTCCAGCATCGGGACGTCCCCGTGGAGGACGTTGTGGCGGTATTCGCTGATCGCCCCGCCGAGCCAGCCGGGCACGTCGCCCGTCGCGGGCACGCCACCGGCCTCCACCAACGCCGCGAGGGCCTCGCCGGCGCGCAGGAAGTCCTCGACGACGGCCGCCGACAGCGCGGCGACGTGCGGATGGACGTAGTCGCGGACGGTCGCTCCCCGATATTCGAGCAGGTCGGCCCGGTACTTGGAGTTCGGCGGCGCGACGGTGACGACGGGCGTGCCGAAGGCCGCCGCGGCGGCCATCTCGACGCCGATGCCCAGGCCCCGCCTCTCGCGCGCGTCCACCACGACCGCTGTCGCGATCATGACCTGGTACATGTCACGGCCGAACTGCCCGAGGGTGTTGCCCGGGTCGGTGATCGGGTCGTCGGGGTTGAGGAAGACGACCTCGTGCGGCGCGGCTCCCTTGGCGACCTCCATCCTCTCCGTGTCGGACCACGTGAGCTTCCCGCGGTCGCGAGAACCCTTGGTGATCGAACCGGAGCAGTACACCGAGACCTTCACTGGTGCTTTCCCTCGCCCTGATCGCACCGCCCGCGGCGCTCACCCGCCCCGGACGCCCGGCCCGCGGCCGGTCCGGCGCGGGATACCGGGAGCGGTCAGCCGGGCGTGCGGGCCATCCGGTCCACCACGGCCGCCACGTTGGACAGCGCGTCCCCACAGGTGACGGCGGGACCGAAGCGCCGCGACCTCCCGGCGCCGATGACCGCGAGCCTGAAGGCGTCCGCCGAGCCGTTCCCGAACAGCATCGAGGTCATCATGCCGAACTCAGGGCTGGATCTCAGAAGAACGAGCTCCTTCCAGGTCGCCGTGCGGTGCACGAAGTGATCCACGCGCAGCCATCGGAGCGCGAGATCGAGGCGGCGGGAGGACAGCACCCGCCCTTTCATCCCCTCCTCCGTCTCGCCGAGCCGGCACGAGAGCGGCCCGATCGGCAGGTCCATGAGAACGGCGGTGTCCAGGTCGCGGACATAGCAGCGCAGGTAGGCGGCCGACAGGAACAGCGCCAGCAGGCTCCCGGCGTCCCCCGGCACCGGCGCGGGCAGCGTCCTGGCGACGAAGCGGGCGACGAACGCCTGCCCCTCCAGCCGGTCGGGCGACTTCGCCAGGATGTTCGCGACCCTGCCGTGCGGGCGACGCCATGCGCGCGCCATCGCGTGCACGACGCCGGTCAGGTCGCCTCCTGGGGCCAGCGCCCGCACCCACAGCTCGGTGATGCCGGCGGCCGTCGGTCTGCCGAAGCGCGGGTACCACATGGGCTCCGGCGCCGAACGCAGCCGGGGCGGCGGCGCCGAGTACGGATTGCGCTCGTCGTGGCGGTACTCGCGGGCCTTGAGGTCGCGGTAGGCGGTCAGCTCCGGCGTGGGCGAGGTGTGCCGGACCAGTCCTTCGCGGACCAGCGGCGCCATCCGCTCCAGGAACACCGCGAACCATGGCAGTTCGAACATGTACGAGGAGGGGAAGATGAGGTAGGCGTCGGTCAGCAGGACGGCCAGGCGCGTCGTGCGCAGTGCCTGTTCGAGGATGCGCCCGGTGTCGTGCCCGGTGGCGTCCCGGCCCTGGCAGGCCAGGATCTCCGGGTTGACGTAGTGCATGAACAGCGACCGTTCCCGCCGGTAGACACCCCTTTCACCCCCTTCGCGGCCCTCGTACATCGTCCCGTCGTACGTCGTCCCGACCCCGTCGTACGTCGTCCCGCGTTGGCCGGATGCCGCCCCGCGGCCGTCGCGCGCGGCGCGCCCGGGGGCACGGGAGACCCCCGGCCGCGCCGGCGCGAGGGCCCCGGACGGTCCCGGCTGTTCGCGCACGACGGTCACGTGCAGGTCGCGTCCGGCCGTGTACGCGTCGCGCCGGGCCGCCACCCGCTGGACGCGGTCACCGTTCATCGTCGTCCGCGCCCGGGGGCACGTTCTGGTCGCGGCCGGCGGTGTAGGCGTCCCGCCCGGCGGTGATCCGCTGCACCACGGTGAAGGAGTCGCGCCCGGCGAGGTGCAGGTCGCGCACGAGGTCCTGAACCTCGGGGGCGGCCTCCCCGTGCTCGGCCAGGAAGTCCGCGAGCAGGCCCGCCCAGCGGCGGCCCTCCTCTTCGGCGACCGGCGCGAGGACCACGGGGGACTCCCGCAGGCGCCGTTCGCTGCTCTCGAGCTCGCGCACCAGGTCGGGGGCGCGGGCGGCGGCGTGGTGGCCGAAGATCTTCCCCAGG
This sequence comes from Sphaerisporangium sp. NPDC005289, assembly GCF_040607455.1. NCBI lineage: Bacteria > Bacillati > Actinomycetota > Actinomycetes > Streptosporangiales > Streptosporangiaceae > Sphaerisporangium > Sphaerisporangium sp. NPDC005289. The sequence goes on from NZ_JBEXGS010000007.1 coordinate 176,841, forward strand.
CGCGCCTTGGTCGCCTCCCAGGTGTCACGGGTCATGGCCTGGACCAGAGCCGCTCCCGCGGCGGCGGCGAGGCCGGCCAGGGCGGGATCCATCGCTTGAACTCCTCTGCGTGCGACGCGTTCCCCACTGGACGGCTGATGCCAGGCCAGTATGCAGCGCCCCGCGGAGTTTTTCCACGCATCGTGGCATTTCGCATGAATGTTTACTGAGTAAGGAACCGACAATCATGTCAACGACGAGTTATGGACATCGGTCGGCCCTGGCGAGGGCGGCGGGAGTGTTTCCGTGGACGGCGTCGAACCCCAGGTGGGGACCCGTTCCGCTGGGTCGCCGGGCCGTCGGACGCTATATCTCGATCGACGGGCGCCAATCGCCGAGGTGCGTGCGGACGGTCCGTTCGGCGGCCTGCGCGGGCGTCAGCTGGGGCCGTTTCTCCGGGACGGGAATCGCGGCGCCAGGGCCGAAATTGCGATATTCGGCGAAGCGCGCGTCCTGCCAGTGATAGCCGGAGCTCATGTCCACATAGGGGGTGGCCGGATCGATGCCGGGCCCGATCCGGGTCTCGCGGACGGTCAGCATCGGAACGGCGGTCGGGTCGCTGCCGGGCCGCCAGGGGCGGGCCAGGCCGTAGGAGGCGTCGGGGACCGCGCCGTTGATCGCGCACCTGGCCGCGAGGAACCCGTGCGGGTTCGCTGCGGCCGTGCTGGGCGCGAAGACGTACCCGTAGGGCCGGAACGTCACCTCCCGGGGCAGGATCTCCAGCGCGCACCGGTCGAAGACGGCGGTGGCCCGGCCGAAGACGAAGTCGACGTCGCCCTCGATGTGGCAGTGGCGGTAGTACTGCCGGGCGAAGGCGGCCAGGCCGACGGTGTCGGCGTACAGGGTGTCCTGGTGGCCGAGGAAGCGGCACCCGTCGAACACCGACCGGTCGCCCATGACCTTCGCCGCCACCGCCTGCGTCGCCGTGACCTCCGGGTGGTCGGCGCGCAGCCAGTCGTTGGCGAAGGTGAGGCGCAGCGCCGTGAACCCGTCGGCCTGGACCGTGGTCGTGGCGCTCCCGCTGGTGCCGTAGGTGCCTCCGTCCGGCTTGGGGGTGCCGGAGGCGTTGCCGTACACGATCGTGACGTCGCGGGGGTCGCCGGTGGCGCCGACGAAGGCGAGGCCGGTCTTGGCCCGGGCCACCGTCACCGTCTCCCGGTAGGTCCCCGCGGCGATGACCAGAGTCCAGCCGCGCTCGGGGCCGTCCGGGGTCGCGTCGACGGCGGCCTGGACGGTGGTGTGGTCGCCCCGCCCCTGCGCGTCCACGTACAGGGTGCGCTCGTGCAGCCGGTGGGCCGGGGAGCCATGGCGCCCGAACGGACGGGTGCGCGCGCCCGAGGCGGCCGCGTCGTTCGTGGCCGAGCCCTGAGTGGTCGGGTCCTGGACGTCTGGGGCCTCGGTGTCCGGGTCGGATGTGCCGGCGAGGGCGGCCGCCGGGGCGAGCAGGACGCCGGCGGCGACGGCCATGCCGCCGGCCAGCACCTGACGCCGCGCGAAGGACCCTGGGGATGACGACATGGCCTCTCCTCGTACACACATGTGAACGGCTTCCATGTATGAGAACACCTGAAAGCTAAGGAGCCACCATGGCCCTGTCAATACCGGCGCACACCCCGGCGAAGCCGTCACGGAGCTCAACGGCTACCCGTAAGATCCTTTACAGATCCTCGGCCTGTCATGAGCCGAGTTGATCGTCGATCGGGGGATTCGCATGCTCACGCGCAGAGACACGCTACGGCTGCTCACGGGGGCCGCCACGGTGGGAGCCGCGTCGCGGGCGCTGCCGGCCGTCGCCGGGACGAGCGGCGGGGCCGCCGCCCAGGTGTGGAAGGTCACCGGTAAGAGCGCCTCAAGCCTGGCGTCCTTCGACAACACGCTCAAGGCGTTCATGCAGGCGCGCGGCATCCCGCACGCCTCGCTCGCCGTCGTGCGCAAGGGCAGGCTCGTGCTGGCCCGCGGCTACAACTGGACCGAGAACACCACCTTCCTCGCCCAGCCGACCTCGCTGTTCCGCGTCGCCAGCCTCAGCAAGCCGGTCACGTCGGCCGCCGTGATGAAGCTCGTGCAGGACGGCAAGCTGAGCCTGACCGCGAAGGTCGCGCCGCTGCTCGGGCTGAGCACCGCCGCCGACGCCCGGCTCGCGAGCGTCACCGTGCTTCACCTGCTGCAGCATCTTGGCGGCTGGGACCGCGCCGTCACCCCCGACCCGATGTTCGCCGACCGCGCCGTCGCCGCGGCGGTCGGCGGGACGCTGCCCGTCACCCAGGCACAGATCATCAAGTACGTGAGCGGACGCCGGATGGACTTCGCCCCGGGCACGAAGTACGCCTACTCCAACTACGGGTACCTGCTCCTGCAGAAGGTCATCGAGAAGGTCTCCGGGCAGGCGTACGCCACCTACGTGCAGCAGAAGATCCTCGCGCCGATCAAGATCGGCCGGATGGTGCTCGGCAGGTCGGCGAAGTCCCTGCGGCGCTCCACCGAGGTGCCGTACTTCTCCACCAAGCCCGGCTCGACGGTGCTGGACACCACCGGCGCGCTCGTCCAGGCCCCGTACGGCGGCTTCAACCTGGAGAACATGGCCGGCCACGGCGGCTGGCTCTCCTCGGCCGTCGACCTGGCCAGGTTCACCCGCCTCTACGACGCCGCCGGGGTGCTCACCTCGGCCTCCATCACCAAGACGTTCGCCAAGCCCGCCACCGGCGTCAACGCCGACGGCTGGTACTACGGGCTCGGCTGGATGGTGCGCCCGGTCACCGGCGGCACCGGCAGGAACACCTGGCACGACGGATCGCTCCCCGGCACCTCCACCCTCATGGTGCGCAGGAACGACGGCCTGAGCTGGGTCGTGCTCTTCGACCAGCGCGACGACCCTTCCGGCCTCGGGTACGGAGACATCGACGCCCTGCTGCACAAGGCCGCCAACGCCGTGACCACCTGGCCCACCACCGACCTGTTCCCTGCCTACTCCCTCTGACTCTCTCTCACTCCCTCTGACGGCCGTGCCGGCTGACGGCGGGTTCATGCTTGGTGCGGGCCGGCGCCGGCCGGGGCCTCAGACGCTGAGGCGGTGGTGGGTCAGGAGGGCGGGGAGAGGAGTGCCGAGGGCCCATTCGGCGAGGTCGCCGCGGTCGACCATGGCCAGGGCCGCGGCCTGGCCCTCGCGAAGGGCGGGCGGGGTGAACCCACTGGAGGTGACCAGGACGCCGGTGTGACCGGCGAAGGTGTGGGCGAGAGCGCCGAGGAACTCGCGGACGTGCGGAGCGCCGAGATTGCCGGTCCAGCGTTTGCACTGCACGGCGAACGGGCGGCCGTCCGGGGCGGTGGCCAGGATGTCCACCCCGCCGTCCCCGGCCTTGCCCACCACGCGGACCTTGCGGAAGCCGTCGCGCCGCAGCAGCTCGGCCACCAGGTGCTCGAACCGCTCGCCGCTCATGCGGTCGATGGCCTCCAGGCGGGCGTTGGCCTGGAGGTAGTGGTCGCGATGGCGGCGCGCCCGGCGGGCCGCCAGGAAGGCCACCCCCAGCAGGACGGCCCCGGCGGCGAGGGTGGCGATCAGCAGCCCCGGCCACGACGCCCGGACGAACTTCACCGTCGCGTTGACCAGGGGGACCGCCGCCACCAGCCCCGCGACCGCCCACATGATGCCCTCACCGCCGGAGCCGCGTCCGCCGCGCCGGGCGGGCCGTCGTCGCGCCATCGGGAACCTCCTCGGAAGTCAGGTGGTCTCACCGACGAGTGTGAACGCCGCCACCGACAATTCCGGGCCCGCTCAACGGCGCGGGCGGGCGGTCATTGGGTGGCGGCGGTGCGCAGGGCCTGGAACTGGGCCAGCAGTGCCCGGTCGCCGGACAGGCGGACGGCGTCGCCGCCGCCGCGGTTCCACAGCCACAGCAGCAGCGGCTCGGCCTCGCCGCTCACCAGGGCGTCGCCGTCGAAGCCGGTGGCGGCGTCCCGCACTTCCACCTCGCCCGGGACGGCCCGCAGGATCCAGGCATGGTGGCCGGTGGCGACCGACAGCGGCCGGGAGTCGGGCGCGTCGAGCAGCGTGCCGAACTCGTCCTTCCAGCGGGTGCTCCCGTACCCCACGAAGAGCTTCAGCACCTCGTCCACTCCGTCGAAGGCCAGGTCGCCGGCGATGGGGGAGAGGCCGCCCCCGGCGGCGAGCTCGGCGTCGACGCGGTGGATGACGGTCTCCTGGGTCATGCGGCGGATCCAGAACCCGACCGTCTGGTCGGGCTCGTGCCAGGTGGCCGCCGGGTCGGCGGGCGTGTGCTCCGCGAAGATGGTGGTCAGCCGCTCGTAGTACCTGTCGAGCGCGGTGACCGGGTCCGCGGGGATGGCTTCGGGCCAGTCGTCGGGGAACGCGCCGAGCCGGATGCACTCGACCTTGTGCAGATAGACCTTGGCGACATGCTCCACCAGATCGGCAACGGTCCAGTCGGGGCAGGACGGCACGGGGGCCTTGGGGTCGGTGGCGACGACGGCGGCACGCAGGAGCGAGAAGTTCTCCGCGAGATGCTGGAGAAGACGGGAGGATTCCATGCCCCCATCGAACCAGCCCACCGGACTTCCGCGCTCACCCATTTCCCCGCCCCTCCCGACTCGGCGGATCAGAGAGGTCCTTCCTGCCCACTCGTGGGTCAGGGAGGACCTGCCTTCCGATCGGTGGGTCAGGGAGGTTCCTTCGCCCGGTCGGTGGGTCAGGGACGTGCCTGCCGTTCGTCGTGGGCGCGGATGAGGAACTTGGGGACGACCATGCGCCAGGCGTCGGTGACCAGCTCGCGCATCTCGTCGTGGCCGAGGGCCGACAGCCGGGCGCGGACCCATTGGTAGCGCTCGTCGGACGGCAGGGGCATGAGGAACTTCTCCGGCTCGGAGGCGACCAGGGCGGCGCGCTCCTCCTTCGGGAACCCGAACCCCATCAGCGTCTCGTCGGGGGAGATCGAGGCGTAGACGATGCCCCGCACCCGGAACTTCACGTGGTCGCGGACCAGCGCCTCCTCGGTGCGGGCGAGCGACATCGCCACCCGCCGCACGTCCTCGACCGTGATCGTCCGCTCGTCTTCAGTGGTCACGGTCGGCACGGTAACCGCCCCCACCGACATTCCGCCGGGGCGCCCAGAACTGCCGGCCGATGACCTGCGGGGGTCCGGGCCGAACGCCTGGCGGTCAGCAGAAAAGACCTCGCCGGGCCGATCGGCCGGCCCGGCGAGGGTGGTGCCCGAGGATCTCCGTAGTGGGATCAGGTACGGGTCCAGCGCTGGTTGGCGCCGCCGTTGCAGTCCCAGATGGCGAGCTTGGTGCCGTTTGCGGTGGCGTTGTTCGGCACGTCCAGGCACCTGTTGGCGCCGACGGCGGTGATGGTGCCGTCGGAGTTGAACCGCCACTTCTGGTTGTTCTGCCCGTTGCAGTCCCAGATGATCACGGTGGAGCCGTTGGCCGTGCCGCCGCCGTTCACGTCCAGGCACTTGTTGCCGTACACCCGCAGCTCACTCGCGCTGGTCGTGGTCCACTGCTGGTTGGCCTGCCCGTTGCAGTCGGAGATCTGCGCCTGCGCGCCGTTGGCCTGCGAGCCGCCGGTCACGTCCACGCACCGGCCCGATCCGACGCCACGGATGGCGCCCGCGCCACCTGCGGTGGGAGTGGGGGTCGGGGTCGGGGTCGGGGAGACCGTGGGCGAGGGAGAGGGCGACGGGCCGCCGGACTGGAACTGCGTGAAGAACTTCCACACCTCTGCCGGGGTCCAGCTCTTCCAGCCGCCGCAGGTGCACCCGTCGATCGGACCCGGGTCGTGGCCTCCGTCGAACGCCGCCCAGGCGACCGGATACCCGGCCCGGCACCCCGAGTAGTAGGTGACCACGTGCGTCAGGCTGCCCTGCGCCGGCTCGGGCGGGTTCTGCGCGGTGCAGCCGTTGTTCCTGACGAAGGTGTCCCGCAGCGACCGTCCCGTGGCGATGGACAGCGTGCCGTCGCGGAGTCCGTGGACACCTATGTACGCGACGGGCTGGGTGCCGCCGCTGCACCCGCTGAGCTGTCCGCCGGAGTAGACCGCGACCGCGCGGAAGACCGTCGGCCGGGCGCAGGCCAGCGCGTACGTCATCGAGCCGCCGTAGCTGAACCCCGCGGAGAAGACCTGCGAGGTGTCGACGCACAGGCCGGCCTCGATCTGGCTCAGCATGTTGTCGACGAAGGTCACGTCCTGGCCGCCGGAGTTGCCCCAGCCGTTGCCGATGCCCTGCGGCGCGACGAAGATCGTGCTGTTGTTCGCGGCGTCCGCCAGTCGCCTCAGGCCGTAGTACGACCAGTTGTACCCGTCGGTTCCGCCGGAGTCGACGTCGTTGGCCGTGCCGCCCACCCAGTGGAACCCGAAGATCAACCGGTACTGGCGGTTGTTGTCGTAGGAGGGCGGGACCCGCAGGATGTAGCTGCGGTTCTGGCCGCCGCTGCTGATCGTGTGCGAGCCGCTCGCCAGCGTGGGGGCCTTGCCGCATCCGCTGGTCGGCGCGGCCGCGGCCGACGCGCTCTCGCGGATGCTGCTGAGCGCCGCCTGGCCCGTGGCCAGGACCAGCAGTGCCGCGACGGCGACCGCCCCGAAGATGGATCTGTGTCTCAACATGGGACGGTCCCCTCGGCGAGGGATGGGGGAGAGAAAATCATCATTTCTCCTTGATCAAGGGGTGAGACATCGGCCGGCAGGCATGGCCGGCCGTTGATCCGGCACGTTCCGGGTGAACGCGGCGGCGCCGGATCCCGGCGGAAGGGGATGCGTCCCGGGGCCCTCTCCGCGGCCGGACCGCGTTTCGAGGGTCGAGCGTCCGGAGCGTGTCGAACCGTTTCGCATTCTCTTCGCGCTGGTGTGAGGTGACGCACAGCGGAGCACATCCGACGGTGACGGGACCTGTCAACGACGCCCCGTCTCGTCGCGATGCGCTCCTCACTTGTCTCCTGCCTTGACCAGGTAAGACGTATGACCACATTTGACACATGTAGTGAAATTTTCACCGGAACGGTTCGCGCGTTCGATGACGTGGCGCCAGGCCATTTCCGCCTGCCCCGGCCGGGCACGGGCGCTGCCGGCATGGGCGCTCGAATCAGATCGGTTCCTCGTCGGACGGGCACCTGCTCGGCCGGTGCCAGGCAGGGACGGAGATGGGGCGCCGTGGTCAGGTCGTCCGGGCCGGCGCGGGCTCGATGACCGCGACGACGCGCTCCTCGTCTCGCGGGTACGGCCGCCCGATGTACTTGTCGGCCAGCCGGTCGACGACCGTCCAGGCCGCGTCGCCCTCCAGCCACTCGACGACGCGGCCGCGGATGATGACCGGCCGGAACGGGTCGTCCGGCGGCGTCAGGGAGAGCGCGACCCGCGGGTCGCGGCGAAGGTTCCGGGCCTTGCGGGAGCCCGGGCCGGTCATGATCACGACGTGGTCGCCGTGCGTGCCGACCCAGAGAGGAACGGAGTGGGGCGCGCCGTCGGGCAGGACGCTGGCGAGGTGGGCGATCGAGGTGCCGTCGAGCACGCGGCGCACTTCGGGGTCGAGCATCGTGGTCATCTCCTGGCGGGGGTCATGGGCGGGCTGGTGGCCGTGGTCGCCGGTGGGCGACGTGAGGTTGCCGGTGGCGAGGGTCATCGCTCGATCGCGTAGTGCAGGTGGGTGACCCCGGGCGCCGGGACGGCCTGGATGAGGCGGAGCCGCACGTGCTCGGGCAGCGCCTGGAAGAAGGGCCGGCCGCCGCCGAGCAGGACCGGCACCTGGTGGAGGACCACCTCGTCGACGAGCCCCGCCTTCAACGCCGCGGTCACGACCCCGCCGCCCATGAGGAAGACGTCCCGGCCGCCGGCGGCCGCAAGGGCCGCGGCGACCGCGTCCTCGATGCCGGTCGTGACCAGGGTCTGCCGCTCGGTCATCTCCGGCGCCGGCCGGTGGCTGAGGATGAACGGCCGGGCCGTCGGGTGGGGTCCGCCGCCTCCGAAGTGGTCGGAGTCCTCGTAGGTGTTGCGGCCCGCCACGAGCGCGCCGACGCGCCCGGCGAGGGCGTCGAACAGGCGCGCGCTGGGCCTGCTCAGCTTGAACCCCTCGAACACCTGGCTGGGGGTGTCGCCGTCGAAGTACCAGTCGAAGAGCATCGTCCCGTCGCCCAGGCCGCGCCCCGCGCCCGGCTCGCGACCGGTGATGTACCCGTCGACCGACACCGCGTGGGCGCTGATGACCTTGCTCATCCGCGTGATCCTTCCTGGAGTTCCTTGAAGAGACTCCATGACCGTAGCAGGCGACGTTCCCTAAGGGAACCCTGATTGCTATGCTGATTCCATGCAGCGCACGGACTTCAGCAGAATGGCGTGCTCGATCGCGCGCACGCTCGACGTCATCGGAGAGCCCTGGTCGCCGCTGGTGCTGCGTGACATCTGGGTCGGCCTCACCCGGTTCGAGCAGCTCCAGGCCGACCTCGGAATCTCACGCAAGGTCCTCACCGAGCGGCTGAACCACCTGGTCGAGCATGGAGTGATCGAGCGCCGTCCCTACGACCGGCGACCCCGCTACGAGTACGTCCTGACCCAGAAGGGCACCGAGCTGGTGGACCTGCTCATGGTCATGACCGGCTGGGGAGACAAATGGCTCGCCGGCGAGGCCGGCCCGCCGGTGCTCTACCGCCACCACGCCTGCGGCGAGGTCAGCGCGGTCGACCTGCGCTGCACCCACTGCGGCGAACCGATGCACGCCCCCGACGTCGACCCCCTCCCAGGCCCCGGCGCAGCCACGTGACCCTGTTCGGCAGCGATCAGTCGTGGGTGGGTGGGTGGGCGCGGCATCGGTCGCCGGCGGCGGGGGCGAGGGGTGGGGTTCGCCTCCTCGCCGCCGGACCCGTTCGTCAGGAGGTGGTGCGGGTGAGGAGGAGGGCGACGTCGTCGTACTGGCGGGGGAGGGCGGCGATGATGGATTCGCAGGTGGACTCGAGGGTGGGGCCGGGGGAGGCGAGGGCGTGCCGGAGGGTGGCGATGCCGGTGTCGATGTCCTGCTCGCGGCTTTCGACCAGGCCGTCGGTGTAGAGGGCCAGGGTGCTGCCGGGCGGCATCGGCACCTCGGTGGTGGTGAAGGCGCGGGCGAAGGCGGGGTCGCCGAGGCCGAGCGCCAGCCCCGCCGGGAGGTCGAGCACGGACGCCGTGCCGTCGGGGCTCACCAGGATGGGCGGCGGGTGCCCGGCGCAGGCGAGCGAGCAGGTGTGGGTGGCGAGGTCGACGATGGCGTACAGGCACGTCGCGCACTGGATGGCATCCATGTCCTCGGCCATGTGGTCCAGCCGGCGCAGCACCGCGTCCGGGGGCTGGTCGGTGCCGGCGAGGGCGCGGACGGCGGCGCGCAGCTGCCCCATCGCGCCGGCGGCCACGGCGCCGTGCCCCATGGCGTCCCCGACGACTAGGGCGATGCGGGTGTCCGACAACGGGATGACGTCGTACCAGTCGCCGCCCGCCCGCATGGCGCTCGCCGGGAGGTAGCGGTGGGCGACCTCCAGGCCGGGCGGTGCGGTGAGCGTGCGCGGCGCGAGGTTGTCCTGCAGGGCCTGCGCGGTGCGCCGCTCGCGGGTGTAGAGCCGGGCGTTGTCGATGGAGATGGCCGCCCGGACGGCGAGGTCTTCGGCGAGCGCCTTGTCGTGCTCGTCGAAGCGGCTGCGGTCGGGGAAGCGCGACAGGGCGATGAAGCCGAGGACCATGCCCCGGGCGGTCAGCGGCACGGTGAGGAAGGAGGACATCTCGAGGTAGCGCAGGGCGGGTTCGCCGAGGACGCCGATGATGCGGTCGAGGTAGTCGATCTCCAGGTCGGCCGCCGAGGAGAACACCGGCGCGTTCGCCGTCATGCACCGGGAGGCCGGATGGCGGGCGCTGTAGCCGACGACCTCGTCGACGGGGAAGGCGGCGTGCCACTTGACCTCGTCGGTCTGGCGGGCGCCGAGCTTGAGGGCCAGGCGGCGGACGCGCATCGACCCGTCGGGGGCGCGCTCGGGGTGTTCCTCGTCTCTGAGCAGGCCCTCGATGACGTACAGGGTGGCGGTGTCGGCGACGCGCGGCACGGCGAACGCCGTGAAATCCTCGGCGGCCTGCCGGGGGTCGAGGGTGGCGCTCATGTGGGTGCTCAGCTCGTCGAGGAGGGCGAGGCGCTCGCGGGCCGAGGCGTCGGCGCCGTCGTGCCGGGGCGGGGAGGCGTCCACGGCGGTGACCATGACCGCGCCCCAGGGACCGGGATGGGCCAGCGGCTCCCAGGTGAAGACGACGTCGTGGACGCGGCCGTCGGCGCATTCGGCGGACAGCACGTCGCACCAGCGCACGCCCGACGCGACCTGCCGCAGCGCCCGATGGACGGTCTCGCGGCGGGTGCCGCGCAACAGCAGGTCGCAGATGTCGTGGCCCATGGCCGTTTCGGGCGGGCGCCCGAACAGGCGCACCGCCCCTCCGCCCCACTGAGTAACGCGCCCGTCGGCGTCGAGCAGTATGGCGGCGCAGCCGGCCAGGTGCCGCACGCTCGGGCGCGGCCGGCGGACCTCGTCCGCAGGTGCCTCTGTTCTCGTCGCAGGCGCCATCGGACCCCCTGGGAAACGAATGGGACATCGTGCCCGGCGCCGCGAGGAGGTGCGTCGACTCCTCCCCGTGCGGGTCTGCGGCTACCGTGAGTAAATTAGCACCTACCCTTGGTTTCCTTTCGCGAGAACTCCTCAAGCGATGGTCTGTGGCCTCGCCGGGACGACGGCGCGACAGCACGGCGCGGTCATCGTGGAACCAGCTCTGGACCGGGTGATCGTCCGCTGTGTGACCTGGTGATCAGCCATGAAGCGACGGTTGACGGCGGGTGAGGTCGCATGTCCGGCGGGCCGAGTGGCCGTTATCACACCGCGCCACGGGAATTGTGTTACCGCGTAGGAGGGTTGGGCCCACCGTGACGCTTGCCCTGCCTTTGACCTGGCCCATGCCGGAGGCCGACGGTTCCATGCGCGCGCGTCGCTGTTCGGGCTGAAGCGGCAGCCCCGCCCGTCGTCCCTTTTCTCCTGGTAACAACCATCTTCTATTCAGGATATAACCTACCTGTGATACATGTTTCTGGCCTGCGCAAGGTCTACGGCAACGGCGTCGTCGCCCTCGACGGGGTCGATCTCGACGTCCGCGAGGGTGAGATCTTCGGCGTGCTCGGACAGAGCGGGGCCGGGAAGAGCACCTTGCTGCGGTGTGTCAACCTGCTCGAACGCCCGACCGCCGGCACCGTCACGGTCGCCGGCCAGGAGCTGACCACACTCGGGCAGGCCGAACTGCGCCGCGCCAGACAGGGCATCGGCATGATCCACCAGCACTTCGCCCTGCTGTCGTCCCGCACGGTGGCGGGGAACGTCGCTTTTCCCCTGGAGGTCGCCGGGCTGCCCCGGGCTCGGCGCGCGGCGCGCGTGCGCGAGCTGCTGGAGCTGGTCGGGCTGGAGGGAAAGGCCTCGGCCTATCCGGCGCAGCTCTCCGGGGGTCAGAAGCAGCGGGTCGGCATCGCCCGCGCCCTCGCCGCCGGGCCGAAGGTGCTGCTCTCCGACGAGGCCACCAGCGCGCTGGACCCCGGCACCACGCAGTCCATCCTCGCCCTGCTCAAGCGGCTCAACGCCGAGCTGGGCCTGACCATCTTGCTGATCACCCACGAGATGCACGTCATCAAGGGCGTCTGCGACTCGGTGGCGATCATGCGGGACGGCCGCGTGGCGGAGGCCGGCACCCTGGCCGAGCTCGTCGCCCGTCCCGGGTCGCTGCTCACCCGCGAGATCTTCCCGCTCCCCGAGCCCGCCCCGCCCGGCACCGTGACCCTCACCTTCGCGGGACGGGCGGATGAGCCGGTGATGTCCGCCCTGGTACGCGGGTTCGACGTGGACGTCAACGTCCTGGGCGGCTCGCTGGAGGACCTCGGCGGGCGGCCCGTCGGACGACTTCGCGTCCGGCTCGAAGGCGGCGACCACGCCGGCGCCCTCGGCCACCTGCGCGAACGCGGCGTGATCGTCGAGGAGGCCCGGTGAACGCCGACGAGCTGCTGCCCGCGCTGACGCAGGCGACCGGCGAGACGGTCCAGATGGTGTTCTGGTCGGCACTGCTGACGCTGTTGCTCGGCCTGCCGCTGGGCGTGTTCCTGGTCACCACCGACCGCGGTGGCCTCACGCCCGTCCCGGCGGTCAAGGCCGTTCTCGGTGGGATCGTCAACATCGGGCGGTCGCTGCCGTTCATCGTGCTGATGGTGGCGATCCTGCCTTTCACCCGGCTGGTCACCGGCACCACGATCGGGACGGTCGCCGCCATCGTCCCCCTGACGCTCGGAGCCGTGCCGTTCTACGCCCGGCTGGTCGAGACCGGGCTTCGCGGAGTCGAGCGCGAGGTGATCGAGGCCGCCGTGGCCATGGGCGCCGGCCGCCTACGCGTGGTCGGCCGCGTCATGCTGCCCGAGGCGCTGCCCGGGCTGGTCGCCGGGCTGACCGTGACGATCGTGGCGCTGATCGGCTACTCGGCGATGGCCGGGGCGATCGGCGGCGGAGGGCTCGGCGACCTCGCCATCAGGTACGGCTATCAGCGCTTCGACACGACCGTGATGATCATCACGGTCGTGCTGCTCGTGGTGGTCGTTCAGCTGATCCAGAGCCTCGGCGACTTCATGGCCCGCCGGCTGTCCCACAGATGAGACCCACAGACGAGACCCACAGTTGAACGCACGCAAGGAGATGTTCGAATGCGTAAGTTGATCGGCTCCGTGGCCGCCGCCGTGCTCGCGTTGACGCTGGCGGCGTGCGGCGCGTCCGCCGGGTCCGGCGGATCCGGCGGGTCGCAGTCGGCCGCGGCGAAGGACGCCGTGCTGAAGATCGGCGTCAGCCCGGTGCCGCACGCGGAGATTCTGAAGTTCGTCAAGGACAAGCTGGCCCCCGCCGCCGGTCTCAAGCTGGACATCGTCGAGTTCACCGACTACGTGCAGCCGAACGTCCAGCTGCAGGAAGGCCGGCTGGACGGCAACTATTTCCAGCATCGGCCCTACCTGGCGGACTTCCTCAAGTCCAAGGGCGGCGACGAGCTGACCTTCGTCCAGGCGGTCCATCTGGAGCCGCTCGGCCTGTACTCGCGGAAGGTCAAGACCGCCGGCGAGCTGGCCTCCGGGGCGACCATCGCGGTACCGAACGACGCCACCAACCTCGGCCGCGGGCTGAAGCTGCTGGAGGACAACGGCCTGATCAAGCTCAAGCCGGGCGTCGGAACCGCGGCCACCGAGCGTGACGTGGCGGACAACCCCAAGAAGTTGCAGTTCAAGCCGCTGGAAGCGGCCCAGTTGCCGCGCTCGCTGGAGGACGTGGACGCGGCCGTGATCAACGGGAACTACGCGCTGGAGGCTGGCCTCAAGCCGGCCGCCGACGCCCTGGTCCTGGAGAAGGCCGAGAACAACCCCTACGCCAACGGCCTGGTCGTCCTCAAGGGCCACGAGAACGACCCGCAGGTCAAGAAGCTGGCACAGCTCCTGGCCGGGCCCGAGGTCAAGAAGTTCATCGAGGACACCTACCAGGGCTCGGTCACCTCCTCCACGACCTGACCCCCGTCCCATGGCACCGCGCCCCGGACGAGATCGCGCGCACCGAGCTGTATGCCGGCAAGGCCAAGGCCGTGGCAGCGGCGCAACAGGCCGGGCTGATCGACGACACCATCGACCCGGCCTACCTGATATTCCTGGTCATCGCTGTCGAGCTACTGGTCCGCAGCACCGCAGATCGCCCGGATGCTGTCCGGCGGCGACGCGCAGGACAGCGCCGAAGCCGCCCGGTGTCACCCTCGTCGATCCCGGCATGATCGACGCCCCCTTCTGGCACGGCGACCCCCGCCCAAGGCAGATGCCTGAGCACATCGCCGCAGGCCAGAGCTATATTCCTTGGTTTTAGGCCAGGAGGCCAGGGACCCCCTCAGGCCGAGCGGCGGCTGGCGTTGTCGGGCCGGTGGTGGTCGCGGCTCTGCCGGAGTTCGGTGTTGATGCGCAGAGCTTCTGCGAGTTGGTCTTCCAGGATGATGATGCGGCAGGCGGCGTCCAGGGCGGTGCCCTGGTCGAGGAGTTCGCGGGCGCGGGCGGCCAGGCGGAGCTGGTAGCGGGAGTAGCGGCGGTGGCCGCCTTCAGAGCGCTGCGGCTCGATCAGTTTGGCGGCGCCCAGGTTGCGCAGGAACGCCGGGGTGACGCCGAGCATCTCCGCGGCCCGGCCCATGCTGTAGGCGGGGTAGTCCTCATCGTCGAACCGGTGAGCGGGGGTGTCGCCCGGCGTGGCGGGGAGCCCATCGGCGCTGCCCGCGGTGTCGGCCCCAGGGGCCGGTTCAGCCTTGTCGGCGCTGGCGCGGAGCCTGGGCTGCGCGCGGACGGCCGACGTTACCAGTGCTTGGTCCATACAACCTTCCTGACGACCTTCCCGAAATGCCAACAGGGGCCCCGGCGCCATGATGCGCCGGGGCCCACGAGGTTCAACACCATCTACCGGCCCGGAGGCCGATCTGTCTCTTCCGCATTGGCCGCCCGATGGGGGCGGGGATGCGGGGATCGCGTATGCGTGACCGTAGACCACCTTCCAATCCGTGGGACTGCGGTACCCGTGCGGCGAAAATCAGCCGGCGACGGGCGATCCTGATGGCGTTCAACACTCCTTCGCTCTTTGCTGGCGTTACTTCCTTGAACTCATGCATCACTACATACCGCAGCTGCGCCGCCCACGGCCG